>NZ_JBEBKL010000026.1:0-42153 GCF_040079335.1 Sphingorhabdus sp.
CCCCCTCCCCTAACCCCTCCCGCAAGCGGGAGGGGGATTCAAAGGAGAACAACATGGACTTGCAGAAACTTTTCAGCCTTGAAGGTCGCGTCGCGCTCGTCACCGGCGGTTCCAAAAATCTGGGTCGCCACATGGCCGAAGGCTTCATCGCGGCGGGTGCCAAGGTCTATATCAGTTCACGCAAGGCCGATGCCTGTGAAGCGACGGCTGCCGAACTGGGCCCCAACTGCATCCCGCTTCCCATGGACGTTTCGACCGTCGAGGGCTGCAAGGCGCTGGCGGCTGCATTCGCCGAACGCGAATCAAAGCTCGACATTCTGGTCAACAATGCGGGTGCCGCATGGGGTGCGCCGTTTGAAGACTTTCCGGAAGCCGGTTGGGACAAGGTCATGGACCTGAACGTCAAGGGCCCCTTCTTCCTGACGCAGGCATTTTATCCGCTGCTCAAGGCGGCAGCGACAAAGGCACATCCAGCGAAGGTCATCAATATTGGTTCGATCGATGGTATTCGCCTCAACCCGTGGGAAACCTATAGCTATCACGCCTCCAAATCGGCGATCCTTTATCTCACTAAGCGCATGGCAGCGCGGCTGGTGCAGGACCAGATCAACGTTTCCGCAATTGCACCGGGTGCCTTTGCGTCGGACATGAACAAAGCAGCCCGCGACCATGGCGATGCCGTAGCAAATGGTATCCCGAACAAACGCATTGGCATCGCCGAGGATATGGCCGCTGCCGCGATCTATCTCGCCTCGGATGCTGGCAACTATGTCGTCGGCGATACGATCACCGTCGACGGCGGCGTCGCGCATGCCAATATCGGATCGCCGAGCATCGACGCGTGACCGTCCACGGTACGACGCACGACCGTTTTGCGGGCGTAAAGTCCGTCATGGCGGCAAGTCTGGCCAGCGGAGCCGATCTCGGCGCATCCTTCTGCGCTACGCAGGGCGGTGAAACCGTCGTCGATATCTGGGGTGGTCATGCCGATCCTGCCAAATCACGCGACTGGGAACGCGACACCATCGTCAATGTCTATTCCACGACCAAAACGATGACTGCGCTCACCGCATTGCTGCTGGCCGACCGCGGCGTTTTCGACCTGCATGACAAGGTTACGAAATATTGGCCCGAATTTGCCAGCGAAGGCAAAGCCGATGTCACGATCGCCCAGTTGCTGAGCCATTCGGCAGGACTTTCAGGCTGGAAGGAGCCGCTGCAGCGTGAAGACCTGTACGACTGGTTCAAATGCACCGACCTGCTTGCGCGTCAGGCGCCTTTCTGGGAACCGGGGACAGCTCCAGGCTATCACGCGCTGACCCAAGGCTATCTGGTGGGCGAAGTGATCCGGCGGGCGACAGGCAAGACTGTCGGCACCGTGTTCCGCGAAGAAATCGCTGAGCCGCTGGGTGCTGACTTCCATATTGGCCTGCCCGCGAGCGAGGACGCCCGTGTCGCCGAACTGGTTCCGCCTCCGGTTGCTGTCGCTGCGCAGGCCAGTTCAGAACTGCAAAGCAATATGGCGACCAATCCGGGCATTGATGTTGGCGAAACTGCCAAGCGTGCATGGCGCGGCGCCGAGATCCCGGCGGCTGGTGGAACGGGTAATGCGCGTTCAGTCGCAGAAATCCATGCCATATTGGCCAATGGCGGTGTCGCGAAAGGCAAACGTTTCCTTTCCGAAGCCGGTTGCCGCCGAGCGCTCGAATGTCAAGTCGAAGGCACAGACCTGATTCTGGGCATTCCTGTCCGCTTCGGCATGGGCTTTGGCCTGCCCGGCGGGATGGTGCCGCTGCCCAATCCCAATAGCTGTTATTGGGGCGGCTATGGCGGCTCGATTGCCATCATCGACATGGATGCACAAACGACCTTTTCCTATGTTATGAACCGGATGGAAGGCACCACCACCGGCGATGCGCGCGGTTTCGCGCTTGTGATGACGATGTGGCAGGCCATGGCCGCCTGATAGGCAAAGTGCAAAGGGCACAATTTGAGGTCAGTTGCATTCTTTGCAACTGACCTTTTTCTTTTCGCAATTGCACAATGAACCGCCAATCGCCAAATAGCTCTCAACGAAAGCGAAACTTTCGAGACATTGATGGGCCGGGCACTCTCCTCCTCCTCTCCCCCGCCCGCCCGTCGATACGAACGGCCTTCATGCACAGCGTGGAGGCCGTATTCGTTTGTGGCTTAATGTCGCACAGGCGATGGATTATGTCGCGGCCACGACACGCTTCTTCTTGTTCTCCATTTTGTCCACCGCAAACCCCTCGCCCTGTGGATAAGTCGCAAGATTCCCGTTGCCCGACTCGGTCTTCGATGAGAGTTTGAACTTGTCAGGCAGGGAAGCCGGAAAGCGAAGCGGAACGGAAACGGGAAGCAGAGCGGAACGAAGGAACTGTCAGACACCTCGCCAGAGCGTTTCAGAAGCGAAAGTGGAAGAAGCAGGAAAGCAGAGGTTGCTGCCGGACAACGAACGCCATGTGCGGGCCAAGGCCTCACCGCCAAAAGCCAACGCCGGGCAGGATACCGAAAGCAGTCAGGCAAACTGGCGACCCTTCGGGGCCGCCAGCGAGCCGGACGCCGGAAAGCGGAAAGAATGGCCCTAGTGGCCAAGGACTTCCAAGATCAGGCGCAGTGGGCGCTGGTAGCAATACCAGCGCCCATTTATTTTGGGGTAAGGCTAAAAGCCGCCACCGAACAGGGACTGCCTCTGCCCTGATTTGTTCGCCGACAAAAACCGACAGCCTAACTAATTCTTCACCGCCACGATGCTATCGGGCATGCGATGATGAATCCCCGATCCTTCGGCAAATTGGGCAATCGCAAAATGGCGCGGCTGGCGACGGAAATCGACGCCGGTATGGTGCTGCCCGAACGATCCGAGCGCTGCAGGCTGGAAAATATCTCCCGCACCGGCTGTCGGTTGCAGCTCGGCGGGCCGCCTCGCGTTGGTGCGACAGTGCTGATCCGTGTCGAGCGGATCGAGGCAATGGGTATCGTCGCCTGGGTCCGTGGCAATCGCTGTGGCGTGAAGTTTCCAGAACCCTTGGCTATACGCGAACTGGAGCGGATACGCTGGATCGTAGAACATGCAAACGCGCATGAGCAAAACAGCCTGGCCCATGCGACGGCGGTTTGGCGATAGCCGCGTAACTGACTGAAAATTGAATCGGACTAATTGGAAAGCGTGACGCCCATCACGCTACGCATTCCCATTCACCTGCCAATCGGGCGTTGCGACCCGGTTGGCATGGATCTCCCTATGCCAACATCCTGCCGAGGGCGGGGTTCACACCACCCCAACCCTCGGCCTTTTGTTTTACACGCCGGACTTCAGAAGCCAGTCGTGAAAGATTCGGACAGCGCGCTGCTTCAGCGCGCGCGGGCGGCAGACAAACCAATAGCTGTACGGGCTTTCGACTTCGGTATCAAAAAGGCGAACAAGCCGCGGATCCTTGGCATCTGAAAAATGGCTGCCGTGCATGATCGCCACGCCCAGCCCGTTGGCAGCAGCTTCGAGCATCAACGGGCCGCTGTCGATATGATCGATCGCTGCAGGCTTCAGCCGCGGTTCCCCCACGGCATCGCGCCAGGCGTTGAAGATCAGTGGCATGTCGCTGTGCACCAGCACGGTCTGATCCTTCAGATCGGCAGGTTTTTTCAGATTATGGTCCTTGGCCATATCCTCCGAGGCGATGGCATAGACATTGTTGCGATCAAGCCGGACAGCGTAGAGGCGCGGATCGACCTGGTCAGCGATGATGATCGCTGCATCGACAACGTCGCCAAGCAAATTTTCTGCGTGCGCCGAGGTGTCGACGTCGATGTGCAACTTGGGAAACAGTTTCCGCAACTCGGGCAGCTTTGGGATGAGGCGTTGCGAACCGAACAGTGGCAGTACGCCCAGCCGAAGCCGATATTCGCCGCCCTGGCCAGACAATTCCTCGACAGCATCGGCCATCGCCTCCAGCGCGGGCTCGATCGCTTTCAGCAGGGCATTGCCATCGGCATTCAGGATCATCGCCTGCGCCTTTCGTTCAAAAAGCGGTTTGCCCATGAAATCTTCGAGCGCTTTGATTCGCCGACTCAAGGCGGGCGGCGACAGCGCCATTTCGGATGCGGCAGCCTTGGCGGAGCCCAATTTGGCTATCCGGACAAAAGCTTCGAGCGAACGCAGCGGCGGCAATCGGCGCATTTGGGGAGGTCTCACTTAATTGTGCGGCGCAAAAATGAAGGGCGTTTTCATCCTCTTCAGAATTTTGCCTGTTTTCGTTGAGTTGAAAGCTAATTCGGATTGCAAAAATTGCAACCCCGATTGTTTTCTTCGCACTTGCACAAAAAATGAGCGAGTCACATAAAGGTGAGGCCTTACAGGCATCCTCTCCTAAAGTAAGACTTTCCAAGGCCGGGTTCATCCCCGGCCTTTTTTTTGCCCGTTGCCCCGTCCGGCCCTCCACCCTATCTTGAAAATCAAGCGCTTGGGTCAAAGGTGTCGAATATGGCAAAGCAGAAAAACAGCAAACTTCAGGTTGCCAACGCCCGGCCCGAGGATTCGGGGCGCGGCCTCGCCCGCCTGTCGCGCGAGTTCATGGCCGAACATGGCCTGCAGCAAGGCGATGTGATCGAGATTGCAGGCAAACGCACGACCGTCGCAAGGGCATTTGATCCTTATCCCGAGGACGAAGGGCTGGAAGTGATACGACTGGATGGCCTGCAGCGCGCCAACGCAGGTTCCGGGGCGGGCGATCATGTCGAAGTTAAGAAAACCAAATCGATTGCGGCCAAGCGCGTGGTTTTTGCGCCCGCCCAACCCGAAATCCGGCTCGAAGGCCCGGGTGATGCGCTGAAACGCAATTTCATCGGTCGCGCACTGGTTGCCGGCGATGTCGTCGCAACGCATGGCCAGCAGCGCGTTGCGCCCGAAAATATGCCGCCGCAACTGGCACAAATGCTGGCCGCACCTGCCTTTGCCCTCGCCGAAATCCGCCTTACGGTCTTGTCGACCATGCCCAAAGGCATCGTCCACATCGATCAGGATACCGAAGTCGAACTGCGCGCCGAATACAGCCACGATGGCGATGTGCGTCGCGCCGATGTGACCTATGACGATATTGGCGGCATGGGCGACACCATCCGCCAGCTCCGCGAAATGGTCGAGCTGCCTTTGCGCTATCCCGAACTGTTCACCCGGCTGGGGGTCGATCCACCGCGCGGCGTGTTGCTGCATGGCCCGCCGGGAACAGGCAAGACGCGCCTCGCCCGCGCTGTCGCCAATGAGAGCGAGGCGGAGTTCTTCGTCATCAACGGCCCAGAAATCATGGGGTCGGCTTATGGCGAATCCGAGAAGAAACTGCGGGAGATTTTTGCAGCAGCGACCAAGGCCGCGCCCTCGATCCTGTTTATCGACGAGATCGATTCGATCGCCCCGTCGCGCGACAAGGTGCATGGTGAGGCGGAGAAGCGGCTGGTCGCGCAGTTGCTGACGCTGATGGACGGGTTGGAACCGCGAACCAATCTGGTCGTAATTGCGGCCACCAACAGGCCCGAAGCGATTGACGAAGCGCTGCGCCGTCCGGGCCGTTTCGACCGCGAAATCATCGTCGGCGTTCCTGACGAAAGCGGTCGGCGCGAAATCCTTGCCATCCACACACGCGGCATGCCGCTCGATGCCAAGGTCTCGTTGCGCGAACTGGCGCGCACGACCTACGGCTTTGTCGGAGCTGATCTCAATGCGCTCAGCCGCGAGGCAGCGATCGAGGCCGTGCGACGGATCATGCCCAAGCTTGACCTTTCGAGCGGCACGATCCCAGCCGAAGTTCTCGAAAACCTGAAGGTCACGCGCGACGATTTCCTTGAGGCGCTCAAACGCGTCCAGCCTTCGGCGATGCGCGAGGTGATGGTGCAGTCACCCAATGTCCGCTGGGAAGATGTCGGCGGGATCGACGAGGCGCAGGCGAAGCTGAAGGAGGGGATCGAGCTCCCGCTCAAAAACCCCGACGCCTTCCGCCGTCTCGGCATTCGCCCGGCCAAGGGCTTCCTGCTCTATGGCCCACCGGGTACCGGCAAGACCCTGCTCGCCAAAGCCGTGGCGCGCGAGAGCGAGGCCAATTTCATCTCGACCAAATCGTCCGACCTGCTGAGCAAATGGTATGGCGAGAGCGAGCAGCAAATCGCCCGCCTTTTCGCCCGCGCGCGGCAGGTCGCACCGACGATCATCTTCATCGACGAGATTGACAGCCTCGCCCCGGCACGCGGTCGTGGTGGGAACGAGCCGCAAGCAACCGAGCGGGTGGTCAACACTTTGCTCGCCGAAATGGACGGGCTGGAGGAGTTGCAATCGGTGGTCGTGATCGGCGCAACCAACCGGCCAACGCTGATGGACCCGGCCCTGCTTCGCCCCGGACGATTCGACGAACTGGTCTATGTCACGGTACCCGACAAGGGCGGGCGTCGCCGCATTTTGGGCATCCACACGGCGAAGATGCCGCTGGGGAAGGATGTCGACCTCGACGAAATCGCCGAGCGCACCGAGCGCTATACCGGTGCCGATCTCGAGGATCTGGTCCGCCGCGCGGGCCTGTTCGCGCTGCGCGAGGGCGGGGGCGATGCCGATGAAGTCCGGATGACCCATTTCAGCCAGGCGCTTAACGCCAGCCGCGCGACGGTTTCTCCGGAAATGGAGGAGGAATATCGCTCAATGGAAACCAAACTCAAACAGGCGGCTTTGGTGCCCGAAGGCATGGGGTTTGTAACACCGGGGATGATCAAGCCGGTCAAAGCGTCAAAGCACGAGCCCTGATCAGCTGAGGCTGCGTTCCACCGTTTCGCCAAGCCCGATGGCACGAACCAGCACCATGCCCTCTATCGCGATCAGCAATTTGGCTGCATCGCGTGTGCGCACCTCTTCGTTTTCGGCCGCCAATTGGGCTTCGCCCCAAGCAAGGAAGCCCTGTCCGATAGCGGCGGCGATCGGGGTGTAGAGCGGATCGCGTCTTGCTGCTCGGCTCGCCAGCTCGATCCAGACGCACATATAGGGCCAGAAGCGATCATCGAAGAGCATGGCCGCCAGTCTTTTCTGAAGGGCTTCAATTGGCAACGGTTCGGGTGAGACCTGTTCGACCATCGCCCCAGTCATGCGTTCGGCGATGCGCTGCAGCGTGGCAGCCAGCAATTCGGATTTGTCGGAAAAGTAATAGAGCAGCATACGGTCGCTGGTACCCGCAGCCTTGGCCAATGGACGCAAGCTGGCCGCAACCAAACCATGCGCCAGCACATGGTCGGCCAGTCGGTCGACAATTGCAGAACGCCGTTCGTCTGTTTTGCTCAATTTCATCCAGGCCTGCTTATGCGCAATTAATGCTTGTAGCGACTGCTACGTTAATGTAGCATATGCTACATGATTAGGCGAACAGGAAAGGAAATGCTATGACAAGCTTCTGGCAAAATTGGCTCAAGCTGTGGGCGTGGGGAGTGATCATCTTCGGCGTGGCGCTGGCAAGCGGCGCTTTTGCGGCAACCGATGCGTTGGTGCGGCCAATATTCGATCTGCTCGGCAACCCCTTCCCGACAGAGCCAGATGCACATCACCGTTTTTCGCTGGGCCTGATGGGAGCAGTCAGCATCGGATGGGGGCTGACCCTGTTGGGTGTGTTCAAAGCGATATTCGGCCTGACCCGCGATAGTGCCGCGCCCTTCTGGCGCGCCGTGCTGGTGGCGACGCTGGGATGGTATGTGATCGACGGCTATATTTCTTATGCGACCGGCTTCGCGCTCAACATTGTGTCGAACACGCTGCTTGTGGCCTTTTTGCTGATCCCGCTGTTCAAGAGCGGCGCGCTGGGTGACAGCAACTCGGCCTAGAAATCGACCTGTTCATAATAGGGTGGGGGCGTGATCGCCTCCATCCGCTCGGACAGCAAAGGCCGGAAACTCGGGCGGCTTTTGAACATCGCATACCAGCTCTTGGTCTGCTCGTGCCCGCTCCAGTCGATCCCGCCCAGATAATCGGCAACCGAAATTTGCGCGGCAGCCGCAAGATCAGCCATACTCATCGTCGGCCCAGCAATCCAGGCACGGTGATCGATCAGATAGTCGATATAATCGAGATGCCCGTTCGCCAGCCGCATCGCTTCGCGGAGCACGGTGCTGTCAGGCGGCTGGCGGTGCACCAGACGCTTCTTCATCCGTTCATGGAGCAAAGGCGCGGTGACATCGCCGTAAAATTGCTGGTCAAACCAGGCTGTCAGGCGGCGGATTTCGGCACGATAGGCGGCAGAACCGCTGATCATCGGCGCGGTGTCGCTGACTTCCTCGATATACTCGCCGATTGCCACGGAATCGCACAAGGTCAAGTTGCGCGCCGGATCGACCAGCACTGGCGTGCGCGCGGCAGGGTTCATATAGAGAAATTCGTCGCGATGCTCCCACGGGTTTTCGCGCACCAGACTATAGGCAATGCCCTTTTCGCCCATCTGCAGGCGCACCTTGCGCGAGAAGGGACATAGGGGGAATTGCAGGAGCTGCCACATGGCGGCCCTGTTAGGGATTCTGTTCAGGAAATGGAAGGGCGCTGATTGAGGAAATTCTCCCCTCCCGCAAGCGGGAGGGGAGAATAAATATCAGTGGATCGTGCCCAATGTGGTTTCAAGGTTGAGCAAAATCACCAACCGCTCAATCTGTCGCCAGCGGCAATAGTGCAGGTGATTGCCGACATTGCGGCTTTTCTCCGCACGTTCTGCCGCTTCAAGCCCAGCCTCAAACCCGAAACGGGCGATTAGTGCCTGCGCCTCGCTGACATCGCGGGCGTTAACGTAAAGCGGCAGATACATATATGAGTGCGACCTCTTTGTTGTTTGGGTGGCAGGCCGACCGGGGCGTGGCCCGCCTGCAAAACCGTTTCTACCCACAATCGGTGGAGGAAGCCTTCCGGCACTTGGTTACCGAATCATTAGCCAGTTTTTCCAGATGCGATTGCGCCTGCTTGAAGGCTTGCCCCCGCCCCCCATATGGTGGCAAAGGCGGCTATATGAACAATCCGGACAACAAGCCCCCATCTGATCGCCCCCGCTTTGGCGGCGGCATTTTCCTGTTCTTTGGTCTGCTGATCGGCTCGATCGTCGGCATCGCCCTGAACGAGGCTTCGATCGGGATGATCAGCGGCTTTGGGGTCGGCTGCCTGTTGGCGATCCTGGTCTGGGTTTTCGACCGCAAGCGTGCAGAGGAAGGGCGTTAACATGCGCAAGCACATCTTTGGATTCCTGGCATTTCTGCTTGTACTGCTCGGGATCGGTGGCTGGTATGTCACTCGGCCCGACGTCGCCCAACTGTCGCTCGACAAGGTCACCGGGTCCAAGCCCGAAATCACCGAAGCGCGCGAGCAGATGATCCCGACCGTTTCGGTGGCAGAGGCGGATCGCTGGAAAGCGGGCGAAGCGCCCATCGCTGCCGAAGGCCTGATCGTCGAACGCTTTGCCGAGGGACTTGACCATCCGCGCAACATCTTTGTGTTGCCCAATGGCGATGTGCTTGTCGCCGAAACCAATGCCCCCGCCAACCGCATGAAGGGCATCGAAGGTTGGATTGCGGCAAAACTGTTTGAAAAGGCGGGTGCCGCTGTGCCTTCGGCCAACCGCATCACCCTGTTGCGCGACGCCGATGGCGACGGCAAGCCAGAGGTGAAGAGCACGTTCCTCGAAGGGCTGAATTCACCCTTCGGCATGGCGCTGATCGGAAACATTCTCTACGTCGCCAATACCGACGCGGTGCTGGCCTTTCCCTATAAAGACGGCGACACCAAGATTACCGCCAAGGGTAACAAGATCCTCGAACTCAACGCCAAGGCACCTAACAACCACTGGACGCGCAATCTGGCCGCCAGCGCCGATGGCAAAAAACTCTACATCGCGGTCGGATCGAACAGCAATATTGCCGAAAACGGTCTTGATCAGGAAATCGGTCGTGCCCGGGTAATCGAACTCGATCTCGTCACCGGCAAAAGCGGTGCCTACAGCTCGGGCCTGCGCAATCCGGTCGGGCTCGATTGGGACGGTCAGGGGCAGCTTTGGACGGTGGTCAATGAGCGCGACATGCTGGGTTCGGATACAGTGCCCGACTATCTGGCACTCGTCGAATTTGGTGCGGATTATGGCTGGCCGCACCATTATTGGGGCGGATATACCGACCACCGGGTCCAGCCCGGAAAGCCCGAGAAACGCGAATATGAACGTCGACCCGATTATGCACTGGGTACGCACACGGCGCCACTGGGCCTTGTTTTTGCCGACCGCGCCAAACTTGGCGGCGCCTTTGCCAGCGGAGCCTTCATCGCCCGCCACGGTTCGTGGAACCGCGTTCCCAAATCGGGCTATGATGTGATCTTTGTGCCGTTCAAAAATGGCATTCCGACCGGCCAGCCGCTGAATGTGCTCACCGGTTTCCTCGACAAGGAGGAAAAGGCACAGGGCCGCCCGACCATGTTGGCCATCGACAAGAGCGGGGCTTTGCTGGTCAGCGACGATGTCGGCAACATCATCTGGCGAGTGCGCGCGAAGGCCAAATAATAAGCGAAGGGTTTTGCAGGTTCGTCCGTTGAGGGAATAGGCCCCGCGATTTTCGGGGTATCCTTGATCGAGGAGGACGCCTGATGGCCGTTGAAACGGCAATTGCCATGAACCGCTTCGGATTGGGTGCGCAGCCCGATGCGGCGCCGCTTGCCAACCCCAGACGCTGGCTCATCGACCAGATGTCGAAATTTGACCCACAGCCTGCCCCGATTGCTGCGCTGCCGCCCAGGTCCGAACTAATTGCCGCCATCAAGGATCTTCGCATCGAAAAGCGCGAACGCAAGGCAGCAAAAGAAGACGGTGCTGACAACGCCGAGCAGCAATCCAGCAGCTATCGCAAGGCGGTACGCGACCAATATGTCGCGGCGGTTGATGCCCGCCTCAGCGTCGCACTCGGCTCGCGACAGGAATTTGCCGAACGGCTGGTGCATTTCTGGGCAAACCATTTTGCGATTTCGATCGACAAGATCGTCACCGTTGGCCTTGCTGGCAATTTTGAATTCGACGCTATCCGCCCGCATATATTCGGGCGCTTTGCCGACCTGTTGAAGGCGGCAAGCTGGCATCCCGCGATGCTGCTCTATCTCGATCAGGCGCAATCAATTGGCCCGAACAGTACGCTTGCGCAGCGCATCGGCGCGCGCCGCAACCGCGAAATCGGCCTCAACGAAAATCTGGCCCGCGAAATTCTGGAACTCCACACGCTGGGCGACAGGACGGCCTATTCGCAGGCCGATGTCACCGAATTTGCCCGCGCGATGACCGGCCTGACCGTTGGCGGGTTGGGCGAGCGTCGTTTGCAGCGCGTCCTCGGCACCGACACCAAGCCGGGCGAAGGTATATTTGTCGACGCGTTGCACGAACCTGGCAAGCGCACCCTCGTTGGCCGGAGCTATGCCCAAAATGGTGCCAAGGCGCTGGATGCCATATTGTCCGACCTTGCCACCCATCCGGCAACCGCACGGCACATTGCAACCAAGCTGGCGCGGCATTTTGTTGCCGACGATCCGCCGTCATCGCTGGTCCGGAAACTCGAAACCGATTTCCTCAGGACCGGAGGCGATCTTGCCTCGCTGTACCGCAAATTGATCGAGGCTCCCGAAAGCTGGGCAAATACAGGAACCAAGTTCAAAACCCCATGGGAATGGGCCGTATCAGCACTACGCGCATTGGGTGTCGAGTCCATGCCCGGCCGCGAGCAGGCTGCGGTAGCGCTGTTCAACCAGATGGGGCAGCCAATCTGGAAGCCGGGATCACCAAAGGGATATGGAGACGTAGCAACCGATTGGGCTGGACCAGCCGGGCTGATGCGCAGGGTCGAAACTGCAGGCCGCTTCGCCAAGCTTAGCGCCAACCGTGTCGATGCGCGCAAGCTCGCTTTGACCATATTGCCCGGCGCACTGTCGCCGATGACCGCCGAGCACATCGCCCGCGCCGAAAGCCCCGAGCAAGGCCTCGCGTTGCTACTCGTTTCCCCCGAATTCCTGCGGAGATAAGACCATGATCATCAATCGCCGCCGCCTCATCCTTTCCGGCCTGTCCGGCGCAGGCATCGCGCTTGCCCCGCGCATCGCCTTGGCCGCCGCCGAAACCGACAGGCGTTTCATCTTCATCATCCAGCGCGGCGCGGCAGACGGGCTCGCGATTCTCGCGCCAACGGGTGACCCGGCCTTTGCCAGTGCGCGGGGCGAAATCGCGGCGAGTGCATCGGGCGGTAGCAAGCTAAACGACCTGTTCACGCTGCACCCGCAATTGACGGCGAGCGCCAGACTGTTCGGGCAAAAACAGGCGGCCTTCTATCACGCCATCGCCTCGGGCTATCGCGAGCGTTCGCATTTCGACGGGCAGAACATGCTCGAGACCGCAGGCATCCGGCCCTATGGCCGCGACGATGGCTGGATGAACCGCTTGCTTACTCTACTCCCTAAAGGCGAGAGCAAGGCGCTGGCGATGGCCAATGCTATTCCGCCAGCTTTGCGCGGGCCTATTTCAGTCGGCAGCTACGCCCCCTCGCGCCTGCCCGACGCTGACAGTGCCCTGATGGAGCGGGTGGCGATGCTCTATGCCGAAGACCCTCAACTCGCGCCACTTTGGCAAAGCGCGACGCAGACCGAAGCGATGGCGGGCGACATTGATCCGGGTAACGGTCGCGGTGGCGTCGCCGCTGGCAAGTTGGTTGCCAGCCTGATGGCCGGGGCCGATGGCGCGCGCGTCGCAATGGTCGAGACCACAGGATGGGACACGCATTTCAATCAGGAAGGGCGGCTGGGCGCGGTGTTGAAAGGCGTGGATGAGATGATCGATACGCTGCGCACCGAAATGGGCCCCGCATGGGCGAAAACACTTATCCTCGTCGCCACCGAATTCGGCCGCACCGTCCATGTCAACGGTACGCGCGGCACCGACCACGGAACGGCCTCTGCCGCCATGCTGTTCGGCGGCGGATTGGCCAATGGCGGAAAGATCATCGCCGACTGGCCCGGCCTTGCGGCGAGCCAGCTATATGAAGGCCGCGATCTGAAGCCAACGATGCGGTTCGAGGATATCGCCATCGGAGCGCTCTCGGCGCATTATGCGATCGATCCCGAAAAGCTGCATCGGACTGCGTTTCCCGATTTCGCCTAATTCGTATTAGGCTGCAACCAAGGCACTAGCCTTCAGCAAGCGTTGCTGCTCTTTCGGTCGCAAATAGAGAAAGTTGCTTGGCAATCCCATCCGTACACAGGCTTTTGCGGGCGGTGAATCCGGATCGTGCTTGCGCTCGGCTGCACGCGCAACAAGCTTGATCGCGAGTCGGTCTGCCAGCGTCAGATCAAATTCGCGACCCAATTCCAGCCGCACGCGCACCAGCGGAGGCAGGATCGACACGGCAGCGCGTGCCAGCGCGCGGTGCAGGAAGCGCGGGATTTGCGGTGCAGCCTTGCCCGACTGGATGATATCGAGAAACTCTTTGTTGATCGGGTGTGGCTCGAACCGCGGGGCGAGTTTCTCCATCATAGCAAAGAAGTCGGCGCGGCTGTTGACCTTGTTCTCTACGCCATAAAGTTCGGCAACCGCCGTCCCTTCGCGGTAGAAGCGCTCTTGATCCTCGACCGACAGAGGCGCAACAAAGCGGTCATAGGCGGTCAGGAAGCCATAGCCTGCGGTCGCGCTGACCCAGTCGAGCAGTTCAGGATCCTTCGCTGAATAGGCAATGCCACCGGGGGTTTCGCCTTGCACCTTTGCGTGCATCCGGTTGACGCCTTCGATCACGCGGCGGGCGGCGGCCTGTGGCCCGTAAACGCCAATCATCGCGGCGTAGCCGGTGCGTTCGGAACGACCGATGGGATCGACCTTGTAGATCGAATGGTCCCACACGCCAGATCGGATACGCGGATCGGCAAATTCGAGCAGCACCGCCGCAACCCCGCCAATGCCCAAGGCGATTTGGTTTTTGTACACCCGCCACGCCACCGAATCCGGTGCCAGAAAGGCAGCTGCGCCAGCGGGCTGGCTGTAATCGAAGGGCGGTAAAGGCTTGCGGATCGGTGCGTTCATCATCGATCCCTCCTCCGGATCAGCTGATTTAATCGCGCGATTAAACACCAACTGTCAAGCTTCAATCCCGTAAGCTGCCCGTTCCAGCGCGCCGAAGAAACCCAGCGCCCCTGCATCTCCAAAGGGAGCGAGCTGGCTCATCATCACCCCGCCAACGCCATTTGCCGGATCGATCCAATAATAGCTGTTGAATATCCCAGCCCATGCGAGACTGCCGGGCGCGCGACCATTAGGCCCCTGCTCCGGATTGATCAGAAAGCCGAGGCCCCAACCCGTGTGCTGGTCGGGGAAAGTGTCATAGGGTTGGGCAAGATCAGGCATCGCTGAACCCATATAGCCTGCCCGTAGCGGGGCGACCTGATTGCGCGCCATTTCGGCGACCGTTGCCTCTGCCAGTACGCGGTTTCCATCCAATTCGCCGCCGCGCAGCATCATCCGGACGAACCGCCCATAATCATGCGCGGTCGACGACAGGCCGCCACCGCCCATTTCGAATTCCCCGCCGCCAAGGAACATCGGCTGGATGGCGAGGTCGCCCTCGGGCGTGCGGGCATGAACCTTGGCGGCATCGTCGGGGAGAGCATCGAGAAATGCGGTGGATGCCATGCCGAGCGGATCAAGCAGGTTTGCTTGCAGATATTGACCGAGCCGTTTGCCCGTTGCGGCCTCGACCGCAAGCCCGACCCAGTCCGTCGCGACGCTATATTCCCAATTTTCACCGGGATCGAACAACAGCGGCATCTGGATCGATGCAAGCGATCCAGGTGCCGGCATTCCGGTCGCAGCGAAATAGCGCAGCACTTCTGGGCGAATGAAGAAATAGCCGAGCCCCGCCGTGTGCGTCAGCAGGTGGCGGAGGGTGATCGGGCGCAATGCAGGGCGCAATTGCGGTTCGCCACTGTCGGAAAAACCGGTAAGCACTTGCGGGTCCGCCAGTTGGGGGAGCAGGTCGCCAATGGGTGCATCCAGATCGAGTACGCCGCTTTCCACCAACTGCATGGCACCGGCCGAAACAATCGCCTTTGTCATCGACGCGATCTGGAAGACCGTGTTGACCTCCATTTCCGCACCGGTTGTGGAGTCTGCATGGCCGAATGCCTCTACAAGGCGGACGCCCTCGCGATCGGCGATCAGCGCGACTGCGCCGGGCAATCCGGATGCGGCAAAAGCCTTCTCAAGTGCCTGTCTGCTCATAGAAACTCCCCTCCCCTATTCTGTTTTAGTCGCCGAGTTCGATCCATGTCGGTGCGTGATCGCTCGCTTTTTCTCGCCCGCGATGGTCCTTGTCGACGCCGCAAGCTACCAGCCTGTCGGCTGCGACCGGACTGAGCAACAGATGGTCGATGCGAAAGCCGTGATCCTGCTGCCATGCACCCGCCTGATAATCCCAATAGGTCCAGACGCGCCCTTGCGGAAAATGCGTCGCCAGCGCATCGGTCCAGCCATCGGCAAGCAGCGTGCGATAGGCCGCGATGCTCTCCGGCTGACGCAAGGCATCGTCGAGCAACGCCTTGGTTGACCAGATATCGTGATCGTGCGGTATGACATTATAATCGCCTGCGAGCACCACCGGTAGTTCGAGGACCGCCAGTTCCGCCGCACGCGCGCGCAGCCGCTGCATCCATTTCAGCTTATAGTCGAATTTAGGCCCCGGCTGCGGATTGCCATTGGGCAAGTATATACTGGCGACCCGCACGCCATTTACGTCCGCCTCCAGATAACGTGACTGCTCATCCTCTGGATCGCCCGCCAAGCCGCGCTGCGTTTCCACCGGCTGCGCATTACGCGCCAAAATCGCAACGCCGTTGAAGCTTTTCTGCCCGTGCCAGATCGCGCCATAGCCAAGGCGTTCGAACTCGTCCGCCGGAAAGCCCTCATCCTGCGTCTTGATTTCCTGCAGGCAGGCGATGTCGGGCTTGGTTTCTTCAAGCCATTCGAGCAGGCGCGGCAGGCGCGCCTTGATACCGTTGATGTTATATGTGGCGATACGCATATTGCGACCCTAGCGAGGGGTCAGCCGCGCATCAAACCGAAAAGCTGGAGCCGCAACCGCATCCCGACTGCGCATTGGGGTTGGTCACCTGAAAACTTTTTCCGCCGAGCGATTCGATAAAATCGACTGCCGAACCCCGCACCAGATCGAGACTGACCGAATCGACCACCAGTTTGGCTTCACCCGATTCGGCGATGACATCATCGGCCTCGACAGCGTCGGCCAAACCAAAGCGATATTGGAAACCCGAGCAGCCGCCACCTTCAACCGACAGCCGCAACAAAGGCGCCTTGCCGAGTTTATGCGCGATTTCCGCTACGCGTTTCGCGGCATTTGGCAAAAGCTGGATGTCGGGAGCCATGGTCATGTCCTATATGTAGGGACAAACAAAAAGGGCGGCAAGGTGTCTCCACCAAGCCAGCCCCAGATTACACCCTCTCCCAAAGGTGATGCGTTTACGGCCGAAGTGCTTACTCAGCAGGACCGCCTAAAGATTTGCTATCAGCATCCTTCGATGCGATCAAGATATTTGACACTTTTGTTGCAGGCTCAAGGAAGCTGGTCGGATTTACCGGCTCGCCTGCGATGCGAACTTCATAGTGCAGGTGGCTGCCGGTCGAACGGCCGGTCGAGCCCATGAAGCCGATGATGTCGCCCTTGCGGACGCGCTGGCCCGAATAGACGTTCATTGCGGAAAGATGGCCATAACGGGTCTGGATGGCGTTGCCATGTTCGACCTCTACATATTTGCCATATCCCGAAACCCACTGTGCGCGGCCGATAATGCCATCGGCGGTTGCATAGATCGGGGTGCCGATCGGGCCTGCAATGTCGAGGCCCTTGTGATTCTTGCGGCGGCCCTGAAACGGATCGGTGCGATAGCCATATTGGCTCGTCATGCGCATCGATTCGACGGGGTTGATCGAGGGAACGGCAACCTGCGACTTGCGCGCGGTGCCAATGGTCTGGCCCCAGCTGTCATGCAAAGCGCGGAATTCGGGATCGGAAACGCCGAGCGCGGTCTTATTCGAAGCGACATCTTCCGGCTTTACGCGGAAAGCATCCGAAGCAGCTGCGGCGGAATTGGCAAGTGCAGGTGTAGCAACCGAAGCCGAAGCGACGAGGCTAGCTGCAAGTAACACTTTTCCCATCAGTGATTGGCTCGAAGCCAAAACGCTGTGTACCATGTGTTTTTACGACCCTTTGTTGCAACCCGTATTTTCGTACGGGCTGATCCCCAAATGTGCGGCAATTATTTGCCTACCCCTTATGAGCTTCGGGTCTGCCGAGGCAGTCAGGACAATGCAACCTGCGTGTAATAATCCCGCGTTAGACCGGCCTTCGAACGCGCCGAGTCGTTAAATGGAGGCTTAACACCCCCATGAAAGTGGCGGTTTACCAGCGTTTTCCAGTAATACTTTGGTAATAGATTGGCCTTTCGGCAACCCGATTCAAACCATTTAGTCCCTGCCGAAACATGGCGGATTTCGTCGGTAAATATACGCTGCAGGATGCGTGCAGATGCCGAATCGCCCTGCGCCTCGAATCGCTCCACCGTCGCTGGCGTGACGTCGAGCCCGCGAGCTTCGAGGACCATCGGGACGATAGCAAGCCGCGCCAAGGCATCGTCGCGCGTCGCATAGGCTGCCTCCCAAAGCCCATCATGCGCCGGCATGGCACCATAGTGGCTGCCCAGTTGCTTGAGCCGCCGTTCCAGCAGCGCGAAGTGCATCGCCTCATCCGCGCCTACGCGCAGCCAGTCATCCGCGAATTCGCGTGGAAACTGCCCACCGAACCGCCCGACAAGGTCAAAGGCCAGATCGATGGCGACAAATTCAATGTGCGCTAGCGCATGCAGCATCGCGATCCGCCCGCGCTCGGACCCTGCTCTGCGCCGCTTGGGCATGAAGCGCGGGGCGAGCAGCTCGGGCTGGGTCGGTCGTGCGGGATATTCGGGGATCTCGGCGTCAAAGCGATGCTCCAGCCGCCCCAGACGCCTGTCACGCGCAACCGCCCGCGCCCGCATCAACTTGGCTGCCGGGTCGGCGGTTTCAAGCACCGATTTGCACGCTTCGCCGAGCGTCAAAACCATAAATCCCATGCCTTCCAAAGGTAGAAGAGGCCAATGGCGGTCACGATCCATGCCGTCCAGCGCTTGAAATTGGCATCGCTCAGCCGGTCAAGCACCCATCCGCCCGCCGTGGTGCCTATCATCGATGCTGGGATCGCCAAGGCAAACACCCACCAGGGCGGCACGCCGCTACCGCCGACAGCCAGCAACGGTGCGCCATAAACGATGATCTTGGCGAAATGGCTGAACACCTGCGTCGCCGCCTTGGTTGCGACGATCTGATGGCGGTTGAGTGCGGTGCGAACGAAGAAGATGTCGAGCAGGGGACCCGCCACGCCGGCGCTTAGGTTCAGCGCGGTGACCAGAAATCCTGAAACCAGCGCATGCGAAGTCTTGGAGGCATCCAGCTGCAGCCAGCTTTTGGGCAACCAGACGAGCATTGGGACCAACCCCAACAGCAGGAAAAGCACCGGTTTTGAAGGCATGAAGGCAATCGCCAACACCACGCCCGCCGCAACCGCCGAAGCCAGCGCATAATTCCACAATATCGGCCAGGCGATATGCTGCCGGTGCAGCACTGCACGCCAACCATTGGCGACAAGTTGCAGCAGTCCGTGTGTTACAAAGGCAGCGGACACCGGCAGGACGAACGCCAGCGCCCCCATCAGCACCAGCCCGCCCGCCATGCCGAATATGCCCGACAGCAATGCCGTCAGAAAAGCGGTAATGATGAGGAAAGCGGCGGTAACGGACGACATCAACCGAGCGCTTTGGTAGCCTCTAACACTTCCGCCGCGTGACCCTTTACCTTCACATTGTGCCAGACGCGCGCGACCTTGCCGTCCTTGCCAATCAGGAAGGTGCAGCGTTCGATGCCCATATATTTTTTGCCGTACATCGATTTTTCAACCCACGCGCCCATTTGTTCGGTGGCGTCGCTTTCTTCATCAGAAAGCAGCGTCACCTTCAGCCCATATTTGTCGGCAAATTTTGCGAGCTTGGCAGGCTTGTCCTTCGACATACCGTAAACGGTAGCTCCAGCCTTCGCAAAGTCGCCTTGCAACTCGGTAAAGTCCTTCGCTTCGTTGGTGCAGCCGGGGGTATCCGCCTTGGGGTAGAAATAGAGCACAAACGGCCCCTTGAGCGCGCCGAGTGCCAGATCATTACCAGCGCGGTCTTTCACGGTAACGGCTGGGAGGGTATCGTTGACGTCGGTCATTTTTCTTCTCCTTGAATTCCATTTTTCAGTCGCGGCGCGATGCCCTGCCATTCGGCGGAAATGATCCCGCGCGCAACGTCAACGGCCTGTTTGACTTCGTCCCAATCGGCAAAGCCAAGCGCCTTGGCAACCACCTCCTGCGCAGGATCGGGCGGAACTTCACAGTCAGGCGCGACCAGCCGGAGCATGACGAGGAGCCGCGTCAATAGCGACTGCGCAGGTGCAAATCCTTCCGGCAAAAGCCTTGTAGCGATCAACGCATCGGCCGCACGATCAAGCTGTGGGTAGAGCCCCTTGCCAAAGCACAGTTGCAGCGCGTGGATGACAAATTCGGCGTCAACCAAACCGCCGGATAGCAATTTGACGTCGAGCGCGCCCTTGGGTGGCTTGTGCGTCGCCATATCGCCGCGCATTTTGATGATGTCCTCGGCGAGCTTGGCAGCATCGCGCGGCATCGCGAGCGTTTGGGCGATGATGCTTTCCAGCTGCCCGCACGCCGCCGCCGAGCCATAGACCGGGCGGGCACGGGTCAGCGCCATATGCTCCCAGGTCCAGGCCTCTTCGCGCTGATATTTGGCAAAGCTTTCGAACGACACACAAAGCAGTCCCTGCGCGCCCGATGGCCTTAATCTGGTATCGACCTCGTACAGCGCACCCGATGCCGTCGCGACAGTCAGCGCACCGACCACGCGTTGCGCGAGCCGGTTGAAATATTGCGTCGCCCCCAAGGGTCGTGGACCGTCCGATTCCTCGCCATGATCGCCCGTGAAAAGCAGGATCAGGTCAAGATCGGATGCGTGGGTCAACGCCTCCCCACCGAAACGACCCAGTGCAAGGATGGCCAGCTCACCCCCCGGAACCCTGCCATGTGCGCGTTCGAATTCGGCGACGGTCGCAGCGGTCAGTTTTTCGACCGCAATTTCCGCAAGCATCGCATAGGCATGCGATACGGCTAACGGGTCTTGCTGCCCCTCGACTAGCTGCACACCAAAGGCAAAGCGCTTTTCGCCGACAAAAGCCCGCACAAGATCGAGCAGGGTCTGATAATCGTCATCGACAATGCGTGCCTCCAACTCGGCAAGCAAAGCCTGACGGTTTTCGGGAAGGCGGAAGGCACTGGTGTCGATCAGACCTTCGAGCAATTCGCCCCGCCGAGCCAGCGCGTCCGCGAGCGTAGGTGCGTAGCTCAATATATCCGCAAGCAGTTGCAGCAATGCCGGGCGGGCATCGAGCAGGTTGAAGAAATTGATCGCACTCGGCAGCGCCTCAATCACATTGTCGAACCGCGCGAGCGCGTTGGCCGGATCGGGGGCCTTTGCGAGCGCCTCCATGATCTTGGGCAGTACCATCTCGAACGCCTCGCGCGCCGAACTGGAGCGGATGGCGCGGAGCTGCCCGCTGCGCCATCTGGCAAGCCGCTGGGCGACCGCCGGTGGGTCGGCATAGCCCAAAGCCGACAGCTGATCTTCAAGCGGCAGGCCTTCGTCTGCTAGCCGTTGCGTGCTCTCGTCTTCCTCCCCCGCCAGCCCGTCATAGATCGCGCCCACGCTGGTCACGACAGGTTCGAGCAGCGCGACCAGCGCATCACCATCCGCCAGCCCGTGCAACCGTGCCGCCCGATCAAGGTCAGTTGGATTTTCCGGCAGACTGTGCGTTTGCCTGTCGTCGAGCATCTGCAGCCGGTGCTCGATCGTGCGCAGCAGCTGATAAGCCGACGACAGCGTTTCCGCTTCATCCGCGCCGATCCGTTCGCGCTCCGCCAGTGCCGCCAAGGCCGTGCGCGTGTCCGCCATGCGCAGGCCGGGGTCGCGCCCGCCGTGGATCAACTGGTGCGCCTGCGCGAAAAATTCGCATTCGCGAATGCCGCCCCTGCCGCGTTTCAGATCGTAGCCGGGGCCCAGCACTTGCCCCTTGTGATAATGGTCACGGATCTGTCCGCTCATCTTGCGGATATTGGCAAGCTGCCCGAAATCGAGGCTGCGCCGCCAGACGAAGGGCTGGATGCTTTTGAGGAAATAGTCGCCCAGCGCCTTGTCGCCCGCTGCCGCCCGTGCGCGAATGAACGCCGCCTGCTCCCATGCAAGCGCGCTCGATTCATAATAGCTGATCGCCGCCTCAACCGGGATAGCAATCGGCGTGACTTCGGGCGACGGCCGCAGCCGCATGTCGACGCGGAAGACATAGCCATTTTCATCGCGTGCACCGAGCAGTTCTATAAGCTTGCGCCCGATGCGCACCGCGCTGTCCGCCACATCCTCGCGCTCGCGTTTGGGCAGCGTTTCGGGGTCGTAGAGGAATATCGGGTCGATATCGGACGAGTAATTGAGCTCCTGACCGCCGTGCTTGCCCAGACCAATCACGGCGAAGCCTTGCACCGGTGCGTCAGGCACGCGCTCGGCAAAGGCAGCTGCAATCGCCACTTCCAGCGCGCTGTCAGCGAAGTCCGAAAGAATGCGCGTGACACGCGTCAGATCCCATGCGCCAGCAAGGTCCGCAATCGCGGTGACCAGCGCCACGCCTTGCCGCCTTTTGCGCAAGGTCGCAGCGGTATCGCCGTCAACTGTGATGGAGAGCGCCGCCGCCAACGCGCCTTCAAAGTCATCCCGCTCAAGGAGAGCCACCAGTTGAGGCTGGTGCTCGATCAGCTGATCAAGGAACGGGCTGTTCGCCCGGGCACGATCGAGAGCGCTCATTTCTGTTCCTCCCCATCGACTTGCGATGGGGAGGGGGACCGCTCGCAAAGCGAGTGGTGGAGGGGATTTCGACGTTGCAATTCCCCTCCGTCAGTTGCTGCGCAACCGCCACCTCCCCATCGCAAGTCGATGGGGAGGATGAAGATCGCTGTCGCCCTCACCTCGAATAATCCCGCCTGAAATCGGTAGCGAAGGCTGCAAACCGCCCTTCCGCGATTGCGCTGCGCATCCCGGCCATCAGGCTCTGGTAGAAATGCAGATTGTGCTGCGTCATCAGCATCGCCCCCAAGATCTCGCCGGATCGGACAAGATGGTGCAGATAGGCCCGGCTCCAAGTCGTGCATACCGGGCAATCGCAGTGTTCATCTATCGGCCCCTGATCCTCGGCATGCTTTGCGTTGCGGATGTTGACCGGGCCATTCCAGGTGAACGCCTGCCCGTTGCGCCCCGATCGGGTCGGCAACACGCAATCGAACATGTCGATCCCGCGCTCAACAGCGCCGACCAGATCGTCAGGTTTGCCCACGCCCATCAGGTAGCGCGGCTTATCGGCAGGCAGCATGTCGGGCGCAAAATCAAGGCAACCAAACATCGCCTCTTGCCCCTCACCAACAGCAAGGCCGCCGACAGCATAGCCATCGAAGCCGATATCGATCAGCGCATCGGCACTTTCCTTGCGCAGCTTTTCGTCGAGCGAGCCCTGCTGGATACCAAACAGCGCCGCGCGCTCGGCATGTTCGCCGCCGCTGTCAAAACCATCGCGGCTCCGTTTGGCCCAGCGCATCGACAGCGCCATCGATTTGGCCGCTTCGTCGCGCGACACGCCATTCGCCGGGCATTCGTCGAACGCCATCACAATGTCCGAACCGAGCAGCCGCTGAATTTCCATCGAGCGTTCGGGGGACAGCATGTGCCGCGAACCGTCCAGATGACTCTGGAAGGTCACGCCATCCTCGTTAATCTTGCGCAAGCTCGACAGGCTCATGACCTGATAACCGCCGCTGTCGGTGAGGATCGGGCGATCCCAGCCCATGAATGTGTGCAAGCCGCCCAGCCGCGCCATCCGCTCTGCCGTCGGGCGCAGCATCAGGTGATAGGTGTTGCCGAGGATGATGTCGGCACCGGTTGCGCGCACTTCGGCAGGGCGCATCGCCTTGACCGTCGCAGCGGTGCCAACCGGCATGAAGGCCGGCGTACGGATTTCGCCGCGCAGCATCTGGATGCTGCCGGTACGGGCTTTTCCGTCGGTAGCGGCAATTTTGAAATCGAATCGGGATTGCATGCGCTTCGCCATAGCTGGCATAATCTTTTCGCGCTATTGGGGGCGCATGGGGCCCGACAGACAGTGTGACTTGGTACATTTTGCCCGACTGTTGGCCGCAGCGGCCAGCCTGTCAGCGTGCGAGCGCCCTGCCACCACCGACATCCATTATGATGAAAAAGGGCGCGGGCTGGTGATGCCCGAGCCGCAAAAGGCCGACCGAGAGAAATGCTATGGCGTCGCGCTCGCCCAATATAATGATTGTGCCGCTGGCCCGGGAACCGATTGTGCGGGCACGGCAACCAAGGACTATATGCCTGAGCGCTGGAAATATGTGAAACTGGGCGACTGTGAGCCATTGGGCGGAACATTGGAACCAAGGTCGAGCCCTGAATGAGCATTACGGTTTCGCAACAACTGGTCGCGGCTACAAGAGCGCTGGAAGCGGTGAGCGACACGCCCAGGCTCGACGCTGAACTGCTAATGGCACATGCCTTGGGCCTCAACCGCAACGAATTGCTGCTGCGCGCACGCGATCTGGCGACGCCGCCGGTATTTGACGCACTGCTGCAACGCAGGCTAGCGCACGAGCCTGTCGCCTATATCCGCGGCTATCAGGAATTCTGGGATCTGACTTTGGCGGTCACTCCGGCCACGCTGATCCCACGCGGAGATAGCGAAACCTTGATCGAGGCCTCTATTGGCCATTTTCGTGACCGCAAACCGCCTGCCTGCATCCTTGATCTTGGCACAGGGTCGGGCGCATTGCTGCTCGCCGCGCTTTCGGTTTTCAGTGAGGCCGAGGGAACCGCCATTGACGCCAGCCTCGATGCCCTGGCTGTTGCGCAAGCCAATGCCGAACGACTGGGCTTTGGCAATCGCGCTCGCTTTCTGCGCCGCAGCTGGCGGGATGCGGGCTGGGCCGATGATTTAGGGCGTTTTGACCTCATCCTTTGCAACCCGCCTTATGTCGAAACCGACGCCGAGTTGGCTCGGCAAGTTCGCGATCATGAGCCCGCCAGCGCCCTGTTCGCAGGACAGGACGGCCTCGATGAATACAAGTTGCTGATTCCGCAGACCGCCGCATTGCTGGCCCCCGGCGGCGTCGCGACATTCGAGATAGGGCTGAGTCAGGACGAGGCCGTTACACATTTGGCAAAAGAGCAAGGCTTTGCCGTCTCAGCACACCGCGATCTGGCGGGCATCATCCGCGCATTAAGCCTATCTAAACCCGTCAGTGGATAAATTTAGCTTGGAATCGCCGGATAGGCGGGCTAGGGCAGCCATAGCTTCACAGCGATGTGGCCGGAAATCGGCCCTTTTTGGGAAGCTGCCCCAACGCATCGACGACATAGAGGGGGACCGCACAGGGCGGTCGCGATACGGGCACAACACACGGAAATTGGGTTGCTTTATTACAGGACAGGTTCGTCTTTATGAATAATCGGCAGACCAGCCGCCGCCGCGGCCGGAGCAATAATCGTACGCAGAATAATAACCGTAATGGCTACGATCACCAGAATCGCATCGACAATCGCGCACGCGGAAACGCCGCGCAGATGCTCGAAAAATATAAAAAGCTGGCGCAAGATACCCAATTGAACGGGGATCGGGTGCAGGCGGAATATTATCTGCAATTTGCCGACCACTATTTCCGCGTGCTCGCCGATTTCCGAAGCCGTCAGGACGAAAACCGTCCGCAACGCAGCGAATGGCGCAATGACGACCGCGAAGGCGGCGACTGGCGCGATGAAGATCGCGACGGCGAAAGAGGCGAATTCGTCGACGAAGCGACCGATGGCGTCGACATCGAATCTGAATTGCGCCAAGGCGAAGACGAAGACCGCCGCCCGCAACGCAACGATAATCGCGACCGGAACCCGCGCAATGATCGCAACAACCGGAACGACCGTGGCGACGGTAACGAACGTAACAGCCGGCCCGATCGGACCGAAGGAAACGACCGCAACAACCGCAGCGATCGTAACAACAACAATCGGCGCGACCGCAATGATCGCTATGAACGGAATGACCGTCAGCCGCCGCGCGAAACCGAAATTGTGGAATCCGGTCTCGACCTCGCCGTGCTGCCGCCTGCCATAGGCGCCGCCAATGACGAGGATATGGTAGTTGCCGAAGCAAAACCTGCCCGCAAGCCACGCGCGCGCAAGCCAAAGGCAGCCGAAGACGAAACCGTCGCCGCAGAGTAATAGCTTCAAGTGAGAATGAACATGACCCGGGCCATTAAGGCTCTGGTCATGTTGAAAAAAATACTCCACCAGATAGCGACCACTATCGGGGGAGTATGATCATGCGTGCAGCCTGGCTTTTGGCATTGGGAGGCGCGCTGGCTGCGCCAATTTTGGCACAAGACGCAACAACAGTTGCGGTTCCGGGAGGAGCCACCGCGCAAGGCGATGTAGCCGTCACCATCTACCAGAACGGCCAGAGCCTCGTTCAGGACACGCGCCGCCTCAACATGCCGGCGGGGCGCTCCAAACAAGAATTCCCGGACGTTTCAGCTCAGATCCGCGCCGAAACCGTCACTCTTACTGGCCCCGGCATCGGTATCGTCGAGCAGAATTTCGACTACGATCTGCTGACCCCCGCCAAGCTGATGGAAAAAGCGGTCGGCCAGACCGTTACCTTGATCCGCACCAATCCCGCCACCGGTGCTGAAGTGCGCGTCGCGGCGAAGGTATTGGCGGCCAATGGTGGTGTGGTCCTCCAGATCGGCAATACCATCGAAGTGCTGCGCGACGACGGCCTGCCTGTCCGAGTGATTTTCGACAAGGTTCCGCCCAATCTGCGCGCCCGCCCAACGCTTTCGGTCACGCTTGAATCGAAAGGTGGCATGACACCCACTACCCTAACCTATCTGACCCCCGGCCTTGGCTGGACGTCGGACTATGTCACGCTGTTCGACGATGCGAAGCAGACGATCGACGTGCAGGGCTGGGTCACATTGACCAACAATACCGGCACCGATTACAGCAGCGCCAATGTCCTTCTGGTCGCGGGCAACCCCAATGCGGGGGGTGGACGGCGAAACTATACCGCACCTTGGAACCCCTCGACAGGAACCATCGACGAAGCGGGGACTGAGAGCAATGATCGCGAACGCTTAGGCGATTACTATCTCTACCCGCTCGCGGAACGGACAACGATTGCCAATGCACAGCAAAAGCAGGTCAGCTTCCTCGATGTGAAAGCGGCACCCGCACGCAAAGTGTATGAGTTCAACAATGGCTGGCTGGCGACCAATGAGGCGGCCAGCGCTTCATCGGTGCTCAAATTCTCGACTTCGCGAGCGGGCGGGCTGGGTGATCAGCTGCCTGCCGGAACAATGCGCGTTTACATGCGCGATAAGCGTGGCGACCCGCAATTTATCGGTGAAAGCCGGATTGAGGCGACCCCGATGGGCAGCGCAATGTCGATCCGCACCGGCGATGCCTTTGATGTGAAAGTGAAAACCGTCGTGGTCGAACGCACAAGGGTGAATTCGAGCCGCTGGAAAACCCGTATGCAATATGAGTTCACCAACGCGCGCAACGAAGCGGTGACAGTCGACCTTGGCCAATCAGGCCTGTGGGGAGACGTACGCATCACCGAGCAAAGCCAGGAAGGCAAGCGCGTGTCCGCCGATCGCGTTGAATGGAGCGTTGCCGTTCCAGCCAATGGCAAGGCCACACTGACCGCCACGTTCGACAGCCGGTATTGACGCTGACATGCGGGCTGTACTCGCCCTGACCCTTGCAGGATGTGCTGCTCCACTGGCAGCGCAAAGCGTTGCGGTATCCGACGGTCCGGAAAATGTCTCGCTGACGGTCTATCGGGCCAGCGGGCGAGGCGAGGCGCCGATCAACACAAATTGGCCGCAAGGCTATGCCCTGATCACCGAAACCCGGACGGTGACGATTCCGGCGGGCGAAAGTCTGATCCGCTTTGAAGGTGTAGCTGAGGGTATGTTTCCGGAAAGCGCGATCGTTACCGGTCTACCCAAAGGGGTGAAAGAGAAGAACCGCGATGCGCGGCTGCTCTCTCCATCAGGTTTAGTGGACGCCTATCTGAAGCGCGAAGTGACGATCACCCGTACCGACAAAGCCACGGGCAAGGCGCGTGAAAGCCAGGCAATAATTACGGCGGGTCCGGGTGGCGGCGTTATTCTGCAGACGGGCGAAGGGTATGAGGCATTTCACTGCACAGGCCTGCCCGAACGGATGCAATATGGCGGCGTGCCGCAGAACCTGTCTGCCAAACCGACATTATCGGTGATCACCCAAAGCGATGCGCCGGTCACAACGCAGCTGACGTTGACCTATATGGCATCGGGTTTCGACTGGCAGGCCAACTATGTGGCGCAGGCGACGAAATTGAACGATGGTGCTATCGGCAAGGGCAAGGTCGATATCTTCGCGTGGCTGACTCTTGCCAATGGCGGCAACCAAAGTTTTGTAAATGCCAACACCATGGCTATAGCTGGTGAGCCAAATCGCGAACGACGCGGCGCGCAACCGCGGCCGACCGGCGGCGGCCTTAACCTCACATGCTGGCCCGCGCAACGCACGCATCAGGTGCCGTTCAATCTTGGCTATTTGCCAAATATTCCACCTCCCCCGCCGCCCCCGGCACCGATGGCCTATGGGATGGCGGATGCAGAAAATATCGTCGTGACCGCATCAAAAATGCGGCGCGGCGAAGCGATGGCGAGCCCTGTTGCTGTAATGATTGCCGAGCAGGAGGATCTGGGCGATCTGAAACTCTATCGCGTGCCCGAGCCGGTAACCGTAAATGCGAAGGGCCAAAAGCAGGTTGCGATGATCGTAAAACCGGGCGCGGCCTTTGACCGGATCTACACCGCCAATGTCGATAATCGCTATGACGACGAGGGCCAAAGCCAGCCTATGACGATTCTGTTCCGCAGCGAAAATCGTAAAGAGAAGGGGTTGGGGCTCCCCATGCCATCCGGCCAGGTCATGCTGTTTGAAGACAGCGATTATGGCCCATTGCTTGCCGGACAATCGACGCTCAGCGACCGCGCGGTGGGCGATGAGATCGAGATGGCGATCGGGCAATCCTCGGATGTGCGTTTCGCAGTCACGCGGTTGAGCGAAAGTGATAAGAAGCAACGCTTCAAAGTCGATATCACCAATGCCCGAAACGAGCCGGTCAATATCGAAATCGTAATACCCTATGAGCTGCGCGGCAAGCCAAAGAACATTACAAAGGTCGACGGCGTGCCGACATGGAAAACGACCGTCGCCGCCAATGGCGAAGCAACGCTGACCTATGAGCTGAAGCTGGAAAACTGAAGCGGACGAAGGGGGCTTCGTCCGCTTCCAAGGTTGTTCGACTCTCAAATCGAAAATGGGGCGAAAAGTCGGTTTAGGACTTATCGACCCGCTTTGAATGTCACTGGCAACTCGCGAACGCAATCGCGAATTCGCGAAGCACAACGAAACGTTCGCGAATGGCGCGCGCAATTTCACGAAACGCGAATGCGCTGCGAATTTTTCCACAAGCTTGTAGAAACTGGCCGATGCTGGTAAACGGCATCAGGAAGCGGGGCAAATCCTATGACATTGCACGGGTTTCTGGATTATTGGTGTTCGCTCGATTGGCGACATCAGCTGCGTCATCTTGCGCAATATTTGCTGATCGCAGTGCTGCTGGTTTTTGTCTCGCCGTTCGGGATGTTTCCTGAGCAGCCGCTGGTAAGGCTGAGCTATTGGTTCGCAATTCTGTCGATATTCGGCATGGCAATGATGCCGATAGCTTCGAAAATCATCCGATCGACAGGTGCTTTTGACGATTTCAGCCGGTGGAGCGGGATATTCGGCTGTGTGCTCTTTGCCACTATCCCGATGACCTTCATCGTCCATGCGATTGAATATTGGGGTTGGTCGATCGCAGCAGCGCGGCTGGGCGACGCCGTTACACCAATGCGTCCTTCGCGCGACACTGCGGGTCTGATCGCGTTATTCGCACAGTTGCTGGCAATCAATCTGATCGCAATCGGGGTCAATTCGCTGTTCATCCTCGCGCTGCATGGATTGCAATCCGAAGCACGGTCCCGACCGGCTGCAGGTATTCGATTTCTCTCGCGACTACCCGATCAACTGGGCACGCAATTGCTGCATCTGCAGATGGAAGACCATTATTTGCGCGCAACCACCACAAAGGGTGCCGACCTGATCCTTATCCGCTTCCGCGATGCCTTGCATGAGCTCTCTGATTATGACGGGCTGCAGGTTCACCGTTCGTGGTGGGTGGCACGCGACGCGGTTGAGAAATTGAGCCGCCAAGGCCGCAAAATCGAATTGCTGATGATCGATGGCACTCGGATACCAGTTTCGGCGGGCTATCGGAAAATGGTCGAGGAATTGCTACTCGGTAAGACCGGCAAAGACTGAACGTTCAATCCTGCGGCGGCAATGGCCTTGGTCGATGCTGCTCATCGAGCGCGACAAAAGTGAACAGGCCCTCGGTCACCTTGACCTCCTGTTCCCCCCTGTCACGAGTTGCAAGAACCTCAATGCTGATCGCCATTGAGGTGCGCCCGCGCCGTTCGAGCGCAGCATAAACCGAAATGATGTCGCGCAACAATATGGGTGCGATAAACTCCATCTTCTCGATCGCCACCGTTGCGCACGGCCCTTCAGCTATGCGTCCGGCAACAATACCGCCCGCGATATCCATCTGCGCCAACACCCAGCCACCAAAAATGTGGCCATTGGCGTTGATATCTGCAGGGCGCGGCACCACGCGCAGGATCGGGTCACCCCGTACCGGCAGATTATGGACGGTGCTGGTCATTCTCGTCATCCGCGAGATCGGCGAAGGGGTCGTCGATTGCCTCGTCATGCCCGGTTCCGCTCGAAAGGAACACCAGCCCCATCAGCGCCGACATCAGCATCACCGAGAAGATGATTCCCGCTGCAGTCGCGATATACAGGTGGATAGAGATCAGGCCATATTGGTACCAGAAGAGGCTGAGCGCAGCGCCCGTGATCACCAGCGTGAACGCGAACATCCAGCCCATCAGACGGCGATAGCGCGCCCAGGCAAAGGCAGCATATTCGGGATTGTCGAGGCGGGAAGGTCGAGTCATTTTATCCTGCGCCGCGTCTATGCTATGAATGCTGTCGGAGCAAGACGAATGGGAGCACGCGATGACGATTGCAATCATCCTGCAGGGGCGCGAAGGCGCGGTTTTCACGGCATCTCCGGATGAACTGGTCGAAGCCGTCGTGGCGCGACTCGCGGAGAAGCGGATTGGCGCATTGCCCGTGGTCGAAGGTGATCGGGTAGTCGGGATATTTTCCGAACGCGATGTGATCTACGGCCTTGCCAGCCATGCCGCCGCGATGATGACAAAACGGGTCAGCGATGTCATGACGGCACCTGCGATCACGGTCACATCGGATTCGCCCGTCCTTTCGGCGCTGTCGTTGATGACGCGCCGCCGCATCCGCCACCTGCCCGTGGTCGATGATGACCGCATCGTCGGCTTCGTCTCGATTGGCGATCTCGTCAAACACCGCATCGAAAGGATCGAGGCCGAAGCGTCGGCGATGCGCGACTATATCCAGATGGCCTGAGCGCTACCTCTATTTGGTAGAAACGGTGGTTGCAGTTGCAGGAGCCGAGGCCTGAACAATCGGCCGCGGGCCATAGCGTGCATTCCACTCGACAATGTCGACCTTATACTTCTCGAACGCATTGTAGAAGTTGATAAACACCGCATCGAGATCGGCGAGCGCGCCAAAGCTGTATTCGGGCAGCGCGGATGACGGGATGGCGACAATCTCGCGCGATTTCGCCAGCGATTTGTCGCAGAATTCGGCGCGCACCGGCGGCAGGGCAAAGTAATTGTACAGGTCGGTCGAATGCGTATCGCGCACCCGCAGGGCATTCTGCCGCGGAAAACGCTTCACATATTCGGCATCGACTGCCTTGTTGGTTTGCGAAAGACGCGCCTTATGCACCTGCAGATAGCGGTTATAATTTTGCGCAATCTCGCCCCAGACAGGCCCCTGACAATTGAGCGCGGCCACGTTGAGACCCGACCGCAGATGCCAGATATATTCTTCACGCGTGAGGTTGCGATTGGGGGTGATGCGCACACCGTCCGCGCCAAAAGCCGGAACCTTCATCGTCACCGCCGCACCACCGGGAGGCAAGGGCATTGGCGGGATGACGGGAGCAGGCGGTGGCGCAACCGGCTTGGGTGCTACCACAATGGGCTTTGGCGCCGGCGCACATGCAGCAGCCAGCAACGTTAAGCCGACGATCAGAGATCCCCTACCCAATTTACGCATATTCAAATCACTCCCGCGAACCCGATTATATCTTTCAGTCTGTCAACACGATTAACAACCGAAAATAAAGCGCCCATCGGCGAACTGCGCAAAGAAAAAGGCCCAGTGGTTTCCCACCGGGCCTCTTCGTTTGTCAATTTAGCCTGACTTAGTCCCGATTGCCCAGGAAGCTGAGCAGGAACTGAAACATGTTCACGAAATCGAGATACAGGTTCAGAGCCCCCATGATCGCGATCTTGCCGAGAGCTTCATGGCCACGATAATAGAGATATTCGCTCTTGATACGCTGCGTATCATAAGCCGTCAGGCCCGCGAAGATCAGTACGCCAAGGAAGCTGACGACCATCTGCAGCGTGCTCGAACCCAGAAAGATGTTGACGATCGAGGCCAGAAAAAGCCCGACCACACCCATGATCAGGAAGCTGCCCCAACCGGTCAGGTCCTTTTTGGTAGTATAACCCCAAAGGCTAAGCGAAAGGAACGAGACCGCTGTCACGAAGAAGGTGGTCGCGACCGACTGCCCTGTATAGACCAGGAAAATCGTCGACATCGACAGGCCCATGACTGCGGCAAAAGCCCAGAACATCGCCTGCAATGCGCCGGTCGAAAGCTTGTTCACGCCAAAGCTCATCACCATGATGAAGGCGAGCGGCGACAGGATGATCAGCCAGCGCAGCGGCGTTGCCATCACCTGTGCAGCCATGCCACTGTTGGCGAACAGCAAGGCTACAATGCCGGTGAGCATCACGCCCGACGCCATATAGTTGTAAACCTTGAGCATATGGGCGCGCAGCCCGGCGTCGACTGCCGCCCCGGCAATCGGCTTGCCATCAATGGTAGCGCCCGCCTGGGTTTGCGTTACCCGCGGATCAGACCATTCAGCCATTTGAAAGTCTCCTTATAGCAGCGGCACCATAGCCGCCTAAGTCCGTAATATTGGATGAAATCGTTCCAATTTCAAGTGAAACCGGACTCGGCACAGCCCGTTTGTTGCATTCGCAGATATGCTGGCACTGCTCCGGAGTGACCTCCACCATTCTCAACTGCATTGCTGCTGTCAGGCGATGAATGCCGCCCAAACAAATACCGCACTGCCCAACAACGAACTGATAATCGTCGGTTTGCGATAGGCGGGGCTGAGCAAGCCGATAAACAGACCGCCGAGCACGACGAAAAACAGCGTCAATCCAGCAATCCACCCAAGCGTCTTGTAGATCAGCGGGCCATGTCCCTTGTGGATTTCCATCAGCGCATTGAGCGTGTCAGGCTCGACATATTTGGCGGTGAGTTGGCCGTCTTTTTCCTCAAAAGCGACGTGTGGACGCGATGTTGGCCGCGTTGTGAAACTGTTGCCGCGCGCGCGGATATAATCAAAATCTGCGTCAATTTTCTGCGATTTCAGGAAGGCGCGAACATCATTCTCGAAATTTGGACTTTTGGTGTCAAAACTGGTTCCGGCAGGAATGGCCAAAGGCGTTTCCGTGGTGCCGCCTTCAATTCCGGCCATTTTCAGACCGCCCGTTACCGCAACCAATAGAAAAAGCGGCGCCAGCAGGGCAGCTCCGTAGAGATGGAGTTTAACCAGCAAATTCCGAAGCTTCACCTTATTCACACAAATTTCCCTTCACTGAACGCATTTGATCCAAATGTTCAGCGCCCCGATGCCACAATCGAACAGGGGAAGCCATTGGGGATAGCGTAGCCGTGTGTATTAAAATGTCTCTCGATTGCCGAACGGCCAGCTTAGCGGTTTTCGCACCGGTCAACGCAATTACAGAGCTTATCTGCACCGGTTGATTGGGGTTTATGCGCAGCGTTGAGGGGGACAATTCGATATGGTGCCGACGGATGTCTCCAAGGTCAATCTTACTTGGTCACAAAGTCTATCATCGCCAGCCAAGTCGCCCTAGCCTTTAACCATGACGCATGGATTTTTGCTGACATTGGGCTGTCCGCAAAGGCGGGTTGCCCGGCGAATGCCTCGGATAGTGTCCGTACTTCAGCAAGAAATGCCTTGCGTTGCGACGGTGTAGCCAAGTGTAAATAAACTAGGCGGGTGCGGAGTGGATCAAAGCCCATTCCGGCTGCGCGGTTGGCATCCAGCAGCCATAATTCCAATGCGGCACGCCCCCCCTCGGTAACCCGATAATCGAGCCGCTGCCGTTTTCCGGTCGCTGCGGGGCTCGGCTCCAGCAGCCCGCGGCCAGCAAGTCTTTTGATCAAAGGGTACACTGCTCCTGCAGACCCTGACCAATATTCCGAAGGTGACCGAGCAAAGGACTGCGCGATCGCATAACTTGTCGCGGTTCCTTTGCTCGCGATTTCAGCGAGTGCAGCACCTTCAAGGTCGGTCAATCGTACCATTTCACTCCTCTAACGCTTCTTGACGGTCACGACTACATCTGTCAATTTACTACGAATCGTAATATATAGGAGCCTTGCGGATGCGTTTGATTTTTGCAGCGATGATTTCGTCGATGGCCTGTGCGCAGGCTATTGCTGCGCAGCCAGCAACGGCGGAATCGACCCCGATTGCCAATGTTGATGCCCGATCTGTCGCGACGACATTGGCCGCGCGGCTCGAATCGGATTTTGTTTTTCCCGAGCAGGGCAAGCGGTATGCAACGGCGCTCCGCGCGAATGCCGATGCGGGTGCTTATGACGTGCTCAAGGGTGCAGAACTTGCCAAAAAGATGAGCGACGACCTGCAGAATGTAGCGCGCGACGGCCATTTGCGCGTGATGTTCGAAGGGATGGGCAGCGGCCCGCAAATCATTATAAAACGACCGCCGGATGCGGCAGGCGGCCCACCTGTAGGAACGGGCAAGCCGGTTATGATCAGGATGGCACCGCCACCTGCGATCGAACATGCCGGCTGGATCGCACCAGGAATAGCCTTTGTGCGTTTCAACCTGTTTCCGGGAGAGCCGGGCACTGTAGAAGCCGTACGCAAGTTTATGGCAGCGCACGCCAGCGCCAAAACCATCATTTTCGATATCCGCACGCATATCGGGGGTGGGCTGGACGAAATGGATGCGATCTTCCCATGGCTTTTTGCAAAGCCAACGCGACTTGCGACCATGGCAACGCGAAAATCAGTCGATGACGCAGGCGGCTCACCCATCGCAAATTTAGCATCAATGCGTATTGTGCCAGCCAATCCGAATTTTGTGACCCGCGAGCATTGGGTTAAGCCGGGGAAAAGCAAGCGCCTGAACAAGGCCAATATCTTTGTCCTGACGTCGGGGATGAGCGGATCAGCTGCCGAGCATTTTGCACTTGCCTTCAAGCACAGCGGGCGCGGTACATTGATCGGCAGTGCTACCTTTGGCGCCAACCATTTTGGCGGTGATCAGGATCTGGGTGGCGGCTTTACGGCCTTTATCCCGGTCGGACGCACCTATGACCCCAAAACCGGCAAAGACTGGGAAGGGGTTGGCGTAGCGCCCGATATTGATGTTGCGCCAGAAGGCGCTCTGGTTACGGCGTTGGTGCTGTCGGGTGTGACGCAGACAAAGGCTGCCGAGCTATCGGCGAAAGTGGCGCCCAAAGGACCGATGTTTGGCAAACAATGATATCGGAGGAAATATGACGAGGCGATTCCGAAATTTTTGTGGCATGCCATCCAGATGAGCATGAACCGCCGCGATTGGATTGTCAGTGCCGGAAGCGTCATGGCTTTATCGAACGTGCCAACGCTGGCGGCCTATGCCCGAAAGCAGACACATTGGTATTCTAAAGCTATAGTGATCGACGGCTTGTCGTCATTCTCTGATCCTTACGCACCCGAAGAGCAGATGCGCTTGTCTGACCGTTTGAAGGCAGAGCTTCGCCAAACGGGTGTTTCGGCCATAAATGTGACAGTTGGCGGCGTTGGCAATGATCTAAATGTCTGGGATCAGGGTCTGGCCGCAATCAAAAATTATGACGAAGTCATCGAAGCCAATCCTGACTTTTTAGTCAAAGTATCAACTGCGGCAGACATCCGAGCTGCCAAAGCAACCAACAAGTTCGGGCTGATTTACGGAACGCAGGATAGCAGCATGATTGGCACAACGCTCGACCGGTTGGCCGAGTTGAAAGCCAAAGGCATACGTATCGTTCAGTTGACCTACAATCTGCGCAATTTGAGCGGCGATGGCGCGTTGGAACCAGACAATGCAGGGCTGTCCAAACTCGGTCATGCGACAATAAATCGGATAGAGTCAGAAAAGCTCATTCTTGACCTGAGCCATGGCGGGGCCAAGACTATCGAACAGGCGATCGCAGCGGCAACCAGGCCGCTCTCGATCAACCATACAGGTTGTAGAGACCTGTTCGATCATCCCCGCAACATATACGATAGCGCGATGCGCGCGGTCGCGGACAAAGGCGGTGTCGTCGGCATCTATTTCATGCCATTTCTCGCGGCAGGCAGCAAACCCACCAAAGATGACCTGATCCGCCATATCAACCACGCCCGCAACATCTGTGGCGAAGAGCATGTGTCACTTGGCACCGATGGCAATCAGCTGCCTATCCCGATCAATGAAGCAACTTGGCAAAGCGCACGAGAAATGCATGAATTTCGTTCAGCAAACGGATTTGCTGCGCCGGGCGAGGGGCCAGATATTTTGACGATCGTTCACGACTATAACAGGTTGGATCGCTTTCAATCGCTCGTAGAAGATTTGGCAAAGGCTGGTTGGAAACGGTCGCAGCTCGAAAAGCTTCTGGGTGGTAATCTGCTGCGGTTATATGCCGAAATTTGGGGTGCTTAGGCGATGCACCGATCTCCGAGGCGGGGACCAGCGAGCAAGCGCAAGTAGCGCTCTTTGACTATGTCGAGCTAGCTTCTTGCAAACGGCACCGCACAACCGGAATATCCGCTTAAAATTTCTCAACCACCGCACATCGCAACGATGGCGCTGCCTTGATGCCAACTGGTGATCTTTGATCGCATTCGGCACCACCTTTACCGCCATGCAAACTCCTTTACCCGCTTGCGCTTTGCACAACCTCTGCTAGCCCAAGCCGCGAACGCGAGACAGGATTGAGGAGAATGACGTTGAGCGCAACAAGCGATGCAGAGTCGATTGAAAACGCCAACGCCGAAGGGGAAAAGTCAGCGACCGGTTATAGCTGGTACGTGCTGACTGTTCTTGTCGTCGTCTATATTTTGAACTTCATTGACCGGCAGATTGTCAGCATCCTTGCCGTTGATATCAAAGCCGATCTGGGCCTGACCGATGCCGATATGGGCTTTCTGGGTGGAGCCGCCTTTGCGGTATTTTATGCGCTGTTCGGGATCCCGCTCGGGCGGCTCGCCGACAATTGGAGCCGGGTGCGGCTGCTGTCGATTGGCCTCGCTTTATGGTCGCTAATGACCGCGCTGTCCGGCTTTGCCCGCAACCAGGTCGAACTCACACTGGCGCGCATGGGCGTCGGCGTTGGGGAGGCTACCGCAAGCCCGACCGCTTATTCGCTGATTTCAGACTATTTCCCCAAGCGTCAACGCGCCACCGCGCTCGCCATCTATTCGTCAGGCCTGTATATCGGTGGCGGCGTTTCGCTGTTCATCGGCGCCCTGATCGTCAAGGCATGGAATGATGCCTATCCGGTGGGTGCACCGATGGGGCTGGCCGGTTGGCAGGCGGCGTTCCTTGCCGTTGGCATTCCCGGTGTGCTGGTCGCCCTTTGGGTTTCGACGCTGCGCGAACCTGTACGCGGCGCGATGGACGGGGTTGAGACTGCAAGCTCGCCCACCCCGTTCCGCGCCTTTGCCAGCGACCTGTCGATGATTGTGCCGCCCTTTACCCTCTGGGGCGCTTGGAAGCGTGGGCCGGCAGCCCTTCTGATCAACATCGCAGCAGGCGCAGCGCTCGCACTCTTTGCTTGGTGGATGATTGAACTTACCGATAATCCAGCAACTCGCCATAAAGATACATTGCCGCAATGGTCAGCAGTGGCTTTGGGATATTATGCAGTTTTTTCGTGGGCGAGTACTTTGCGCGCACGCGACCCCGCCACCTTCAAGCTGATTTGGGGCACACCTGCCTTCATCTACACCACCTTGGGCTATGGCCTTGTCTCGCTTGCGGCTTATGCGCTCGGCTTCTGGGCCGCCCCCTATGCCGAAATCGTGCTGAAACTACCCAAGGCAGAACTGGCCTTCATCCTGGGGGCAAATGGCGCGTTGAGCGGATTTCTGGGCGTCATCATCGGTGGACGGCTGGCCGATGCGATGCGGATGAAAAATCCTGCCGGCCGCATCTTGATGATCATCTTCGGCGTGGTCGGCCCGATCATTCCAATCTGGATTGGTTACACAACCGACAATTCGACCATGTTCTACACGATGAATTTCCTGGCCAGCATGCTCGCCGCTACCGCTCTCGGAGCCGCCGCCGCAACCACGCAAGACCTTGTGCTGCCGCGCATGCGCGGCACGGCGACTGCGGCTTTCTTCCTTGGCACCACCTTGGTCGGCCTGTCCTTTGGCCCCTATATGGTCGGGCAGATTTCCGACCTTGCCGGCACCATGGTTGATGGCAAGCTGGTCGGCGACCTGCGCTTTGGCATTTTGTCGCTGATCGGGGTTGCGCCGATAGCGCTGGCTTTGCTGATCGCCGCCTATCGCACTGTTCCGACCGCCGAGCGCACGATTATCGCCCGGGCGCGTGAGGCGGGCGAGCCTGTTTAATCATACGGTTAAATTCCTACTTGACGTAAGCGTAAAGTTGGGGCTTTGTAGGCGTCAACTTTGTCAGTTTTGAAAGGGCAGCCATGTCGCTCGATGCATTGCACCGCACCGCCTATAACGAAGACCATGAAGCCTTCCGCTCGACCGTCCGCCAGTTTGTGGTGAAAGAAATAGAGCCCAATGCGGACAAATGGGACGCCGAAGGCCTCGTCCCGCGCGAAGTTTGGCCAAAGGCAGGCGAGCTTGGCCTGCTGTGCCCGACCGTGCCCGAAGAATTTGGCGGCCTCGGCCTCGACTTTGGCTACAATGCCATCATAAACGAGGAATTCGGTTACAACACCGATGTCGCAACGGGCTTTTCGCTGCAGACCGACATCGTTGCCAATTATATCATCCAATATGGCTCTGAAGAACAGAAGAAGCAGTGGCTGCCCAAGATGGTTTCAGGTGAGGTCATCACCGCGATCGCCATGACCGAACCGGGCACCGGTTCCGACCTGCAGGGGATGCGCACCACAGCGAAAAAGGACGGCAACCATTATGTCGTCAACGGCGCCAAGACTTATATCACCAACGGCCAGAATGCCGACTTGATCCTCGTCTGCTGCAAGACCGATCCGGATGCGAACCCCGCCTATAAGGGTGTGTCGATCGTCCTCGTCGAAGCCGATCGTGAAGGCTTCAAACGCGGTCGCAACCTCGACAAGGTCGGGCTCGATGCCGCCGATACGTCGGAACTGTTTTTCGAAGACGTCCGCGTGCCGATCACCAACTGCCTCGGTCAGGAAGGCATGGGTTTCATCTATCTGATGAGCGAACTGCCGCAGGAACGCCTTTCGATCGCTATCGGCGCACAGACCGGTGCGCAGCGCAGCTTCGACCAGACGGTCGAATTTGTTCGCGAGCGCAAGGCATTCGGCAAGCCGATCCTCGATTTCCAGAATACACGCTTCGTGCTGGCAGACCTCAAGACCAAGTTGCAGGTCGGCTGGGCGCATATCGACTGGGCGCTCGCCCGCCACATGAAGAAAGAACTGACCCCCGAAGAGGCTTCGGCTGCCAAGCTGTGGCACACTGAATTGCAGGGTGAAGTCGTCGACAAGTGCCTCCAGCTGCATGGTGGTGCTGGCTTCATGAACGAATATCCGATCGCCAAACAGTTCCGCGGCGCGCGCGTCACTCGCATCTTCGGCGGCACCAGCGAAATCATGAAGGAACTGATCGGACGCAAGCTGTAATGGCGAAGCCCGAAGGATGGCGACTGAACTTGGCCGCCTATCCCATCATCCTCGAAAGCGACACGCGCTTTCAAGACATGGACATCAACGGGCATCTCAACAACGTCGCATTCGCGTCGCTGTTCGAGAATGCCCGGGTCCAGCTGCACCGCAAGGCGCGGCCATGGTCCGACCGGCCAGACAATGAACGTACCATGGTCGCTTCGGTCGAGATCAACTATCTGCGCGAGGGCAATTTTCCGGCGCCCGTCACCATCGGATCGGGCATCGGCCGCATCGGCAATTCGAGCTGGGTCGTCGTGCAGGCCATGTTCCAGAACGGCCAATGCATCGGAACCTGCGACAGCGTGATCGTCTGCCGCACCGACAATGAGGCCAAGCCTCTGCGTGCCGAGGTGGTAGCGGAACTCGAAGAGATGATGGCGAAAGCCGTCACCTAGTCCGCAAAAACCGGCTTCCGCTTCTGCATCTCCGCCATAACCGCCTCCATCTGGTTCGGCGTGCGGATGACCTTGATCTGCTCATCGCTTTCCATCTGCAGCAACTCGGCATCGCTTGATGTCGCCAACGCGTTGCACATACGCTTGGCACCGCGGATGGCATGCGGGTTCTTGTTTGCGATTACGCGGGCAAGCTCCATCGCCTTGGCATGCGGATCGTCCGAAACATGGGTAGCAAAACCCATTTCCTTGGCCTCGACGCCGTTAAACTCGCGGTTGGTGTAGATCATCTCGCGCAGCACATCGTCGGCCACTTGCGCGCGCCATAACGGCATACCGGCGACATCGGGGACCAGACCCCATTTCATTTCCATGATCGCGATGCGCGTGTCGGGGTGGACGATGCGGATGTCGGCACCCGCCATGATCTGGCTGCCTGCCCCGAAAGCCACACCGTGCACAGCGGCGATCACTGGCACCGGCAATTCACGCCAGCCATAAGCGGCATATTGGGCGTTGTTTGAAATGCCCTTGGTACGATCAGCAAGCGAACCCCCGGCGCTGCTTGCACCCGGATCGCGTTCGCCTTGGAGGCTCGACAGATCAAGGCCGGCACAGAATGCCCTGCCCTCACCCGAAAGCACGACGACGCGCAGTCCGGGTGTGGTTTTCAACTGGTCAATCGCCTCGACCAGCGCGTTCCATTGCGCACCATCGAGTGCGTTCATCTTGTCGACCCGGGTCATGCGGACATCGGCGATGCCATCTTCCAGCATAGTGATTGAAATGCGGTCGTTCATGGCTTTCCTCTCCGTAGAGCCGCCTCAACCAAAGGCAGCTGATCGTTGCCAAAATACATGTCGGTGCCATCGACAAAGATCGAGGGCGATCCATAACCGCCACGCGCGATCACCTCTTCGGTGTTGGTGCGCAAGCGGGCTTTTACGTCATCACTTTGCGCGGCCGCTTTGAGCATCGCGCCATCAAGACCAATACTGTCGGCAACAACCGCCAGCACGTCGGCATCGTCGAGATTTTCCTGGGCACCGAAATAGCTTTCGAACGCCGCCTTCGAAAAACGGCGCAGCGCATCCTGATCGCCTTCCAGCACGCAAGCAAAGCGCATGGCATTCACGCTTTTGGCCGGATGCCATTGCGAGGGAAAGTTCATCTCAACCCCCGCCAGTGCGGCCCAATCGTGGAGCACCTTCCAGCTATGCTTGAGCTTGCGGTTATCGGTCATTTCGCGCGCGGCATAGACTGACGGGTTAACCGCGTTGAACACCCCGCCGACCAATATCGGGCGGAGCACCGCTTGCTCGCCGGTCCGTTCCAGCATCGGCCATAAATTGGTGAAGGCCAGATAGGTCCAGGGGCTGGACAGATCGTAGAAAAATTCGACACGCGCGGTCATTGAGCAGGCACCTCCTCACGCACTGGCGCATTTTCAGCCTTGGAATCGAATTTCAGGAACACATCCCTGATCCATTCGGGGAACGGCATTGGCCGGTGGGTTTCGAGATCGACAAAGACGCTGACCAGTTCGACTTCGGCGCGCAGATCGTCCGATCCATCTTCGGTCGCGCCATGGATTTCGACGATCTTGGTGATGCTCGAACGACCCATTTTGGTGGTGCGACACATCACCTCGATCAACTCATCGGGGAAGATCGGTGCATTCCAGAGGACGGTCGCTTTCTTGACGTGGAACTCCAGTGGCTCTTCCGGGTTGACCAGCCGCAAACCGCAGGCGCGCCAATATTCGGTCACCGCAACATCGGCATAATCGAGATAGCGCGCGTTGAAGACGACACCCTGCGCGTCAGTCTCTGCCCAGCGAACGCGGAGGGGATAGCGGAAAGCGAAATCATTTTTGGACATGCTATTTCGATGGCAAATTGAAACGGGTTGCGCAAGCAGTGGATAGCTATGCGATGCCGATCGCGCGGAAGTTGACAAAGCTGACACTATGTCGCGCAAGATTGTTACGCCGATTACTTCCAAACCACTCCCGTCGCCCCGCACTCGATGCGGGGCTTGGCTCCTGTTCGTCACGACAGGCCGCAAAAAGCCGAACCCCGCATCGAGTGCGGGGTGACGTGTTTGTATAGTCCGTAGATGATGCACCCCCCC
>NZ_JBEBKL010000027.1:0-40523 GCF_040079335.1 Sphingorhabdus sp.
CCTTTATATTATCAATAAAAACCGCAATAGCCCAAACAGCTCCAACAATTGCTATAAATCGCGCTAAAGCGCGAAGGAACTTACTGTCTTCGAACAGTTTAATAAACAAATTCATCGTTCCCCCTCACATCCGAAACACCCCAAAGCCCCGCTCCTCAACCGGCGCATTCATCGTCGCCGCCAGCGCCAGCCCCAGCACATCCCTTGTCTGCGCCGGGTCAACAATTCCGTCGTCCCACAATCGTGCGGTGGCATAGTAAGGATTCCCCTCATCCTCATATTTCTGGCGGATCGGGGCCTTGAAGTCTTCGGCCTGTTCGGGGCTCCAATTCGCGGCGTCGCGGTGCACGGTTGCCAGCACCGATGCCGCCTGTTCGCCGCCCATCACGCTGATGCGTGCATTGGGCCAGCTGAAGAGGAAGCGGGGCGAATAGGCACGCCCGCACATGCCATAATTGCCCGCGCCAAAGCTGCCGCCGATCAGCACGGTGATCTTGGGCACGGTCGCGGTGGCGACGGCGGTGACGAGCTTTGCGCCATGCTTGGCGATCCCTTCTGCCTCATATTTGCCGCCGACCATGAAGCCGGAAATGTTCTGCAGGAACAGCAGCGGGATTTTGCGCTGCTGCGCCAACTCGATGAAGTGCGCACCCTTTTGCGCGCTCTCGCTGAATAGCACGCCGTTATTGGCGAGGATCGCGACCGGCATCCCCCAGATATGCGCAAAGCCGCAAACAAGCGTGCTGCCATAGAGCGCCTTGAACTCGTGAAACTCGCTGCCGTCGACCAGCCGCGCGATCACCTCATGTACGTCATAGGGGGCGCGGACGTCTTCGGGGATGATGCCGTAGAGTTCCTGCGGATCATATTTGGGTGGGCGCGCTTCGCGTTTTTCGACCTTGAAGCCTTCGTTCGCGCCCAGATGGCTGACGATATCGCGCACGATAGTCAGCGCATGTTCGTCATTCTCGGCCAGATGATCGACCACGCCCGATTTCTTGGCGTGCAAGTCTCCGCCGCCGAGATCCTCGGCGCTGATTTCTTCCCCCGTTGCCGCCTTCACCAACGGCGGGCCAGCGAGGAAGATCGTGCCCTGCTTCTTCACGATCACCGTTTCGTCCGACATGGCAGGCACATAGGCGCCACCCGCGGTGCAACTACCCATCACACAGGCGATTTGCGGGATCGCCTTGGCGGACATGTTCGCCTGGTTGAAGAAGATGCGACCGAAATGCTCGCGGTCAGGAAAGACCTCTGCCTGGTGCGGCAAGTTCGCCCCGCCGCTGTCGACGAGGTAGATGCACGGCAGCCGGTTCTCCATCGCGATTTCCTGCGCGCGCAGATGCTTCTTCACCGTCAGCGGATAATAAGTCCCGCCCTTCACCGTGGCATCATTGCAAACGATCATGCATTCGCGGCCCGAAACGCGGCCAATGCCGGTAATCAGGCTCGCGCCATGCACATCGCCTTCATACATGCCATTGGCAACCAGCTGGCCGATTTCAAGGAAAGGCGCGCCGGGATCAAGCAGCCGTTCAACGCGGTCACGCGGCAACAGCTTACCGCGCGCCACATGGCGCTCGCGATGCTGCTCCGGCCCGCCCAGCGCGGCCTGCGCCACCTTGGCGCGCAATTCGTCCGCTAAGGCGCGATTATGCGCCGCGCGGGCCTGCGTGGCTGGGTCTTCGGGATTATAAGTTGTCGATAAAACCGGTGCTGTCATTCAAGCGTTATAACGCCGAATTGAGCCAAGGGAATGCGCAACTTTATTACGCAAAGCGGTTGCGCAATTCCAGCATGGCTATTGCCGCCTTCGCGGCCTCCCCGCCCTTGTCCTTTTGGCCGGGATCAGCGCGGACAAGTGCCTGCTCTTCATTCTCAACCGTCAGGATGCCGTTGCCAATGGCGACACCATCCATGGTCAATGCCATGATGCCACGCGCGCTTTCGCCCGCCACGATTTCGAAATGATAGGTCTCGCCGCGAATAACGACGCCGATGGCGACGAAACCGTCATACAAGTCGCTCTGGTCGGCAAGCGCGATGGCGCCGGGAATTTCGAGCGCACCGGGAACGGTAATCACCTCGACCTCGTGCCCCGCGGCTTTTAGCGCAGCGCTCGCACCTGCAACGAGCATGTCGTTCAAATGGTCGTAGAAACGCGCTTCAACAATCAGGAATTTTGCCATTTTTAGTCCTTTGGAATGCCGTGAATTACAAGGGTGCCGCCTTGATAGCGAAGGTCGTTGCTAACTTCTGCTGCAGCCCAGACGGGTGGATGTAAATCTCGCAATATCTGATCGTCGGACCGTTCGATTTCTACTAGTTCAAGTCCATCCAGCGCACCATCGAATTGATCAACGCTAAATCCTGCAATACTGTAGCGCTTTTTAGCGAGTGAACGTGCGTCCAGTTTTGCAAATACCTCAAATTCCTGCTCTGTCAGATAGGCGGTGACAATCGGTCGAGCCAAGGGATCGGAACACTCATATTTTTTGGTCAGCTTAAGCGTCGATTGGCCGGTTTTGCTGTCGGTCATGCGGCGCAAGCGTATCCTGGTGCCTGTGATATAACGGTCTTCAATCAGAACATAATCAAGATCGCCAATATCCGGGCGCTGATTTTGATCAACAAGCCAGCGTCGTTCCCTTTCGATGAGAGTATATTTCGGTGGTCGCGCCTCAGTCATATTACTCTCCACGAAGCCCTCTTCCTTACTCCGGAATGGGGCGTTCGCCGACGACGTGGATGCCATAGCCTTCAAGGCCGACAACGGTGCGGTGCGAATTGGTGAGCAGCGTCATATCGTGCACGCCCAAATCGGCAAGGATTTGCGCGCCGATGCCATAGACGCGCAGCTCGCTACCGTCTGTGGTTCCACCAACTTCGTGCTGCAGGCTCTGCGGGCCGCTGGGCATCAGCACGACGATAAGCCCGCGCCCTTCCCTGCCGATTTCGGTCATGCAGCGCTGCAGCGTGCGCTTGCGCGGACCCGAGCGTCCAAGGACATCATCGAAGATCGAAATGGCGTGCATGCGCACCAGCGTCGGTTCATCGGGCAGCACCTTGCCTTTTTGCAGGACGACATTGGTGCTGCCGTCGATCTTGTTGCGATAGGTCATCGCGCGCCAGTCGCCGCCATAGTCGGACTGGAAGGCGCTCTCGCTTGCTTTTTCGACCAGATGGTCATTGCGCATACGATATTCGATCAGGTCGCGGATCGTGCCCATCTTCAGCTTGTGCATGCGGGCGAAAGCGACAAGATCGTCCATGCGCGCCATGGTGCCATCGTCCTTCATGATCTCGCAAATGACGCCGGAGGGATTGAGTCCTGCCAGACGGCTGATATCGACCGCCGCCTCAGTATGGCCAGCCCGCACCAGCACGCCGCCGTCGCGCGCGGTCAGCGGGAATACATGTCCCGGCGACACAATATCCGCAGGCCCCTTTGAAGCGTCGACCGCGACCGAAATGGTGCGCGCCCTGTCAGCTGCACTGATGCCGGTGGTAACGCCCTCTTTCGCCTCGATCGAGACGGTAAAGGCGGTTTCCATGCTTTCGCGGTTCTCGCTCGCCATTGGCGCTAGGCCGAGCTGGTTGCAGCGCGACTTGGTCATCGCCAGACAGATCAGGCCGCGGCCATGCGTCGCCATGAAATTGATCGCATCCGGCGTCGCCATCTGCGCGGGGATGATCAGGTCGCCTTCATTTTCGCGATCCTCATCATCGACCAAGATATACATGCGGCCATTGCGCGCTTCTTCGATGATTTCCTCGATCGGCACCAATGCGGGCGTGTCGTCATTGGAAAAGAGGTAGCTTTCGAGTTTGCGCAGCGTCTCCGCCGTCGGGTTCCAATCCGGCGCATCAAGATCGCGCAGTGTATTGGCATGAAGGCCAGCGGCGCGGGCGAGGCCCGAGCGCGACAGCCCACCTTCGGTGACTAGGTGGCGGAGTTTTTCGATCAATTGTGTCGACATTTCACATTCCCGTGAGAATCACGCTTCGAAAAGCACTTGGCTGCTGCTATAAATCACAGCATGATGTGAGCGTCAAGACATCTAATCACATTATGGCATTGTCTTTGCTGCAGGGTCAGGACCTGCAATCACTTTGTCGATCAAAGCATCATCTTGGGGCAAAATGCCGTCAAGCATCATCATCGACAGGCCATGAACGATCGCCCAGGATCGCACAGCCAGCACGCGCTTTTCTTCGCTGGTCGCGCCGTCAAAAAGCAGGGCAGCGACATTGTCCAGCAGCATTTGCAGGCCATCGCTGGGAGTTTCGTCAAGATTGGAGCCATATAGCGCATGGAACCGCGACATCATCAGCCTGAAAAGCGACGGATTAGCGAGCGCAAAACGGACATAGGCTTTACCCGTCGCATCAAATCCCGCTTGGCCTCCACCCGCTTCTACCTTCGCTGTGCGTTGCGCTTCGGCAAGCATCTGGTCGCCCTCCAGACACAATGCCATCAATAATGCAGCCTTGTCCGGAAAGTGGCGATACACCGCCGTCGCGCTAACCCCGACATTGCGGGCAACCTCTCGCAGCGAGAGATGTTCGGCTTCGTTTTTTGCCAGAAGTTTCAAGCCCTCCGCAACCAGCGACGCGCGCAGGTCGCCATGATGGTAGCCGCGCTTGTCATTTTTGATGTTGACACTGTTATCATTGACACTCATGTTATCGCTGTAAACATTGCCGAGTCGAATGGCAAGTCAGAGGAGACCAGATATGGCCAGCGCAGTCGAAACCCTCATTCGTGGAGCCGTCACCAAAGGTGTGATGAAGGTCGCCGAATTTAATCGCGAACACCGCAAGGCACCTGCGGCGCATCCTTATCTATCCGGCATTCACGCGCCGATGGACGCCGAACTGTCGCTCGATGATTTGCGTGTCACCGGTACGATCCCTGCCGAACTCGACGGACGCTACATTCGCATTGGCCCTAACCCGATCAACCCCAACCCCGCCGCCTATCACTGGTTCATGGGTGACGGCATGGTGCATGGCGTAAGGCTGCAAGGTGGCAAGGCATTGTGGTATCGTAACCGCTGGATCCGATCGAACGCCGTCAGCTCGGCCTTGGGTGAACCCCCTGCCCCCGGCCCGCGCGCCGAACGCTTCGACACCGTCAACACCAACGTCCTCGGCCACGCAGGCCAGACATGGGCGATTGTCGAGGCGGGCGGCTTCCCCGTGCGCATTGACGAGGAACTCAACACGATCGCGCACGACCCCTTTGGTGGCACGCTGCATTATTCCTTCTCCGCCCACCCGCATCTCGACCCTGATAGCGGTGAGATGCACGCCATCTGCTACAAGGGCGATGTTGCCGACACGATCTGGCATGTCGTCGTCGATGCCGGTGGCAAAGTTGTCCGTGAGGAACCCATCAGCGTAGCCCAGGGCCCGATGATACATGATTGTATGATAACGAAAAATTACGTGATCATCCTCGATCTGCCCTGCACATTCTCGATGAAAGCCCTGATTTCAGGCCACCCCTTCCCCTATCGCTGGAACCCCGATCACAAACCGCGCGTAGGTCTGTTGTCTCGGAAAGGCAAAGGCGAGGACACAATCTGGTGCGATGTCGAGCCCTGCTATGTCTTCCACCCTTGCAACGGCTATGAAACCGACGACGGCAAGGTCATCCTCGACGTCTGCGCACACGACCAAATGTTCCGCCCCGACGCAACCGGCCCCGATTCCACCCGCGTCCCCTTCGAACGTTGGACCATTGATCCCGTCGCAAAACAGGTCGCGCGACAGGTCATCGATGAAGAATCACAAGAATTCCCCCGGCCCAACGAAAACCGGATCGGCAAGCCCTATCGCTATGCCTATACGATGTCGCTGCCCGACGGTTTCGATGCAGCCTCTCCCAACCAGTCGAAACTGTTCAAGCATGATCTGGAGGCCGGGGGGAAACAGGTGCACGATTTCGGCACAGGCCACATCCCGGGCGAATTCGTCTTCGTCCCGCGAAAGGGTGGCGCTGCCGAGGATGATGGCTGGCTTATGGGTTATGTTGTCAACATAGCTGAGGAAACGACCGACCTTGTCGTCCTGAACGCGCAGGATTTTGAAGGCGCGCCTGTAGCAATCGTGCACATACCCCACCGCATCCCGCCGGGCTTTCATGGTAACTGGGTGTCTGCGTGAATGTGTGAAATAGGAGCCGGATGACCCGCCGAAAAATCGTTACGGCTGCTTCCGTCAGGATCTGACCGAGTTGGCGACGACAGCGCCCATCCGACTCCCGTGGCGCATATGGCAGCAGTTGCGGGGAATTTCAAGCTGGCGGCGGGGCGATTAAAATTACCCGATTTCAAGCCGATGTTTGATTAAGTGCATCTTAACTAAGATTTGCGGCAACAGATTAACCTTACAGGCGCAGCATGGCATTTCCAAAGGCAGGAATCACGCCATGAGCATATCGGAAACTGCAGACCCGACTTCGCTACGCTACGACCAGGCAGCGCTGGAAGATCGCTGTGCACCACGCATCAAACTGCGCATCCCGGCCATGCTTCGGCAATCGGGAAATACCGGATTTGCTGTCGTCGTGACCGATCTTTCGATTGCAGGCTTCCAGTGCGAGGCGTTGACCGGGATGCCCGCAGGCGCACGCTGCTGGTTGGCACTGCCCGGCCTTTCACCGATTGAATCGCAACTTATCTGGAACAACGGACGCGCCGTCGGTTGTGCCTTTGTAAACCTTATGAATCAGGCTGTGATGGATTCAATTATCCGGCGTTTTGTGCTGGCCTGATTCGGCTCAGAACAGTCTCGTGAGCCAATAGAAGCTCGCGCCAACAGCCGCAGACGCAGGCACGGTCAATACCCACGCTGTCAGCAGGTTGCTCGCAACGCCCCACCGCACTGCCGACGCCCTGCGTGCCGTACCCGCACCGATAACGGCTCCGGTGATAGTATGCGTTGTCGATACCGGAATGCCCATTGCCGAAGCACCGAACAGCATGATCGAACCGCCCAGCGAGGCGCTGAAGCCCTGATGCTGCGACAATTTGGTGATCTTTGTTCCCATTGTCTCGATGATCTTCCAGCCGCCACAGGCGGTGCCGAGGCCGATCGCAATATAGCAACTGATTGCCACCCAGTGCGGCACATGAAACTCGCCCTGCATGTAGCCGGTCGAATACAGCAGCACTGCTATGATACCCATTGTTTTTTGAGCATCGTTCAACCCGTGGCTGAGCGAATAGGCCGCAGACGACATGATGTGCATCACCTTCATCCCGCCTTCGGCCTTGCTGGCGGTTGCGTTGCGCAGTGCCCATGAACTGACGAGCATGACCAGCATAGCCAATATCATGCCCAAAGTCGGCGACAGGAAAATGAAGATAACGGTTTTGTTGAGGCCCGCCCATTGCACCGCGCCAAAGCCATTTGCCGCGACGCCCGAACCTATCAGCCCGCCGACTAGCGCATGCGATGACGAGGACGGAATGCCTTTGATCCAAGTGAGTATGTTCCAGAACATAGCGCCGCACAGCGCGCCGAAAACAACGGCGGGCGTGACCAGATCTTTGTCGATGAGTCCCTTGCCGATCGTATCAGCAACCTTGTGCAGCCAAGGAAAATACAGGGTCAGAAAATAAGCCGCGAAGTTGAAGAAAGCCGCAAACATCACCGCATGAAACGGCTTCAGAAGCTTTGTCGAGACAATCGTCGCAATCGAATTGGCGGCGTCGTGCAGTCCGTTCAGAAAATCAAACAGTAGCGCGAGTATGACCAGGCCGACGAGTAGCGGAAAGGCGATTTCCATTTTGGCCTCCCGGCTCAGGCGTGATCGATGACGATGCCGTCAATCTGGTTTGCGACATCTTCAAATTTGTCACACACCTTTTCGAGGTGGCGGTAAATTTCGTTGACCACGACGAATTGCGTGGGGTCGGTTTTGCCATGCTCCATGAAAGCCTTGCGCAACCCAGCAAAATTCAGCTTGTCGGCATCGCCTTCCAACCTGACCAGACGGGCGGTCATTTCGTGCAGCGGCTTGGCATTCGCCGTTACATCGCGCAACAGTGGGAGTGCTTGATCAATGATTGCCGATGCCTCAACGATGATATCTGCCATACCGACCATTTCGGGCGTGAAAGTGGTTACGTCATATAGTTCGACAGCACCAGCTGTCTGCTGCATCTGGTCAACCGCGTCATCCATGACTCCGATCAGGGCAGTAATAGCTCCGCGATCAAAGGGCGTCAGGAATATACGCCGGACGTCCTGCAGCACATCGCGGATGATATCATCGGCCTTATGCTCTTCATCCTCGATGGTCTTGATATGAACTGCAATTTCGGGCCCGCCACGGACGAGTTTGGCCAGCGCTTCCGAACTGGCAACAATCGTTTTGCCATGTGCTTCGAACTGTTCGAAAAAATTGCCGGTGCGCGGCAATAGCTTTTGAAACCAAGCGAACATATTTCCCCCTGAACGCTGAAAATTCCGGGGCGCGAATCGCCCTCTTGCGGTGTCATATTGTTGTAACGATTTCGTCGTTAAACCGTAACGATCAAATGCATATAATTAAGTTCAGTTTTCCCTCCCAACCGATCCAGTCCCCCTTGTTGCCACTTCCCGATTGAGGAAGTTGCCCCTTTTGCTAAAGTGTTGCCATGGCCGAATATGCGAAACAGCTGCTGTCCCTGATCGAAATTCCGATCTTACTGGTTCATGGAGACAGGGTGAGTTTTGCCAATGAAGCGGCCAAGGCGTTGCTCGGCAGCCATATAGAGGGGCAGGACATTCGAATTGCGCTACGTGATCCAGAGGCGCTCAAGCTGGTCAAGTCGCCCGATGGCGGACGAGCCAAAATCACGGGCCTTTCAGTTCGTGGTAGCGTTTGGGAAATAGTGTGCAGTCCGCTTTCGGACAATAGTCGCCTCATTTCGCTGCAAGACCAATCCGTTCAGGTCAGTGTCGCGCGCGCGCACGCTGATTTCGTGGCTAACGCCAGCCATGAGTTGCGAACGCCGCTGACGGCCATTTTGGGCTACGTTGAAACTCTATCCGATGTAAAAGCTGGTGAAGACCCAGCTACCCGTCAGAGATTCTTGGATATTATCAAGCGCGAGGCAACGCGAATGCAATCGCTGGTGTCCGACCTGATGTCGCTTTCCCGCATTGAGGCAATCCGCCACGAAGCCCCATCGGACCGCGTTGACATGGTTAGCCTTTGCCGTGAGGTCATTGGCGAACGCCCCCGCGACGTCGAGGTCAGCTTCATCTCTAATACCGATCAGGCATATGTTACCGGCGACCACGCCCAACTAGCGCAGGCCTTCCGCAACCTTGTCGACAACGCCGAAAAATATGGCGGATCGGAAAAGGGCACCAAGGTTCAACTTGAAGCGAGCGAGCGGGGCTGGCTGACTCTGTCGATCACCGATCACGGCGAAGGCATAGCCCCCGAACATCTGCCTCGCCTCACCGAGCGATTTTACCGAGCCGATACAGGGCGCAGCCGCGCCGCAGGCGGCACTGGATTGGGCCTTGCCATCGTCAAGCATGTGGTCGAGCGGCATCGCGGCCGTTTCGATGTCAGCAGTCGCCAAGGCGAAGGCACTACCGCAACGATCATGCTTCCACAGGATAAATCGGATTGAGTCTCAAAACCGTAACATGATTGTCGCATTTGGCGGGTCAGTCATAAAACTGAAGGGTTTATATTATGCGTAAATGGGGTCTCATCGCACTGGCATCGGCCACTGCACTTATAGTTTCGGCATGCGGCGGAAGCGGCTCGGGTGGTGGCGAAAACCGCGACTTCCTGCGCGTTGTCGGCTCTTCGACCGTCTATCCGTTCGCAACCGCAGTTTCGGAAGCAACCGCGAAGGCCAATCCTGACATGAAGTCTCCGGTCATCGAATCGACCGGTACGGGCGCAGGCATGAAACTGTTCTGCGGCGGCGTCGGTGCCCAGCATCCCGATATTGAAATGGCTTCACGCCGCATGAAGAAGTCAGAATTTGACGATTGCGTCAAAAACGGCGTGAAGGACATCATCGAAGTCCAAGTCGGTCTTGACGGCATCGCGTTTGCGGAGGCCAACAAGGGCCCTGAAATGAAGCTCACTCCCGAAGACGTTTACAAGGCACTGGCTGCCAATCCTTTCGGCAGGCCCCAAGCTGCCAAGAACTGGAGCGACGTTAACCCAGCCCTTCCTGCGATCCCCATCGTTGTTTACGGCCCGCCGTCAACCTCGGGGACCCGCGATGCGCTTGCTGAGTTGATCCTGACCAAAGGCTGTGAAACCGATCCAGCGATGAAGGCGCTGAAGGACAGCGACAAGGACAAGCATAAGGATCTGTGCACCAAAGTGCGCACCGATGGTGCCTATGTCGAACAGGGTGAAAACGACAATCTGATCGTGCAGAAGATTGCCGCCAACCCGAAAGCCATCGGCATTTTCGGTTTCTCCTTTCTCGAAGAAAATATGACGAAAATCAAGGGTATCCCGATGTCCGGCGTGATGCCGACCTACGAAAGCGTTGCCGATTTCTCCTATCCCGGTGCTCGCCCGCTCTACCTGTATGTCAAGGCGGCGCATGTGAAAGCGATCAAGTCGGTCACGCCATTCCTCAGCGAATTTGCCAAAGCATGGGGCATGGACGGCTATCTGAAAACCAAGGGCATGGTTGTAGCTCCTGAAGATGTTCGCACAAAAAATGCGGACATTGTCTCGAAAATGACATTGATGGATGCCAGCGGCCTTAAATAAGCCGGAAAGCTGGGGGCAATGCCGATATCCTTTGTTTTGATTTGTGTATTTGGCCTGGGCGTAATCGCCTGGGCCATTTCACGCGCGCGCTCAGCGCACTTTGCGCCGGTTGCTGGTAAGCTGAAACTCGCCTTGCCGGGACATTATGGACTGTACGCGGCGATTTGGACCATAGTTCCTGCACTACTGGCAGCATGGATATGGTCGCTGATTTCGCCTGGCCTCGTGCATGGCGCGATCCTCGCCGATCCAGCTGCAGCTCAGCTTCCGGCTTTCGAATTTGAACGCAACACGGTGTTGAACGAGGCTTTTGCGCTGGCAAATAATCCCAATGCATTTGCCTCTGACACGATTGCCCAGCAACTCGCACCGGCCATTGCAGCTGCCCAAGCCAAATTCGGCTGGATTGGTGCGGCAATCACGTTGATCGTGGCACTGTCAGGACTCGCCTTTGGCTATACGCGGATCAAGGCAGGCTTTCCCGCACGCTCGCGCATTGAGCGCATCGTGCTTGGCGCATTGCTTCTGGCCTCGTTCGTCGCGATCGTCACCACAGTCGGCATCATCGCATCGCTGATTTTTGAATCGGCGCGCTTCTTCTCAATGGTCAACCCTATCGACTTCCTGTTTGGAACCAACTGGACCCCCGACACAATGGCGTCGGCATCGTCGGACATGGGCAATGATCTGGGCGCCGTCCCGCTGTTCTGGGGCACATTCTTCATCGGCGCTGTCATCGCAATGATCGTCGCTATCCCCTTTGGGCTTATGAGCGCGATTTATCTGACGCAATATGCGTCGCCACGCGCCCGCAGAATATTGAAGCCTATGCTCGAAATCCTCGCTGGAATTCCGACGGTAGTTTACGGCTATTTTGCCGCGCTAACCGCCGCACCGATCATCCGCGACCTAGCGAATGCCATCGGCATCACCAACGCATCGACCGAAAGTGCGCTCGCCGCCGGACTCGTGATGGGGGTGATGATCATCCCATTTGTTTCATCGATGGCCGACGACAGCATCGCTGCAGTACCGCAAGCAATGCGCGACGGCTCGCTGGCTATGGGTGCTACCACATCGGAAACGATCAAAAAGGTTCTGATCCCCGCTGCGCTACCTGGCATCGTCGCAGGCGTCATGCTGGCAATCAGTCGTGCGATTGGCGAAACCATGATCGTCTATATGGCCGCTGGGGCCTCGGCCAATCTGTCCGCCAACCCATTCGAACGCATGACCACAGTGACCTATCAGATCGCAGCTTTGCTGACCGGTGAAGGCAGTTTCGACCATCCGACCACGCTGTCAGCCTTTGCGCTCGGTCTCGTTCTGTTCATCGTGACGCTGATTCTTAACATTATCGCGCTGCGCGTCGTGAAGCGTTTCCGGGAGGCTTATGAGTAACTGGCAATCCCCCGAAGCAACCGCACGCCTCAACAAGCGCTACGCTGCCGAACGCCGTTTCAAACTGCTCGGCCTCGCCGCTATCGTCCTGTCGATGCTGTTCCTTGCAGTGTTGCTGTTCACGATGCTGAAAAACGGCATATCCGGGCTCGACTGGTCCTTCCTTTCGGGATCGGATTCCACTGACCCTTCGACTGCAGGTGTATGGAGTGCGGTCAAAGGATCGATTTTGACGATGCTGGTGACGCTGGCGCTCGCTTTCCCGATGGGCGTGCTTGCCGCTATTTATCTTGAGGAATTTGCGCCGCGCTCGCGCTGGGTCGATTGGATCGAAGTTTCGATCAACAATCTGGCGGCGGTCCCTTCGATCATATTCGGCTTGCTCGGCCTCGCCGTCTTCATCCAGTTCCTGCACCTGCCGCGATCTTCACCACTTGTCGGCGGGATGACTTTGGCGCTGATGACTATGCCGGTCATCGTTATTTCTGGGCGCAATGCCATTAAAGCCGTGCCTCCGTCGATCCGCGATGCAGCCCTCGCAGTTGGGGCTAGCAAGGTGCAGACGGTGTTCCACCATGTCTTGCCTCTGGCGCTGCCCGGTATCCTGACCGGAACCATCATCGGCATGGCGCGCGCTCTGGGAGAAACCGCGCCGCTGCTTATGATCGGCATGCGTGCGTTTGTGTCGACGCCACCTGGCGGCGTCTCCGATCCGTCTTCGGTACTGCCGATGCAGATTTTCCTGTGGTCGGATGAAGTCGATCAAGGCTTTGTGCAAAACACGTCGGCTGCGATTATTGTGCTATTGTTCGTGCTGATCGCCATGAACGGCGTCGCCATCTATCTCCGCAACAAGTTCGAGACCCGCTGGTAAACATATGTCAGAAAATTCGACCCTCAAAATTTCTGCGCGCGACGTGAATGTATTTTACGGCGACAAGCAGGCAATCAACAATGTCTCGATCGATATCGCAACCGAGCATGTGACGGCCTTTATTGGCCCGTCTGGGTGTGGCAAATCGACCTTTTTGCGGACTCTCAACCGCATGAATGACACTATCGCCGGATGCCGGATCGATGGCGAGATCAAGCTCGATGGTGAGGATATCTATTCGAGTGGTATGGACGTCGTGCAGTTGCGCGCGCGCGTCGGCATGGTGTTCCAGAAACCCAATCCTTTCCCCAAGTCGATCTACGAGAATGTCGCTTACGGCCCGCGCATCCACGGACTCGCGGCCACCAAAGCCGATATGGACGCAATCGTCGAAAAATCTCTGCGTCGCGCAGGATTGTGGGACGAAGTCAAAGATCGCCTGACTGATGCGGGCACGGCATTATCCGGCGGCCAGCAACAAAGGCTTTGCATTGCGCGCGCCATCGCCGTCAGCCCCGAAGTGATCCTGATGGATGAGCCTTGCTCGGCGCTCGATCCGATTGCCACCGCGCGTATCGAAGAACTGATCGACGATCTGAAGGGCCGCTACGCCATCGTCATTGTTACCCATTCGATGCAACAGGCCGCACGCGTTTCGCAACGCACCGCCTTTTTCCATCTAGGCTCGATGGTCGAATATGGCGAAACGTCGACCATCTTCACCAACCCGCGCGAAGAACGCACCAAAGACTATATCACCGGTCGTTACGGATAAGGACCCGACATGGCAGAAAACCATACCGTCAAAGCATTCGACGAAGACATCAGCAAGTTGCGCGGCCTGATCGCCGAAATGGGTGGCTTGGCTGAAGTCGCCATTGCCGACGCCATCGACGCGCTCGTCAACCGCGATGAGGCAAAAGCAAAGCTGGTCGTTGCATCCGACGCGAAGCTCGACGCGCTTGAAGCCGAAGTCGACCAGCTCGCGATCCGCATCATCGCGCTCCGCGCTCCAATGGCCGACGATTTGCGCGACGTGATCGCCGCGCTCAAGATTTCGGGCGTGGTCGAACGCATCGGCGACTATGCCAAGAACATCGCCAAGCGTGTCGGGGATGTCACCGTGAAAGGCTCAATCGAACCGCTGACGCTGATCCCGGCGATGGCAGATATCGCCCAGGGCATGGTGCGCGATGTTTTGAACGCCTATGCCGCCCGCGATTCGCATCTCGCAGTCGAAGTTATCGCCCGCGACGAGAAACTCGACAATTTCTATAACAGCCTGTTCCGCAACCTAGTTTCACATATGATGGAAAACCCAGCGACGATCAGCACCGCTGCCCACCTGCTGTTCATTGCACGCAATCTGGAACGCATTGGCGACCATGCGACTAACGTTGCCGAAATGGTCTATTATGCAGCGACCGGGCGCTATTTCACCGATCGCAGCGGTGCCGTCCGTGTCGAGGATGACGAATGACCCCAAAGATCCTCATCGTCGAGGATGAGCCAGCTCTTGCTGAACTTCTGTCATGGACGTTCGAAAGTGCCGGCTTTTCGGTGCAGCAAACCGCAGATGGCGAAGAAGCCCTTCTGGTTGCGCAGGAGTTCGTACCCGACATCATCATTCTTGACTGGATGATCGAACAGTTGCCGGGCATCGAGGTATGCCGTCGATTGCGCAAGGGCAAGGAAACAGCGGCCATTCCGATCATCATGCTCACCGCACGTGGTGAGGAAGAAGATCGCATTCGCGGGCTGGAAACCGGTGCCGACGACTATGTCACCAAACCCTTCTCGCCGCGTGAATTGCGCGCGCGGGTAGAGGCCGTGCTGCGGCGCACTCGCCCCGCCGTTACCGGCAGCACTTTGGTGGTCGGCGATCTGGAGCTTGACCCCGTAGCGGTCCGCGTGCGACGCGGCGGCACGCAAATCGCGCTTGGCCCCACAGAATTTCGCCTGCTGCGCCATTTCATGGAAAGGCCAGGTCGCGCGCAGTCGCGCAGCCAGCTGCTCGATGCAGTTTGGGGGCATGATAGCGACATCGAACTGCGCACCGTTGACGTCCATATCCGTCGCCTTCGCAGCGCGATTGAGATGCCCAATATGGAAGATCCGATCCGCACGATCCGTTCGGTCGGCTATGCGCTCGACGGCTGAAAACTAAACGACGATTTCGCGCCACTCACCGGGCGCCAAGCCCTCGACTGACCAGTCGCCAATCGACCAACGAACTAAGCGCAACGTCGGAAATCCGACCGCTGCGGTCATTCGCCGCACCTGACGATTGCGGCCTTCGCGAATTGTAAGGCTGATCCAGCAATCGGGCACGGATTTGCGGAACCGGACTGGCGGATCGCGCGGCCACAACTGCGGCTCGTCGATACGTTTGGCCTCCGCCGGCAAGGTTAGGCCATCTTTCAAAGTCACGCCTAGGCGCAGCCGCTTTAAGGCACCCTCATCAATTTCGCCTTCGACTTGCACCAGATAGGTTTTGGGCAGTTTGAATTTGGGATCGGATATCTGCGCTTGCAGTCGCCCGTCATCGGTCAGGAGCAAAAGCCCCTCGCTATCGCGATCAAGCCTGCCAGCCGGATAAACGCCGGGTAGCTTGATATGGTCCGACAATGTCGCCCGTGCACCTTCGCTGCCACGATCTGTGAATTGCGACAGCACGCCGTAGGGCTTGTTGAACAGGATCAGCCGGGACATGTAATCAGGACCAGAATTTCAGTTCGCCAGCCTTGGAAGGCACAGCAACCTGCCTCGGCTCTTTCGACAAAATCGCAGCCGCAATCACGCCCGACAGCGCGCCGAACAGATGCGATTCAAAGGAAATATAGCCATCGGTCGGCAACACGCCAAAGGCCATGCTGCCGTAGAAGAATGTCACAGCCAGGCTGATAGCTATGTTCCGCCAGCTGCGGTCGAACCAGGCAAGCGCGATTACAAGGCTCCATAACCCGAATATCCAACCGCTCGCGCCAATGTGGATATTGTCGCGCGCAAACGCCCAAACCAGCGCGCCTGTGATCAGTATGATCAGCATGCTTGCCTTCAGGAAATAACGAATTCCGTTGAGCAGGCAAATCGCCGCCAGCACGACAAAAGAAGCCAGATTGCCGAAGAGGTGGGCGAAATCGGCATGCAGCCACGGCGCGGTGAAAATCGTATATATGCTGTCGAGATCACGAGGATCAATGCCGAATGACAGAAGCGCCCCACCTATACCGAGGTTCACGATATGCACCGCAATCATTGTTGCGCATATCGTTGCCAAGACTGTGATGCGTTTTGCCATCGCACGCGATGTAGGGGCTGAAACTCGAAATTCCAAGAAAAAGGGCCGGAGAGCTTCCTCTCCGGCCACCTTAAATTTGGTCTGAACTGAACGGCAGGACTTAAAAGTCCATGCCGCCCATGCCGCCCATGCCGCCGGGCATTCCGCCCATGCCGCCACCGGCCTTGTCTTCCGGAGCGTCAGAGATCGCTGCTTCAGTGGTGATCAGCAGACCCGCAACCGATGCCGCGTCTTGCAATGCAGTGCGGACAACCTTGGTCGGATCGATAACGCCAGCGGCAACCAGATTTTCATACACATCGGTCGATGCGTTGAAACCCTGTGTCTCGTCATTTTCGCGCAGCAGATTGCCCGAAACAACGGCACCGTCAAAACCGGCATTCTGAGCGATTTGACGGATAGGTGCCATGATCGCCTTGCGCACGATGTCGATACCACGGGTCTGGTCGTCGTTGATGCCCTTCAGGCCTTCCAAAGCCTTGGTCGCATAAAGAAGCGCAGTACCGCCGCCGGGCACGATGCCTTCTTCGACAGCTGCGCGGGTTGCGTGCAGTGCGTCGTCAACGCGGTCCTTGCGTTCTTTCACTTCAACTTCGGTCGAACCACCGACTTTGATAACGGCAACACCGCCAGCGAGTTTCGCCAGACGTTCTTGCAGCTTTTCTTTGTCATAATCGGATGTGGTTGTTTCGATCTGCGAACGGATCGCTTCGACGCGGCCCTTGATCGCAGCGGCATCGCCGGCACCATCAACGATGACGGTGTTGTCTTTGTCGATCGAAACGCGCTTGGCTTGGCCGAGCATACCCAAAGTGACGGTTTCAAGCTTGATGCCCAGATCTTCGCTGACCATTTCACCAGCGGTCAGGATCGCGATATCTTCGAGCATCGCTTTACGACGGTCGCCAAAGCCAGGAGCCTTAACAGCCGCAATCTTCAATCCACCGCGCAGCTTGTTAACGACCAGCGTTGCCAAAGCTTCGCCTTCGATATCTTCTGCGATGATCAGCAGCGGACGGCCCGATTGCACAACCGCTTCCAAAATCGGCAACATCGCTTGCAGCGAAGACAGCTTTTTCTCGTGGATCAGGATATACGGGTTGTCCAACTCGACCGACATTTTTTCGGTGTTGGTGATGAAGTAAGGCGACAGATAACCGCGGTCAAACTGCATACCTTCAACAACGTCCAGCTCGCTTTCGCGGCCTTTCGCTTCCTCAACGGTGATAACGCCTTCTTTGCCGACCTTGTCCATGGCTTTCGAAATCATTTCACCGATTTCAACTTCGCCATTGGCAGAGATGGTGCCGACCTGTGCGATTTCAGACGAGTCAGCAACAGGCTTTGAGCGTTTTTGCAGATCAGCGATAACGGCGTTTACCGCCAGATCGATACCGCGTTTCAGGTCCATCGGGTTCATTCCAGCAGCAACCGAGGTCATGCCTTCACGAACGATGGCTTGCGCCAATACAGTTGCAGTGGTGGTGCCGTCGCCTGCCGCGTCATTTGCCTTTGAGGCAACTTCGCGGATCATTTGCGCGCCCATATTTTCGAACTTGTCTTTCAGTTCGATTTCCTTGGCGACGGTGACGCCGTCCTTGGTGATGCGCGGTGCGCCAAAGCTTTTGTCGATGACAACGTTACGGCCCTTTGGGCCCAAAGTTACCTTCACCGCGTCGGCGAGGATATCAACGCCGCGCAGGATGCGCTCACGCGCGTCGCGGCCGAATTTTACGTCTTTTGCAGCCATGTCTATATTCCTTCAAAAAATGGCGGATTCTTCAGAAAGTAGAGGGCAAGCCCACCCCCTATGCGGCTGATGCTCAGCCAACGATTCCGAGCCCGTTGGCGTCAGCCAACAATCCCCAAAATGTCCGATTCCTTCATGATCAGTAGGTCTTCACCGTCGATCTTGACTTCGGTGCCCGACCATTTGCCGAACAGAATTTTGTCGCCAACTTTGACGTCGAGCTTAATGCGCTCGCCATCTTCGTTATATGCGCCTTCGCCAGCGGCGACGATTTCGCCTTCTTGCGGCTTTTCTTGGGCGCTGTCAGGGATGATGATCCCGCCAGCGGTTTTTGCTTCTGCCTCGACACGACGGACGAGGACGCGGTCATGCAACGGACGAAATTTCATGCCATGCCTTCCTTTTTTGGGTTGATGACGCAGAAGAGAGGCAGAAATGCGCACTCCCCATACGCCTGAATCACTATTAGCACTCACACATGTTGAGTGCTAACGGAGGCGAGATAGGGATTATCCGGCCTACGTCAAGCGGCGAACCAGAAAAAATTCGTCAGGCTGTAACTATTGCACCATCGCCAGCGAACCTCGTTGTGAAGCGGGCATAGCGTCGCGCTTCCGGACCATCCCCCTGGCCGAAACACACATTCCTTTCTGGAGGATCCTATGACCGTTTCTGTATTAAAGATTGCAGCCGCTGCTGCTGCCCTCTCTGCTGCTGCTGCCATCGCCACATCGCCTGCAGCTGCTGCAAAGCCCGACAAAGAGCGTTGTTACGGTATTTCCCTGAAAGCCACGAACGATTGCGCCGCAGGCCCGGGCACGAGCTGCGCTGGCACCTCTACTGTCGACTATCAGGGCAATGCCTGGAAATATGTGGCAAAGGGCAGCTGCGTGAAGATGGGCGGCTCGCTCTCTGCCAAGCAAGGCAACGCCAAGCCGGTTCCGCAAAGCTGAAATCTGCGCTAAAGTCTGCGGATGGACATCGCGGCCAATCTTACGGCGCAACCCGGATTTTCCGGAACCCTCCCCCCTAAAGCCGGGATCGGGTTGAAGCCGCAACATTATGGAGACGCCCTCGACGCAGCAGCCCAACCGGGTCGCCCCGCCTGGGTCGAGGTCCATCCGCAAAACTATTTCTGTGACGGCGGTCCGCCGCACCGCTGGCTGACCGCCGTTGCAGAGCAATATCCCATCAGTTTCCATTCGGTTGGTTTATCGCTGGGAACCGCAGACGGGTTGATCGAAGACCAGCTAGATCGTCTGGCTGCGCTATGTGAACGCTACAAACCTGCAATAGTTTCCGACCATCTGAGTTTCAGCGGCAACGCGCATGATCGCTATGCCGATCTGCTGCCCATCCCTTACACCAAGGAAGCACTCGATCACTTCGTGGCACAGGTCGACCGCGTCCAGCAGCGGCTGGGTCGCCAGATTCTGATCGAGAATCCCTCCTGCTATCTGGCCTATGCCGACAACGAGATGTCCGAAACGGATTTCTTCGCTCAATTGATCCTGCGAACAAGTTGCGGGCTGCTTCTCGACATCAACAATATCGTGGTCACAACCGGCAATCTGGACGGAGATCCAAGGGAATGGCTATCGCAAATTGATCCCGAATGGGTCGGCGAAATCCATCTCGCTGGCCATGCGACCGAAATGCACGACAGCGGACCGCTCTACATTGACGATCATGGCAGTCCGGTAGGTAACGCCGCCTGGATGCACTATTTCGATTTTATATCGACCAACGGTGCAAAGCCGACGCTGATCGAATGGGATACGAATACTCCCGATTATGCCACTTACATGGCCGAAGCGCACAAGGCGCAGGCGATCCTCGATGCCGTCGCTGTCTGAAGCCCAGCGCATCTTCGTCGCGACCATCAACGAGGGGCCCGACGCGCTTGATGCCACGCTGTTCATCGGATCACCGGAGCGCATCATCCTTGGCCTAAAGGCACATGCCAATACGATCAGCCATGCGCGCCTTGTCGCCCTAGAGCAGAGTTTCCCGCTGACCCGCGCCGTCATCGGCGAGACGCAGTTCAATGCGCTGAGCCGTGGATATGACGAAACGGCAGAAGCAAAGGCGTGCGACCTTGCGCATATAGGCCGCCACTTCGCGATGTACTTGAGCTACAGCCTCCCCTCCTCTTCAGGGGAGAGGCTTAATGCGTCGATCTGCGACCTCGCCAAAATCGAATGGGCATGGCTGGAAAGCTATCATGCCGCAGATGCATCGCCGCTGACTTTGGAAGCTATCAGCAAATTGGCCGAAGCGGATCTGCTCAGCTTGGCCGTTACGCTTCATCCTTCGGTTCGAATTTGCCCACTGCGCGCGCCGTTGGCAGCGCCACTCACGCATCTGACAGGGGAAATGGAGTCTGCTGCGATCCTTGTCGTCCGTCCCGATGCCGAGGTGCGGCTGCTCGCCATCGACGAACGGACGCTGCAAGCTGCACAAAATTGCCTGCAGCACTCCACCATCGGTAACCTTCTCGTGGTCGCCAGCGAACAAGGGGACGAAGCCGACCCCATCGGGCCGGTCCTGACCCTGATCGGCGCCGGCGCGCTGGTCGCGAAAGAGTGAACGATGCTGCAGACACTGACCCGACCCTATGACCGTTTCATTAGCCTGATTTCCGGCGGATTTATCGAATCTCTCATGCTACTGTTTGTCCGCGTGACGCTGGCTGGCATATTCTGGCGATCGGGTCGGACAAAGGTTGAGGAAGGCAGTTGGCTGACCGTCGGCGAAAACACGATCTACCAGTTCGGCGACGATCCTTTCAACGAGGTGCCGTTGTTGCCGAGCGAGTTTGCTGCGTATCTGACAACTTATGCCGAACATGCTTTACCGATCCTGCTCGTACTCGGCCTGTTTACCCGGCTTTCCGCTCTTGCCTTGCTCGGCATGACCATCGTCATCCAGATATTTGTCTTCCCCGAGGCATGGTGGCAGGTGCACAGCCTTTGGATCGCGCTGGCGCTGATACTCATTGTGCGCGGGGGCGGCGGTTTGTCGGTCGACGCATTGCTTACAGGCCGCCGCGCGTGATTGCGAACGAGGAAGGACTGCGCAGGCTGATGCGAATGTCGCAAACTGGCGACAAACAGGCCTATGCCGTCCTTCTCGAACAATGCGGGAACTGGCTTGTCCGTTACTTCCGGCAGAAAATTGCCCCCGATGCGATCGATGATCTGGTGCAGGAAACACTGATTTCGCTCCACCGCAAAAGGGCGAGTTACGACCCTTCCCGCCCCTTCCTGCCCTGGCTGGCCGCCATCGCGCGCTATCGTTGGGTGGATCGGTTGCGGCAAAGCTATCGGCAGCAAACCGAAGCGTTGGATGACCATGACGCAGCCGAAGAGAGCCATGAAGAAGTGGTTGGTGCGCGTATTAGTATCGACCGGTTGCTCGACCTCATCCCCGCGCCACAAGCCGAAGCGATCCGTGTGGTCAAGATTGACGGCCTGAGCATTTCCGAAGCCTGCGCCAAGACAGGGCAATCCGAAGCACTGGTCAAAGTGAACATCCATCGCGGGCTGAAGAAACTCGCGACCCTGATCGAGAATGATTGAGAATATGAAACAACCTTTCGACATTTCGCAGCTTATCGACGAACTGGAGCCGGTGCGGCCGATGAGCTTACGCCGCGCGTTTATGCTGCCGGTCGGCCTGACTATCGCCGCCGTCGCCGTCATCGCAGCCCATGCCGGGATACGGACCGATTTGATGGCGGGCGCGCCGCATCCGATGTTCTTGCTCCGCTCCGGAACCCTGTTGCTGCTTGGGTTGGTATGTGCGGCGACCTTGCTGGCAATGGCCAATCCGGGGGTTGGACGGCAGGGACATGGCTGGAAAACGGCGCTGGCCGCTGCTGTACTGTTTCCCTTGGCCGCGACCATTCTCGCATTTGCCGGACAGCCATTTGGTTCTTCGGGTACGATGCAATCGGGTATCCAGTGCCTGACCTACAGCCTGGTCGGCGGCCTTGCTACAGCTGTTCCCATGGTACTGTGGCTGCGCCGTGGGGCACCGGTAGCGACGGACAAGGCGGGTTGGCTGACAGGGCTTGCTGCCGGTGGGCTGGGTGCCTTTGCCTACAACTTCCACTGCCCGTTCAACAGCATAGTCTATACCGGATTTTGGTACTCTCTGGCGGTCGGACTGTGTGCGTTGCTCGGACGACTGATTGTACCGCGCCTGATCCGCTGGTGATCAGCCGCGTGCGGGGAGCCCCGCTGCCCTGAGCGCCGCATGTGCCTCGGCAATGCTGTAGGTGCCAAAGTGAAAGATTGAGGCAGCGAGCACGGCACTGGCATGGCCCTTGTTCACGCCTTCAACCAGATGGTCGAGCGTGCCCACGCCACCGCTGGCGATCACCGGTACATCAACCGCATCGGCGATGGTGCGCGTCAGCTCCAAGTCGAAACCGATCTTGGTGCCGTCGCGATCCATACTGGTAACGAGCAATTCGCCCGCCCCCAGTTCGGCGAGTTTCAGCGCATGTTCGACCGCGTCGATCCCCGTCGGCTTGCGACCGCCATGGGTAAAGATTTCCCATCCGTCGCGGCCGTCGGACCAGCGCTTGGCATCGACCGAAGCGACGACACACTGGCTGCCGAAACGCTCGGCGATATCCGCCACCACTTCGGGCCGCGCGACCGCCGCACTGTTCACCGCCACCTTGTCCGCCCCCGCGAGCAACAAAGCCCGCGCATCCTCGGCACTCCGCACCCCGCCGCCAACGGTTAGCGGCATGAAGCAGACTTCCGCCGTGCGCCGCACCACATCGAGGATCGTGTCTCGCCCTTCATGGCTGGCGGTGATGTCGAGAAAGCACAGCTCATCTGCACCTGCTTCATCATAAGCCTTGGCCTGCTCGACCGGATCACCGGCATCCTTCAGGTCAACGAAATTGACGCCCTTGACCACCCGGCCATTGGCGACATCGAGACAGGGTATGACGCGGATGCGGACGGTCATAGTTAAATCTGACCGACAAAATCGAACAAGACTTTGATCGACATAGCTGCCAACGCCGCGAACCCAATGATGTGCAGCCAGTAGAATCTAGGATTTACGTCGCGCTCCCATTTTTTAGTCCCCCAAATGGCGTAGCCCCTGCGTAAGCTTATTAGAGTGTGAGCCACGAATATCGCTGATGACACCGAAGTCATCAGCACAATAGCTAAATGCCAATTCATCCCCTATTCGCCATCCTGATCGCCGTCGCCAGATCGAGCCGCCCGTCATAAATCGCGCGACCGGTAATCACGCCCTCAATCCCGTCCTGTGCATGCAGGCTGAGGATGTGGATTTCGTCGATGCCCTTCACCCCGCCGCTGGCGATCACCGGGATATCGACCGAGCGCGCCAGATCGACCGTCGCGTCGATATTGCACCCGGTCAGCATCCCGTCGCGCCCGACATCGGTGAAGAGCAGGCTGGCGACGCCTGCATCCTCAAACCGCCGGGCGAGGTCGATCACCGGCATGTCCGATTTCTCGGCCCAGCCTTCGGTCGCGACAAAGCCATCACGCGCGTCGACCGCAACGACGATGCCGCCTTCAAATTCGCGCGCCATATCCTTGACGAATTGCGGGTCCTTGAGTGCTGCGGTGCCAATCACCAGCCGCGCGACGCCCAGATCGAACCAGCGCTCGACCGTCGTCCGATTACGGATGCCGCCGCCCAGCTGCACATAGCCGGGGAAATTCTCGATGATATATTCGACCGCCTCGGCATTTTCCGGTTTACCCGCGAAAGCTCCGTCGAGATCGACAACATGCAGATGTTCCGCGCCTGACTCTGCAAAGAGCAGCGCTTGCGCAGCGGGGTCGTCGGCATAGACGGTCGCCCGGTCCATATCGCCTTCAGCAAGGCGCACTACCTGGCCGCCTTTCAGGTCTATGGCTGGAAATACGATCATGGGTTCCACTCCAGAAAGCGTGCGAGGGTTGCTATTCCATAGCTCTGGCTCTTTTCAGGATGGAATTGCACCCCGAGGATATTGTCCTTCGCCACCGCCGCCACACGCGGGCCGCCATGGTCGGTCGTCGCCAGAATATGCAAGGGATCGGCGGCGTCGAAATGATAGCCGTGCAGGAAATAGGCAACCCCGGTCTGCACAACCGGATGCGCACCCTCAACCGTCACATCGTTCCAGCCCATATGCGGCACTTTGAAGCCGGGGGCGGGTTCGATCGCGCGCACAGTACCACCGATCCAGCCCAAGCCCTTGGTACTGCCATGCTCGACGCCCACATCGGCGAGCAACTGCATGCCCACGCAAATACCAAGGAAAGGCGCGGCATCGCGCAGCACGCGCTGCTCCAACGCCGCGATCATCCCGTCGATGCCCGAAACACCTTCCATGCAATTTGCAAAGGCGCCAACGCCGGGGAGGACGATGCGCTCGGCGCGGGCAACGACCTCCGGTTCTGCAGTCACAGCGATATCCGCCGCCCCCGCTGCTTTCAGCGCGTTTCGAACCGATTGGAGATTGCCCGCGCCATAGTCGATCAGCGCGATGCTCTCAGCCACCTAAAATCCCCTTGGTCGACGGAATAGCGCCGCCCTTGCGCGGGTCGATCTCGACCGCCTGCCGCATCGCACGGGCAAAGCCCTTGTAGATGCTTTCGGCGATATGGTGGTTGTTCTTCCCGTACAGCAACTCGATATGCAGCGTAAGTCCGACCGTGTCGGCAATTGAGTGGAACCAGTGTTCAAACAGCTCGGTATCCATCTCACCAAGGCGCTCCTGCGTGAAGCTTGCTTTCCAGACGAAATAGGGCCGCCCCGAAATGTCGAGCGCAACGCGGCTCAACGTTTCATCCATCGGCGAATAGGCGCTGCCATAGCGCATGATCCCGCCCTTATCGCCCAGCGCCCGCAGGATCGCCTGCCCGATGGCGATGGCGCTGTCCTCTGCGGTGTGGTGCTGGTCGACATGCAGGTCGCCCTTGATGTGGCATTGGATGTCGATCATCGAATGGCGCGAGAATTGCTCGATCATATGATCGAGAAAACCGATCCCGGTCGAAATATCAAATTGCCCGCTGCCGTCGAGATTTACCTCGACCGCTATTTCGGTTTCCTTGGTGTTCCGGTTGACAGAGGCGGTACGCATGGCCGCCGCTATAAGCCGATAATATGCCAGTGCAAGTGCGCGAACCTATGCCTCGCTAAAGTTCATCTTGATTTCAAATCGCGGTCAGTCCACCAAGGCGCGCATGAGCGACGACGCCCCTGACAGCCTGATTCCCTACGACGATATCGTGCAAGAAGCCCTGCGTGCGGTAGTTGGTCGTGTGCTCGGTGAAGTCATGGTCAGCGGCTTGCCCGGCGACCATCATTTCTACATCACCTTCAAGACCCGCGCGACAGGCGTTGCCATCCCGGTGCATCTGATGGAGCGTTTCCCCGACGAAATGACCATCGTGATGCAGCACAAATATTGGGACCTGAAGGTCGGCGACGATTATTTCGAGGTGGGCCTGTCGTTCAGCCAGGTGCCTGCACACCTCCACATCCCTTTCTCCGCGATCACTGCCTTTGTCGATCCGGCGGTCGATTTCGCGCTGCAATTCCACGTCGACGCCGAATCCGGCCCAGAACCGCACGAACAGGCGGAAAATGACGGGCCCAGCATCGAGCAGGAGGATGGCTCGAACGTCGTGACGGTGGACTTCGGACGGAAGAAGTGACCGGGGCAACCCGCAGCGAAACCGACAGCTTCGGCGCAATTGACGTCCCGGCGGAGGCCTATTGGGGCGCTCAGACGCAGCGCAGCATTGGCAATTTTCCGTTCCCTCTGCATGAGCGGATGCCGCTTGGAATCGTCCGTGCACTAGCGCTGGTGAAGCAGGCTGCCGCGCGGGTGAATCGCAAGCATGGGCTTGATGCCACACTTGCAGACGCAATTGAGGCTGCGGCAGCAGAAGTCGTCGCTGGCCAGCATGACGATCAGTTCCCGCTGACCATCTGGCAAACCGGCAGCGGCACGCAATCGAACATGAACGTCAACGAGGTGATCGCAGGACGTGCCAACGAGATGCTGACAGGTGTACGCGGCGGTAAATCGCCAGTCCATCCCAATGATCATGTGAATATGAGCCAATCGTCGAATGACAGCTTTCCGACGGCTTTGCATGTGGCGGCGACACATTCGGTGCGAACACTTTTGATCCCGGCATCAAATCGGCTGCACCAAGCCCTTTTTGACAAGAGCAATGCGTGGAACGATATCGTCAAAATCGGTCGAACACATTTGCAGGATGCCACTCCTATCACATTAGGTCAGGAGTTTTCTGGATACGCCCATCAAGTTTATCGCTCCCTTGAACGCATACAATCAACAGTGGTTGAAGATGTACAGTCAGTCGCGCAAGGCGGTACGGCGGTCGGAACAGGCTTGAATGCTCCGTCGATATTTGATGTAGAATTCTGTGCGACTCTTAGCGGCCTAACCGGTATCGAATTCATCCCTGCGCTGAATCATTTTGAGGCTTTGGCGTCCAATGACCCATTGGTTCAGCTATCTGGCGGGCTGAACACCTTAGCTGTCAGCCTCACCAAAATCGCCAACGATATCCGCCTGCTGGGTTCCGGCCCGCGCTCAGGCCTTGGCGAACTCAACCTGCCTGAAAACGAGCCCGGCAGCTCGATCATGCCGGGGAAGGTCAACCCCACCCAGTGCGAGATGCTGACCATGGTCGCGGCGCAAGTCATTGGCAATCATCAGGCGGTGACAGTGGGCGGGATGCAAGGGCATCTGGAACTCAACGTCTTCAAGCCGCTGATTGGCGCGAATGTGCTGCGCTCGATCGAGCTGCTCAGCATCGGCATGGAGACTTTTGCGAAAAACTGCGTCGATGGGCTGGAGCCCAATCGCGAGCGTATCGCCGAGTTGGTCGACCGCTCGCTGATGCTGGTCACCGCGCTTGCCCCGATTATCGGCTACGACAATGCCGCCAAAATCGCCAAGCACGCCCACCAGAACGGCCTGACACTCAAACAATCCGCGCTGGCGCTCGGGCTGGTTGACGCGGCGACCTTTGATACCCATGTCAGGGCAGAGGACATGGTGTAATTATCCACACCACCCTGTGGAAAAAGGAGTTATCCACATGCCCCTGTTGAAAACTATTGCAGGCGCCGTCGTCGGAGAAGTCGTCGGACGCAAGCGTGGCCATGGCATTTTGGGTGCAGGACTAGGCATTGCTGCCACGCGGATCGCTACCCGCTCGATTCCCGGCGCGTTGCTCGTTGGTGGAGCTCTGGTTGCAAAAGCGGTTTATGACCGCCGGAAGAAGCGAAGCAGCTAGTTGCTTCCGATCAACACACTTCGCGCAAGTGTCTTGAATCGTTCACCATCATCCTGAACCACGGTGATCGTCACATTACCGGATTTGCTCCGGTTGATTTCCCTGACGATCCCTGCCTTCCCCTTGTGCACACCTGCCATAACGGTGCAGTAATCGCCATCGACGATTTGTAACGCTTCGGTTTCTCCGTTGGTCATCTCAATCGCTCCTTTCCTTCCCCGTTACCCAATATCCGCTTGCGCCCGCCTGCCATTCCTTCACGCTTTCAAGCGGTGCGGTCAGCATCAATATGTTGAGCGCGAGATTGTCGCGGATCATCCAGCCAACGAATAGTTCCATTGCCAGACCGAGAGCCAGCGTCGCCTTCCACGGCAGGCGTGAGGCGAGGAAAAAGCCGAATATCATCCAGGCAATGTCGGCCAGTGAATTGACGATGCTGTCGCCAGCATAGCCATAGGAAATCGTCACCTCGCGGTAGCGATCGATGATGACAGGTGAATTTTCTAAAATCTCCCAAGCGCCCTCGACCATTATCGCCAGAGCGACTGCAACTCCCAGCGGAAAAAGCGCGGACCATTTGCGGCGCAGCAAATAACCGGCCCCATAAAACAGGAAGCCATGGATGATGTGGCTCGGCGTGTACCAGTCGGCCAGATGCTGGCTGTTTTCGCTCGATTGTACGACCAGATGGAGCAATTTCACATCGCCACAAGCACAAATCGGCGGGCGGCCCATCGACCATAGGACGGCCCCGATAATGGCAAAGAGCAGAAAGGCGATAAGTGCACTGAACTTGCTGATACGAAGCGGCCAATTCATTCGAAATCCCCTCCTAAGGGCTTGACGCCCTGCCCTCTCTTCGAGCAGTAGCGGCTATGGCCGGTTCCGACAACCAACTCGAACGCCGCGGACTGCTGTTCGTGCTCTCCTCGCCTTCCGGCGCAGGCAAATCCACGCTGTCGCGTATGTTGCTTAAGGCTGATCCGCAAATCGCACTTTCGGTCAGCTACACCACGCGCCCACCGCGCCCCGGTGAGATTGACGGGGTGCATTATCATTTCATCGACGTGCCGACATTCAAAGCGATGGCGGCAAATGGAGAGTTCCTCGAATGGGCGCATGTCTTCGGGCATCGCTATGGCACGCCAAAGGCACCGGTCGAGGCCGAGCTGGCGGCCGGTCGCGATGTGTTGTTCGATATCGACTGGCAGGGCGCGCAGCAGCTGTATCAGGAAGCGGGCCCGGATGTCGTCCGCGTCTTCATCTTGCCGCCCTCAATCGAAGAACTCGAACGCCGCCTCCACGCCCGCGCGCAGGATAGCGATGCCGTGATCGGTGAACGCATGGCGCGCGCCAAATCCGAGATCGGCCACTGGGATGGCTATGACTATGTCCTGATCAACGACGATGTCGATGGTTGCTTTGAACAAGTTCGTCAGATTTTGACCGCGGAACGGCTCAAGCGGCGTCGGCAAAAGGGGCTGATCGGCTTCGTCCGCGATCTGGTGGCAAGTTAACGCTCTTCCGGCAAAGGCTCATCAAACAGCCGACCCATAAATTCATCGCTGTTCTTCGCATAAGGATCGAGCGCGATCACCGTGCCATCGTTGAATAATAGTTGATAGTCCCCGCGCCAGCGGCGGCGGAATGCCGTGAAATCATCGACGGACTGGATCGCTTCGCGCCCGTCGCTGTCAACATAAGCGATCTGGCGGCCCCTCATGCGCAGCGCAGTCTTGCGCAGCTTGCGGATTAACAGGCCCGAATAGACCGCGCCTATTCCGAAAGTGAAAGCCAGCCAGAAGGCGATACGCATCTGGAATGCAGCATCCGAGCGCGCCGATCCGACAAAAATCCAAACCCACGCGATCAACGCAAACAACGCGGCGCTGCCATAGAAAGAAAACCAGTGCATGCCGCCCGGGCGCACCATCATCCAGCCGACTTTATTAGTCGCAGTCGTTGCGGCAATCGCCACGATCAACAGCACTATGCAGGTTGCAACCGCGCCCAGCATGATCAGGCCCGATGGCGTGACATAATCCTGCATGCAAACCTCCATCCCTACAGCGTGACAGCTTGGGACGAGAAGACCAAAATTCGGTTAAACGCGCAACAGTTCCAGAAAATGCGCCGCTGCCAAAAATTCCGCCTCGCGGTCAGCGCGGTTTTTCAGCGCCCAATAATCCTCGCCCCAATTCTGTTCCTGCCATAGTTCTTCGAGGCAAGTCGCATCCCACAGGCTTTGCGCATCACCCGCTTGCTCGACGATCGCCAGAACCGCGACCAGTGACCCGGCCAGATGCGCCAGTTTGGCCATCGCCGCCAACTCGAACGTGCCCCGTGCCATCACCGCAGCGCGCAGTTTTTCCAGCGTCACATCCGGCTGCGGTTGATGCAACACGCCGTGCACGATCTGGAACGAAACATCATAACGCCCCCGTGCCCAATCTAGCCAGGGATCCCATATCTCGGCCTGTTTTGGCGCCAGCGGTTCATCCGGTTCGGCGCGATAGCAAAAGGTGTCGCTTTCGGCATAGGCCGCGATGGCCAAAGCAAATTTGGCCCGGTCGGGGGCGACATGATCAATCGCAGCATTGGCAAAGCCCGTCATCGGCATCGCGGCGGGATCGATGACCTTACCCACAGCCTCCCATTCTGCCACTACCGCATCGGCCAGCGCCTTGGTCGGCAGATAAAGCTCATTGCGCATCGGCGTCTTGAGCGCGCGCACGTCGAGCCTTATCGCATGCCCATAAGTGCCCTGTTCTAGGCTGACCTGTTTCCAGAAGCGGCGCATGATCAGCCCTTATTCGCGTCCTGCTTTGCCCAGGCTTTTTTGAGCAACACTGGTATCAGGAAAAAGTCGAGCGCACCGACGAGCAGAAAGCCATAGCCAAGATAAGGCGCTGCATCGGGAAACAGGCGTCCGCCGACATTGGCAATTCCCATCATGACAAAAATGACCGAAGCAAAGCGCATCGCACTGAGCAGGAAGAAGCGCTTCTTCGCCAGTGCTTCGCGTTCGTCACTATTCATGCCCTGCCCTCCAATGCGTGCATCAATTCTTCCATAGATTCAACGAGATGATCCGCCCCCGCTTCGCGCAATTCATCGAGCGGATGATAGCCCCAATTCACACCTATGGTGCGGCAACCGGCAGCCTTTCCCATATGAATGTCATAGACGGTATCGCCAATCATCACGGCATTGGCGGCGTAGGCACCGGCATCTGCCAAAGCCTGCCACACCATCGACGGGTGCGGCTTGGACGGGTGCCGGTCGGCGGTTTGCAGGGTCACAAACAACCCTTTGATACCATGATGGTCGAGACAGCGTTCCAGCCCTCGATCTGACTTTCCTGTCGCAACACCCAGTAGCCAGCCATTTTCGTCGAGTTCGCTGAGCACAGCCGCCATGCCGTCATAGAGCGGCTCAAGCTCGAGCCCGTTGCTGCGCAAGGTCAGATAGGATGCCCGGTACCGCTCAGCCATGTCCCGGTGGTGCTCTTCGCTGCCGTCGGGAAGCAGGTTCCGCATGATTTCTACAAGGCTGAGACCGACGGTTCGCCTGATCGCAGGTCGGGGTGGCGGAACCATCCCTGCTTCTTCAAACGCATACTCCATCGCCATGCAGATATTCGCCTGACTGTCGACCAGCGTACCGTCGCAATCGAATATGGCGAGGCGAGGTGATGTCACTGAACCCATTCCCGCATCAGATGCGCCAATGCCCTTTTGCCCTGCTTTTCCAGTTCCTCGGCGGCACGCATCCGGTCCGCATCGGGCTTGTTCTGCGACAGTTTGAAGGTTGGTCGCCAGCCGCGGATTTCCATTTCAAAGCCGGTGATCGCGCGGGTCATTTTGTCAAACAAGGTGCTGTCCATCTTGTCGCGCGTCCAAGGCGCTTTCGGCGCGAGCCGCGCTTCGTTGACAGCACTCAGATCATCGAGCAACGCAACCAGACCATCGTCATCCATCTTGCGCACCGGCCCTTCTAACTCGATGCTCAGATAGTTCCAGGTCGGCACCTGATTGGCCCCTTCATACCAATCTGGGCTGATATAGGCGTCGGGACCGTTAATCACGACCAGCGCGTCGCTGCCATGCAGATATTTGGTCAACGCGTTGCCATTCGAAAGGTGAAATTGCACCGCGCCATCGCCGGTTGAAAACAGCGCCGATTGTGCCACACGCGGGCCATCAGGAGTTTGCGCGAATACCATTCCAAAGCCGATTTCCTGAACCAGCGCTTCCATCGTCGCGCGCTGTTCGGCATCACTGCCTTTAAGACGAAACGTCGAATTGGGATGCATTATTTCTTGCGCCCCTTGGGCTTGGCAGCGGGCTTTGCGCGTGTCGTCTTTGGCGGTACCTTCACCTCACCCCGACTGCGCCGTTCGCCCTTGCGTTCCTTGCGCACGTCCTTGGCCCGCGCGGCGGCGGCGCGGCGCTTGCCCTCGGGCGTTTCGGATTTCTTAGGCTCATCAAGCACCAGCGCATCGCCCAGTTCGATGTCGAGCCCCAGATCGGCGAAGCTTTCCGCCATATGCGGCGGCAGGTCGGCGCGCACGTCAATATGCCCGCCCTCAGGATGATCGATGCGGATGCGCCGCGCATGCAGGTGCATCTTGCGGCTGATCGTGCCGGTCAGGAAAGCATCCTTGCCGCCATATTTACCGTCGCCCACAATCGGGTGGCCGATTGCTGCCATATGCACGCGCAACTGGTGGGTGCGGCCAGTATATGGTTGCAACTCGACCCAGCAGCAGCGATTGCCCGCCCGCTCCACGACACGATACCGGGTCCGTGCTGTCTGGCCTTCCTTTTCATCGACATGCATTTTCTCGCCACCTGTGCCGGGCTGCTTGGCGAGTGGCAGATCGATAAAGCCGTCGTAGATTTCGGGCACACCCATCACCAGCGCCCAATAGACTTTGCGCGCTGTGCGCGACGAAAATGCTTTGGAGAAATGTCCGGCAGCGCGCGGCGTACGCGCAAGCAGCAAGGCGCCGCTGGTATCCTTGTCGAGCCGGTGGACCAGCTTGGGTCGCCCCTCCAGTTCGAAACACAATGCATCAAGCAGGCCATCGACATGGCTTTCGGTCTTGGTGCCGCCCTGCGTCGCCAACCCCGCTGGCTTGTTGATCACCAGCGCGGCCTTGTCTTTGTGGATCACAAGGCTGCGAGCGAATTCGGCCATTTCCTCGCTGACCTGCGGGCGCGCCTTTTTGGGGCGTGCGTCAGCGACAGGTTCGGCGGGCGGGACGCGGATTTCCTGCCCTGCTTCGATCCGGTCGCCGGGGGCCGCACGTTTGCCATCGACACGGAGTTGCCCCGTGCGCGCCCAACGCGAAACGATGTTGAAGCTGGCATCGGGCAGGTGCCGCTTGAACCAGCGGTCAAGGCGGATGCCATCATCTTCGGGATCGACGACGAAACGGCGAATGGTCAGGCTGTCCTTGCTCATACAAACACCGCCCTACCGACTAAGAGCCCTGCAAACAACGCCAGCAGCGCCAGCAGGACTGAGGCTAGCGCATAACCGCCTGCCCATGCCAGTTCCCCACGCTCGATCATCTGCGCCATTTCAAGACTGAAGGCGCTGAACGTGGTAAAACCTCCAAGCACACCAACACCCGCAAACAGCCGGGCATTTTCGCTCACCGCTCCGCTGCGCAACACATAAGCGGCGAGGAGTCCCATCAGCAGCCCACCCAGCACATTGGCGATAAAGGTCGGCCAGGGCCACCCCACGTGCGCGCTCGGTATCGCTCGCGCCAATCCAAAGCGCGCAGCCGCACCAATGGCACCGCCAGTCATGACTAAAATATAGGCCTGCATGAAAACTGCATTAGCGGCTGAATCCGGTAAAACCAGCCCCGTTGGCAGGAACGATCAGTTGACCCGTTTAACACGGCGCAGCGGGCCATTGCCGATCTTGAGCATATAGCCGCCCGCAATGCCCTTTTTGATCGTGATCGCTTGGCCTTCTTTGGGATAGGTGGTCAGTGCTTCGGTGGTTTGCCATGTTCCACCTTCGGGGACGGTAAATTGCCACTTGCCAAGGCCTAGGTCGCGAACCGTTTCAAACGTGGTCTTGATTTCCTTGATCTCTTCTTCGTCGGCGCTGTCGTCGCCATCGAAGAAGGGCAGATTCGGAAGCGTAAAACCGAAAAGTGATCGACGTGTCTTCCGCACATCGGCACGGTCGAGAAGGACAACTTCTTTGGCTTCTCGCGCTTTTTCCAGATCGGCGCTCGACTTGTCAAAACAAGCGAGGCGCGCGTTGGCGTCTTCGATGGAACGGCATGCCAAAAGGTCGACATAGGTTTTGGGCGGCGCTTCATCTTCTGCCTGCACCGAGGTCGCCATCAACAAGGCCATAGGCACAATCATCGCCGCAATACGCATCACCAAATCTCCGCTCCTGTTCGAAACGACTATATGGCGGACGATGCAATGTTCCTAGAAAAGAAATTGGGGAACCGAAGCCCCCCAAGTCGTTTCGGAATCAGAGACCAGATTAAATTCTAGCGACCGTTGTTGGCCACAATATCCACTGCCGTGCCACCGCCCTTGAGCGCGGTAAGCGTGATGACATAGGCGCCGCCATCATTGTCGCGCACGCCGCCCAGCATATGTTCGCCATCGCGAATTTCATAATCGGTAGAGAAGCCCGACCGTTTGGCGCGGGTGTAGTAATAGTCGACAACCGACTGACGACCTGCCGAAGTCGTAAAGCTGACAACACGAATATCGCAAATGCCGCCCTCAACGCCAGCCGCCTCTTTGACACGACCTTTGGGATAGACGGGGAATTCGGTCGGCATACGTGCCGCCCAGCCTGCACCATATTGCAGCTTGGCTTCACATGTGCCCTTGCCGCGCTTCACGCCCTGAGCGGCGGCGCGCGCTTCCAGCGTTTCACCGCGATTGGCGGCGCAATCATTGCAATCCTCAGTGCCAACAACTTTGGGTTTGGGCGCACGCATCAGCTTTGCACCATTCAGTTCTTCGGCCGAAGCCGTCGAGCCTTCATAGCCTGCGTCAGATGGCGTCTTGCCGTCTAGCGGACGATCGCCGGAGCGGACCATATTGCCATTGGATTTGCCTGTAAGGTCAGGGTCGACGAGGATCTTGTCCTGCAGAGCACCGGTCATTGCCGGGTCTGAACCTTTGCCGACCAGCTTTTCGTCAAGTGCAGCGACATCATCACCGCCTGCATCACTACCGCCGCAACCAGAGAGCAAAAGCACCGAAGTGCCCAATGCTGCCATAACCAGCTGCGACCGAAATTTATTAGCCCTGAACTGCATGTTTCATGCTCCGGATATCCTGTTACCGCCTAGGCTGCGCCGCATGTTGGCGTAAATCCAGCCTCAAAGAGGGTTAACGTACAATCCTAGAGCATTAATGTTGTTGTTTTCGCACAACAAGCCCCCGGCTGTGCCAGCGCGAGACACCCCGCAACCAAAGTTTAACGGACGCCAGTAGATAACGCTATTTGATCAGACCACGATAGGAAACCGAGCCTTCGGCACCCGGTGGAATCGCTGAAGTGAATATCCAGCGAACATGGGTAACATCTTCTGCTGCCGCCGGGCGAAGCGTATCCGCAGCACCTTCTGCGCCTTTGACAGCCACTTTCAGGTTGGCCAGCTTGCCCCAGGTTGCACCGCCATCGACAGAAACTTCCGCCCAGTCTTCGGTCACTGAAACAAATTGAACCGGGCCGGGCATCGGATTTGTGGCGCGGAAACCGGTTGCCGGTTCAGCGCCTTTGTTGACATAGCGCAGCGTGAAAATGACCCGATCACCGGGCACAACGATTACATCTTTAGGTTGCTTGAGTGCAGTGCTTTCCCTGCCACCGGCATCGACTTCGGTGCGTTCGATCATCGCTTCGCTTGTCAAGATGACCGAATTTGTAAAGGCCAGCACAGCAACGGACGCAGCGAATGAGGGCGAAGTCGCCATCGTCGCGAACCCAGCAATGGCCAGCGCCAGCATTTTTGCATAGCTCAATTTGATGCTCATTACTTTCATTCCCAATTCAGGGTGCGACCCCCTTTTCTTGCAGGGAAATATTGAAGAAAAATGCTTAACGACTGGTAAACCGAACGCTCAAATCATCGCACTTCGACAGGCGCAGGTCAGTAGATTCCGCCCTCTTTGGTCATGAACTCCTGATCGCGTTGAGCGCTGCTTTGTGCACTGCCAGCGCCACTATCCCCGCCTTCAGCCGCTTTGGCTTCAACCTTCTTCTTCGGTTTGTCGCCGCGTTTTTCGAGTTCATCCTGACGGATCGACCTTTTGGGTTCGGTTTCGGCGGCAAACGCCTCCCAGATAACGGCACCTTTGGGATCATCATCAGGCCATGCCCCATAGACGCGTTTTCCGGTTTTCCGGTCAATCCGCACCAGCCGCACGCCATTGGGCGCTATGAAGGGTAGTCTGGGCAAACCGACATAGGCCTGTCGCGCGAATTGTTTGAATATCGGCGCAGCTATCGAGCCACCCTGCGCATAGCCACCCATATTGCGTGGCTGGTCAAAGCCCAGATAGACGCCCGCAACCAGGTTGGGCGAGCCACCGACAAACCAGACATTGGTCGGGCCATTGGTAGTCCCGGTCTTGCCGAACAGCGGTCGGTCCAGATCGCGCAGGATAGTGGCCGTTCCGCGCTGGACAACGCCTTCGAGCATATGCACGACCTGATAGGCGGTCACAGGGTCGATTACCGGCTTTCCGCCGGGCTTAAAGCGGGGCATGGCCTTGCCATCCCAATCTTTCCTGTTGCAGCCCGTACAGGCCTTCCAGTCTTTGGGCCAGATCACCTTGCCCGTGCGCGATTGAACGAAATCTATAACCGTCGGCTTCAGTTCGCGCCCGTGGTTGACGAGCATCGAATAGGCATTGGTCATTTTCAGGACGGTCGTATCGCCAGCACCCAGCGCATAAGAGAGGTACGGTGGATAATCACCGATATTCGCCGCCCTGAAGGTATTGACGACATTCTCCATGCCGGAGTCGTTCGCCGCGCGGACCGTCATCAGGTTGCGCGATTGTTCGAGGCCCCAACGCATCGTTTGCGGCCCTGCCCCTCCTCCGCTAAAGTTGCGGAAGCATTTCTGGCCGAGCGAAGCGCCCTGCCAGACGCAATAGGGTCCATCTACTATGATCGACGCAGGCGTCATGCCGCTTTCCAGCGCGGTCGCATATACGAACGGCTTGATTGTCGAACCCGGCTGGCGCTGCGCCTGTGTCGCCCGGTTGAAACTCGAAATGCGTGAGTCAAAGCCACCTTGCATCGCCAGCACACGGCCATTGACCGGGTTCTGCACGACCATACCGCCACCAACTTCCGGTACAGTCCGCAACTGGTAATTGCGCCCACTGACAGGTGCGACAGCGATGATATCGCCTGCTTTCAAGGCTTCGGGTGTCGCATTCAATAGGCCCGTGTCGCCATCGGCAAATCCGATCTCCGCACCGCCGCTGCGTTTTCGGATGGCGACTGCAATGCGCCAGTTGCTGTAACCGATGCCGATGTTCGAGCTGGCCAACCGCGACTGCCATTTGCCGTCATTCATCGGGATGGTCGCAATCGGCTTGGTCCATCCGCGACCGCCATGATAGCGCAACAGCCCGTCTCGCAGCGCTTTGGAGGTTAGCTCCTGATATTCGGGGTTCATCGACGACCGGACCCACAGCCCGCCCGCATAGACACTGAATGGCCCTTTATCTGCGGTTTCGCCAAATTGTTCGATCAACTGGCGGCGGACTTCTTCGGCAAAATAGCCGCCATCATTCTTATATTGCTGCCCTTGGCGGGGAATCAGCCCCAGCGGCATGGCTTTCGCAGCTTCGGCCTTTTCCCGAGAAACCCAGCCATTCGCAACCATCTCGCCAAGGATCCAGTTGCGGCGACCAATCGCGGCCTGCTCATGTTCGGCACGGCTGTAACGCTCAGGCGCCTTGGGCAAGGCTGCGAGAAACGCCATTTCATGCAGTTCGAGGGCGTCGGCACTCTTGCCGAAATACGCCTGCGCGGCAGCTTCAACACCAAAAGCCTGACGACCCAGCGCGATCTCGTTCATGTACAGCGACAGGATCTGCTGCTTGTTCAGCGCATTTTCGATGCGATAGGCGAGGATCGCCTCCTTGATCTTGCGGGTATAGCTATATTCGTTGGTGAGCAGCAGGTTCTTCGCCACCTGCTGTGTGATCGTCGACGCACCGCGCGACCGGCCGCCGCTGGTCAAATTGTCAAAAATGGCTACCGCGATACCGATATAGTCAATCCCGCCATGGCTGAAGAAATTCTTATCCTCGGCAGACAGATAGGCACGGATCAGCATTGGCGAAAAATCGGCATATTCCAGCTGAACACGCCGTTCTCGGGCGTAGCTGTGAAAGGGCTCGCCATCAATATCGCGGACGACGGTCGGCAATGGCGACTGATATTCAACCAGCGCCTCGGCGTCAGGCAAATTGCGCAGCAAAACTGCCCAGAGCAGCAGATAGCCCACAAGCATGCCGCCCAGGGCATAGCTGCTCCAACGGACCCATTTCTTTTCCCAATAGACCTGCAGCTTTTCCCAAAGGCCACCGGCGCTTCGGGATAGCTTGTAACTCAAATTGGTCGGCGCTTCATCGTCCATCGTTCGCTTCTCTAGCGAATTCGTGCCAAGCGTCCAGAACCTTGTCGATGGAAGCCTTGTGAATTTACGACCGGTGGCGGGCACCGGGCGGAGGCGGATCTTGTGGAGGGCCGGCAAAGCATTGCGCAATCGCCATCCAGCGCGTCGCGACGGGCCCTTGCACCGACAACGACGTGTCCCCGATATTTCGGCATTGGGTGACGACCTGACAGAACTCGCTGGCACTGCCTTCGATCAGGTCGTCGCCTTCTCCATATTCCCAGATCACACCCGAAGGCGCGGTCAGCCGAAGCCTTGGCATCGACCCCGGCGGGTCTTCCTTGCGGTTCTTGAAGGTCCAGCCATAGGTGTTGACGCCCAGGCGCACGATATTGCCAATCCGGTCGGTATCCACACGTTCGACCCCCAACGCATCATAGACCGCCTGCGCGTGTGCCCATGTTTCCATCAGCCGCGCAGTGATCGAACTGATCACACTCATCTCCGGCCCGACCCATGGCACCCGTGCTTTTGGATCAGCGGCGGCAAAGCACGGCGTCATCGCGCGAACCTGTGCAATCCAGACATCGCGTAGAGCTATGCCCGATAGATCCTCAAGATAGACCTTCTCGAAATCAGGCAGCCGCCCGCCGCGAATGCCCGCCGCCATATGGCCGAGAAAGGCGCTGAAAGCCTCCGCATCGCTCATGGCAAGATCGGCTGCAATATTCCAGACATGCAAATGGCGCAGAACTTCGTCGATCGTCCAGCCCTTGAACAGGGTCGGCTTCGTATAGTCATCGTCAGTAAGCGGAGAGAGCAAGGCGTGGATCGCCTCACTCTCGTCCTGAAAATCCAGTGCCTGCTGCATCAGCCCTTGCTCATGAAGCCGAACAGGTGGCCTGCAACCTTGCGAATCTGAATTTCTTCCGCACCTTCGGTGATGCGATAGCGGCGGTGGTGGCGATAGATATGTTCGAACGGCTTGTGCCGCGAATAACCGATGCCGCCATGCACCTGCATCGCCCGGTCAGCGGCGTCGCAGACAAGACGGTTGGCGCGGTAGTTGCACATCGAGATCACATCGGACAGGCGCTTCGCCACTTCCGGCTTGGGCATTGTGTCCATCTTGGCGCTGGTCGCATAGATCAGCTGGCGCAGCATGGCCGCTTCGGTGTGCAGTTCAACGAGCGGGAACTGGATCGCCTGATTGACCGCGAGCGGCTTGCCGAAAGGCTTGCGTTCGCGGGCATATTTGACGCTTTCATTGATGCAATATTGCGCCGCACCCAACGAGCTGGCAGCCTGCCTGATGCGGTTTTCGTGAACGAAATGCTGCGCCAGCGCGAGGCCATAGTCGAGATCGCCAAGCACCATATTCCCGGGAATCCAAACATCCTTGAGCGCAACCTTGGGGTGGTCGGTCGGCATGTTGAACGTCCACATATATTCGCCCACCTCGAAACCGGGCGTGTCGGCGGGGACGAGGAAGCAGCCGATACCCTTTGCATCGCCATCATTGCCGCTGTGGCGGGCAAAGACCATGCAATGCGAATGATGGTGCGCGCCTGTGGTCCACATCTTGTTACCGTTGATCAGCCAGCCATCGACGCCGTCGCGCTTTTCTGGAACCGCGCGGGTATCCATCCAGGTCGCGTCCGAACCATGATGTTCCTCGGTCAGGCCAAAAGTGCAACGCATCCGCCCTTCGAGCATCGCAGGTATATATTCTGCTTTCTGCTCGGGCGTTCCGAAGTCGCGGACCATAAGCGGCTGGACTAAGTTACCGACGATCGAACTTTCATTCTGCAAGTCGTTGTGCAGGCCCAGCCCCTTTTGAGCGAGGTGCTCGCGGATGCACGCCATCGCCAGGTGGCTGCCATTCTTGCCGCCATATTCGACGGGAAGGTTAAAGCGATAGTGCCCGGCCTTGTCGGCGCGGCGGCGCATCTCGACCAGCAACTGCTCCCACTCCTTGCGCGGCAGCCCGTCATTGTCCCAATCGGTGCGCGCCCATTCGCGGCGATGATCGAAAAAGCGCTCATTATCGTCCTGCTTCTGAAGCGGAACGATCTCACGCTCGATAAAGTTGTCCAGCTCGGCCAAATAGTCAGTAATTTCCTTGGGGATTTCGAACAATGTCATGATAGGCTCTCCACTCGCTTTGGGGGAAAGTTGACAGGGCTGGGCGGCGAGTCAAGCGCAATTTAATCGTGCGATTAAATTTTGTCTGTTTTGATTTGCCGCAATGACAGCATCAACGCCGCGCCACGCGCCGATGTTGCAAAAAAAGGGTGGCGACTGCGCGATGCTCCTGCTAACCGCGCGGTTCGTTAAAGCACCCATAGCTCAGCTGGATAGAGCGCTGCCCTCCGAAGGCAGGGGTCAAGACTGAAACGAACGAATTGGAGGAATTTTTTACGAGCGTTTCCAACGGATTGATGGTCGAGTCCATACCGGGTTC
>NZ_JBEBKL010000028.1:0-39497 GCF_040079335.1 Sphingorhabdus sp.
GGGCCTTGGGGCGGGGTAGGCGCAATGCAATCGCGCGCATCACCCAAGCAATCGCTGCGAGTAGCAGCAGAAGCGCAAAAGCCGCTCCGATGAAGCCCAGCGAGAAGATCGGCTCGCGCGCCGTTGCCACAGCCAAGGCGACAATCGCCGCGATGCTGGCCGAAACCCAGATCGCTGTCCGCCGGTCGATCCGGCTGCTGCCTTCGACAACCGAACGATACAGTCCGGCGGCTGGCACGGTGCGCGCACGGGCGAGCGGGGGCAGGGCAAAGGCGAAGGCTATAAGCAGGCCGTAAATAGCGCTGACGATAAGAGGAACGGGATGCAGCGAGAAGCCGGGTGCTACCGGCAATATGTCTCCCGCGACCCATCCAATCGCCATTGGCATCACACTGCCAACTGCCAAGCCGACCGCAATCGCCGCACACGCGACGGCAAAGATCTGCAGCATATAGATGCGGAAAATGATCCCGCTGTCAGCACCGGTCACCTTCAATGTCGCTATCCCTGCGCGCTTGCTTTCAAGATAGCTGCCGACGCCATTGCCGACGCCTATCCCGGCAATCACCAAAGAAGCGAGGCCAACCAGCGTCAAGAATTGCCCCATGCGCTCGATGAAGCGGCGGGTGCCTGGCGCGCCGTTCGAACGGTCGGTTATGTCCCAGCCAGCGGAGGGGAATTGCTGCTCGAGCGATTTGGCGACCACTTCGGGATCTGCGCTGACGGGAAGTTTGATGCGATATTTGCTTTCAAACATGCTGCCCGGCTGGATCAGCCCCGTCTGTTTCAGGTCGCTCAAATCGATTATCGCCACCGGTCCCAAGGTAAACCCTTCTCCCAGTCTGTCTGGCTCATTACCGATCGTCGCAATAACCTCGAAATTGGTTTCCCCAAATCTGATTTGGACAGGACTCTCGGACCGCCCTCCTTCGTCCAGTCGATCGAGCAGCCCAGGACTCACTCTGATGGGCTTGGAAGGTACAAGATCAAAACGCGGTCCATATGGGCTTGCGGAAAACTTGCCATAAAGCGGGTAAGCAAAATCGACCGCCTTGAGCTCTGCAAGTGCATTTTTTTTGCCATCGCTACTGATAGCCATCGCGCGCAGGCGCACAGTCTCCGAAACCTTGCCTACCGCCGAAAAGGCTTTGAGCTCGGCCTCGCTGGCTTCGCGCTGGGCAATGCCGATTTCGATATCGCCGCCAAGGATGGTTTGGCCGCGGCGCGAGAGTTCCTCGGTGATGCTCGCCGTCAGGCTGCCGATCGCCGCCAAAGTAGCAACGCCCAAGAACAGGCAGACCGCCAGCAGGCGCAGGCCCCGAATGCGCGCGGAAAGATCACGACGGGCAATGCGCCAAAGGGTTGAGAGTGGAAGGGTCATACGCTCGGTCCCTCTCCTTTAGGGGAGGGATAGTGAGGAATCGACAGGAAGGAGATGGCCACAGGCCACCTGGCAGCTTTGCTTCCTAGTCGCAGCAGGGAGGGGGTTTTCAGTGTAGTGCGGCAGCCGAAAGACCCCTCTCCGCTGCGACTTGGGCTTGCTGCGCAAACCCAAGTCTCGCTGCCTCTCCCCTGAAGGAGAGAGGATGGTGTAAGCATTAAACTCACGCTTCCACCACCAACCCGTCCTGCATCGCGATCACACGGTCACAGCGCGCGGCGAGGGCAGGGTCATGGGTGATGATCAAAAGGGTCGCCCCCAATGCCGCCCGCCTTTCGAACAACAGGTCGATGATCGACGATCCGGTTGAACCATCGAGGTTACCCGTGGGTTCGTCGGCAAAGATGATTTTCGGCGCGGCTGCCATGGCGCGGGCTATGGCCACACGCTGCTGCTCGCCGCCGGAAAGTTGCGAGGGATAGTGGGTCAGGCGATGGCCGAGGCCGACCGCTTCCAGTTCCTTGGATGCGCGTCCGAAGGGATCTTCGATGCCTGCCAGTTCCATCGGCACCGCGACATTTTCAAGCGCAGTCATGGTCGGCAGCAGGTGAAATGCTTGCAATACGATACCAATCCGCCCCCGCCGTGCGCGGGCTAGAGCATCCTCATCCAGTTCGGTAAAGTTCAGCCCGTCAACCAGCACCGAACCGCCGCTTGCCCGCTCCAATCCGGCCAGCACGGCCATCAGCGAACTCTTGCCCGAACCCGAAGGCCCCAGCAGTGCAACGCTCACACCATAAGGTACTTCCAGATCGACGCCGCGCAAAATCGAAACCTGTGCATCGCTGGCGCCAAGCGTGAGGGTGACATTCGACGCCCGTATCGCCATATCGGGCGCGTCAGATTTTGCTGCGGACAAGGAGAGTTCCTTAATGAAGACGAATTTTGCCCTATATGGTGCGGCTTTACTGCTTGTCCAAGCCCTTGCAGCATGCGGGTCTTCACCCGTAACCGCACCGAAGGAAGAAACGGCACAAAATGTGCCTGCCAAGGCAAAGGCTGCACAATATGACGAGCTGGTCGTGGCCTTTGGGGACAGCCTTTACGCAGGATACCGCCTCGGTCCGACCGAAGGGCTGGCACCGCAGCTTCAAAATGCGCTCGAAAAAGCGGGCATAAAGGCCCGCGTGCACAATGCCGGCGTATCGGGCGACACCACTGCGGCCGGCAAGCAGCGGCTGACTTTCGTGCTCGACAATCTGGAGAAGAAGCCAGACCTTGTTGTGTTGGGACTGGGCGGCAATGACATGCTGCGCGGAATCCAGCCCAAAGAAACCGAGGCCAATCTGACGGCAATGCTGGAAGAATTGAAAAAGCGTGACATTGACGTGGTGCTCACCGGCATGCTTGCCGCTCCCAATCTGGGGCCGGATTATGCCAATGCCTTTAACCCGATTTTTCCGAAGCTCGCCAAGCAATATGGCGCGCTGCTTTATCCCTTTTTCCTCGACGGCGTGGTTGCCGACCCGAAGCTGATGCTGCCGGATAACATCCATCCCAATGCGGCAGGCGTATCGAGGGTTGTCGACGGGTTGGCGCCGCTTGTCGAAAAGGCACTCCAGCCATAAATGCCAAGGTGTATTAAAAAAATAACACACCATCGACCGGATTCGCTTGAAATCGCCACAAACGCGTTCCATTTATCTCATAATAACACCGCTTGAGGAGGATCGACCCGCATGTCGACCAGTGAAACACTGACCGCCACCGAAACCGAGCTGAAGCTCACCCCGCCCGATCCCGTGCCGCCGATTGCCGCCGAAAAGGCCATCGGGCTGGTTCCTGTGGAGGATGAGGTCAAGGGCAAGCTCGCCGAAAAGGTCGAAGGCTATATCGCCGATCTGCTCGCGCAGGATGTGAACAGCCCCGAATTCGGCAAGCGTGTCGACCAGCTGACCAATATGGGGCGCAAGGAAATTATGGAGGCGGCGGGCCAATCGAACCGCTTCCTAGACCGCCCGATCCGGCAGATGGACGAACAGTCGGGCGTCGGTGCCGACTTGGCCGAATTGCGCCGCACGGTTGAGGATCTCGATCCGTCGAAGCGCGGCAACCTGACCACCAAGCAGAAGCTGTTCGGCATCATCCCCTGGGGAAACAAGCTGCGCAACTATTTCGATAGCTATCAGAGTGCACAGGGGCATATCAGTTCGGTCCTCGGCCGCCTTGCCAATGGCAAGGATGAGCTGCTGATGGATAATGCCGCGATCGACGTCGAGCGGCAGAATCTGTGGAAGGCGATGGGCAAGCTTGAGCAGATGATCCTGATTTCAAAGCAGCTCGACGGGCGGCTTGAGGAAAAGGCCGCTGAGCTTGAATTGTCCGATCCTGCCAAGGCGAAAGCGATCCGCGAAACCGCGCTCTTCTATGTTCGCCAGCGCCATCAGGATTTGCTGACGCAGATGGCGGTGACCGTGCAGGGCTATCTGGCGATGGATCTGGTCAAGAAGAACAATGTCGAGCTGGTGAAGGGCGTTGACCGCGCCTCGACCACCACTGTAGGCGCGCTGCGCACCGCGGTGACGGTCGCACAGGCGATGACCAACCAGCGGCTGGTATTGGGCCAGATTACCGCACTAAACACCACCACCGCCAATATCATCGACAGCACCGGCAAGTTGCTGCGCGAAAATACCGCGGCGATCCACGAACAGGCGGCGGCTTCAACCATCCCGCTCGAAACGCTGAGCCGCGCTTTCCAGAATATCTACGATACGATGGACGCGATCGACACCTTCAAGATCAAGGCGCTCGAAAGCATGAAGCAGACCTCCGAAGCGCTAGAAAAGGAAGTTGAAAAGTCGAAGGGCTATATTGCGCGGGCTGAAGGTGCGTCGCAGGCCAAATTGGGCGCGACCGAGACCAACCTATTGAGCTCGCTGGAGGCATAAGACTTGGCAAGCCCCGCAACCCAATCGGATGAAATTCTCGACAGCGCACGCCGTTCGCTGAAGCGTGTCCGCATGGGTCCGCCCATCGGGATGAAATCGCGTGCGCTGCGCAGGGCGCATTTCTTTGGCAAATTGGCACGGACAGGCATTGTCGTTGGCGGCTTGCTGATCGCTGCAGGCATTGTCGGCGCCATCCTTGATGGAATCGGCTTTTGGGGCGTGATGATCACGGGCGTGCTCGGCGCGGCGGCGGTCTATGCGCTGATGCGCTATCCCGAAATGCCAATGCCGACGACCGAATCCTTGCGGCAGACCGATCTTGGCACGCTCGCGGGCAAGACCGAAATCTGGCTGGAGGCGCAGCGCCCCGCATTGCCCGCGCCTGCCATCCCGCTGGTGCAGAATATCGGTCTGCGGCTCGATGCGCTGGCGCCGCAATTGCAGACACTCGCCGAAACCGACCCGGCCTCTCGCGAAGTGCGCAAGCTGGTGGGCGAGCATCTGCCCGAGCTCATCAACGGCTATAAACGCATCCCAGAACCGCTGCGGCGGCAGGACAATGGTGGGAAGACCCCCGAGCAACAGCTGGTCGATGGACTGAAGCTTATTGATCGTGAAATCGAAACGATGACTGGCCAGATCGCGCGCGGTGAACTCGACAAGCTGGCAACCCGCGGCCGCTTCCTCGAAATCCGTTACGATGGGGCTGGGGAAAGCGCCTGAGTGCGCTGAAATAATGGTTCCCCGGTAAGGATTCGAACCTCAATAGACGGAGTCAGAGTCCGTAGTCTTACCGTTAGACGACCGGGGAATGTGGAGCGGGCAATTAGGCAGCGTTGATTGGCCTGTCAATCGCAGACTGACCCTCGCTGTGCCCGTTTCGTCTAAAAACTTGAATATTGGGGCTATCTCCGTTATCTCCGCCTTCAAGTACCGCGCGGTAGTATCCGTTTGCGGATAGAAAATAAGAAATGAGCACGGCCATGGGCGAAGAATTCGCACCATCGTCGCAGTTGAATGGACGGGGAAAATCGGCCGCAAAAAAAGGCCGGAAAAAATCCAAAACCGCCTCAACTGCAGAGACGCAAAGCGCACCCCGCAAGGGGAATGACGCGCGTTCGGAAAAAGCGACCGCCAATCCACAATCAAATACATCGCCATCGGGAACTTCGCAGTCCAGTGGGGATGCTCGCCCGGCTTGGCTAGGCAGAACGGCCTATGCCGCGCTCGATCTGGGTACGAATAATTGCCGGTTACTGATCGCACGTGCGGCCAATGACGGCTTCACTGTGGTTGATGCCTTTTCGCGCGTGGTTCGCCTTGGCGAAGGGCTCAATTCAACCGGCAAGATGAGCGAAGCGGCGATGGACCGCGCGATTGAAGCGCTGTCGGTTTGCGCCGACAAGTTGAAGCGCCGCAATGTCGTCCTAGCCCGATCGGTTGCGACCGAAGCGTGCCGTCAGGCGTTGAACGGCGTCGAATTCATCGAACGGGTGAAACGAGAGACCGGCATCGTACTCGATGTCATCAGCCCGAAAGAAGAAGCCCGCCTTGCCGTCATGGGATGCCATGCTCTGCTCGAGGAAGGCGAGGGGCCCGCGATGATCTTTGATATTGGCGGTGGGTCGACCGAACTGGTGCTCGTGTCCACCGACGGCTTGGTTCCCGAAATACTTGACTGGGCGAGTGTGCCCTGGGGTGTGGTTTCGCTCACCGAAAGCGAGGCGCATCGGGGAGATGATGAACAGTCGCTGCAGGAAACCTATGCCGCCATGCGCGCCAAGGTTCGCGAGAGCTTTGCCGATTTTGCTGCACGCTTGCCAGTGGGGCAGGGCGATCACCGCCTGATGGGCACTTCGGGCACGGTAACGACGCTGGCGAGTGTCTATCTTAACCTGCCAAGCTATGACCGGCGTCAGATTGACGGTCTGCATTTGCCGACTTCAGCGATGCGTGAGATCAGCCAGACGCTCGCCAGCCGCCCACCAAAGGGGCGCGCAGAATTCCCGACGATCGGGCATGAACGTGCTGATCTGGTCGTGGCGGGTTGCGCGATATTGGAAACGATCTTCGACATCTGGCCGGGCGAGCGTTTGGGTGTCGCCGATCGGGGCATTCGCGAAGGCATTTTGCGTGCGCTGATGGCGAGCGATGCGCGTCGGCGGAAAAGGCGGTAACCTGTGGCGAAATTCACCTTTGGCGGGAATAGCTCGGGGCGCAGTGCTGCGGGCAAGGAGCGTGTCAAAACCGCCAAGCGGCGCAGCCCGCAATCGGCGCGCTGGCTCGAACGCCAGCTCAACGACCCCTATGTCAAACGCGCGCAATCGGAAGGCTATCGCAGCCGTGCGGCCTATAAGCTGATCGAACTCGACGAGAAATTCGGTTTTCTGAAAGGCAAGAAAGCGGTCGTCGATCTGGGGATCGCGCCGGGTGGCTGGGCACAGGTTGTGCGGCGCAAGCTGCCCTCGGCCAAGATTTCGGGCATCGATCTTTTACCCGTCGATCCGATCGAGGGTGTGACGCTGTTCGAAATGGACTTCATGGACGATCGCGCGCCCGACTTATTGGTCGAGGCGCTGGGGCAGGCCCCCGATCTGGTTGTATCCGACATGGCCGCCAACACCGTCGGCCACAAACAAACAGATCACCTGCGGACCATGGGGCTGGTTGAGGCCGCGGCGCATTTTGCAGTGGAAGTGCTTCAACCGGGCGGCGATTTTGTTGCCAAGGCCTTTGCTGGCGGCACCGATCCGGAATTGCTGGCGATCTTGAAGGCGAACTTCACCACCGTCAAACACGCCAAGCCGCCTGCCAGTCGCAAAGGCTCAGTCGAATGGTATGTGGTGGCGCAGGGGAAAAAGGGCTGATCAGCCTTTCTTGCGGGCCTTTTCAACCGCAGTCTTCAACGCATCATAGCCCAATGCCCCTTCGAGCATCTGGTCGCCGACAATGAAGGTTGGCGTGCCGTTGAAGCCGATCTGCTGCATCATCGCGAGGTTGCGTTCGATTTCGGCATTCACTTCTGCCGAAGCGGCGTCCTTGGCTGCCTGATCCATGTTGAGGCCAGCACGGCGCGCAGCGGCGGTGATCGATTGTTCATTCGCAGGGCCTGCCGCGAACATCGCGTCGTGGAAGGCTTTGTGCTTGCCCTGTTTGGCAGCTGCTAGCGCCCAGCGCGCGGCATCGCGGCTGCTGGCGGCCAATATGGGCAATTCACGATAGACGATCTTTACGTCCTTCTCGCTGCCCATCAGCCTGTTCAGATCGGGGACGCTGGAGCGGCAAAACCCACAATTATAGTCGGTGAATTCGACAACAGTGATTGTGCCGTTGGGATTGCCACCCACCGCGCCCGCGAATGGCTTTGTGATCGCACTCCCTGCCGCATCCATCCGTTTCGCCATCTCGCGTTTTTGCAGTATCTCGACGGCTTCGGTGATGATCTCGGGATTTTCGAGGATATAGGCGCGCACAATCGCTTCGGTTGCGGCGCGTTCCTTGTCGTTGATGCCAGCCGCCGAAATCGCGCGATCCGCATCAGCTTCGGCATAGACTGCCTTGTCACCACGGACCATTTCGTCTTTGCTGGCAAAGAAAAAGATGCCCCCTGCTATCAACAGGGCCGCTCCCAGTAAGGCGAAGATCAGGGGAATGCGGTTGGTGGTCTGTTGCTGGTCCATATCAGATGCGTAGCTTCTTTGCCGATGTCAGACCAGCGGATTAACCGCGATCAACGCCTTCGCTTTTCCATTTTCTGCACCTGCGCCTCGGCGACCAGCTTCACATCCTGCGCGCGGATCCAGTCGTGCGAATATTCGGGCAGGCCTGCCATCGCCGTTGCAGCATTGGGCAGGGCAAGCTGCGGTGCGCCCTCCATCAGATAGCGTTCGGCGCTAGCTAAGGCTGCCCTGGGTTCATCGCCCAGCGCCTGATAGACGACGCCCAGTTGATACCAGGCAAAGGGGTTGTTGTTGTCCTTCGAGACAGCGGCCTTCAGGACACGTTCTGCCTCGGCCAGATTGGCTTTATCTTCGGTCGCTATCAGGGCATGGCCGAAAACTGCGGCGATGAGCGGCTGGTTGCCAGTCAGATCGACGGCCTTGCGCAGCGAAGTCAACGCTTCATCGGGTTTCCCGGATTCGAGCAGGATCTGCCCCTGCAGTTCGAGGAAATAGGGATCGCTCGGATTTTTGGAAATGAGGTTGTTTGCTTCCGACAGTGCCTTTTCGGGATAGGCCGCTTTGTGCCATGCATAGGCGCGGGCGTAGAGTGCAGGCACGCTCTTGTCGTTCTCCGGATAGTCGCGAAGCGTGGTGTTAGGATCGGCAATATAGCCTTGCAGCTTTGCCTTTACGCGCTTGAAATCCGTTTCCCATTTGGGATTGAGTGGGGCATTCCACGCAGGGTCCACCTTATATGTATCTTCCAATACGGTGATGCGTTCGCCTGACAAGGGGTGGGTGCGATCATAGCTGTCGACTTGCGGGATGCCGAGCCGGAATTCGTAATTCTGCAGTTTCTTGAAGAAGTTGATCGAGCCGCGGCCCGTTATTCCGGCTGCTGAAAGATAGCGCGCGCCCGATGAATCGGCGACGCTTTCTTGCACACGGCTGAATGCCAGGAATTTGCCCAAGGCGGCCTGTTGACCGGCGGCCATGATACCCATGCCAGCCTCGCCTGCGCCAGCGGCGATTGCGGCTGCTGCCAGAATGAGACTGGCGATAGAAATGGTGCCTGCCTTTTCCAGACCTTCGCTATAGCGGATCACATGGCCGCCTTCGATATGGCCAAGTTCGTGCGCGATAACGCCCTGAACTTCGTTGGCCGTCGTCGCGGCATGGATCAGGCCACTGTGCAAATAAACCGTTTGGCCACCTGCAACGAAGGCGTTGATCGATTTGTCGTTGATCAGGACGACATCGACATTGGTCGGATTGAGCCCGGCGGCTCGGATCAGCGGTTCCGAGATTTCATCAAAAAAGGCTTCGGTTTCGGCGTCGCGCAAAATCGATTGGGCATGGGCAGGTTGCAGGCACAATGCCGTCGCGGCAATCGCCGCCATCAGCTTCGAAAAATATCGAAACACCCGTTCGCCCTCAAACATGTTTATGCGATGCACGGTAAGCGATGAATGGCGGATGAAGCCGATACCGTCCCGGCCCGATTGGCGCACATAATGCGACGTCGGGCCGGGTTCGGAAAATCAACCAAAAGTGCGCTGCCACCATCCGCGGCGCGGTCCATCACCGGATTCGTCCGAATCCCCTTCAGCAGAGGTTTCTACCTTGGGTTCAGCGTCGGCTTTCTTGCTGGCGCGGCGCGGCTTTTTGGCGGGTTCCGGTGCGGCTTCTTCCGCCACAGGCGCTTCTGCTTCTGCCTTCGCTTTGGGTTTGCGGCGTGCTTTCGGCTTTTCGGCAGCTTCTGGTTCGGCAGCGACCGGTTCGGCTGGCGCAGCGTCGGCAACAACTTCCGTTACCTCTGCGGTCTTGGCCTTGCGGCTTGCCCGTTTCGGTTTCGTCGGTGCAGTCGCTTCTACCGGTTGTTCAGCTTCAGTCGTTTCGACCTCGGTCGCCGCTTCTGCAGCAACTGGTTCGGCATCGCCTGCCACTTTCCGGCGTCCGCCGCGCGAACGGCGCGGTTTGCGTGCCGGTTCGGCTTCGGCGGTGTCCTCGCTAGCTTCCTGCTCGTTGGCGTCCTGCACATCACGCTCGGCGCCTTCTTCCGCCGATCCTGACTGCTCATCGCGTTCGCGATTGCGTCCACCGCGGCGACCACGGCGACGGCGCTTGCGCTTCCCGTTGCGATCTTCGCGGCTGCCTTCGTCGGCGCGGTCTTCGACCTCGTCGATTTCGACTTCGTCCTCGATGTCTTCGATGTCGTAATCATCGTCGTCAAAATCGACAATCGGGGCAGGGATCGCTGGACGTTCGGGGCGCGGGCCACTTGCAGTCACGACCATCTTCGCGCCTTCGACTTCGCCATTGGGAAGCACTTCGACGCGGACGTGATAGCGATCCTCGATCTCGGCGAGTTCGGTGCGTTTGTTGTTGAGGATGTAGATCGTTGCTTCCTGGCTGGCCTGGAGCGAAATCTGGCTGCCATGGCCGCGGGCCGATTCTTCCTCGATCAGGCGGAGCGCAGACAGCGCCGATGAAGAAGCTGTGCGCACAAGGCCGGTGCCTTCGCAGTGCGGGCAGACGCGGGTTGAAGCTTCGAGCACGCCGGTACGCAAACGTTGGCGGCTCATTTCCATCAGGCCAAAGCTGGAGATACGACCAACCTGAATGCGCGCGCGGTCGTTCTTCAACGCTTCCTTCATCGCACGCTCGACCTTGCGGGCGTTCGAATGGTGGTCCATGTCGATAAAGTCGATCACGACCAGCCCGGCCATATCGCGCAAACGCAACTGGCGTGCGATTTCCCGCGCGGCTTCAAGGTTGGTGGCAAGCGCGGTTTGCTCAATACCATGTTCTTTGGTCGAGCGGCCCGAGTTGATGTCAATCGAAACCAGCGCTTCGGTCGGGTTGATGACGATATAGCCACCCGATTTCAGCTGGACGACCGGATTGTACATCGCGTTCAGCTGGTCCTCGACGCCGTGGCGCTGGAACAGCGAAACCGGATCAGCATAATGCTGCACCCGCTTTGCATGGCTAGGCATCAGCAACTTCATGAAGTCCTTCGCTGCCTTGTACCCTTCGGCACCTTCGACCAGAACGTCGTCAATATCCTTGTTATAGATATCGCGGATTGCGCGCTTCACCAGATCGCTATCCGAATGGATCAGCATCGGCGCCGCACCCCTCAGCGTGCGTTCGCGAATTTCGTCCCACAGGCGGGCGAGATAATCAAAGTCGCGTTTGATTTCGGGCTTGGTGCGGGCAAGTCCAGCGGTGCGGATGATGCAGCCCATCGTCGAAGGCAAGCTCAAATCCGAAATGATCGATTTTAGCCGCTTGCGGTCTGATGCGCTTGAAATCTTACGGCTGATCCCGCCACCATGGCTGGTGTTGGGCATCAGTACGCAATAGCGGCCGGCAAGGCTGAGATAGCTGGTCAGTGCGGCGCCCTTATTGCCGCGCTCTTCCTTAACGACTTGTACCAGCAGCACCTGCCGCCTGTGGATCACATCCTGGATCTTGTAGCGGCGGCGCAGATTGAGGCGCTTGGCGCGGGCTTCATCGCTCGCTTTAGGGGCGCTGCTTCTGCCGCCACGTCCGCGACGACGGCGACCGCGTTGATCCTTGCGGCCATCACCATCTTCTTCAGCGTCGGATGATGCATCGCGTTCGGTATATTCTTCACCATTGGCTTCAAGATCGGGCTCTTCGCCTTCGGTGATGTCTATCGTATCGATGCGGTCGTCGCTTTCGACTTCGATGAAATCCGGGTCTTCCTCGTCATGCGCTTCAGAACGCATGATGCCCGAAGGCTCGTCCTCCTCGGCCTCTTCCTGTTCGCGCAGGGCAGCCTCTTCGGCTGCCGCTGCGGCTTCTTCAGCCAGCAGCCGTTCGCGATCCTCTTTCGGGATCTGGTAGTAATCGGGGTGGATTTCGCTGAAAGCGAGGAAACCGTGCCGGTTGCCGCCATAGTCGACAAATGCCGCCTGCAGCGACGGTTCGACCCGGGTAACCTTGGCTAGATAGATGTTGCCCTTGAGTTGCTTATGTTCAGCCGACTCAAAGTCGAATTCCTCAATCGTGTTCCCTTTTACGACGGCTACGCGGGTCTCCTCCCGGTGGCGCGCGTCGATGAGCATGCGCGTTTTCATTATAAATTCTCCGTGCCTCCCATTGTTCCGCTTTTAGCAGGAATACGGGGGCCATATTTTCTGAAAGTGGTCCGGCACCGATCGCAGTCAGGACTTTCCTGTCTGCTGATTTCGATGACGGGGAATGTACGAATGTGTCTGCTGCAAGGGCACCGCGGGCGCAATTCGCGCGGGCGTAATTTGCCGCCAACGCACCGGACCCTGTCGGGGCGGTGGAAGGGGAAATTTCATGCCACATGCAACATCAACCTGTTTTATGCCGAAAAGTCAGTCTGTTCGGCGTCTTGGCGGACTATACTTATCAAAGATATAGCACCGAGCTTGCGTGCTAGCACCGCTATGTCAGGCGGGCAAGTGGCGGCTGCGAAAAATTCCCTCGACCGATTGTCCTATTTTGCGCAAAAGCCTGCTTCAATGATGTTCAACGCATTCTTTGCTATTCTGATTGTAGCGGCGCAGCCGGTGGCCGCACCGTCGGCTCAACAAGGCTTACTTCGCACGGTTTTCAGCAAGCTCATCCACTCTTTCCGCTCAGAGCCGCCCAAGCGCCGATATGAGGTGACAGCACCCATCGGCAAGGGCGTGGCGCGCGGAATGCCCCGAATATTCGGACCCGCCGATGCCCGGCTGCCATTGGTTGTGATCGACGCCGGGCATGGCGGGCACGATCCGGGGGCAATCAACCCGCTGACCGGCAAACGCGAAAAAGACGTGACGCTGGCAATCGCCCGCGCCATTCGCGACCAACTTGTCGATACCGGTCGGGTGCGCGTGGCGCTGACCCGCGATGGCGACAGCTTCCTCGTGTTGCAGGACCGCTATGGCATTGCCCGAAAGATGAAAGCGAACCTTTTCCTGTCGATTCATGCCGATGCTGCCGAAAATCAGGAGGCGAGGGGTGGCACGGTTTATACCTTGTCCGAAGTCGCCTCCGACCGTGAGGCGCAACGGCTTGCCGCGCGGGAAAACAAGGCGGATGTATTAAACGGCGTCAATCTGGGCGGGCAGGATCAGGAAGTGTCCTCGATCCTGATCGATCTTACGCAACGCGAAACGATGAATGTATCGGCCAGTTTTGCCAAATTGCTGATCCGCGAAGCCAAGCCCAATATGATGTTGCGCGAAAAATCGCATAAATTTGCGTCGTTCATTGTGCTCAAAGCGCCGGATACACCGTCAGTGCTTTTCGAAACCGGCTATATCAGTAACGCTGATGACGCCGCCTTCCTGTCGTCGGATGACGGGCAGCAAAAGGTCGCGCGTGCGGTGGCGAGCGCGGTGCAGGCGCATTTTGCCCGCCGGTTAGCACGCAACTGAAATAGCCCTTCGACAAAATAATCAGTCGGGCCTATCGGATGCATATGGACGATTCACCCCCATCGGCGCTCGACGAACCCGGCTTTGCCATGCGCGATCCGGATATGCCCGAAGATGCCCTAGGGCTTGGTCTGCCCGAGGCACCGAAGGCCGCCGCAGCATCACCCTATCGGGTGCTGGCGCGCAAATATCGTCCACAAAATTTTGCCGAACTGATCGGTCAGGATGCGATGGTGCAAACGCTGGGCAACGCGATCAAACGCGGTCGTCTGGCGCATGCCTTCCTGATGACCGGGGTGCGCGGGGTAGGGAAAACCTCGACCGCGCGCCTGATTGCCAAGGCGTTGAACTGTATCGGTCCGGACGGACAGGGTGGTCCGACCATTGATCCTTGCGGTGTGTGCGAGCCCTGCCGCGCGATCGCCGAAGGTCGCCATATTGACGTGATTGAAATGGACGCCGCCAGCCACACCGGCGTTGACGACGTGCGCGAGATAATCGAGGCTGTGCGCTATGCTGCGGTCTCTGCGCGCTACAAAATCTATATTATCGACGAAGTTCATATGCTGTCGAAAAACGCGTTCAACGCGCTTTTGAAAACGCTGGAAGAACCGCCCGCGCATGTGAAATTCCTGTTCGCGACGACAGAGGTCAACAAGGTTCCAATCACGGTTCTGTCGCGGTGCCAGCGTTTCGATCTTAAGCGTATCACGCCGGACCTTCTGGTCGAAAATTTCAAGATGATTTGCGCGAATGAACAGGTCGAGGCTGAGGATGAAGCGCTCGCATTGATCGCCCAGGCTGCTGAGGGCTCGGCGAGGGATGGCCAATCGATCCTCGACCAGGCAATATCCCATGCTGACATCGAAGGCGAAGGCGTGGTCACGGCGGCCCAAGTCCGTTCGATGCTCGGACTATCTGATCGCGCAGCGGTGCGGCGCCTTTTTGGTTTGCTGCTCGAGGGACAGGCGCAAGCCGTTCTGGAAGAGGCAAGACAGCAATATAGTCTGGGTGTCGAACCAGCAGCGACAATGGCTGGGTTGTTGCGCGAAGTGCATTTGGTAACGCTCGCCAAAATAGGTAGTCCGGCAGACGCATCTTTACCCGAAGAAGCGCGCGCGCAAATTGACGAATGGGCCGGGCGCCTGTCTTTCCCGCTGCTGCATCGCCTCTGGCAATTGCTGCTGAAGGGGCATGAGGAAGTCCGGCAGGCGAGCCTTCCGCTCGAATGCTGCGATATGGCCTTGCTGCGTGTGCTGCACGGCGCGTCGATGCCCGATCCCGGAGAACTTGCGCGATTGTTGCAGCAGGGAGGGGTTCCGTCGCAGGTACCTACGCAGGCACGTGCACCTGCTGTCGCGAGCGACGCTCCGGCGGCTGCATCGGCTTTTCCTTCGGATTTCAAGTCACTTGTCGAGGCGCTCGATCGTGGCGGCCATCCGGGTGTTGCGGCGACGCTGCACGATGTTGTCCGACTGGTCCGCTATGCCCCGCCGCGCCTGGAATTCGAGCTTTCCGGACCGGTGCATCAGGGATTTGGCGCCGACCTGAATGATGCGCTGTTTCGTCTGACAGGCACACGCTGGGAGCTCGCCGAAACCCAAGGCGATGCGCAGCCGAGCCTGTATGAACAGGAACAGGCCGAGCGCGCTGCGCAAGACACCGAAATTCTCGAATCCCCGCTGGTCAAGGCAGCGCTCGCAGCCTTTCCCGAGGCCGAAGTGCATGTTGACGGGCGGACGATACACTCTCCCCATGAAGCAGAAATCCGGAGCCTCAGAGCATGAAAAGCATCGAAGAGATGATGAAAGCGGCGCAGGAGGCCGCGCAAACTATCCAGAAACAGATGGAAGAAGCCCAGGGCAAGCTCGACACCATCGAAGTTGAGGGCGTTTCAGGCGGTGGTCTGGTCAAGGTGCGTGCCAGCGCAAAGGGCCGGATCATATCGCTCTCGATCGACGACAGCTTGATGGTGCCTGCTGACAAACACATGCTCGAAGACCTTGTCGTCGCCGCATTTAACGATGCACGTGAAAAGGCGGATGCCGCCAGCAACAGCGAAATGGGCAAGATGACGAGCGGTTTGCCACTGCCGCCGGGTTTCAAATTGCCTTTTTGAGGCGCTTTTCCCCAGCTTTTCTCGCTATTTCACCGCTATCCCGTTGAACCGGGAAAAATCGCGCTCATATTGATGCCAAGTTTCCGCATCGCCATTCGGCGCGGGCTGGAGTAAATATGACGCAATCTCTTCCCCTATTGCCCCTGCGCGACATCGTCGTGTTTCCGGGCATGGTCGTGCCTTTGTTCGTAGGGCGCGACAAATCGGTTATCGCGCTTGAAAAGGCGATGGCGGCGGACAAGGAAATCTTCCTCGTCACCCAGCTCGACCCTGCCGAGGACGATCCCGATTATGACGATCTCTACACGGTCGGCGTTTCCGCGACCGTGATGCAACTGCTGAAATTGCCCGATGGCACCGTGCGCGTGCTCGTCGAAGGCAAGCAGCGCGCCAATCTGTTGCGCCTGCATCAGCGCGCGGCGGACTATGTAGAAGCCGAAGTCGAATTGATCGAGGCGAAAGCGACTGACGGCCCGGAGACAACTGCCCTGATGCGCTCTGTTGTCGAGCAGTTCGAAAATTATTCGAAGCTCAACAAGAAAGTCCCCACCGAAACTGCGGTGCAACTTGCCGAGATTGAGGATGCTGCGCAACTTGCCGATGCCGTTGCGGCGAACATCAACCTCAAGGTTTCGGACAAGCAGGCCCTGCTTGTAGAGGCCGATCCGCTCAAGCGCCTCGAAATGTCCTTTGCCTTCATGGAAGGCGAATTGGGCGTGCTGCAGGTCGAAAAGAAGATCCGCGGACGCGTGAAGCGCCAGATGGAGAAGTCGCAGCGCGAATATTATCTCAACGAACAGCTGAAGGCGATTCAGCGCGAGCTTGGCAATGGCGATGAAGACGGCGGCGACGAGCTAGCCGAGCTGCAGACCAAGATCGACACGCTGAAGCTTTCGAAAGAAGCCAAAGCCAAGGCACAGGCTGAAATGAAGAAGCTGCGCGGCATGGCGCCGATGTCGGCGGAAGCCACGGTGGTGCGCAACTATCTGGATTCGCTGCTGGGCATACCCTGGGGCAAGAAATCGAAGCTGAAGCGCGATATCGCCAAGGCGCAGGACGTTCTCGATGCGGACCATTTCGCGCTCGAAAAGGTCAAGGACCGTATTGTCGAATATCTGGCGGTGCAGGCGCGCACCAATAAGCTGAAGGGGCCTATCCTGTGTCTCGTTGGCCCTCCGGGTGTCGGCAAGACCTCGCTTGGCAAGTCGATTGCCAAGGCGACCGGGCGTGAGTTTATTCGTCAGTCGCTGGGCGGCGTGCGCGATGAGGCCGAAATCCGCGGTCACCGCCGCACCTATATCGGATCGATGCCGGGCAAGATCGCGTCGAACTTGAAAAAGGCAGGGACGATGAACCCGCTGTTCCTGCTCGATGAAATCGACAAGCTGGGACAGGATTTCCGCGGCGACCCTGCGTCGGCGCTGCTTGAGGTGCTCGATCCCGAACAGAACAACAAGTTCAATGATCACTATTTGGAAATCGACCTCGATCTTTCGGATGTGATGTTCGTGACCACAGCAAACAGTATGAACCTGCCGCAGCCTCTGCTCGACCGCATGGAGATCATCCGGCTGGAAGGCTATACCGAGGACGAGAAGCTGGAGATTGCCAAGCGCCATCTCGTTGAAAAGCAGGTAACGGCCCATGGTTTGAAAAAGGGCGAGTTCGACGTCAGCGATGACGCGCTGCGCGATCTGATCCGCTATTACACCCGCGAGGCCGGTGTGCGCACACTGGAGCGCGAGATTGCGAAGCTGGCCCGCAAGGCTCTGCGTCGAATCCTTGAAGGCAAGACAAAGAGCGTATCGATCACGCCTGAAAATCTCGCCGAATTCTCGGGCGTCCGCAAATATCGCCATGGCATTGGTGAGGACGAGAACCAGATTGGTGCGGTGACGGGTCTTGCCTGGACCGAAGTCGGCGGTGAATTGCTGACCATTGAAGCCGTCACCGTCGGTGGCAAGGGGCAGATCAAGACCACGGGTAAGCTCGGCGAAGTTATGTCGGAGTCGATCCAGGCGGCGCTCAGCTATGTGAAGGCGCGCGCGCCCAGCTACGGTATCAAGCCTTCGATCTTCAATCGCAAGGATGTGCATATCCACTTGCCCGAAGGCGCAGTGCCAAAGGATGGGCCGTCGGCGGGCATCGGTATGGTGACAGCGATCGTATCGACGCTAACCGGCATTGCCGTCCATCGGGACGTCGCCATGACGGGTGAGGTCACGTTGCGTGGCCGCGTGCTTCCGATCGGCGGGCTCAAGGAAAAGTTGCTGGCGGCGCTACGTGGTGGCATCAAGACCGTGCTGATCCCGCAGGAGAATGAAAAGGATCTCGCCGAGATTCCAGCAAATATCAAAGAGGGATTGGAGATCATCCCTGTCAGTCATGTTGATCAGGTTTTGGCAAGGGCACTGATCTCGCCGCTTGTTCCTGTCGAATGGACCGAAGCAGACGAATTGGCGGCGCTGCAGCCCCCGGCTCCAGCGCCTGCGGTGGGAGCAACCGTTACACATTAGAGCGAGCTAGGCCTGACAATTTGACGTATTTAATGCAGGACGCGATGGTATTTGACGTCGCGTCCTGCCGCATTTCGGGACAGTTTTGTGCTGCGGTTACCGCCAGTTACACTCAATTCAACGCAGTTATCGACAGATTATACTTCAATTCACCGAAATGCGCGGTTTTTTGCGGATATTTCCTTTGACAGAGGGCGGTTTCTCCTCCTTATTCCCGCTCCGGCCCAGCCGCGATTCCATCCCGGAATTGGTCCTAATATTTCAATTGAGAGGGGGATCCCGATACCATGAATAAGAACGATCTCGTCGCAGCCGTTGCAGATGCCAGCGGACTCAGCAAAACCGATGCAGGCAAGGCAGTGGAAGCTACCTTTGACGCCATCACCAAGGCACTGAAGAAGGGCGGCGAAGTCCGTCTCGTCGGTTTTGGCACATTCGCTGTCGCAAAGCGCAAGGCTTCGACCGGTCGCAACCCGCGCACCGGTGAAGAGATGAAGATCCCTGCCTCGAACCAGCCCAAGTTCAAGGCTGGCAAGGCACTCAAGGACGCCGTGAACTAAGCTTCACGCGCTGTCGTAAAACAGGAGAGGCGGAACCTTCGGGTTCCGCCTTTTTTGTTTTCGGTCTCCATATATATCGGACGCAAAAAAAGCGCTGACGCACCAATATGCAGCAGCGCTTTTTCTGTGTCAGGAATAATCAGGCAGCGCGCAACCGGCCAAAGGCGAAGGCCTGCTGTTCGGGCTGCGGTTCCAGTTCATTGACCACAACCAGCCGCACACGCTGGCCTGTATAGCGCACAGCACCGAGGCGGATGACACGTTCAACCGGTGCGCCGCGCATGGCTACAACAGCGCCAATCCGATCCCATTTCTGTGCCAGCGTCAGCAGGATCGCATAGGTCGAAAGCAGGAATGCAGCGGCGAAAAGGACGGCAGCGACGAATGACATTTTGTTTCTCCGAATCTCTAGAATTTCCGTTAAAGTTCTATATTTGTTCCTGTATGTCAAATTAAAAATTCGGCGGTTGAAAAGCATGGCCGCGACCGATAGCCTCGGGACAGCGATTTATCAGACGGGGGCAAGAGATGCGTTCAGGAAAATGGGTGGTTGCTGCGGGTATTGGAGCCTTGGTAACAAGCGGCGCGACAGCCCAGACGCTGCGCCCCGATCAAGCTGCTTTCCGCGAGCTCTATGTCGAGCTGGTAAATACCAACACGGCTTATTCGAATGGCAGCTGCACGATCGCCGCCAACCAACTGGCCAAGCGAATGCACGACGCCGGCTTCACCAAAGACGAGGCACGCGTGATTGTCGTCCCCGGTTATGAACGCGAAGGCAATCTGGTCGCCGAACTAAAAGGCAGTTCAAAGAAGCTGAAGCCCATGCTGCTCCTCGCGCATATCGATGTTGTCGAGGCAAATCGCGAAGACTGGACGCGTGACCCGTTTACCCTGGTTGAGGAAAATGGCTTTTTCTATGCAAGAGGCGTGGCGGACGACAAGGTGCAGGCGGCGATCTGGGTCGACAGCCTGATCCGTTTCAAGAAAGCGGGCTTCCGGCCAAAGCGCACGATCAAAGTTGCGGCCACCTGCGGTGAGGAAAGTTCGAGCAAGGCGTTGAACGGTGCCGAATGGCTGGCGCGCAATTTGCCCGAAACGCTTTCTGCCGAATTTGCATTGAACGAAGGCGGTGGAGGGCGGCTCGACAAAAACGGGAAGCCCCAATTCCTCGCGATCCAGGTTGGCGAAAAGGCGAACCGGATATTCGATCTGGAAGCGACCAACCCCGGTGGTCACAGCTCGGTGCCGCGCCCCGATAATGCGATTTACGATCTCGCCGAGGCGATTGTGGCGGTGAAGCGGTTGGGCTTTCCAGTACAGTTGAACGACACCACCCGGGCCTTCCTGACCCAGATGGCACCGACAGCACCTGCTGCAGGGCAAAAGGCTATATCGGATCTGCTGGCGGACGAGAGCAACGCGCAAGCCGCCACGATCCTGTCAGCCGATCCGGTGATGAACTCGACACTACGCACAACATGCGTCGCGACGATGCTCGATGCTGGCCACGCACCCAATGCGCTGCCGCAGCGTGCCAAGGGCGTGGTCAACTGCCGTATCGTGCCGACAATGTCCACAGAGGCAACGCAGATGGCCATTGAGGCGGCGATCGCCAATCCACGCGTCAAAGTGACGTTGCGTAAGCCGCATCGCCCGATGGCGGTGCCGCCGCCGCTCGACAAGCGCATCCTCGATCCTGCGATCAAATTGGCGGGTGAGGTTTTCCCGGGAGTGCCGCTGGTTCCGACCATGTCGACCGGCGCGACTGACGCCACGATGACCGCGCTGATCGGTATCCCGACCTATGGCATTCCCGGTATATTTTATGAGGCTGACGGCGGTGGCATTCATGGACTGAACGAACGGATAAGGGTGCAGTCGGTCTATGACGGGCGCGATTACATGCATCGACTGATCAAGCTGTATGCCGAAAGATAGAGCTATTTGGTCGTATTCGGTTATCATCGCCGCGATCTGAAGATAAACAAGGGGCAGGGGCGTTTTGCGACGTTCAGACCGGAGGTCGGGTCATGATATTCAAGATTTTCAAGGAAATGGTAGCCGCCGTCAAGGAAGGCGTGGCTGAAGCTAAGGCCGAACTGGCCGAGGAGAATGCGGTAAAGCAGGTGCTGGAAACCCAGCAACTCGATGCCCTTCGCAACCAGCCGCAGGCCGAAAGCTTTGCCGTGGCACTAGGTGCGCCGCACCGCTGGATATTTATAGGCGAAACTGCCTATGACCTGTGCTCGACCGAAATCGCTGCGGCCAAAAAGGACGAGATTGCAAAATTGCTGATCCGCGATTTTGGCGCCGACAGCGATCTGGCGGTAACCGGTGCGGTGCTGACGCTTGAATCGGTGCATTATGCCACAGCCATGCTCAACGTGCTGGTCGCCAGGCTGGACGGAGCGCAGACTGAAGCCGATTCACTGGCCATCCTTGCCGATGTTGAGCGGATAAGGACGCTGCTGGCAACTGCGGTTGCCGTTGGCGAGGCGCACCGGTTTGACTCGGCGATGATCCCGCAATTGCTGACCAACCGGAATATTCTGTATTCGGAATATCGGTCGCTATTGAAGGATAATCTGGCCGATGAAACCAAGGCCGGGCTGGCTGCCATCGCCGCCAGAGCGTCCTATCTGACCTTTGCCGGAGCCGGTATCGGGCTGTTGCCCAAAGAAGATGCGTTGGCGTTGATGGCACCGCTTGCGTCAGCGGCAGAGGCGCATTTCAGCAGCTGGGCTGACTATGCCGAACATCATGAACAAGGCGAAAAACTGGACAAGACCAATAATGCGATCGGCCGAAAATTGTTGCGAGACGCCTGCCGCCGCCTGCAGACCGAGCCGGCATCGCCGTGGGTATTGTTCGGCTTTTCCCGCTGATTTTGGCGATCATTGGAGTCTGGCCCTTAGGGTCCTGACCCTAGTTTGCTGACCGGGTCCCGCGCCGGGCGGCGAACCATTCGCGCAGCATCGCTTGTGTGCAGCCGGTGAAACCCCCGGTGCCGACAACCGAGCAACTGTTGGGGCGCGTCGCTCGGGCCCCTTCATCCAGGCTTTCGACCGCCGAAGTCCAGGATTGGCTCGCCTGTGCCTCTTCCTCGGCTTTGCGCAGGTCTTTGGGAATGCGGTAGCGATCACCTTCTGGTGCGGTTGCGCAGACAACGATCTCGTCGGGATCAACGGCCTCAGGGCATTTTTCTTCGCCAAATGTGGCGAGGAAGGAGATTTTTTCGGGCGGCTGTCCGGCGATACCTAATGGCAAATCGCTTGCGGATGCCGAGGTTGCAAAGGCGAATGCTAATAAGGGAAGCAGGATGCGGGTCACATTTTTTCCGGGCGATCCGATTGGAGTCTGGTCGCTTTCGCCAATATTTCAGATTGTGAGGTGAATGGCAGATTAATCCAGCCTTTTCCGCAGAAATTGGGCTGCAGGCTTGACGAATCTCCGTGGCCCAGCTAACGGCCCGCCCATTCCACATGGAAAGCGCACATCACCGGTGCCTTTGCCGTAACCAGTTTGCGGCCTTGGTTCTTGCTTTCCAGAGGTTCAACCGGAAGGAGAAAGACTATGGCGGCACCTGTCGTCACCATGCACCAATTGCTTGAGGCCGGAGCACATTTCGGCCACCAAACCCATCGCTGGAACCCGCGCATGAAGCCGTATATTTTCGGCGCACGCAACGGCGTTCACATTCTTGACCTGTCGCAGACCGTGCCGCTTTTCGCGCGCGCTCTCGATTTCGTGTCGGCCACCGTGCAGGCAGGCGGCAAGGTGCTGTTTGTCGGCACCAAGCGCCAGGCGCAGGGTCCGATTGCGGACGCTGCTCGCGCGTCGGGCCAGCATTTCGTCAACCACCGCTGGCTGGGCGGCATGCTCACCAACTGGAAGACGGTTTCGAACTCGATCAAAAAGCTGAAGACCCTTGAGGAACAGCTTTCGGGCGACACTTCGGGTTTCACCAAGAAGGAAATCCTTCAGATGACCCGCGAGCGTGACAAGCTTGAGCTTTCGCTCGGCGGCATCCGCGACATGGGTGGCATTCCGGACGTGATGTTCGTGATCGACGCCAACAAGGAAGAGCTCGCGATCAAGGAAGCCAATGTTCTGGGTATCCCGGTAATCGGCATCCTCGATTCGAACGTTTCGCCCGATGGCATCGCATTCCCGGTTCCGGCGAATGATGACGCTGCGCGTGCGATCCGTCTCTATTGTGAAGCGATTGCCGCTGCCTCGACCAAGGGCAACACCGGTGCTGCTGTGGCACGTGGTGAAGACCTTGGTGCGATGGTAGAGCCGCCGGTTGAAGCTGCGGTGGTCGAAGAAGCTGCCCCGGTTGCTGAAGAAGTAGCGGCTGTCGAAGCTGCGGCTGTCGTGGAAGCCCCCGCTGCGGAAGCCAGCGAAGAAGCTGCCCCGGAAGCGTAACAAAAATAGTGTCATTCCCGCGAAAGCGGGAATCCATTGCCTGACATTCCGGTTCAAACCGAGGCTTTAGGCCATGGATCCCCGATGATATCGGGGATGACATGTTTCTGGACCTGACTGGTCCTGCCAAACCAAAGTCGAAAGGACACAAAAATGTCTGCAATTACCGCTGCTGCCGTGAAGGAACTGCGCGAACTGACCGGCGCCGGCATGATGGACGCCAAAAAGGCGTTGGAAGAAACCGCTGGCGACATGAACGCCGCCGTTGACCTGCTGCGCGCCAAGGGCTTGGCAACTGCCGCCAAGAAATCGAGCCGCACGGCTGCTGAAGGCCTTGTCGGCGTTGCTGTCGATGGCACAAAGGGCACCGCTGTTGAAGTGAACAGCCAGACCGACTTTGTTGCCAAGAACGAACAGTTTCAGGATTTCGTCCGCAAGACCACCAGCGTTGCGCTGGGCCTTGGTGCGAATGATGCGGAAACCATCCTTGCCGCTGCCTATCCCGATGGTGGCACGGTTCAGGAAGTTCTGACCAACAATATCGCGACCATCGGTGAAAACCAGGTCATCCGCCGCGCCAAGACCGTTTCGGTCTCGCAGGGCCGCGTTGTTTCTTACGTTCATAATGCGGCAACAGCTGGCATGGGCGGTATCGGCGTTCTGGTCGCGCTTGAAAGCGAAGCCGATGCAGCAACGCTCGACGGACTTGGCAAGCAGCTGGCGATGCACATCGCTGCCGCTTTCCCGCTGGCGCTCGACGAAAGCGGTCTTGATCAGGACACGCTGGACCGCGAAGCGGCGATTGCCCGCGAAAAGGCTGCTGAAAGCGGCAAGCCCGCCGAGATCGTCGAAAAGATGGTCGAGGGCGCGATGAAGAAGTTCGCCAAGGAAAACGCGCTCCTCTCGCAGCTGTTCGTTATCGATAACAAGACGCCGATTTCGGAAGTCGTTGCCCAGGCTGGCAAGGCCGCTGGCAAAGACATCAAGCTGGTCGACTATGTCCGTTACCAGCTCGGCGAAGGCATCGAAAAGGAAGTCTCTGACTTTGCAGCAGAAGTGGCTGCAGCGGTTGGAGCTTAAATAAAGGCCGTTCTTGCCGATTGTGGTGGGGATAAAGTCTTGGCGATATGGCGCGCGGCTCTTATAGCTGGGCGCCATTATCGTATCTGCATTTGGGGATGAGGATCATATGAGCGCCAACGGCTACCGCCGCATCCTGTTGAAATTGTCGGGCGAAGTGCTGATGGGCGATCAGTCCTTTGGCATCGACCCTGATACGGTCGCTCGCGTGGCTGCCGAGGTGAAGGCGGCCAAGGATACCGGATTGGAAATCTGTCTGGTGATCGGCGGCGGCAATATCTTCCGAGGAATGGCGGGTGCCGCCAAGGGCATGGACCGTGCGCAGGCCGACTATATGGGCATGCTGGCAACCGTCATGAACGCACTAGCGATGCAGAATGCGCTTGAGCAATTGGGCGTGCAGACCCGCGTGCAATCGGCGATCGAGATGGACAAGGTGTGTGAACCTGTGATCCGCCGGCGCGCTGAACGGCATCTGGAAAAGGGCAGGGTGGTGATCTTTGCCGCGGGCGTCGGTGCGCCTTACTTCACCACGGATTCCGGTGCCGCCCTGCGAGCTGCCGAGATGAAGTGCGACGCCTTGCTCAAAGGCACATCGGTCGATGGTGTCTATGATGCCGATCCGAAAAAGGTTTCTACCGCAAAGCGTTATGAAACATTGACGTACGACCGTGTTCTTTCAGACAATCTGAAGGTCATGGATGCGAGCGCCGTGGCGCTGTGTCGCGACAACGACATTCCGATCGTGGTGTTTTCGATCCGCGAACCGGGCAATATCCTGAAGGTGCTTGATGGTACCGGCACCTCTACAATTGTGAAAAGTGAAGGGAATTGAACCATGCCGCAATATGACAAGGCCGATGTCGAACGCCGCATGAAGGGTGCTGTTGAGTCGCTCAAAGGTGATTTGTCGGGCCTGCGCACGGGACGTGCCAATGTGACGCTGCTCGATCCGGTGACGGTCGAGGTTTACGGATCGAACATGCCGCTCAACCAGGTTGCAACTGTCAGCGCGCCCGAACCGCGCATGCTGTCCGTGCAGGTTTGGGATCGCTCGAATGTGACGCCGGTCGAAAAGGCGATCCGTTCCGCGGGTCTTGGGCTCAACCCGATTACTGACGGCCAGATGCTGCGCCTGCCGATCCCCGACCTGACCGAAGAACGCCGCAAGGAACTGGCGAAGCTGGCGGGGCAATATGCGGAGAAAGCCAAGATTGCCGCCCGCAACGTCCGCCGCGATGCCAATGATGCGCTGAAGACCGACGAGAACAAGAAGGAAATCAGCGAAGACGACCGCAAGCGCCTTGAAACCGAAGTCCAGAAGATGACCGACGAGACGATCAAGGCCATCGACGAAGCGGCGGCACATAAGGAAAAGGAAATCATGAGCCAGTGATTGGCCTGCGGTCCTCAAAGGCGAGGGCGCTAAAACAGGCCGATCCCGAAAATGGCGGGGGCGGCGCCCATGGCGCGCGCCATGTCGCCATCATCATGGATGGCAATGGCCGCTGGGCGAAGAAAAGGCATTTGCCGCGTGCGCTGGGACACAAAAAGGGTGTCGAAGTGGTTCGCGAAATCGTCCGTCATGCGGCCACGACGGGGCTGGAAGCGCTTTCGCTTTATGCCTTTTCGAGCGAGAATTGGAAGCGGCCGGAGGATGAAGTCAACGACCTGATGGGGCTGCTGCGCGGCTTTATCAAATCCGACATTGACGAATTTGCCGCCAATGATGTGCGGCTGAAGATTATCGGCAATTACAAGGTTCTGGCTCCCGATATTGTCGACATGATCGACGATGCGCTGGCCCGCACCGCGCACAACACACGCACGACTTTGGCAGTTGCGTTGAACTATGGCTCGCAGGACGAACTGGTCCGCGCGGCGCAGGCGGCGGCGGAAGAGGGTGCGATCACGGCAGAGGCGATTGAGGCCCATCTCGACACCGCCGACATGCCGCCCTTGGACCTGCTGATCCGCACCTCTGGGGAGCAACGCCTGTCGAACTTCATGCTGTGGCAGGCCGCCTACGCCGAGCTGTGGTTCACTGAAACATTATGGCCTGATTTCACTCCAGCTGAGTTTGACGCTGCCCTCGCTGAATTCAGCACGCGCGAAAGGCGCTATGGCGGGCGATGAGTGGCGACGAAGCACTACCGAAACCGCGCTCTGACCTTGGCTTGCGGACGCTGTCAGGCATAGTAATGCTGGCTCTGGCATTGGGAGCGATTTGGTTCGGAGGTTGGTTTTTTGGAGGTCTGATCGCCAGCGTAGCCGTTGGTGTTTTCTTTGAATGGATCAAGTTGGTTCGGGGTTTTGTAACGAACTCGGGCGGTAGAGGGCTGTGGTATCTGGGAGGCTTGGGGTATATCGGCATGGCTTGCTTTGCCTTGCTGACACTTGGCGGTGTTCTGCCATCTCATACAGAGCGCGGCATAATTCCAGCACTCAGTTTGATCACAATGGTGATAGGCACAGACATCGGCGCGTATTTCGCCGGTCGTACATTTGGGGGCCCGAAAATTGCTCCTAGAATCAGCCCATCGAAAACTTGGTCTGGCTTATTTGGCGGCATGACAGGTGCCGCAGTGATGCTTGCGCTTACATCGTCCGAGCAGTTTTACCAGTTTTGGACGGACCAGAATGTCGATTTCCAACCCGTTGGCATTTTACCGACGGTTATTGCGGGAGTAGTTGTTGCGGCAACGGCTCAAGCTGGAGACTTCTTCGAAAGCTGGATGAAGCGGCGGGCGGGCATGAAGGATTCTGGTAGTCTGATTCCGGGACATGGCGGCTTATTCGACAGGGTCGATGGACTGCTGGGAGTCAGTTTTATTGCGGGTATTTTGATTTTGGCGGGCGTCGCATGACGCGCACCATCTCCATCTTCGGCGCAACAGGCTCGGTCGGCCTCTCAACGCTCGATCTCGTGCGCCAGCATCGAGACAAGTACCGCGTCCTTGCTTTGACCGCCAATGGCAACGCCGCCGATCTCACCAAATTGGCGCGCGAATTTGAGCCTGAAATTGCCGTGGTGGCTGACGAGGCCTCCTTTCCTGCGCTTGAGGAAGCGCTTGCTGGAACCAGCATTGCTACCGCTGCTGGCCCTGCCGCATTGGTCGAAGCTGCCCAAATGGGAGCAGACTGGACGATGGCGGCGATTGTCGGTTGCGCGGGCCTTCCGTCCACCATGGCAGCCATCGAGGCTGGCAAGACCGTGGCGCTTGCTAACAAGGAAGCGCTGGTTTCCGCAGGCGAGTTGATGATGGCTGCCGTGGCGCGATCGGGTGCGACGTTGTTGCCTGTCGACAGCGAGCATAATGCGATCTTCCAATGCCTCGCCGGTGGCCGCATCGATCAGGTCCGCAAGATCACGCTCACCGCTAGCGGCGGGCCATTCCGCACCTTCAGCCTCGAACAGATGCGGGCCGTGACGCCTGCCCAGGCCGTCGCGCATCCCAATTGGGATATGGGCGCAAAGATCAGTGTCGACAGCGCGACGATGATGAATAAAGGGCTTGAGCTGATCGAGGCGCACCATCTCTTCCCCGTCGGTCTCGACAAGCTGGACATCGTCGTCCACCCGCAATCGGTGATCCATTCGATGGTCGAATATGTCGACCGTTCGACGCTGGCGCAGCTGGGTTCGCCCGATATGCGCATCCCGATTGCCAGTGCATTGGCCTGGCCGGAACGGCTCGAAACCAACAGCGCGCCACTCGATCTGGCGCGGATTTCGAAATTGGAATTTGAAGCGCCGGACATGGTGCGCTTTCCTGCTTTGCGACTGGCTCGAACAGCAGCTGAGCAGGGCGGCGCTGCCCCGGCCATACTGAACGCCGCCAATGAAGTTGCCGTTGCAGCATTTCTGGCAGGTCAGATAGGCTTTCTTGACATTGCCGATGTGGTTTCGTCGACGCTTGACAGCTATTCACCGAACGCCCCCCACTCGCTCGATCATTTGTTCAGCATTGATGCAGCCGCCCGCACCTACGCGAAAAGCCTGATGGAAAAATTGCCACATGCAGCTTGAATCCCCGCACATTCTCGTCACCATCTTTGCGTTCCTGCTTTTGCTCGGCACGCTCGTCGTGGTGCACGAGCTCGGCCATTATTGGGTCGGGCGCTGGTTCGGTGTGAAGGCCGACAAATTCTCGATTGGTTTTGGTCCGCAAATCTGGGGCAGGGTCGATAAACGCGGCACGCTCTGGCGCATCGGTGCGCTGCCATTGGGTGGATATGTGCAATTTGCGGGTGACATGAACCCTGCGAGCCAGCCTGATGAAAATTGGGAAAAACTATCGGCGGCTGAGCGCAACCAGACCTTTCAGTCTAAAGCCTTGTGGAAGCGGGCTTTGATCGTATTCGCTGGGCCGGCGGTGAACTTCCTGTTGGCCATACTCATTCTTTCAGGGTTCCTGTTGTATTACGGACAGGCCGTGAACCCGCCTGTGGTGCAGAGTGTCGCCGAAGGAACGGCTGCCGAAAAAATGGGTCTCAAACCCGGTGATCGCATCCTTGCTGTCAATGGCACCGCGGTCGATAGCTTTGGCAAACTGGCGACCGAAATTGCCGTCCATCCGAATGAGCGTATTTCCATCCGCTATGAACGCAGCGGTGTCATCCGCACCGAAATCGCCAAAATTGGCGTGCTCGAAGAGGTCGACCGGTTCGGCAACAAATATCGCCGTGGCATATTGGGTCTGCCCATTCCACCCGCCGAAATCCGCGAGGTGGGGCTATTGGAAGCTCCTTGGTTGGCAACCAAGGAAACAGCGAACATTGTGCGCCTGACGGTCAAGACGACCGGCCAGATCATCTCCGGACGCCGCCCGATTTCCGAACTGGGCGGGCCGTTGAAAATCGCCAAGGTTTCGGGTGAGCAATTTGTTCTGGGAATGTCTGCTTTCCTGTGGCTGACGGCGATGATCTCGATTAACTTGGGGTTCATCAACCTGTTGCCAATTCCGATGCTCGATGGTGGACATTTACTTCTATACGGGGTCGAGGCTGTGCGCCGTCGACCTGCCACTCCGGTAGTTCAGGAATGGGCATTTCGTGCCGGATTTGCGGTTTTGGTCAGCTTCATGTTGATGGTGACCTTCAACGATCTCGCCTCATTCGGGCTGTTTGGCAAATGAGGCGTGGAAAGAATCCACAGATTGCTTGATTGAAACCGGCGCTTGGGGCAAGGGCGCAACACTGTTTTTTCCGTTAGCGGGGCCAGAGGAAGGTCGAGAATTTATGAGCAAAACTTCGGTTTCCGGCAAATGGATCGGCGCTTCCGTGCTGGCGGTGATGGTTTCGCTGTCTGCGGCGCCCGTTGCCGCGCAAACGGGCGAAGCAACAATTGCTGCCCCGCAGGACAGCACAATCCGCTCAATCAATGTTGTCGGCACGCAGCGTCTAGAGGCTGACACTGTCCGTTCCTACATCCGGCTGCGCGTCGGACAGCAATGGACCCAGGCTGCAGGCGATCAGGCGCTTAAGGACCTCTATGCAACCGAATTGTTTGCCGACGTCAGCGTGCGCAACAATGCGGGCGACATCACGATCGATGTGCGTGAAAATCCGGTGATCAACCGCATCATCCTTGAAGGCAATAAGCGCATCAAGAATGACAAGATCGAGCCCGAAATCAAACTCGCGCCGCGCCAGATTTATTCGCGTTCAAAGGTTCGCGCCGACGTTGCGCGTATCGTTGAACTCTACAAGCGTCAGGGCCGTTTTGCAGCGCAGGTTGAGCCCAAGCTGGTTCAGCTGGATCAAAACCGCGTTGATATCGTTTTCGAAATCACCGAAGGGCCCAAGTCCAAGGTTCGCCAGATCAATATCATCGGCAACGACAAATTCTCCGATGGCAAGCTGCGCGGCGAAATGGTTACCAAGCAGGCGCGTTTGACCAGCATTTTCAGCTCGGGCACCAGCTATGATCCTGATCGCCTCGCGTTCGACCAGCAGAAGCTGCGTCAATTCTATCTGACCGAAGGTTTTGCCGATTTCCGCGTCGTATCGGCGGTGGCCGAACTCACGCCGGACAAAAAAGACTTCATCATCACTTATGTCGTTGAAGAAGGCGAGCGGTACAAATTCGGCGAGGTTAAGGTCGACAGCAAGATCCGCGATTTCAAATCGGAAGCGCTGACCTCCAGCCTGCGGATGAAGAATGGCGACTGGTACAACGCCAAGATGGTCGAAGATACCGTCGAAGGATTGCAGGAAAGCGCTGGTCTGTTCGGTTACGCCTTCGCCGAGGTAAATCCGCAATTCAATCGCGACAAAGATGCTCTCACCATGAGCATCACTTTTGACATTGCCGAAGCGCAGCGCGTTTTCGTCGAACGCATCGACATCAACGGCAACACCATTACGCAGGACAAGGTCGTGCGTCGCGAATTCCGCCTGAACGAAGGTGACGCCTTCAACAGCATCGGCGTGAAGCGGACCACGGATCGCATTAAATCGCTTGGGTATTTCCAGGAGGATCTGGAAGTAGAGCAGGCCGAAGGCAGCACGCCGGACCGGATTGTTCTGACGACCAATGTGGAAGAAAAAGCGACGGGTGAACTTTCGCTGTCCGCTGGCTTCTCCTCGATCGAGAATTTCATTTTCCAAGGCTCGATCACACAACGCAATTTCCGCGGTAAAGGTCAGGAACTGCGGACAAACATTTCCTATTCCAGCTATTCCAAATCGGCTGAAATCGGTTTCACAGAACCCTATTTGTTCGACCGTTCGATCGCTCTTTCGGGCGACATCTTCCGTCGCGATCTGTCGAGCTTCAACTTCTTCAACAATGATCGCAACACCACCTACGAACAGGCAACGACCGGATTTCAGCTGCGTACCGGTGTTCCGATCAACGAGTTTCTGTATTTTCAGGCCCGTTATGGTTTGAGCTATGACGATATTTCGCTTGATCGCGGCTTGTTCTTTACCGATCCGGACGGCACAGGTCCGCTGCCTTCGACATGCGACCCGGTTTTGGCGGGTCGCTTCCTATGCGACGCAATTGGCAAGCGATTGACATCTACGCTTGGCTACACGCTTCTTTACGATACCCGCGACAATCGAATTCGGCCAACGCGCGGCCACAGCTTGAGCATAAGTCAGGATTTCGCAGGACTTGGCGGTGATGTTCGCTACGTCCGCACGCGACTGAATGCCGACAAGCATTTTAAAGTAACCGATAGCGGCTTCATCTTCTCGCTGTCTGCCGAAGGCGGCTATGTTCACCCGCTTGAAAATCGCGGTTCGCCTGCGCTTGGTATCGACGACGTTCGCCTGACTGACCGCTTCTACCTCGGCGAGCCGCAAATTCGTGGTTTTGACATTCGCGGCGTCGGTCCTCGTGTGCAGCGTATTTTCTTTGATGGGGGAATTGAGAACGGCGTACCGGTCAACGTTCCGCGTCTTGATCGCAAGCAGATACAGGATGATGCGATCGGTGGTCGGGCATATTATCTTGCCCGTGCTGAACTTCAGATACCGCTCGGAAGCGGTGCGAAAGAACTTGGACTGCGTCCATCGGTGTTCATCGACGCGGGTGCTGTTTTCAAGGTGACCACGCCGATCTTGCAGACAATCCAGCAAAAATCGGCTGCATCTGCCACCACACCGAGCTTGCCATTGTTCTACACAGTCAACACTTCAGGCACGACTCCGGTGCTGGAAACAACGACCGTTGCGACGAATCCCGATGGTTCGGCTCGTGTACCGGTCTTGCAATTCGAAGAACGCTTTTTTGGCGATAGCTGGAAACCCCGCGTTTCGGTCGGCGTGGGCGTAAACTGGAATTCGCCTTTCGGACCGTTCAGGATCGATATAGCCCGCGCCCTGCTAAAAGAGCCTGGCGATGATACAAAATTATTTACATTCAACGTAGGAACCCAATTCTGATGAAATTTGCAATCAAGACCCTTTCGGCAACACTGCTGGCGAGTGCTGCTATTGCTGTTAGCCCTGCAAACGCGCAGGTTGCTGGTATAGCGACGCTCGATACGACCGATGCGATCATGCAGACCAAGGCATTCGCTCAGGCCTATCAGCAGATCGGTACCACCTTCACCAGCAACTCGCAGATGATCCAGACAAAGCGCAAGGAAATCAATGATATCAATGCGCAGCTGGATACTAACAAAGACAAGAACCTGACCCAGGAAGAACTGGATGCGGCAATCAAGGCGAAAAATCCGTTGCTGACCCAGTTGGAAACCAAGGAAAAGGAAATTGCTCAGCTTCAGCAGCCGATCGTTACAGCGCAAGCTTTTGCGGTTGAAAGCATTGCCGATCGTTACGCTGCTGCGCAGCAACAGGTTGTGACGCAAAAGAAGATTAGCATGATTTTGGCACCCGATGCGTTCATCTGGGCACCCGAAGCCGTTGATGTGACCAAAGCAGTGACTACAGCTCTTGATGCAGCCGCGCCTTCGGTTGGTATTACGCCACCTGCAAACTGGCAGCCCAAACAGTCGACCGGCCCGCTTTACGAACAGATCCAGCAGCGTTTGCTGACCGCTGCCCGCATGCAGGCGATCCGCAATGCACAGGCACAGCAGGCTGCGCAACCGCAGGGCACTGCTCCCGCTGCACCTGCTCCGCAACAGCCGCAGCCTGAAAGCCGCTAATTTCGATGAGTGATTTCGCCAATTACGATGTCCGGCGGGTGATGGCGGTGCTTCCGCACCGCTATCCGATGCTGCTTGTCGACCGCGTCCAGGAACTGGTCGTCGATGAACGGATTTCGGCCATCAAGGCGGTCACGATCAACGAAGGCTTTTTTCAAGGGCATTTTCCTGGTCGTCCGATCATGCCGGGCGTTTTGATTGTCGAGGCGCTGGCACAGGCTGCTGGCGTGCTTGCCATGGAAAGCTTCGGGCTCGCCGGTTCGGGCAAGCTGGTTTACTTTATGGCGATCGACAATGCCAAATTCCGCGCTCCGGTCGAGCCGGGCTGCCTGCTCACTCTAAACGTCCAGTTCACGCAAAAGCGACCCCGCGTCTGCAAATTTGCGGGGCAGGCTTTGATTGGCGATCAGGTTGCCGCAGAGGCGGAATTCATGGCGATGATCGCCGACCCACCAGCGTAACGCAAAGCTCTCCAGAAAGCTTGCAATTGAGCGGATGCGTCGCTAAGGGCGGCGCTTCGCAAATCCTGGATCCGGTCGGAAACCGGGCCGAAAAGGAGAAATGATATGAAAAACGATATCCATCCCGAGTATCACATGATCAAGGTGCAGATGACTGACGGCACCGTCTTCGAAACCCGCTCTACCTGGGGCAAGGAAGGCGATACGCTACAACTCGACATCGATCCGACCTCGCATCCGGCATGGACCGGCGGTCGTGGCACTATGCTTGATGCAGGCGGCCGCGTTGCGCAGTTCAACAAGCGTTTTGGCGGGCTTACGCTCAAGAAATAAGCCTTTGGGCCAGTGGATTTGAAAGGTGCCGGGTTGACGCCCGGCATCCTTTGCACATAAGGACGCGCCTGCCTTTCTACAGGTGCTGTGGCGACCGTAGCTCAGTTGGTTAGAGCGCTGGTTTGTGGTACCAGAGGTCGCGGGTTCGGATCCCGTCGGTCGCCCCATTTTTCCTTACATTTGTAGCTGACAAACAGGTTGCGTAATATTATTGCGCAGCTTCGTAATTTCTCGCGACTCGTAAGGATGCTGCCATGCCCGCGCTTTGGGACCTGCCCGATTTCGACGCCCATGAATCGGTGCATATGTTTGATGACCCGAAAACCGGTCTGCGCGCGGTGATCGCGATCCATTCGACACATCTGGGCCCGGCAGCGGGCGGGACGCGTTTCTGGCACTATGCCGATCAGCAAGCTGCTTTGACCGACGCGCTGCGTCTGTCACGCGGGATGAGCTACAAAAATGCGATGGCTGGCTTGCCCGCTGGCGGTGGCAAAGCGGTGATCCTTGCCGATACCAACCGCAGTAAACCACGTGAACTGCTCGATGCCTTCGCCCGTGCGGTTGATTCACTCGGCGGCCGCTACATCACGGCGCAGGATGTTGGCATGTCGGAGGATGACATGGTCACTTTGTCGCAAACCACGCAGCATGTCGCGGGCTTGCCGGGGCAGGGGGGTGATCCCGGCCCTTATACTGCACGTGGCGTGTATCTGGGCGTCAAGGCAGCGGCCAAGCGCGCGCTGGGCAGTGAAGACGTCAAAGGCATGCATATTGCGATTCAAGGCGTCGGCAGCGTTGGTGGCGGCCTTGCCCGCTATCTTGCTTCGGAGGGTGCCAAGCTGACGCTGGCTGATGTCAACGAATCTCGTGCCGCCGCGCTCGCGGCTGAACTCGGCGCCGAAACTGCCCCGACAGAGGCAATCATGGCAGTCGAAGCCGATATCTTCAGCCCCTGTGCACTGGGAGCGATCCTTACTGAGGCGAGCGTTGCCTCGTTGAGGGTAAAGGCCGTCGCAGGCGGTGCGAACAATCAACTCGCAACCGCTGCGCAGGGTCGCCAGCTTGCGGACAGGGGCATTGTCTATGCCCCCGATTATGTGATCAATGCAGGCGGCATCATCAACGTGCTGCGCCATATCGACCAGGCCGATGATGCCGCGATCAACGCGCGCATCGATACCATTCCCGGACGTCTGCACCAGGTTTGGGATGAAAGCGAAGCCAGCGGAGATACCCCTGCTGAGGTAGCAGATCGCATCGCCCAGCGGTTGATTGGGCGGTAATCTCTAGCTCACCAATTTACCTATTTTGTGCGTGATCAGCCTGTTGATCAGGAAATGAAGCCGTATCCATAGACCGCATCACGTCCGGGCTCGCCCAAGTCGCGGGCTTCGGCTTCGAGGCGCTTTATGCATTTGAGCCGCGTTGCCGGGCTTTTGCTGCCGGTGCACCGCGCCATCCAAGCGGCTACATGCGGCGTGGCAAAAGACGTCCCGCTCTGTCGTGCGGTCTTGCCCCCCGGGGCCGCTGCTGTGACGTCGACCCCAAGAGCTGCAACGCGAACATAGCGACCTTGGTTGGCATAGCGGTAAACGCGTAGATCTTTGTCGACTGCCGTTACTGCAACAACATCGGGCAATGCTGCCGGATAGGCGGGCGCCGCAGTTGGGCCACCATTTCCGGCGGCGGCAACGATCACATGCCCCATTCGGCTGGCCTTACCGACAAGTGTATCGAGTATCTTGTTCCTCGGCCCAGCCAGGCTGATGTTGATCACCGGCACCTGCTGCTGCACCATCCAGTCGAGCGCACGCACAATCGCGTCTGCCGAGGTATAGGGCCTGCCCACGCCGCTTTGGAAAATGTTCGCCGAATAGATGGTTGCAGCCCCCTCGCTGGCCAGAAGCGAGGCGATCGCGGTGCCATGTTCAGTAGGAACCGTCTTGATGCTGCCGCTGAAGTCGCGCGTCTGCAAGCTGAGCTTTGACAACGCCTTATGACCCGCGACCCCGGTGTCGATCATTCCAATTTTTAGCGTTCCGGATTTGGCCTTGATGTTGCTGCTACCCTTTGCGGAAACGCCACCCTGCGGCGTGAACAACAGCCCATAGAAATGCGACAGATCATAGCTTCCTAGTCCGTCAGTGCTTCGCATCAAATCAAGTGCGGCAGCCGAATCCATACCATTGGGAGCTGCGAAGCGGATGACTTCGCTTCCCAGCGCGGGAAGTTGTGCCCGGTCGATCACGGTGAAGCCAGCGTTGACAGCAATTGCCATCGATTTTTCGTCCACGTCGATCCCGACAATTTCACCTCTGCGCACCGGGAAGCCCCTGTTGTCGAATTCGGGGCTCTCTTCGCTGGCGAGATCGCGCATCGATTCCGACGATCCGTGACTATCGTCAAGGGCATCTTCCGCCGCCTTGGCGGCATCTTCAGCGGCGTCGGCGGCATCCTTGGCCGCATCTTCAGCAGCCTTTGCAGCATCCTCAGCCGCGTCAGCCGCATCTTTTGCGGCTTGTTCTTCGGCATCGGCGGCGTCCTTTGCCGCCTGCTCCTGCGCGTCTGCTTCGGCCTTGCTGAGTTCGGTATTGGCTTTGATTTCCTGAATGCGGGTTTCTTCGGCCGTTTTGATGTCATCGATCTGTGTGCGTTCGTCCGCACGCGCTGCATCTTCACTGGCGCGGGCACTATCGCGCGAAGCCCGTTCGGCTGCGCGAATTGACGCTTCCATTGCCTTGTCGGCGCGGTCTTCGCGGTCAAAGGCTTTAAGTTGAGCTGGGCCAACCGCGAGGGCTACCGCTAGGATCGCGGTAAACTTAACCCTTGTTAGGGCATTGCTGGAATGGCTTATAGGCACTGGCGAAGTTTCGCGCTTACGGCCCAATTTTGCAATATGCTGTATCATGCAACAACAACGGCCAGCCTTGACAATTATTCCGCTGGTCCTGACAAATAAAATCCAGTCTATCCATGCAGATAGATTTTTAGGGAATCCCATGCGGAATAAATTCCGCTTCATGACGTTAGGGGCTCGAACAGAATGCACGCCGGCAGCGCAGAGATGGAAAGCGTCCGGGCGCGCATAGTGGCATTTCTGCCGCGCCTTCGCCGTTTCTGTACGGTGCTGGCGCGGAGCGAAGACAGGGGCGATGATTTGATGCAGGCAACAGTCGAAAGGGCGCTGACGCGGATAGACCAGTGGCAACCGGGCAGCAGTCTGGAAAGCTGGATGTTCCGGATTGCGCAAAATATCCACATAGACGCAGTTCGGGCACAAGGTCGTCGCGGCATCACGATTGATATCGACGAGGCGGTCTCGCTGGCTGGCGATGATGGAAGGGCCGTGGTCGAAGGGCGTTCGGACCTCAATCAGGCGAGGGCCGCGATGGCGGCCTTGCCTGACGAGCAGCGCGTATTGATGGCGCTCGTCGTGCTTGACGGGCGATCGTACAAGGAAGCAGCGGAAATTCTGGACATACCAATCGGAACGGTGATGAGCCGCATAGCAAGGGCGCGCCAGTCGGTTGATCGTGCGTTGCATGGCGAAGGGCAGGGCAATGGCTGACAGGTACGAAACCATAGCGGCCTATCTGGACGGCAGCCTGACAGGTGAAGACCGTTTGCGTTTCGAGGCCGAAATGCAGGCGGATGAAACGCTCGTAGCCGAGGTGAACCAGTGGCAAGCCAATGACGCGATGTTGCGTGCCGCGTTCCCGATTGCCGATGGCGGCGTCGACGCTGCCATGCTCAACCGGCTCGGATTGGCTGAACCCAAAAAACTTCCCATCGCCGCCAATGACAATCGCTGGTCGTGGGGACGTATAGGCCTTGCGGGTGGAGCGATCGCTGCCTCGCTTGCCGTCGCAATCGTGCTGCTCCAGCCCACTGCCAAGGGCCTGGCAGATGAACAGCAATTCCAGATCGCAATGGAAAGCCTGCCATCGGGGCAGACAATAAATCTGGCTAGCGGCAATCCAATTGGCCCGGTTCTCACTTTCCGTGCGCGAGACGGCCGTTATTGCCGCGAATTTGCCGGTGACCGAGTGGGCGGCGGCATCGCCTGTCGGTCCGAAGGCGAATGGAAGGTCGAGGCCACGTCAGCGCGCGGTGCGGACACAGGAAACAGCAATCAAATTCGCACTGCTGCTGGTAGCGACCCTGCGGCGCTGAATGCGGCATTGGACAGACTGGGCGCTTCCGATCCGCTCAATGGCGAAAATGAAAAAGGCCTAATTTCATCGGGTTGGAAGGAATAAGCGGTTTTTTGTCGCGGCTGGGGAATAAACCCTTCGCACTTCCGTTGTGGAATGACCGGCACCCCCCGCCGGGTCCATTCGGGAGAAACAAAATGACTACAATCTGGAAACTGGGCGTCGCAACCGCCGCCCTCTGTGCCGCAACCTTGACTGCTGGAAGTGCTATGGCACGCCGCGGTGCCGACGATCCGGCAGGTCATGTCCGCCAGTGCCGCGGCTGCGACGATGCGCCGGGTGATGTTCGCCAAGGGCGTGGCGCCGACGATCCGGTCGGCCATGTCCGTCAGGGTCGTGGCGCAGACGACCCTGACGATCATGACATCAACGATGACAATGGCGGTGATCGCGGTGGTCGTGGCGCCGATGATCCGGCAGGCGACGACCGCCGGGGTCGCGGAGCCGACGATGGCCCGAACCACGACGCCAACGATGATAATGGTGGCGATCGCGGTGGCCGTGGCCGAGGCGCCGACGACGCACCGGGTTCAGAAAATGTTGCCATGGATGACAATCGTGGACGCGGAAGAGGTCGCGGGCGCGGCGGTGACGACGCTCCGGGCGATGACCGTGGCGGTCGCGGCGCCGACGATCTGGGTTAACCGGGTCGCTGGCGGTTCCGGGGAGGTCGCTCCTTCCCGGAACCGAATGCCTTATTATGTTGACGCGCGGCTCCGAAAAAGAAAGTCTGTGCCGCCAAGTTCCGGGGAAACATCATGAAATTCCATTCCAAGACATTCACGGTCGCCTGTGCATTGCTGGCAGGCGTTGCCAGTCAGCCCGCATTTGCGCAGGACCAGAGTTCATCGAACGCCACAACAAGTGCCGACGACAAGGGTGTTCTGCGCTTTTCGACGGGTATCAACTATTCAAAAGGCGATTATGGCGAACTTACCGATACCAAGGTGGTTTCAGCACCAGTTAGCCTGAAATATAGCAAAGACAATTTCAGCATCCGCGTGTCGGTGCCCTATGTGCGCATCGATGGCCCTGGCTCGCTGATCCAGACGCCGGAGGGCCGCGATGGCGGATCGGGCAGCGGCGGACGCACCGACAATAGCGGGCCGGGAAGCGCCAATTCGGGTTCCGGTTCAGGGAGTTCAGGTGAAGTCGAGGTTGACAACAGCGGCGGTGCTCCCGTTAGTTCAAGGCGCAGCGGATTTGGCGATGTCGTCATCGCGTCGACCTATTCATTCGACCTTGGCAATGATTTTTACATCGATGCGACCGGCAAGGTGAAAATTCCCACTGCGTCGAAAGCAAAGCGGCTCGGCACCGGCAAGGTCGATGTTACGGCTGCGCTCGATTTCGTCAAAGAATTCGGGCCTACGACGCTCTATGTCCATGGTCGTCGCAAATTTGCGGGCAGTTCGACAACAGTTCAGCTGCGCGATACCTGGGGTGCAGGCGCCGGAGCCAGCGTCCGCGCGGGCAATGGCGTGACGGTGGGTGCAGACTATGATTGGCAACAATCGTCGATCGTCGGCAATCAAGCATCGAGCGAAGTCACCGGTTGGGCAAGCTTCCGCCTTGCCAAGGGCTTCAACATGTCAATCTTCGGCAGCACGGGATTGAACAGAAACAGTACAGACTTCGCTGGCGGATTATCACTGAGCATTCGGCTCAACTGAGCGAATGAAATTGGGTTAGGGGACCGGCCCTTCGGGTCGCATCGAGGCTGATCCCCAACCGCG
>NZ_JBEBKL010000029.1:0-37635 GCF_040079335.1 Sphingorhabdus sp.
CATGGCAGCGTTGCTCGTCGGTCACGATGGAAAGCCATTGCTCCCTCCTCGCGCCTTGCCCTGAGCCAAAATCGACTCCGTCATGTGCCTCTATATAGTCTGGAAAGACCCTGGCCATGAGCGTATCGCGCAATTTCGTTCTCGCCGCTGGCGGCACTGGCGGCCATATCATCCCGGCCTATGCCTTGGGTGCCGAGTTGATGCGGCGCGGGCATCAGGTTGCGCTGATTACCGACAATCGTGGATCGACTATTCCCGGCTGCCCCGATGGCATGGAAATGCACATCATGCCCGCAGGCAGAGTAGCAGGTGGCCCGCGCGGCTGGCTCGCGGCGGCGCGGAATATCTGGCGTGGGCGGGGAATGGCGCGCGCCCTCTTCAACGAATTTGATCCGACCGCGGTTGTCGGTTTTGGTGGCTATCCGGCGCTGCCTGCATTGCTCGCGGCTTTTACCAACAAGGTGCCGACGATCATCCATGAACAGAATGCGGTGCTCGGTAGGGTGAACCGGCTGGTTGCTGGCAAGGTCAATGCCATTGCCACCGCCTATCCCGATGTTCAGCGGGTGAAACCGGCGCATCAGGACAAGGTCCATCTGGTCGGCAATCCGGTGCGCGCAGAAGTCATCGCATTGCGCGATGAGCCTTTTCCGCCCTTTATAGAGGACGGCGTTTTTCGCGTGCTCGTGACCGGCGGAAGTCAGGGCGCGTCAATCCTGTCTGAAGTGGTGCCCGATGCGCTGGCACGGTTACCGCTCAATTTGCGCCGTCGGCTGCAAGTCACCCAGCAATGCCGCGCTGAAGATCTCGAGACCGTGCGCAAAACCTATGCCGATCATCAGATCCCCGCGCAGCTTGCGACCTATTTGGAGGATTTCCCTGAAAGACTCGGCTGGTCGCATCTGGTGATCGGGCGGGCAGGGGCCTCGACTATTGCCGAACTGACCTGCGCGGGCCGCCCGGCAATATTGGTCCCGCTACCCTCGGCGATGGATAATCATCAGGCATATAATGTCAGCGAGATGGTCAAGGCAGGCGGCGCGCGGGCGATCAACCAATCGGGTTTCACACCGGTCGAACTGGCCAAGCAGATCCAAAAAATGGCACTCATCCCCGAAACGCTTCAAAATGCGGCACGTGCCGCGAAAAGCTGCGGGCGGCCCGATGCGGTGCACGATTTGGCCGATCTGGTCGAATCCTTCGGACGCGCACCGCTGATGCATACAATCTCGACAAAAGAACAATCGGGCCTTGGTTTCGGTAGCGCAGAACCCGCCCTCGCACGGAAAGCAGTTTAATGAAGGGTGTGGGCACCGACATCGGCACGATCCATTTTGTCGGCATCGGCGGCATCGGCATGTCCGGCATTGCCGAGGTAATGCACAATCTGGGCTATTCGGTGCAGGGCAGCGACATTGCCGAGGGCTATGTGATCGAAGGGCTACGCAGCCGCGGCATCAAGGTGATGATCGGCCATGCCGCCGAAAATCTGGGCAATGCCGCAGTTGTGGTCACTTCTACAGCCGTGAAGCGCGGTAACCCGGAGGTTGAGGCTGCGCTCGAACGCCGCATCCCGCTGGTCCGCCGCGCCGAAATGCTCGCCGAGCTGATGCGGCTGAAATATACTGTTGCGGTGGCGGGTACCCATGGCAAGACCACGACAACCTCGCTGATTGCCGCCATGCTCGACGCTGGTGGGCTTGACCCCACTGTGATCAACGGTGGCATTATCAACAATTACGGCTCGAACGCGCGTCTGGGCGACAGCGACTGGATGGTGGTCGAGGCCGACGAGAGCGACGGCAGCTTCCTGCGGCTCGATGGCACGATTGCAGTCGTCACCAATATCGATCCCGAACATCTCGATCATTATGGCGATTTCGATACGGCCAAGGCGGCCTATATCGAGTTCATTGAGAATGTGCCCTTTTATGGCGTTGCCATCCTCTGTCTCGACCATCCGGAGGTGCAGGCGATCATCCCGCGCATCCGCGACCGCCGCATCCTGACCTATGGTTTCTCCGCACAGGCCGATGTGCGTGCGGACAATGTCCGCCCCGAACTCGGTGGCAACACCTTCCACGTCGTGATCCGCGCCCGCGATGGCAGCAAGCGCGAGATTGCGGACGTGTTCCTGCCAATGTCGGGCCGCCACAATGTGCAAAACGCGCTGGCCGCCATTGCCGTCGGCCTCGAACGCGGGATGACCGATGAACAGGTGCAGGCGGGCTTTGCAAAATTTGGCGGAGTCAAAAGGCGCTTCACCAAAGTGGGTGAGGTCGACGGCGTGACCATCATCGACGACTATGGCCACCACCCGGTTGAAATCCGCGCAGTGCTCTCTGCTGCACGCGAAGGTGTGAAAGGCCGCGTGATCGCGGTGTGTCAGCCGCACCGCTATTCGCGGCTCGGCAATCTGATGGAAGATTTCGCGACCGCCTTCAATGATGCGGATACCGTCTATATCTCGCCGGTCTATGCGGCGGGCGAGGCCCCGATCGAAGGCGTCAGCAGTGCCGAACTGGTCGGCAAGATCAAGCGTCGCGGGCATCACAATGCGCAGGAAATTGAAAGCGCCGAGGCGCTGGCGAAGGAATTGGCGGGGACCACCCGCGAAGGCGATCTGGTCGTCTGCCTCGGCGCGGGCGACATCACCAAATGGGCCGCTGGTCTTTCCGATGCCATCAAAAAGGCGCGTGCATGAATGTATGCTACGCCTTACCACCGGTGCGCGGAAAGCTGACGCACGATGCGCCGCTCGCGCCGCTCGTGTGGTTCAAGAGCGGTGGCGCAGCCGAATGGCTGTTTGAGCCTGCCGATGCGAAGGACTTGGCCGATTTCCTTTACGCGCTCGACCCGTCGGTGCCGGTGATGGCGCTCGGCTTGGGTTCGAACCTGATCGTGCGCGATGGCGGCGTTTCGGGCGTGGTGGTGCGATTGGGCAAGGCCTTTGCCAAAGTCTCGAAGGTTGACGATGTCACGCTCGATTGCAGGGCAGGGGCCAGCGGTATTCTCGTTTCCTCCACCGCGCGTGATAACGGCATAGCGGGAATGGAATTCCTCCGTTCGATCCCGGGCACTGTCGGCGGTTTCGTCCGCATGAATGGCGGGGCCTATGGCGGTGAGGTGAAGGACATACTTGTCGATTGCGATGTGGTGTTACGCAACGGCGATTTGATAACTTTGCCGGTCGAAGAGCTGCACTACAGCTATCGCCACAGCGAACTGCCCGATGGCGCGATCGTCGTCGGCGCACGTTTTCGTGGGAAACCCGGCGAACCCGAAGCCATCCAGACCGAGATGGATCGCATCTCGGCCAGCCGCGAGGCATCGCAGCCGCTGCGTTCGAAAACCGGCGGTTCAACCTTCAAAAACCCCGACGGACAAAAGGCCTGGCAGCTTGTCGATGAAGCTGGCTGCCGCGGCCTCCAGATCGGCGGCGCGCAGGTTTCGGAAAAGCACACCAACTTCCTCATCAACACCGGCGACGCCACCAGCGCAGATATTGAGGAACTGGGCGAGGAAGTCCGCCGCCGTGTGAAGGCAAAATCGGGCGTCGATCTGCATTGGGAAATACAAAGAGTAGGAAAAGCAAAGTGAGCGAGCCGGTCCATGTTGCAGTATTGATGGGTGGCTGGTCTAAAGAGCGCCCGGTGTCCCTGATGAGCGGCAACGACGTGGCCGCTGCACTCGAAAAGGTCGGTTATAAGGTAACAAAGGTCGATATGGACCGCAACGTCGCGCAAGTGCTTGCCGGTTTGCGCCCCAACGTCGTGTTTAACGCGCTGCACGGCGTTCCGGGCGAGGATGGCAGCGTGCAGGGCATGCTCGATCTGATGCAAATTCCCTATACGCACAGCGGTATGGTCACCTCGGTGATCGCGATCGACAAGGAACTGACCAAGCAGCGGTTGGTGCCCGGTGGCATCCCGATGCCCAAAGGTACGATGGTCGAAAGCGAAAGCCTCTATCTAGGCGATCCGCTGCCGCGTCCCTATGTGCTGAAGCCGGTCAACGAGGGCAGCTCGGTTGGAGTTGCTATCGTCAAGGCTGATAGCAATTACGGCTCGCCCATCGCGCGTGACGCGACGGGCCCGTGGCAAGAATTCGATACTCTGCTCGCCGAACCCTTCATCAAGGGGCGCGAATTGACCGTTGCCGTGCTTGGCGGCAAACCGCTCTGCGTTACCGAACTCAAGCCCAAAAGTGGCTTCTATGATTTCGACGCCAAATATACCGATGGCCTGACCGAACATATCTGCCCTGCCGAAATCCCCAAGGATATTGAAGATTATATGATGGAGTTGGCGCAGCGCGCGCACGAATTGCTCGGTTGCAAGGGCGCGTCGCGCACCGATTTCCGCTGGGATGATGAACTGGGCCGCGATGGTGTATTCGTGCTCGAGACCAACACCCAGCCTGGCATGACCCCGTTGAGCCTTGTTCCCGAACAGGCCAAGCAAATGGGGATCAGCTATGAACAACTGGTCGACATCCTCGTCAAGGAGGCGTTGGCATGAAGACGGCTACGGCACGCAAGGCTCCTGCCAAGGCGCGCAAGCCTGCGCCGCGCAAAAAGGTCAGGCAAGTCAGCATCATGGATCGCCTGCTCCGCATCCTGCCCTTCACCGAACAGGATATCCAGCGGGTGCTGACTTGGGGCGTGCTGGCCGTGCTGCTGGTGATCGCACTGATTGTCGCCAACTGGTTCGGTGTCCCGCAGGCCGCCTATCAGCAATATGCCCAGGTCGCCGCCAAGGCCGGGTTCGAAGTGAAGCGCGTCGAGATTACTGGCATGGACCGTGTCGACCAGCTTAAGGTGTACGACATCGTGCTCGCCGAAAAGGACCGGGCGATGCCGCTGGTCGATATCGACAAAATCCGCGCCGACCTGATCGAATATGGCTGGATCAAGGATGTGCGGGTTACCCGTCGTCTGCCGGATACGCTGGTGGTCGATATATTGGAACGCAAACCCACGGCGGTGTGGCATCGAAACGGGGTCTTTTCGCTGATCGATGATCAGGGCACCGAGCTCGAAAAAATATCGCGCGCAGAGATCGGTGGCTTACCTGTCATCAACGGCGATGGCGCCGACCGGCAAGTGGTTGCGCTGGCCAAGCTGCTCGACAGCGCCCAGTCGCTCAAGGATCAGGTGGCTGGCGCCAGCTGGGTGGGAAATCGCCGCTGGGATCTGCGCTTCAAGACCGGCGAAACCTTGTCGCTGCCCGAGGGGGACAATCTGGCGGCGCAGGCGCTCGTCAACTTCACCCGCATGGACGGGGTGCATCGTCTGCTGGGCCGTGACATCATCCATTTCGACCTGCGCGACCCCGAACGCGCCTATATGCGCCGCGCGGCGAAGGAAAAGCCGGTTGAAATCAAGCCAAGCGAAAAGCCGTCTGCCGATGCCGGGGAAAGCGGGGATGCGGCCTGATGGCGGTGCGGTACGACAAGATTATTTCCACGCTCGATATTGGCTCTTCAAAGGTTTCCGCGCTGATTGCCGGGGTCGATGAAGGCGGGGCGATCCACGTGCTGGGTACGGGCCAGCGCGAAAGCAAGGGCGTGGTGCGCGGCTGCATATCCGACATGCAACTGGCGGAGCTTTCGGTTCGTCATGCGGTCGAGCAGGCGGAACGGATTGCAGGCATCAATATCGATCGTGTCTGGATGGGCATGTCTGCCGGCGGTTTGGATAGCCTTCTCTCTCCGGTCGAGATTGATCTGGGTGGTGACAAGGTCGAGCAAGCCGATATTGACGACCTGCTGACCGCCGGTCGCGCCAATATCGATACCCGCGGCAAGGTTGTGCTGCATGTCAGCCCGACGCTTTATGCACTCGATGGCAATGGTGGAGTTGCCAATCCGCTGGGGCTTTATGCTGATCGGGTAGGCGTAGAAATCCACGCGGTGCTGGCGGATCCTGCACCAGTGCGCAATCTGGATATGACCGCGCGTGCCTCGCATCTCGGGGTCGATGCCATTGTTGCATCCCCGGTTGCCGCTGGGCTCGCTTGCCTGAGCGCCGAAGAGCGCGAACTGGGCGTTGCGATGGTCGAAATGGGTGCGGCGGTTACCAATGTTTCGGTGTTCATTGGCGGCATGCTGGCCGGGCTTGTCACCCTCAACCATGGTGGCGCAGACATTACCGACGAAATTGCCTCAGTCTTTGGTATTCGCCGTGCCGAAGCCGAACGCCTCAAATGCTTTCACGGGTCGGCCATCACTTCGCCGCGTGACCATCAGGAAAGCCTCGACGTCGGGCCACCCGGTGATCCCTCGCAGGCTGAACGGCCAAAGATCACCCGTGCTCAGCTCAATTCGATCATCTCGCAGCGCATCGATACAATGGTGGCCGATATTGGTCGCGCCTTGAAGGAAATGGGCTTTTCCAATCCGGGAAAACACCATGTAGTCCTGACGGGTGGCGGTGCCGAATTGAAGGGGCTTGCGGACCATATGCAGGCGGCACTGGGGCGTATGGTGCGCATTGGTCGGCCGACCGAGCTGCCCGGCCTGCCCGATGCCCATTCCGGACCAGCATTTTCGACGATGGCAGGTCTGGCGCTTTATGCCAATTCGAACCCATCCGATCTGCGCTTAGGCCTGCAAGGCTCTGATAGTGCTATAAAATCTACTAATACCGGCGTTATCGCGCGCATCATGCAGGCTATCCGCGAGAACCTCTAGCCGCGCCACAAGAACAACCCGTAGCCTGTGGGTAACTTTTACGTGTTTTGCCCTGAATTTTGTGCCACAAGACACAGTTAACGGGGGTTTTTGAACTTCTTTTACTTATGCCAGACCGGCCAAGGGAGTGAACAGGAATGAGCATCAACATCGGTCCGCCAGTTGTCGATGAACTGAAGCCCAAAATTGCAGTCATCGGTGTCGGCGGGGCAGGGGGCAATGCCATCGCCAACATGATCGGCGCACGCGTAGAAGGTGTCGATTTCGTCGTCGCCAATACCGACGCTCAAGCGCTCAACGCATCGCCTGCCGAATATCGTATCCAGCTTGGTCCCGACATCACCCAAGGCCTTGGTGCGGGTTCGCGCCCGGAAGTTGGTCGTGCCGCGGCTGAAGAAACTATTGAGCAGGTCAAAAGTGCACTGCAGGGTGCGCATATGTGCTTTATCGCCGCTGGTATGGGCGGCGGCACCGGTACCGGTGCGGCGCCAGTTATCGCCCGCGCTGCGCGCGAAATGAACATTCTGACCGTTGGTGTCGTCACCAAGCCCTTCCTGTTCGAAGGATCGCGCCGCATGCGTTCGGCGGATTCGGGGATTGCTGAACTGCAGCAGCATGTCGACACGCTGATCGTCATTCCAAACCAGAATTTGTTCCTTGTCGCCAACCCCAATACCACCTTCAAGGAAGCCTTCCTGCTTGCCGATGAAGTGCTGCAACAGGGTGTGCGTGGTATCACCGACCTGATGGTCATGCCCGGCCTGATCAATCTCGACTTCGCCGACGTGCGCTCAGTGATGCACGAAATGGGCAAGGCGATGATGGGCACGGGCGAAGCCGAAGGCGATGGCCGCGCATTGGAGGCCGCCGAACGGGCGATCGCCAATCCGCTGCTCGACGGTGTGTCGATGCAGGGTGCAAAGGGCGTCATCATCTCGATCACCGGTGGCGAAGATATGCGGCTGATGGAAGTCGACGAGGCGGCTAACCATATCCGCGAATTGGTCGACCCCGATGCGAACATAATCTGGGGTTCAGCATTCAACGAAAATCTCAACGGCAAGATCCGTGTCTCGGTCGTCGCCACAGGGATCGATCAGGACGGTGAGGCAGCCCAGCCCGCACGTTCCTACGCATTTGACAGCCGCCCAGCGACACCACTGGGTGGATATGCAACTCCTCCGGCCGCTGTGGAGCCAGAGCCGGCGATAGAGGAACCGCTTGAACTTTCGGATCAAGAATATCAGCCGTCTGCAGAAGCCGAAGCCTCAGCTTTCGACTATAGTGAAGAATCGGCGGAAGAAGATGATGGCGTTCTGGATCTTGCCGAACCGGCGCCAGCAACTGAAGAAGCTGAGTTTGAGCTTGGCGAATACCATGTCGAACAGGAGGAGCCGGTTGCAGAGGCTGCACCTGCTTATGGGGAGGGACAGGACGATTCTGCTCCGGCTGCACCGCGCGTATCGACCGGTGGCGGCACTTTGTTCGAACGGATGTCGAGCCTTTCTCGGGGCCTGACCCGCGGCAATGACGAACCCGAAGAGGATACTACCGGCGGGGTCAACATACCTCGTTTCCTCGATCGCCAGAGCAATAGCTGATTAAATACGCGCCGGATAAGCCGCTTGTCGAGCATGCGGCACAATCCGGCGCGCTTTGATGCGTAGTGATTGCAATTTCGCCATGCGCATCACATTTGCGGGCCAATGATATATATGAAACGGGTCCCGCTTACTCTTGCACTGGCGATAGTTCTGGCAGCGCCGATCGCTGCGCAGGATGCCGATGAAAGCGTGCTCGACCAGTTCGATCAGGCCAAGCCGCAAGTTAAACCGGCATATGACTCCCCTGCTTCGATCGAACTACGCGATGCAGTGCGCCGTATGGCATTGCGCCCATCAGACCCGGCAGCGCTAACCGATGCAGGGCATGCGTCGCTGAAATTGGGCGATGCGGCTGCTGCGCTTAACTTCTTTACCCGAGCAAACAGCATCCAACCCGGCAATTCGCGGACGATAGCGGGGCTGGGTTCGGCGATGGTGCGAACTGAAAACCCCTTTGAAGCACTTCGCTATTTTGACGATGCGATCCGGCTTGGTGCCACCGAACGCTCAATCGCGCTCGATCGGGCGCTGGCGTTTGACCTGCTCGGCAATTTTGCCCGCGCGCATCAGGATTATCAATTGGCGCGCAGCTTTGGCGACAGTGACGATCTGACCCGCCGCTATGCCATGTCGCTATCGATGGCGGGCAAAGCGAACGAGGCGGATGGCTTGCTGGTGCCTTTGCTCCAACGCAACGACCCGGAGGCATGGCGCGCCCGTTCGATGATGCTGGCAGCACGCGGCAATTTGAAGGAAGCCATGCAGATTGCGGAAGGCTTCCTTTCGCCCGAATCCGCTCGGCGGATGGAGGGTTTCCTCCGCCAGATGCCCAGAATGACCGATGCGCAACGTGCGGCGGCAATGCATTTCGGCCATTTTCCGGTTGGCCGGATTGGCGAAGATACGCCCGAATTGCGCCAAATTGCGGCTGCGACTGGAACAACCAAAGTTGCCAGCGCCGCGACAGGCCAAGATCGTTTGATACCTTCAGGACAACCCCTCGGTAATTCTTCCAAAAAGCCGTCTTCAACCAAAAAGGACGAAAAGAAGCCCAAGCCTGGCGAAACAAGAGTGGCGCGCAATGATGCCAAGCCCGGTTTCTCGACAGCGTCCGCGCAGCAAAAAGTTGATGAAGCGTCGAAGGCCAAGCAGGTCGTCCTTTCAACAGCGCAACTTCCTCCCCCCGATGCGGCGCGCGCGCCTGTACGCATCATCTTGCCGGGCAGCACGCCGCCACCATCACCTCCGCCTTCCGTGGCAATTGCGACGCCGACGGTGAATAGGCCAGCATCAATTCCCGCCGAAACCAGCACAGTCGTCACGCCGAAAAGCGCGATCGATGAAGTGCGCCAGCGGCAAGTGACTGCATCCGAGCCAATTCCTGCGCCTGTGCGGAGCGATCCCGTCGCTGTCACCCCGCCAGCCGCCAAACCCCCGGTTATCATTTCTGCCCCGGCTGAAACACGGGTTGCTGAGAATCTGATTGTCGAGCCCGCGCCGCAGACCACACAACCGGCCGTTCAAGGGCCTGTTCTGGATGGCGGATCACCGGCGGTAGTATCGGGTGCTCCGGTTGCAACGGCAGAAGCGCTGCCTCCGGTCACATTGCCGCCGGTGCAGCAGGCCGAACCTGTAAAGACCGCTTCTTTCGATCTGGACGCTTTGGTGCAGTCGATTGAAATTCCTGAAAGCGAACAGAAACGCACCGTCGCGCCGGTTGATCTGAAAGCGATTCAGAAGGCCCAAGCCAAGGCTGATACAGCCGCAGCAACTGCGGCCAAAGACCCGAAAACTGGGAAACCCAAGGTCGAACCCAAAGCGCCGCCGCAACCCGCGCGCATTTGGGTGCAGGTGGCAACGGGGGCTGAAGCGGCACTCGGCGGTGACTATCGCCGCTTTGCCAAAAAATCGCCCGAACTGTTCAAGGGTAAGGAAGGCTGGACCTCGGTCTGGGGCAAATCGAGCCGCTTGCTGGTCGGGCCATTTGCTGACGCCAAGACTGCAAAAAAATGGGAAGCCGATTACCGTAAGGCAGGCGGCAATGGCTTTGTCTGGAACAGCGAGAATGGCACCATTGTGAAGAAACTGGGCGGCAAATAGCGGCTGGTTTTGTTAACGCCTCTGGTGCAAAGCGCATGCCCATGCACAGCCGCGCATCTTTTGCCTGCATTCCCGACACAAGCCGTGGAAGGCTCCATCCTGAACCGGGTGGCGAGGCGCGCGGGCCGCGCAATATCTTCCAGCGTGATCGCGACCGGATCATCCACTCAATCGCCTTTCGCCGTCTGCGCTACAAGACGCAGGTGTTCATCGCGCCCGACGGCGATCATTACCGTGTTCGCCTGACCCACAGCCTCGAGGTTGCCCAGATCGGCCGCACCATTGCGCGGGCGCTCGGGCTGGACGAGGATCTGACCGAAGCACTGTGCTTGGCGCATGATATCGGCCATCCACCCTTCGGCCATGCTGGCGAAGATGCGCTGGAGGCCGCGATGGCACCCTTTGGCGGCTTTGATCACAATGCCCAGACGCTGCGCACGCTCTCGAAGCTGGAAAGCCCTTATCCCTTATGGCCGGGCCTCAATCTCAGCTGGGAATTGATGGAGGGTCTCGCCAAGCATAATGGGCCAGTCCTCGCACCCAACTGGGCGCTTAGCGAAATTGATGCGGAGTTCCCCTTGGGGCTGGCGCTGCACGCGTCTTTGGAAGCCCAGATTGCCTCGATTTCCGACGATATCGCCTATGACAATCATGACATCGACGACGGCATTCGCGCTGGCCTGCTGACGCTAGAGCAATTGCTCGAACTGCCTTTTGTCGAGCGGCGCTGGCGGGCTATATGCGATCGTTATCCGGGCGCGCGGCATGAGACGCTGCTGCGCGAGTTGATCCGTGAGCAGATTGGCGTGATGGTCAATGATGTGATTGAAACCACCAGAGCGCGCATATCCGCTGCGGGTATCGAGACCTCCGACGATGTGCGTGCTGCGGAACGCACCATTGGCGGTTTCTCTGACGAACTGGCAGAGCGCGAGCGCACTCTGAAATCGTTCATGTATGCCAATCTCTATCACCACCCCACCCAGATCAGCGCCGCGGAACGCGCGGCAAAGGCGATTGCCGACTTGTTCGAAGCCTATAGCCGCGATACTGCTTTGCTCCCGCAGGAATGGCGCGAAAGCCTGCCCGTCGAGCAGCCAATGCGTGCGCGCCACATTGGCGATTTCCTTGCCGGGATGACCGACCGTTTCGCGGTCAATTGTCACCGTGACATTTTCGGCGGTGAGCATGAAGGGTTCGGCAAATGACGCGCGTGGTAATTGCAGGTGCAACAGGTCTCATCGGCAAGCAGCTGGTTGTTGCGCTAGCAGGGCACGAGGGCGTTGAATGCCACATCCTCGTCCGCCGTAAACCCGAACGGGTGCCAATGGGCGTGATTGTGCATGAAGCGGCATCGGCGGATTGGGCGAATGAGGTTGCGGCGATCAAAGCAGATGTAGCCATATCCTGTCTCGGCACGACCATGCGCACCGCAGGTTCAAAAGCCGCCTTCCGCGCCATAGATTTCGATCTGGTGACAGGCTTTGCCAAGGCCGCCAAAGATGCAGGTGCCCGGCACATGACTGCCGTTTCCTCGGTTGGTGCTTCGGCAAAAGCTTCCAATTTCTACCTGCAGACCAAGGGCGAAGCCGAAGCGGCTATGGCGCAATTGGGCTTCGACCGTGTTGACTTCCTCCGTCCCGGTCTGCTGACCGGAGGGGAACGCCCCGAAAGCCGCCCGGGAGAGAGCGTGGCGATCATGCTCGCGCCTTTGACAGACCTGCTGATGGTCGGTGGACTTTGCCGTTACCGCTCGATTCCGGCGCTGGCCGTCGCCCAAGCTATCGCTCATCTGGCGCTTGCAGGCGGGCAGGGCCAACATATCCACGAAAATGATGCGATCCGCGCGCTCGCCGGTTGACTCTGCGGCGACCAAAAGCCAAGGCCGAGTCAGTCGCTGACGAAACGGGAGAGTTCCGCCATAGCCGATAGGCGAAGGCGGGCGCCGAAGGAGCAACCGCCCCGGAATCTCTCAGGCAAAAGGACCGTTTTGGCTTTTGCGACACTCTGGAAAGCGTTCCGTGCAAGGCGGGGCCACCGAAGGGGTAAAGCTCTCAGGTATCCGTGACAGAGGGGGCAGGCAGCGACGCGGTCGCTGGCTGAACCTATGTGCGGAGAATTTATGGGCGACGACACCGAAATGCGCGAACTTCCGCTAGGCGATTGGCACCGTGCCAAGGGCGCGAGGATGGTGTCGTTCGCGGGCTATGCGATGCCGATCCAATATGAAGGCATCATGGCCGAACATCTGTGGACCCGCGAAAATGCCGGGTTGTTCGATGTCAGCCATATGGGGCAGTTACTCCTGTCGGGCGAAGGTCTGGACGCTGCAGTCGAGGCGCTGCTGCCAATCGATCTTAGCACGCTCAATCTCGGTGATCAGCGCTATTCACTTCTGCTGGACGAGAACGGGGGTGTGCTCGATGACCTCATGGTCTCGCGCTGGCCGAATAAACTTTTTTTGGTGGTGAATGGCGCGACAAAGTGGGACGATATCGCCCATCTGCGCAAAAACCTGACTGAAGCGGTGACGATCAATCATCTGGAAGATCGGGCGCTGCTTGCCCTTCAGGGGCCAAAAGCCTTTGCTGCCCTCGAACGCCACGTCGTCGGTGAGTGGCCGCTATCAGTGCTGACCTTCATGCATTTCGGCCATTTTGAATTGGACGGCATTCCTGCGGCGATTAGCCGATCTGGCTATACTGGAGAGGACGGGTTCGAGATCTCGATACCAGCCGACCAGGCTGAGAAGGTAGCTGAGTTGCTTTGCAATGAGACCGAAGTGAAACCAATTGGTCTTGGCGCTCGGGATTCGCTGCGGTTAGAGGCCGGGCTGCCTTTATATGGGCACGATCTTTCGCCCGATACCTCTCCGATTGAGGCAGGGCTCATGTTCGGGATCAACAAGCGCCGCCGCAGCGAAGGTGGATTTCCGGGTGCCCAAAGGATCCTCGCAGAGATCGTCGAAGGCCCGCCCCGCAAGCTGGTTGGCCTGTCGGTCGAAGGCAAGATGCCGGTGCGCGAAGGCGCGCCGATCTTTGCGGGTGACACGCAGATCGGGGTTGTCACTTCAGGCGGCTTTGCCCCCAGCGTCGGCGCACCGATTGCCATGGGCTATGTAGCTGCTAACCATAACAGCATCGGAACGCCACTTGAGGCTGAGGTGCGCGGCAAGCGCGTGCCAATGGCCGTCGCGGCCATGCCTTTCATACCCCATCGATATCACCGCAGAGCGATTTCTAGTCAGGCGAAAGCCTGACAAGTCTGAAATCGCGACAACCAAAAAACGAGGAGCGAGCAAATGACCCGTTATTTCACCGACGAGCATGAATGGATCGAAGTCGAAGGCACCACTGCCACGGTTGGTATCACCGACTATGCGCAGGGCCAGTTGGGCGACATCGTGTTTGCTGAAGTGCCTGCAGTTGGTGCGACACTTTCCAAAGGTGGCGATGCGGCGGTTGTTGAATCGGTAAAGGCAGCTTCTGACGTTTATGCGCCGGTTTCGGGTACGGTCACCGAGGGTAATGATGCGCTCGCCGACGATCCGGCGCTGGTGAATAGCGATCCCGAAGGCGCGGGATGGTTCTTCAAGCTTGAACTGAGTGACCCGTCAGAGCTCGACGGGTTGATGGATGCTGCGGCTTACAAGGCATTTGTGGACGGTCTTTGAGAAGTTCCCCTCCCGCTTGCTGGAGGGGTTAGGGAAGGGCCTGTAAGGGCCAGCTCTTCCCCGAATTTCAGGCCCTCCCCCAGCCCCTCCCGCAAGCGGGAGGGGAGAAGGAAAGACGATGCGCTACTTACCCCTGACAGACACCGACCGGCAGGCGATGCTCACCACAATCGGCGCGGCATCGATTGATGACCTGTTTATCGATGTGCCCGAAGAAGCACGGCTCAAAGGGCCGATTGCCGGCCTGCCGATGCATGCGAGCGAGATGGCGGTCGAGCGGCATTTCTCGGCCATGGCGCGTAAGAATATGGCTGCGGCGCATCACCCGTTCTTCCTAGGGGCAGGGGCCTATAAGCACCATGTGCCGGCAAGCGTTGATCATTTGATTCAGCGTGGCGAGTTTCTGACTGCTTACACCCCCTACCAGCCCGAAATCGCGCAGGGCACGCTGCAGATGCTGTTCGAATTCCAGACACAGGTGGCGCGGCTGTTAGGCTGCGATGTTGCCAATGCCTCAATGTATGATGGCTCGACCGCCTGCTGGGAAGCCATCGGGATGGCCGGACGGGTGACCAAGCGGAGCAAGGCCGTCATCTCCTCCGGTCTGCATCCGCATTATGTCAGCGTTGCGAAGACGATGGCGCGGTTTACCGGTGATACACTCGATACCGCATCGCCTGAAATTGACAAAACTGACACCAATCGACTGCTTGCCTCGATCGATGACGAGTCCAGCTGCGTGGTTGTGCAATATCCCGATATTCTTGGCCGCATTGAAGATTTAAGCGCGATAGCTGAGAAAGCACATGAGCATGGTGCGCTGCTCATTGCCGTGGTCACAGAGCCGGTGGCACTGGGTGCGATCAAGGCTCCGGGTGAAATGGGCGCTGATATCGTTGTGGGCGAAGGGCAATCGCTTGGTGTTGGCCTGCAATTTGGCGGGCCTTATGTGGGCCTGTTCGCCTGCAAGGAAAAATTCGTTCGGCAAATGCCCGGTCGCCTTTGCGGCCAGACGGTTGATGCCGAGGGCAAGCGCGGCTTCGTACTGACGCTCTCGACCCGTGAACAGCATATCCGCCGCGAAAAGGCGACCAGCAATATCTGCACCAATTCAGGTCTTTGTGCCCTAGCCTTCAGTATTCATATGAGCTTACTGGGTGAACGTGGCCTGCGCGATCTGGCGGCACTCAACCACGCCAAGGCAGTGCAGGCGTCAGAGCGGCTCACGCAGATCCCCGGCGTAACCTTGGTGAACGACAGCTTCTTCAACGAATTCACGCTGAAACTGCCCGTCAACGCCCGCGATGTGGTGCACAAGCTGGCGGCGAAGAAGGTTCTGGGCGGGGTTTCGCTCGGTCGCCTCTATCCAGGCGAAGCCACCCTTGAGAACGGACTTCTGGTCGCGGTGACCGAAGTGGTCAGCGAGGAGGATATCGAAACATTTGCAACCGCCCTGCAGAAGACGCTTGTTGAGGGAGTTGGGGCATGAGCACGGTAAACGCAAGCGGCTGGAAGCCACAAATGGGCGAAACTGACGTCATGGCGGCAGCAACCTACACCGGAAACCGCGCGCTGATGCTCGAAGAAGCGCTGATTTTCGAGATTGGCGACAGCCACACAACCGGCGTCGATTTCGACCCCGCACCCAAGGTGCAATCGCGCCTCGGCGGGCTGGAGCGCAATCGCGAGATCGGTCTGCCGGGTCTTTCAGAGCCCGAAACGGTGCGCCATTACACCCGCCTGTCGCGGCAGAATTACGCCATCGACCTTGGGCTATTCCCGCTCGGTTCGTGCACGATGAAACACAATCCGCGCCTGAATGAAAAAGTCGCACGGATGAAGGGCTTTGCAGACGTCCACCCGCTGCAACCGCAGGAAACGGTGCAGGGCGCGCTGCAGGTGATAAACGAACTCGCCTTTTGGCTGGTCGACCTGACCGGGATGCAAGGTGTGGCCATGTCGCCCAAGGCAGGCGCACATGGTGAACTCTGCGGTATTCTTGCGATCAAGGCTGCGCTTGATGCGCGCGGCGAAGACCGTCCGGTCATCCTGGTTCCCGAAAGCGCGCACGGCACCAATCCGGCGACAGCGGCTTTTGCGGGCTTCAGCGTGGAGAATATCCCCGCTACGCCTGAAGGTCGCGTTGATGTCGCGGCGCTGAAGGCGCGCCTTGGCCCCGATGTGGCTGGCGTTATGATCACCAACCCCAATACCTGCGGCCTGTTCGAGCGCGATCTGAAGATCATTTCAGACGCGGTGCATGCAGCGGGCGGCTATGTCTATTGCGACGGTGCCAATTTCAACGCCATCGTCGGCCGTGTTCGCCCCGGCGACCTGGGCGTCGATGCGATGCACATCAACCTGCACAAGACCTTCTCGACCCCGCATGGCGGCGGCGGGCCGGGTTCGGGGCCGGTTGTGCTCTCAAAGGCGCTGGCGCCATATGGCCCGATCCCCTTTGTCGCGAAAATGCCCGATGGCAGCTTCAAGCTGTTCGAAGAGGAAGCCGCAGGCGAAATGCATCCCGAAACTTTCGGCCGCATGACTGCATTCCACGGCCAGATGGGCATGTTTACTCGCGCGTTGGCCTATATTCTGAGCCACGGTGCTGACGGCTTGCGTCAAGTGGCCGAGGATGCGGTGCTCAACGCCAATTATATCCTGCGCAGTCTGGAAGGCACGCTTGAGGCTCCCTTTGGCGCATCGGGCCCGTGCATGCACGAGGCATTGTTCACCGATAACGGCCTCGCAGAAGGCTTCTCGACGCTTGATGTGGCCAAGGGGCTGATCGACGAAGGCTATCACCCGATGACGGTCTATTTCCCGCTCGTCGTCCACGGTGCGATGCTGGTCGAGCCGACCGAAACAGAGAGCAAGGCTGCGCTTGACCAGTTCATCGGCGCGCTGCGTTCGGTGGCCAATCGGGCGAAGCAGGGCGATCCGGCACTCAAATCCGCTCCGCACTTTGCACCGCGCCGCCGCCTTGACGAAACGCTGGCGGCACGCAAGCCCACACTAGTGTGGAAGGAAGCCGAGCTGTCCGTAGCGGCAGAGTGATACAAAAAATTTAATCGCACGATTAAACTTCACATTGACAGCCGCGCCCACCTCGCCAATTAGGGGCTGGAGCGGCTGTGCATGTTTCCAGCCGATCTTCTTGGGAGAGAGAGAAGATGGCCGATGTTTCGGAATTGAACACCTTTGACGAGTTCATTCGCCATTGGGGCGAGGAACGCGGCGATCGCCTCGCGATGCGCGAGGAAGACCGTTACTTCACCTATGCCGAACTTGAAGAGCGCACCGCGCGGGTCGCGACGGCATTGCTCGCCAAGGGCTTGAAGAAAGGCGATCGGATCGCCTGGATCGGCAAGAATAGCGATATTTATTTCACGCTCTTTTACGGAGCCGCGCGTGCGGGCATCGTCATGGTGCCAGTCGGCTGGCGGCTCGCTCCGCCCGAATGGGCCTATATTATCAACGATACCAAGGCCAAGATCCTCTTTCTGGGCAAAGGCTTCGAAGCCGCTCCATCGTCGATGGAGGGTCTGCTGCCGCAGGTCGAAGAGGTGATCACCGATCCCGAAGCGCGGGCGATGGTCGACGGCACCATGCGCGCGCCGTTCGAGGCTTCGGTCCCTGATGATGCGGTGCTGCAGCTTTACACATCGGGCACCACCGGCAATCCCAAGGGCGCGGTGCTTTCTAACCGCAACCTGTTCGCGCTGCGCAAGCATTCGAACCAGGCCGATTTGGCCTATACCAAATGGGATGATGACGAAGTTGTACTCGTCGCCATGCCCTGCGCGCATATCGGCGGCACCGGGCTTGGCATCATGTCGGTGGCAGCCGGTCTTCCTGCTTACATCCTCGCCGAATTCACACCCGACGGTTTCTTTGATTCGGTCGAAAACGGTGGTGTGACACGCTTGTTCATTGTTCCGGCGGCGCTGCATATTCTGCTCCAGCATCCGCGTTGCGCGATGGTCGATTTCAGCCGCCTCAAATATATTCTTTATGGGGCGGCGCCGATCCCGCTCGAATTGCTGCGTCAGTGCATCCAGATGTTCCAATGCGGGTTCATCCAGAATTACGGGATGACCGAGACGACAGGCACCATCTGTATGCTTCCGCCCGAGGACCATGATCCCAACGGCAATCCCCGTATGCGCAGCGCAGGCAAGCCGCTGCCCGGCGTGGAAATCAAGGTTGTCGACACCGAGGGCAACGAAATGCCAACCGGCGAAGTGGGTGAAATCTGGACCCGGTCTTCAAACAACATGATCGGCTATTGGAATCTGCAGGAAGCCACCGAAAAGACGATGACCGGCGATGGCTGGGTCAAGACCGGCGATGCCGGTTATATGGATGAGGATGGCTATCTCTACATCCACGACCGGGTGAAGGATTTGATCATTTCGGGCGGCGAAAATGTCTATCCCGCCGAGGTCGAAAGCGCGATTTATGGTCACCCCGATGTGCTTGAGGTGGCAGTAATCGGTGTTCCCGATCCCAAATGGGGTGAGGCGGTGAAAGCTGTCTGCGCGCCAAAGCCGGGCGCAACCATCGATCCCGACAGCGTCATTTCATGGGCGCGCGAACGCATCGCACCGTTCAAAGTCCCCAAATCGATCGACATTATCGACGCGCTTCCGCGCAACCCATCGGGCAAGATCCTGCGCAAGGACCTGCGCGCGCCCTATTGGGAAGGCTATGAGCGGCAGGTGAATTGACGATGAGCGAGGCCCAGATCGACCTGAACGCCTTTCGCGCCGAAGTGCGCGGCTGGCTATCCGAGAATCTACCGCCCGAACTGCGGCAGGCGCACAATCGCGCGACCAGTGTGTTTGTCGAAAAGGAATTCAACCTGGCATGGCAGGCGATCCTGCTGCGCAAGGGCTGGGTCGCACCGCACTGGCCGGTCGAGCGGGGCGGAACCGGCTGGAACGAGGCACAGCGCTACATCTTTTCATCGGAATGCGCGCGGGCAGGGGCACCAAGTCTTGCCCCGATGGGCCTCAAAATGGTCGCGCCGGTGATCATGAAATATGGCAGCGAGGCGCAGAAAGGCTATTATCTGCCCAGGCTGCTCGCGGGTGAGCATTATTGGTGCCAGGGCTATAGCGAACCGCAAGCAGGCTCTGATCTTGCAGCACTGCAATTGCGTGCCGACAGCGATGGCGACGATTATGTGCTCAACGGGTCGAAAATCTGGACGACCCATGCCCATGTCGCCAATCACATGTTCTGCCTCGTGCGCACCAACCGCGACGGGCGCCCGCAAGAGGGTATTACCTTCTTGTTACTCGAAATGGCTACGCCGGGTTTGACGGTGAAGCCGATCATCTCAATCGCGGGCGACCATGATTTCAATCAGGTGTTTTTCGACAATGTCCGCGTGCCCAAGTCGAACCGGCTCGGTGACGAGGGGAAGGGCTGGACGGTTGCGAAAACGCTGCTCGAATATGAACGCGCGGCTGCCTATGCCGCCGGGTTGATCGAGGCGCTGGCCGAAGTGCGTGCGTCGGCGAAAGAAGCCGAGATGCTAGGCGATCCCGCCATCCGCCGTCGCTTTGCAGAACTCGATTCACAGGTACGCACGATCCACGCAGTCGAGGATATGGTGCTGGCGGCGATAGGTGAAGGGCGCGATCCCGGCCCGGCCTCGTCGATGCTCAAGGTGCAGGGCACCGAGTGCCAGCAAAGGATTCAGGAACTGGCGGTCGATGTCGCAGGCATTTACGCAGCACCCTATCAGTATGCAGCGCGGCAGGCAGGCAGCAACGAAGGCTATGTTGGTCCCGAAAGCGCGCTGACGGCCACCGCGCGCTATTTCAACGGTCGTGCAGCATCGATTTATGGCGGCTCGAACGAGATCCAGCGCAACATCATGGCCAAGCTGGTGCTCGGCCTTTAGCGTAAGGGGTTACCGCCCGACGCTGTAATAGTCGAAGCCGGCCTTGGCGCTTTCTTCGGGGCGGTAGATGTTGCGCAGGTCAACTAGGACGTCGCCTTTCATCGCCGCCTTCAACTTGGCAAGATCGAGCGCGCGATAGGCATCCCATTCGGTGACGATGGCAACCGCATCGGCGCCCGCTGCGGCGGCATAGGCGCTGTCGGCCATCTTCACCTGGGGCAACATCTTCGCAGCTTCCGCCATGCCTTCGGGGTCATGGGCGTAAACGTCTGCGCCTGCGTCAATCAGCGTCTGGACGATGGCGATCGAGGGTGCATCGCGCATGTCATCGGTATTGGGCTTGAAGGTCAGGCCAAACAGCGCAACCTTCTTGCCGCGCGCGTCGCCGCCGAGGGCATTGACGATCTTGCGGCCCATTGCGCGTTTTCTGAGGTCATTCGCCTGCACCACGGCCTCAACGATACGCACCGGCGTGTCATTGTCCTGCGCGGTCTTGAGCAGTGCGAGCGTGTCCTTGGGAAAGCAACTGCCGCCATAGCCGGGGCCGGCGTGGAGGAACTTGCTGCCGATGCGGTTGTCGAGCCCGATCCCGCGCGAGACATCCTGCACATTGGCACCAAGTTTCTCGCACAGATCGGCCATTTCATTGATGAAAGTGATCTTGGTCGCCAGAAAGGCGTTGGCCGCATATTTGATGAGCTCCGAGGAACGGCGGCTGGTGAACAGGATCGGCGATTCGTTGAGAAACAGGGGGCGATAGACAGCACGCATCACCTCGCGTGCCCATTCGACATCGGTGCCAACGACGATGCGGTCAGGCCGCTTGAAATCGCCGATGGCGGCACCCTCGCGCAGGAATTCGGGGTTGGAGACGACTTCGAACTCCAGATCAGGTCGCACGTCGTGGATGATCCGTTCAACCTCGTCGCCTGTCCCCACCGGAACGGTTGATTTGGTGACAACCACGGTTTTGGATCCGATGGCGGCGCCAATTTCCTTGGCTGCTGCATAAACATAGCTCAAATCCGCATGGCCGTCGCCGCGGCGCGAGGGCGTGCCGACGGCGATAAACACCGCGTCACAATCTTTGACCGAGGCTTCCAGATTGATCGAGAAACTCAGCCGCCCTGCATCGACATTGGTCTTAACCAACGCCTCAAGCCCGGGTTCATAAATCGGCATGACATTGGCGTTCAACCGGTCGATCTTGCTCTGGTCCTTGTCGACACAGATCACATCGTGCCCAAAATCGGCAAAACAGGCGCCCGACACAAGGCCGACATAGCCCGAACCGATCATTGCGATTTTCATACTAAACTTTCTGTCTATTAAGCCACGTGCAGCGCCTTAATTCGTGCTTCGTTTGGCTGCAAGGCCGCTGCGTCTCAGTCTACAGAACGTAACGGTTGAGCAGGTACATTTATTCCCGGTTGATCCGGCCAAATCCCTCGCGTGTCGTAAACAAGCTTCGTGGTGCGTTCAGCAAGTGGAATTGCCTTGAACGCATCATGGTCCACCAATGGGATCAATATTTGGCAATCAAGCAGCGCGCTGTCGATGTCGGTCAGTGTGGCGCCACTGCCGTCGAATTCCTTGGGCAGCGCGGCTGCATAGGGCTCGACCACATATACCCGATTGCCGAATTTAAGCGCGAGTGCGGCCGCTACCTTCTTCGCGGGGCTTTCGCGGAAATCGTCAATATTGGCCTTGAAGGCCAGCCCTAGCAGCCCGACGGCCTTACCCGGATTGGCTTCAATCAGCGCGGTCGCCTGAGCGATGACATGGTCGACCTTGCCATCATTCACCTCACGCGCGGTGCGGATCAGCGGGGTGTGTTCGGGCGCGCCGTGGACGATGAACCAGGGGTCGACCGCGATGCAATGGCCGCCGACGCCGGGGCCTGGCTGCAAGATGTTGACGCGCGGGTGGCGATTGGCGAGGCGGATGACTTCCCAGACGTCGAGCCCCATCTGGTCGGCGACAATCGACAATTCGTTGGCAAAGGCGATGTTGACGTCGCGAAAGGCATTTTCGACCAGCTTGGTCATTTCCGCTGAACGGGCATCTGTAGTCACGCATTCGCCACGTACGAAGCGCTTGTAGAAAGACAGCGCCTTGCGTGCGCAACGCGGAGTTATCCCCCCGATCGAGCGGTCATTTGAAATCAGCTCTTCAAGGATTTTGCCCGGAAGCACGCGTTCGGGGCAATAGGCGATGGCAATGTCTGGCGTTTCGGTCGTGACGCCGGGAACTTTCAGATCAGGTCGCAACTGAGCGATTAGATCTTTCACCCGGTCGGTGGTGCCGACAGGCGAGGTCGATTCGACAATCACCGTATCGCCTGCCTTAAGGGCTGCCGCGATGCTGGTGGCGGCAGACAAGACATAACTTATATCGGGCGCATGGTTTTCGCCAAAGGGGGTCGGCACGGCGATGACGAAAACATCGGCAGGCTCGACCATTGTCGATGCGCGGAGCAGCTTGCGCTGGACCACCCCCTGCACCAGACCGTCGAGATCGACTTCCTCGATATGAATTTCGCCACGGTTGATCGTATCGACGACATGCTGGTGTACATCGACGCCCAGCACGCGGCAGCCCGAACGGGCAATCACGGCGGCGGTCGGCAGGCCGATATAGCCAAGTCCCATCACGCAGACATCGAGTTTTTTATCGACAAGCATCAGCTACCAGTCCTGCTATGCGAATGGCCGCCTTGCCATCCCCGAAGGGATTGTGCGCGCGCGCCATGGTTGAATAGGCCGCTTCATCGTCGAGAAGCGTGAAAATTTCGGAAATGATACGATCCTTGTCGGTGCCGACCAGCTTGGCGGTGCCCGCTGTGACGCCTTCAGGGCGCTCGGTTGTGTCGCGCATGACCAGCACCGGTTTGCCAAGCGCTGGCGCCTCTTCCTGCACCCCACCGCTGTCGGTCAGCATGATATGGCTGATGGCTAGCAGATGGGCGAAGTGCGGATAGTCGAGCGGCTCGATCATCGCAATATTGCGATTGGCACCCAGACGGGCGTCCATGACTTTGCGGACATTGGGGTTCAAATGTACCGGGAAGATGATGGCCACATCGTCACGCGCGGCAATCTGCTCCAGCGCCGCCGCGATATTTTCCATGCCTTCGCCGAAATTTTCGCGGCGATGGGTGGTGACGCCAATGATCCGCTTTCCCGCAAATCTTGCGTCATACTCGGCAAGGCCGGCCGCCAGTTTCGGTTGTGCTTCAATCTTGGACGTCACCCAATACAGCGCATCGATAACCGTATTGTCGGTTATGAGTACCCGGGCGTCGACATCCGCGCGCGCGCGCAAGGCATGTACAACCGGGAACAGCTTGATCGCTTCCGGACGTGTGCCAAAGATCACCGAGATAACAGGTTTGTTATTCATCTCTGCGCTTTAGCGCGATAGGCCTCAAATTCATACTAATGCGCGTGTTAAGGGTTGTGAAATGTCCTAATCGACATGCAATGCGGAAAATCGGGCTGGAAGCCGCTGTCCGCTTAGTCTAGCAGGTGACGATGTATTTTCGGGAACTGGAATGATGATAAAAATAGCTTCACCTCTTATTGCGCTGGTTCTTTTGTCCGCGTGTGCCGGGCCGGGCTCCTTGGGTGGCGCGCAAAATATCACGGTCATGAATTCCAGCGAACTACCGGCTCCTGATCGTAGCGATCTGCTGTCCGAATCGCGCCCTTATCTGATCGGACCCTTCGATAAACTGATGATCGACGTATTCGGTATTGAGGAGCTTAGCAAAAAAGAGATCCAAACAGATGCGAGCGGACGCATTTCGTTCCCGCTGGCCGGTGTGATTGAAGCAGCAGGTAAAACGCCGGGCGAGATTGAGGAAGAAATCGAGAGCCGCTTGCGATCACGCTATGTCCGCGACCCGCAAGTCACCGTGAACCTGAAAGAAACCGTCAGCCAGGTTATTACCGTTGATGGACAGGTGAAACGGCCTGGGCTCTATCCGGTCGTCGGAAAAATGACGCTGATGCGTGCGGTTGCAACCGCAGAAGGGACTGCCGAATTCGCAAAGCTTGACGACGTTGTGATATTCCGAACCGTCAAAGGTCAGCAATTGGCGGCGTTGTATAACCTTAAGGCAATTCGTCGCGGCAATTACGAGGATCCGGAAGTGTTTGCGAATGACGTAGTAGTTGTCGGGGACTCGCAAGCCCGTCGCTTGTTCAAGGATGCGTTGCAGATTGTTCCGCTGTTGACGACACCTTTGATCATCGCACTTCAGAACAATTGAGTCTATTCGGTACTTCGCTCAAACAAGCGGCAACAAAAAAGCGGCGCTTCGGTCAACCGGAGCGCCGCTTTTTTATTGACTGCCCGCCGAAGCGGGCAGGATTTTATCAGAACTTTACGCCAAGCTTCACACCATAGAAGCGCGGCGGAGCGGGATAGACAGCAAAGCTGTTGCCCTGTTCCGGGATCGGGAAGGCCGTAATGTTGTAATAGGTGTCGAAGAGGTTTTCGACATAGCCTTCAACGCTATATTTGCCATCGCCGAAATTGACACCAGCCCGCAGGTTGACGATGCCGTATCCGTCGTTGCCGGTGAAAGGCCGTCCAACCGGATCGTTGATCGGATAGTGATCGCTGTTGTAGCGCCAGTCGGCGTGGATCAGGCCGTTCACACCATCGCTGATCTGCGGCGTCCAGGTGATGCCGCCAGTGATCGCGTGCTTGGGCTGGTTTGACGCCTGCGCACCATTGTCAGTGCCAGCAGCTGGATCGGTCACCTTCGCATCAAGATAGGTGTAGCCCATGTTGATGACGAAATCGGGATGCGGACGGATGATGCTTTCCAGCTCGACACCCTGCGACACCAGCTTGTCATAGTTCAGCACGACGAAGTTGTTTCCGAGGAAACGGTTCGACTGGTAGTTTTTGAACTTCGAATAGAAGAGCGATGCGTTGAACTGGAATTCGCGGGTGAAGTTAGTTTTCAGGCCGACTTCGAATGCGTCAACCGATTCATTGCCGAACTCCAGATCAGTGAGCTGCGCGCCGTTGCCGCCGAGCAGAACTGAATCGAAACCGGCACGGTCGAGATTGTAACCGCCCGACTTGTAGCCACGGTCATAACCACCGAACAACAAGACATCTTCGTTCACCTTATAGGCGATACGCGCGGTGCCGGTGAATTCGCTTTCGCTGCGCTTGTCCGACTGGATGCCGTTGAATTCGCTGTTCACCGCTGGGTTGCAGCCAAGCAGATAGGCGCCGCCAAACAGTCCAGCGCCCTGAAGTGCCTGACGATAGGGCAGCGTCGCCGGGTTCTGGAAGAAGGAACAGGCCGGGACGGTCGAGTTCAGATCGGTATCGATATTCTTCTTTTCGTAGTTGTAACGCAGACCCAGCGTCAGTGACAGGCTGTCGCTGATGTTGATGATGTTGTGCGTGAACAGCGCAATCGCGTTGGTATCGACGCGATATTTGTCGGCTGTCTGACCGGCGCCAGCCGGGGTGCGGGGCAGCGGGCTGTTGAACAGCGCGAACAATGCCGGGTTGCCCAGAGCGGCTGCGAGCAGCGTCGGGTTGGTAGCAAGCGCAACTTGACCGAACAGCGGAACGCCAGCACCCAGCGTGCCAAACAACTGCAAGCCGGTGGGCAGCGCAGTCGAACGGGTCAGGCCGTTGATGACGGCGTCGGTATATTGGTCAGCCTGCGCACCGAAACGGATCGTGTCGGTCATGGTCAGCTTTTCATTCATGTAGAATGCGCCAACCAGCCAATCGACCTTGTCGTCAAAGGCCGAACCCTGCAAGCGAAGCTCTTGGGTAAAGTCCTTCATGCCGGTGCGGTAATCATCGCGATAGGCACGATCGAGACCCGAGAAGTCGACGTCTTGATCGCGCATCGCTTTCCAGTCGCGATAGGCTGTGATTGAGGTAAGCGTTGCACCACCAAAATCCCAATTCAACTCGCCCGAAACGCCCCATTCGTCAACCTTTTCGGTCAGACCACGGCCCGGTGTTGTCGCCATGATCCGACCTTTGGCATCGAACGGACGGACGATGCCGTCACGGCCGACTGCACCGCCGGCCAGCGGGTTGGCCGAAAGGGCTTCAATCGCATTGCTGCCGATGAAAGCGATGGCGTTGTTGGTGCTGGTCAGCGGCAGAACAAAACCGCTGCCTGTGTTCAAAGCGCCGCAGCAATCTTCATTGGTCTTGGCGATGTCCGCGATCAGGCGGAAGTTGATGTCGTCACTTTCGAAATAGGCCTGTCCGCGGGCGAACCAGCGGTTGATATTGTTAACGCGGCCGTCTTCGTTGGCGAGTTTGATATAGCCGTCACGCTTGTGATAGCCGCCGTCGAGGCGCAGCGCGACCTGTTCCGAAACCGGGCCAGTTACGCCAGCCTTGGCTTCGATTTCATCGAGATTGCCGTAGCTGAGTTCGGCATAGCCGCCGAGTTCGAATTTCGGCTTGGTGGTGGTGATGTTGAGCGCACCGGCAGAGGTGTTACGGCCGAACAGCGTTCCTTGGGGGCCACGCAACACTTCGACGCGGTCGATGGGGGGCAGTTCGGAAAGTGCAACACCTGCGCGCGCGCGGAAAACACCGTCGATGAACACGCCCACGGCGGGTTCAAAGCCGGGGTTGTCACCTGCCGTGCCGATACCGCGAATAGTCAGGACCGCGCCGGTAGCCGACGACTGGCCGGTGGTGGTTTTCAGCGACGGGGCAAGCTGCTGGATGCCACGGATATCGACGATACCGGCATTGGCAAGCTGCACACCAGCGACAACGCTCACAGCAAGGGGAACGTCCTGCGCAGCCTGGTCACGGCGCGTTGCAGTCACGATAATTTCGTCAAAGGCGACGTCTTCTTCAGCCGTCACTGCGTCGGTTGCTTCGACGCTTTCGTCTTGCGCATGAGCTGTCGTAGCAAGCCCGATTGAGGCGACGCTAATCGTCGACAGCAGTGCTGCGCGCACTGCAGTATGTGCAAACTTCATAATTTAACTCTCCACTTGATCATCACAAATGTGCCGGAGATCGGCTAACTTCTTTGGGAGTGGGGACGGCAAGCCATCCTTGTATTATTGTTATATTGGTGCATTTTGCACTGGTTGCAGCTGTAACCAGACTGTCTTCAGCCTGCAATCGGCTTAAGTGTAGAATCATAAAAACTTCGACAAGCGCGGCATAATTGCCACAATTTGTAACAATCTGTCGCGTGGCGCATTGTTGAAAAAGGGGGAGAGGATCAAGCGATGAAGACTTCAACCAAATGGCTGTTGGTACTTGCGGGCGTTGCTACTGTTGGCGTGTTGACCGTGCGCCACTATCAAGAGCAGATTGGCCTCGCGCTCTTTGAACGTGCAGTAAATAGTCGGGTAGGCCGTGACGCCACTGTCTCGCTGCCCGACGGGCTGCATGTCGCATTGTGCGGAACCGGTTCACCGCTGCCCAATGCGGATCGGGCAGGGGCCTGCACGGTGGTGATCGCAGGCAAGCACATGTATGTCGTCGACGCCGGTGAGGGCGGGGCGCGCAACATTTCGCTGATGGGTATCCCTAATGGTAAAATCGAAGGGCTGTTCCTGACGCATTTCCATTCCGATCATATCGATGGAATGGGCCCAATGATGCTGCTGCGCTGGACAGGCAGCTCGGCCAAAGCACCTCTAGCGGTTCACGGACCAACCGGCGTAGAAGCCGTCATTGCGGGTTTCAACGCGGCTTATAGTCAGGATAATGGCTACCGCGTTGCGCATCATGGTGAGGATATTGTGCCACCCTCGGGGGCAGGGGCGACGGCTATGCCATTTGCCATCGAGGGGGAAAGTGCGGTTGTTCTTGAGAAAGACGGCTTGAAAGTCACCGCTTTCAAAGTCGATCACGATCCCGTTTCCCCAGCAGTTGGATATCGATTCGATTATAAGGGGCGGTCGGTTGTGGTCAGTGGCGACACTGCCAAATCAGCTGTGCTCGAACGCGTGGCGAAAGGCGCGGACCTGTTGCTGCACGAAGCGCTGCAACCCAGGCTGGTGAGCAAGATGACCGCCGCGCTCGACAAAAAGGGCTTGGGCAATACCGCGAAGATTACCAGAGATATTCTCGATTATCACGCCTCACCCGAGGAAGCAGCGGACAGCGCGCGCAAGGCCGGTGTAGGCCAACTTGTGTTCACGCATATCGTTCCGCCATTCCCGTCGCATTTCTTCAACCCTGCTTTTCAGGGTAACGCGCCCAAGCGGTTCAAAGGTGAAATAGTGGTGGGCGAAGATGGTATGTTATTCAGCATGCCAGCCGGATCCAAGGCGATAAACCGACGAGAGTTGATGTAACCGCTTTGACGCGTGTATCAGGCTGATAATCGGGGGAGTGAAATATGGCAATTCGGGTCACCGCATTTGACGTTGCACAGCGGGCTGGCGTTACTCAGCCGACGGTGTCGCGCGCGCTGAATGGCAGCCCGAAGGTCAGCGATGAAACCCGAGCCAAGGTGCTGCAGGCCGCGCAGGAACTCGGTTATGTCATCAACCAGAACGCCACCCGGTTACGGCGTGGCGAAACGATGACATTAGCGGTGGTGCTAATCGGCCGGGCAGGGGAAAGTGCCACCGAGACCAATCCCTTCTACTTCTCCTTGCTGGGCAGCGTCGCAGCCGCGGCTGCCGCCAAGGGTTACAATCTGCTGGTCTCCTTTCAGGACAGCCCTGGCAATTTCTTTGGCCAATATGACGATGCCCGGCAGGCGGACGGTATGATTGTCATCGGAACAACGCAGAATCCGGAAGCCTGGGCCTATTTTCGTGGTCTCGATCATGCGGACAAGGCCTGGGTGTGCTGGGGAGCGCCCGATGATGATTTGCGCTGGGTACGCAGTGAAAATGAAGGCGGTGGGCAGATCGCGGCACGCTATCTGTTCGAGTCCGGACGCAAGCATCCGGTGTTCATCGGCGCGCGCGCGTCACAACAGCGCCAGTTCGGCGAGCGTTATGACGGATTTGCCGAAGAGTTGCGAAAAGCGGGTTTATCGGCACCAGCGATTGAAGTCGATGAGAGCCTTTCGCGTGAAGAGCAAGGTGTCGAGGCAGTTCGAACTCTGCTTCAGTCGGGCCAGCCTTTTGATGGCATATTTGCCGCCTGTGACCTGACCGCGCTTGGCGTGTTGCGCGCGCTATCGGAAAGCGGAGTTTCGGTGCCTGAACAGGTTTCGGTGATCGGTTTTGACGGCATCCGCGCCGGTAATTATTCGTCACCGCCGCTGACGACTATCGAGCCTGATTTTGAACAGGCGGGCGATTTGCTCGTCCAGAATGTGTTGAACCGCATTGTGGGGGAACCGCTTACACATCGCCGTGTGCCGGTGCAATTGGTCCGACGGGGCAGCTAGCTAGCGCTAGAGCCCGAGCACTTCGGGCATGGTGTAGCGACCGGGCTTCTGGTCCTTCAGCCAAATCGCCGCTTTCACCGCGCCACGGGCAAAAATCATCCGGTTTTCGGCGCGGTGTGACAAGGTGATGCTTTCCTCATTTCCCGCCAATATCACGCTGTGATCGCCCGCGACAGTGCCGCCGCGCAAAGACGCAAAGCCAATGGCGCCTTCCTTTCTTGCACCGGTGATGCCGTCGCGGCCACGCTCGCTGTTATCGGCAAGATCGACATATCGCCCTGCCGCAGCAGCCTCCCCGAGTAACAGGGCCGTGCCGGACGGGGCATCAACCTTCATGCGGTGGTGCATTTCGACAATTTCGATGTCCCAATCAGTGCCGAGCCGTGATGCGGCCTCCCTCACCAACGCCGCCAACATCGTAACGCCGAGCGACGTGTTGCCCGTTTGCAGCACGGCTATGTCTTGCGCGGCATCGTCGATCAGCCAATGGTGCCGCTCTTCAAGTCCTGTGGTCCCTATTACAATCGGCTTTTTGGCAAAAGTGCAGGCTGCCAGATTGGTTTCCAAAGCGTGCGGACTGGAAAAATCGACCAGCACGTCAGACGCCGCCGCCAGTGCGGCGATATCGTCGCCCTTGTCGACGCCCCCTGCGTGCTCAAGCCCAGCTTCACGGATGGCACCAATAAGCGCCTCACCCATACGACCTTTTGAACCGATGATACCAATTGCAGTCATCAAACAACCTCGTCATGCTGAATGTGTTTCAGCATCCATTTATCTACCGAGACCATAGCTCTATGCGGCGAAATGGGCCTTGAAACAAGTTCGGGGTGACTGCTAATTTTGAGACAGAGAGCAGAATGAAGAATATCGTAATCCTGACAGGCGCGGGCGTTAGTGCCGAAAGCGGGATCGATACGTTCCGCGACGCAGGCGGGCTTTGGGAGAAACACCGGGTCGAGGATGTCGCGACACCCGAAGCGTTTGAACGCGATCCCGATCTCGTTCACCGTTTTTACGACATGCGTCGCGAGGCGATCCAGACCAAGGAGCCCAATGACGCGCATTTCGCACTTGCCGAGCTCGATCGCAATTGGCGCGGGGAGGGGCGCAATCTGTTGATCGTAACGCAGAATGTCGACGACCTGCACGAACGCGCCGGGGCGGAGCGTCTGCTCCACATGCATGGCGAGCATTTGAAGGCGCTATGCATGGCCTGCGAGATCCGCAGCGATTGGCGTGCACCGATGCAGCATCGCCCTCCTTGCCCGATTTGCGGAACCCCGTCGCTGCGCCCCGATGTGGTCTGGTTCGGCGAAATGCCCTATCATATGCCCGAAATCTATGCGGCAATCCGAACCGCCGATCTGTTTGTCAGTATTGGTACCTCTGGTGCTGTCTATCCTGCGGCGGGTTTTGTGCGCGATGCGAAACAGCAGGGGGCAAAGACGCTCGAGCTCAATCTGGAGCCGTCACAGGGAAGTCATTTCTTCGATGATGCACGTTATGGCCCGGCAACAGAAATTGTGCCTGACTGGGTCGAGGAACTGCTCGACGCCTAGTTGCTGCAACTCCGGCACTCGGGGTCCTTGGGCAGGTTCAAGCTCCGCATCGCCGGTTTGAGTCCGTCGAAGATATGCAGCTTGCCTTTTGTGTCATCACCAAAACCCGTCAGTGCGCGGATGGCTTCCATCGCGGCAAAGCTGCCCATCAAGCCGCACATCGCGCCGAGCACGCCCTGCGCTGCGCAATCGTCGCATTCATCAGGGTCATGTGCGTCGCCGACAAAACAGCGGTAGCAGGGGGCGTCCGTTTCCCATCCGCAGAACGTGCCGATCTGGCCGTGAAACTGCCCGATCGCGGCGCTTACCAGCGGAACTTGTGCGGCTATGCAGAGGTCGTTTACGATAAGACGGGTCGCGAAATTGTCGCTGCCGTCGATGACGACATCAACACCTTCTAGCATCTGAGAGGAAGTTTGTGCCGTAATACGCTCTTTTATAGCATGAAAAGTCACATCGGGATTCAACCGGCTGACAGCTTCAGCAGCCGCATCTACCTTGGGATCTCCGATCTGGGCTTTGCTGTACAGAACCTGCCTTTGCAGGTTCGACAGCGAAATGACGTCATCATCAACCGCGCTGATAGTGCCGACTCCGGCCGCCGCCAGATATTGGATTGCCGGGCATCCGATCCCGCCAGCCCCGATCAGCAACACATGGCTTTGAAGCAGTTTTACCTGCCCTGAACCACCGATATCGCGAAGAACGATGTGGCGGGCGTAGCGTTCGAGTTGTTCGTCGCTGAGCGTCATACCCCCGTGGAACCGAACCCGCCGGCACCGCGGGCGGTATCGTCAAGCGCATCGACCTCGGTTACCTTTGCTTGCGGCGCTTCAGCCACAACCAATTGCGCGATGCGGTCACCGCGCTGGATGACAAACTCCTCGTCACCCAAATTGGCGAGAATGACCTTCACTTCGCCCCGATAATCACAATCGATCGTGCCAGGCGTATTGAGGCAAGTGATGCCGTGCTTTAGCGCGAGTCCCGACCGGGGCCGTACCTGGATTTCGTAGCCATGCGGGATGGCAAAGGCAAAGCCGGTCGGCACCGCCGCGCGCTTGCCTGGCTTGAGCGTTATAGCTTCGGCTGCACAGATATCCATGCCCGCAGCCCCTGCGCTGGCATAGACGGGCAGGGGCAGTCCGGCGCCGTTGTTCAGCCGCTTGACTCTGATTTCAACTTTGTCCGACGGCATGTGCGACCTTCTCCATCAATTTGCGGGCAATGACGTCCTTGGGCGCATCGGCCAGGCTTTCGACGCCGGTTTTGGTAACGATATGCACCGCGTTGTTTGCGCCGCCCATCACGTCACCCGATACATCATTCGCAACTATCCAGTCGCAACCCTTCTTGGCGAGTTTGGCTTGGGCATGTTCGACAATCTTTTCGGTTTCGGCAGCAAAGCCGATCAACAGGGAAGGGCGCTTGGCATGTTTGCCCAATGTGGCGAGGATATCCGGATTTTCGGCCAGTTCGAGCGGCGGAACGGAGTTGCCATCTTTCTTGATCTTCTGTTCGGCCTCGTCGGCGGCGCGCCAATCGGCAACTGCAGCGACCATGATCGCGACATCGGTGGGCAAGGCCTTTTCGACCTCGGAGAGCATCTCACGCGCGCTTTCGACGTCGATCCGGATAACACCCGGAGGTGTCGTCAGATGAACAGGGCCAGCAACCAAGGTGACTTCCGCACCCAATTCAGCGGCGGCCTGCGCAATCGCAAAGCCTTGCCGGCCCGACGAACGGTTGGCGATATAGCGCACCGGGTCGATCGGCTCATGCGTGGGCCCGGCAGTTACCAGCACGCGCTTGCCGAATAGCGGGCGATGCGCGGGGTCGGCAAAGTCTGGCTGTGCAGCCATCACGGGCGTTGCAGTCGTCAGCAGGTGACTGATCTCGCCAAATATCCGCTCGACCTCGGGCAGACGGCCGGGGCCATATTCGCCGCACGCCATCTCGCCCGCATCGGGGTCCATCACATGCACGCCATCCGCGCGCAGTCCCGCCACATTGCGCCGCGTTGCAGGATGCTGCCACATCCGCACATTCATAGCCGGAACGGCAAGCACCGGTTTGTCGGTCGCCAGCAACAAGGTCGTCGCCAGATCATCGGCAATGCCAGCATGCATTTTTGCGAGTAGATCGGCGGTCGCAGGGCAGACGACGACAAGGTCGGCCTGCCGCGAAAGCTGGATATGTCCCATCTCGGCCTCGTCCTTGAGGTCGAAAAGGTCGGTGTAAACCTTGTCCTCGGACAGTGCGCCGAGCGTCAACGGCGTCACAAATTGCGCGCCGCCCTTTGTCAGCACACAGCGCACCGCATGCCCCGCCTTGCGGATCAACCGCACCAATTCGCAGGCCTTATAGGCGGCAATGCCACCACCAACGATCAGGAGGATATGTTTTGGTGCCATGTCTATACGCCTGTCAAAAGCAGGTCGATCGCATTCATGATCGGCCCTTGCTCATCTTCAAGCGATGTGACTGGTTTTCCGAGCCGCTCCCTTGGGATGGCAAATACTTGCTGGGTCATCATGATGTAATCCTGACCTTCGATTCTGAAGGCAGGATTGAGCCGGGGCGTCACGGGAAGTCCCGACGCTGGCACCAGCGGCACAACAACCCGCGTTGACAATATCGACAGCAAGTCGGCCTGACAGTCGAGCAGATAGCCTTTGCCGCGCGCGCCGGAATAAACGTCAAACCGGGCCATTAGAGCTGGCGATATTCATCATACAGCATTCCGTTTTCACTAACCCATTCATTCCAGGCGAGAAGTGATTCCCTGTTTTCTTCGAGCCAACGCTCGGCGCGTGCGGTTTTGACCTTGTCCGCAAGTCCGCTTTCGCAAGCCTGCGATACATTGATGCCAAGCTGCTTTGCTTCGTCCACCAGGTCGCTGGGCAAACTGACATTGGTTGGCTTTTTTGGCGTCGAGAATCGCGATGGACTAATCATGCGCAGATGATATGCGCATATATCTTGTTGGTCAAGCCAACGCCCACATGGCGGCTGCGCCAGCCGCTCCGGAAAGCACGGCAATTCCTGCGTAACGCCACCAGCCACCGCCAGCCCGCTTCTCCCACATCAGTGGTATCACCGGCAAAGGCGGCGGAGGCGGGGCGCCGCCTTTTTTGGGCAGCTGATCGTCAAGGCGCTTGATGAGGTCGGGGATCAGCGCGAGCGTTTTCATCCGGTCGCGCAGGCCATCGGCAAGTGCCGCTTCGGGGCCCAGTTCGCCGCGAATCCATTCGCCCACATAGGGTGCGGCAACATCCCACATGTTGATCGCCGGGTTCAGACTGGTGGCCACACCTTCAACCATAACCATGGTTTTTTGCAGCAACAGCAGATGCGGCTGGGTCTGCATGTCGAAATCACGCGTGATTGCGAACAAGCTGTCGAGCATCTGCCCGACCGACAATTCGCTCACCGGCTTGCCGCGCGTCGGTTCACCTACAGCCCGCAGCGCGGTCGCGAACTCGTCGACATTGTGATAGCTCGGTACATATTGCGCCTCGAAATGGATTTCGGCGACGCGGCGGTAATTGCCGGTGGTTAGGCCATAGAGGATCTCGGCAAGCCATAGCCGCGCCTGCCGGTTGATCCGCCCCATGATGCCGAAATCGATCGCAACGATGCTGCCGTCGGGGCGCACGAACAGATTGCCCTGGTGCATATCGGCGTGGAAAAAGCCTTCGGAAATCGCTTGGCGCAGAAATGTGAGCACCAGACGTTCCGCGATTTTGCCGGTGTCATGTCCAGCAGCCTTCAGCGCTTCGACATCCGAAATCTTGATGCCATCGACCCATTCAAGCGTGAGGACGCGGCCAGAGGTGCGATCCCAGTCAATCGTCGGGATGTGATAGCCCTCAACTGCAGCCATCGCTTCCCTGAGCTCGGAGGCCGAAGCCGCCTCGCGCCGCAGATCGAGTTCGCGTAGCGTCCAGCGCTTCAGATTGGCAATGACGAGTTGCGGTCGCAGGCGAGCGGCCTCGCCGCCCAGCGCTTCCAGATGCGCGGCTGCCCATTCATAGGTTTCGATGTCGCGCGCAAATTGTTCACGGATGCCGGGGCGCAATACCTTGACCGCAACGTCTTGCCCGTCGGTGGTGCGAGCACGGTGTACCTGTGCGATTGAGGCGGCGCCCACCGGCTCGGGATCGACATATTCGAACAGTTCGGAGGCAGGCTTGTTGAGGCTGTGGTCGATCTCGTCATAGATCCGCTCGAATTTTTCAGGCGGCAGCGAATCCTGCAGCGTCAGCAGATTATGTGCGGCTTCCTCACCGACCAGATCGGGGCGAGTGGCGAGCGTTTGCCCCAGCTTGATCGCGGCAGGCCCGATTTCGCGAAAGGCACCCGCGTAATCAGGCACCTTCGGCTGGATCGTCCCCAATCGCGCAATCCGGCACAGCCGCTTGACCTGCGGGGGGGTGTTCCGGTCCTTCTCGATACCGCGCAGCGCTCCGTGGCGCGCCAATATGCGGCCCCATTTGAGCAAGCGAAGGATATGCGTGGTCGGGCGCGTCATCGCTAGGGCTTCAAGCCTTCCAGCCGCTATGGATTGCGACCAGTCCGCCCAATATCGGTTCGACCTTGGTCTGCAAAAAACCGGCGTCGCCGATCATGCGTTGGAAAGTCGGCATATCGGGGAATTTGCGGATCGATTCGGCGAGATAGCGATAGCTGTCTTCGTCGCCCGCGATCATCTTGCCCATCTTGGGCAACAGATGATGCGAATAGACATCATAGACTTTCGACAGACCCGGCCATTCAACGGTTGAAAATTCGAGGCAGTAGAACCGTCCGCCATAGCGGAGAACGCGATGCGCTTCACGAAGCGCGGCAGGGATGTCGGTGACGTTCCTTATGCCGAAGGCGATTGTGTAGGCGTCGAAATGACGTTCGGGAAAACTTAGCTTTTCGGCATTCTGCTCGCTCCAAACCAGCGTATCAATGCCACGCTCGACCGCGCGTTCCATGCCGACCGAGAGCATGTCGGGGTTGATGTCGCTGACGGTTACATTGGCGCCGGCCTTTTCCAGCCGAAAGGCAATGTCACCGGTGCCGCCTGCCATATCCAGAATGTCTTCCCCTGGGCGCGGTTTCACACGGCGGACGAACTGGTCTTTCCACAGCCGGTGCATCCCGCCCGACATGGCATCGTTCATGATGTCATATTTGCTGGCGACGCTCGAAAAGACGCCGCGCACGCGGCTGGTCTTTTCTTCGGGGCTAACCTGTTCATAGCCAAAGGAGACGGTTTCGGTCATGGAAAGCGCCCTAGCCGATAGTTGCGCGCGCCGCAAAGGCTGATAGGTGCAAAATACGATGCCTGAATTACCCGAAGTCGAAACCACTGTAGCCGGCCTGCGCACTGTCCTTGACGGCGAAGTGATTGTGCGTGCCGAACCCCGCCGCGCCGACCTGCGTTGGCCAATCCCTGTTGATCTGCGCCAGCGATTGACGGGTGCGCGCGTAACCGGCCTCGGGCGGCGGGCAAAATATGGTCTGATCCACACCGACCGCGATGATATATTGATCTTCCACCTCGGTATGTCGGGGCGCTGGCGCGTCGATCCGGAAGAAATCGAGAAACACGACCACTTCATTCTCGAAACCGCGTCGGGCAGGGTGGTTGCCCTGAACGACCATAGGCGTTTCGGTTCGCTCGATATTGTGCGGCGCGATGAAATCGATGCCTTCCGTCATTTCATGACTATGGGGCCGGAACCGCTGGACGACGCGTTTGATGCAAATATGCTCTATACTGCGCTAAAGGGCCGGAAAGCACCGATCAAGGCGATGCTACTCAACCAGTCGGTGGTAGCAGGGCTGGGCAACATCTATGTGTGTGAGGCGCTGCACATGGCAGGGATTTCGCCAGTTACGCCAGCGACTACGATCAGCAAGCTGCGCATCGCTAAGCTGGTTGTTGCGATCAAGGATGTGCTGGCGGCGGCGATCAGGGCAGGCGGCTCGACCTTGCGCGATTTTGCGGCACCCGATGGAGAGCTTGGTTATTTTGCGAAGGACTGGCGGGTCTATGGCCGCGAGGGCGAATCTTGCCACTGTGGCACAGCGGTCCAACGGCGCGTTGATTCGGGCCGATCGACCTTCTTTTGCCCGAAATGCCAGCGTTAGTGCGGCAATTGGCAGTTGACGAATCTGTGGAGCATGGCTAAGGGCGGCGCTTCATCGGGTCCGGTCGAGAATTTTCTCCGGTTCTGGATGCCCGTAACTATCTGATTTTTTGAGGACTGAAATGGCCAATACGCCGCAAGCAAAAAAGCGTATCCGTCGCAACACGCGTCGCAACGAGATTAACGGCAACCGCGTCAGCCGTATCCGCACCTTCGTCAAGAAGGTCGAAGCCGCTCTCGAAGCTGGTGACAAGACTGCTGCCGCTGCCGCATTGGTTGCTGCCCAGCCCGAACTGGCCCGTGGCGTTTCCAAGGGCGTGCTGCACAAAAATATGGCATCGCGCAAGTTCAGCCGCCTCACCAAGCGGGTTGCTGCACTCGCCTGATTCGGCACCATTGCGAATGGTGAAAACCACCTTCAAAATTGTAAACACGGTTAACGGCCCGCCCTCGATTGGCGGGCCTTCTTTTTTGTCTGATCGTTGCGTTGCAGCAAAGTGAGCATTTCCCGCGATTCGGCAGGTGTTGACAGCGGGTTAAGTAGATAAAACTATATAAAAC
>NZ_JBEBKL010000030.1:0-37393 GCF_040079335.1 Sphingorhabdus sp.
CAGACATCGGCGCTCCTTCTCAGGCCCTCCCCTAACCCCTCCCGCTTGCGGGAGGGGGACGGTAAATTCTGCATCGGAGATGCTGCAACCCAACCCTTCGGTCAAGCTGCCAAAACCTTGCATCCGAATGTAAACCCTCTAGCCTGCCGGGCGAGGAGAGTCGCCCATGCCCATTGTCCACCACCGCACCTGCAGCATTTGCGAGGCGAATTGCGGGATCATCGTCACCGCCGAAGGGCGCGATATACTCTCGATCAAGGGCGACCCCGACAACGCTCTGTCGCGCGGGCATATCTGCCCCAAGGCAACCGCACTTGCCGACCTGCAGGACGATCCGGACCGGCTGCGCAAACCGCTGAAACGCAGTGGCGACAGTTGGGAGGAAATCGGCTGGGAACAGGCCTTTGCCGAAATCGGCGAACGCACCCGTGCGATATTGGCGCGCGATGCCGACGGTGCGGCGATGTATATCGGCAACCCCAATGCGCACAGCTATGCCAATTCACTGGTGTCGGGCGAACTCAAAAAAGCGCTGAGCCTCAAAAATATCTATTCCGCGAGCACCGTCGACCAGATGCCACATATGGTCGCCAATCTGGCGCTGTTCGGCCATTCGGGGCTGTGGGGCGTGCCCGATATCGACCGTACCGAGACGATGATCATCTTGGGCGGCAACCCCATGGCGTCCAATGGGAGTGTCTGGACCGTCCCCGACTTCCGCAACCGTGCCAAGGCGCTGCAAAAGCGGGGCGGGCAGTTGGTGGTGATCGATCCCCGGCGGACCGAGACTGCGAAGATTGCCGACCGGCATCTATTCATCCGTCCCGCGACCGACGGTTTGCTGCTGGTGGCCTTATTGAAGGCTGTGCTCACACATCCGGAACGGCCTGCGCTGCCCGACTATATCGACAATCTGGATGCGGTGGCCGAGGCGATAAAGGGCTTCGACAGCGGGGCCTGTGCAGCACAATGCGGCGTTGCCCTGCCCGATATCGAATGGCTTGCGGACCGGATGGTGACGGGACCTGCCGCACTTTACGGACGCATCGGCGCCGCAACGCAAAGCTTCGGCACATTGAACGCCTGGCTGATTGGTCTGATCAACATCGCCTCGGGGCAATTGGACCGTGAGGGTGGTCTGCTGTTCCCGACACCTTTGGTCGATACCGTTGCGATGGCCGGTCCGGGATCGGTCGGCCGCCGCCATTCGCGCGTTTCGGGTCATCCGCTGGTGATGGGCGAATATCCCGCAGCTGCATTGGCGGAGGAAATTGAAACCCCCGGTGAAGGCCAGATCAAAGCGCTGTTTGTGGTCGCGGGCAATCCGGTGCTGTCGACGCCCAATGGCCGTCGGCTCGACGCCGCGCTGGAAGGCCTCGATCTAATGGTCTCGATCGACATGTATCGCAACGCCACCAGCCGCCGTGCGCATTATATTTTGCCGCCAGTCGGGCCGTTGGAGCGCGAGCATTATGGGCTGTTCCTGCTGCCGATAGCGATCCGCAATTTCGGCAAATTCTCCAAGCCGCTGTTTGAGGCCGAGGAAGGGACGCTGCAGGACTGGCAGATCATCCGCAAGCTGGCCGAAGCGATTTCGGGTGTGCCTATTGAACGGCCAACACCGCGCGAGTTGCTCGACAATCTGCTCAAGGCTGGGCCCTATGCTGTTTCACTGGAAGAGGTGGAAGCTCAGCCGAGCGGTAAAGACTTCGGACCGCCGCAGGCAGGGCGCTTCCCCGAACGGCTGCGAACGCCAACCAAACGGATCGATTGTGGGTCACCGCATTTGGTTGCCGATCTCGAGCGGCTGCGCGCTACTTTGTTGCAAGCCAATGATGACCGGTTACGGCTGATCGGGCGGCGGCATGTTCGGTCGAACAACAGCTGGCTGCACAACAGCCCGCGCCTTGTGAAGGGGCCGGAGCGTTGCACGCTGATGATCCACCCAGACGATGCCCGCGCGCGCAATCTGGGTGATGGATCGCTGGCCGAAGTCTCGTCCAAAAGCGGCGCGATCAAGCTTCCGGTCGAGGTCACCGATGACATGATGCCCGGCACGGTTTCGATCCCGCATGGATGGGGCCACAACCTGCCCGGCGTCTCGATGGCAGTCGCACAGGCGCATGCCGGCGCTAGCATCAACGACCTGACCGACGAAGATGCCCTCGACCCGTTGTCGGGCAATGCGGCCTTTTCGGGAGTCCCGGTCGAAGTCAGGCCTGCGGCCTAGCGTTCCTTCGTCGCGCTGAACACCAGATCGGGATGTTTTTCCTGCTGATAGCCGACATCCCATGACGAGCGCGCCATGAAGACCGGGTTACCATCGCGGTCCTTCGCCATATTGCCGCCGTTGAACTGGGCAAAAGTTTTCAGATCGGAATCGCTACCGTTAATCCAGCGCGCAGTGTCATAGGGTGCGGGTTCGAGGAACGCATCGACCTTATACTCGGCCTCCAGCCTTGAAATCAGCACGTCGAGCTGGAGCTGACCGACCACGCCGACCACCCAGTTCGAGCCGATCTCGGGATAGAAAACCTGGATCACGCCTTCCTCGGACAAATCGTCAAGCGCCTTGCGCAACTGCTTGGTCTTGGTCGGGTCGCGCAGCACGACGCGGCGCAAGATTTCGGGGGCAAAATTGGGGAGGCCGGTGAAGCGCACACTGTTCTTTTCGGAGAGCGTATCGCCGACGCGCAACGTGCCATGGTTGGGGATGCCGATGATATCACCGGGCTCGGCGGTATCGGCAATCTCGCGGTCTTGTGCGAAGAACAGGATCGGCGAATGGATCGCGACCGGCTTGCCAAGCCCCGAAGGCGTGAGTTTCATGCCGCGTTTGAAGGTGCCCGAGCAGAGCCGCATGAAGGCGATCCGGTCCCGGTGCTGCGGGTCCATATTGGCCTGCACTTTGAAGATGAAGCCGGTGACTTCGTTGTTGTCGGGCATGATCGTGCCGACTGCACTCGGCTGCGGACGCGGCGGGGGGGCAAATTCAGCAATAGCCGCGATCATTTCCTCTATCCCGAACTCTTTCAACGCCGAGCCGAAATAGACCGGGGTCAGGTCACCGTGGCGATAGGCTTCCAGATCAAAAGAGGCGTAACCGGCCTGCGCCAGCTCAGCCTCTTCGCGGAATTTCGCGAGGCCATTGGCCGACAATTTTTCCGCAAGCGACGGATCGTCGATGCCGCTGTGCTGGCTCGATTTGCCTTCATAGGCCTTGCTGTCGCCGCTGGGTTGGGTGAGGCGTCCGGTGGCGAAATCGAATATCCCTTCAAACTCGCCACCCATGCCGACCGGCCAGCTCATCGGGCAGACGTCCAATGCCAGCTTGTCGGCTACTTCGTCGAGTATTTCGAAACAGGGGCGACCTTCGCGGTCGACCTTGTTAACGAAGGTGATGATCGGCACGCTGCGCAGGCGGCAGACCTCGAACAGTTTCAGCGTCTGCGGCTCGATACCCTTGGCGGCGTCGATCACCATGATCGCGGAATCGACGGCAGTAAGCGTGCGGTAGGTGTCTTCGGAGAAGTCTTCGTGCCCCGGCGTGTCGAGCAGGTTGAAGACGATGCCGTTCTTCTCAAAAGTCATCACCGAGCTGGTCACCGAAATCCCGCGTTGCTGCTCGATCTTCATCCAGTCGGAGCGGGCACGCCGCGCAGCACCGCGTGCTTTCACTTCACCGGCAAGGTGAATCGCGCCACCCTGCAACAGCAGTTTTTCGGTCAAAGTGGTTTTACCAGCGTCAGGATGCGAGATAATCGCAAAAGTGCGGCGCTTGGCCCAGGGTGCAGTCGTCATGCGCGCGGCCCTAGCGGGGATGGGCCTTAGCGTCCAGCCTGACGTCCGAGGCCAAAGCGCAGCATCGCATTCACCACATCGGCAATCTCGCCAACGTCACGTTCTTCGCCCAATACGCCATAGCGCAGCCCGAGGAAGACGTTCATCCCCATGATCGCCCAAGCTTGGGCTTCATCGACCGGCCCGCCGATCTCGCCGCGCGCTTCGGCAGCCTTCAGACGATCAAAAATGCGGTCGACAGTCGTGCCATAGTGCGTCTGCCAGGCATCGGAGGCGACGAATTCGGCTTCGTCGATGATCCGGTAGATTTCCTTGTGCTGCCGCGCAAAGGACAAGAAGGCGGCCAGCGCCCGGCCTTCCGCATCGATCTGGTCCCCTTCGCCCGCAAGCACAGGCGCAACATAGTCGCGCACCTGCCCCGACATATCGCTCACTAGCGCGCGGAACAGCGATTCCTTTGAATCGAAATAGGTGTAGAAACTTCCGAGCGCGACCCCGGCGCGGCTGGTGATGCTGACCACCGAGCTGTCATGGAAGCCTTTTTCCCCGAATTCTGCGCGCGCAGCGTCGAGCAAGGCACGCAACGTGCGTCGGCCGCGTTCGGTGCGCGGTGCCTTATCTTCCCCCGTCATTGTTGCATCCATGCCACGCACGGCGACCATTTGCAAAATTCCTCTTCCAGAAGTTGAAAGATGGTTCAACTTTCAGTATGGAGCAAGCAGAAAATTGCGGGAAAGCCGCAAATTCGAGTGGACGGAAGAGAGGATATCATGAAATTCCAGTCATTTACGCGCGCAGTCCTGATGTCGGGAATCGCCCTTGGCAGTGTCACGACGATGGCAACCCCGGTTTGGGCGCAAGACGAAGCCATGGCCGATGAAGGCGAAGGCGGCGATGAAATCATCGTTACTGCCCGTCGTCGCGAGGAAAGCCTGCTCGACGTTCCCATTTCGATGACCGCAATTTCGGGCGATACGCTTGCCGCACAGGGTGCTGTCGACATCACCGCGCTGCAAGACAAGGCGCCGAACATGACGATGCAAATTGCGCGTGGTTCGAACTCCACCCTGATCGGCTTCATCCGCGGCGTGGGGCAACAGGACCCACTTTGGGGTTTTGAGCCTGGCGTTGGCCTGTATGTCGACGACGTCTATGTCGCTCGCCCGCAGGGTGCTGTGCTCGACATTTTCGACGTCTCGCGCGTTGAAGTGCTGCGCGGCCCGCAAGGCACACTCTATGGCCGCAACACCATCGGTGGTGCCGTCAAATATGTCACCAACAAGCTGGGCAATGAATTCGGCGGTAAGGTGCGCGCCTCTTATGGCGCCTACAACCAGATCGACTTGATCGGCCAGATCACCATACCGATCGGCGATACCTTCTCGGTCGGCGGTGCGATTGCATGGTACCAGCGCGACGGTTTCGGTAAAAATCTGACCACCGGCGCTGACCAATATGACAAGGATGTGCTGGCAGGCCGCATTTCAGCCGAGTTCGCGCCTTCGGATTCGGTGTTTATCCGCGTTGCTGCGGACAAGATCATCGACAAGTCGAACCCGCGCCACGGCACCCGTCTGGTTGGAAATGGCGGTTTGGCAGCATTCCAGCCCACGGCCAGTGTCTATGACACGCGCGCTGGCATTGGCGAAGACAACAAGGTTGAGACGCAGGGCGTTTCGCTGACCGCCGAAATCGGCCTGTCGGATGCACTGACCTTCAAATCCATCTCGGCTTATCGCGATGGCCACACCGACACACTGATCGATTTCGATAACACGGCTGGCCCCGTTCTCGATATTCCCGCCTTTTATGACGACCGCCAGTTCACACAGGAATTGCAATTGCTGTTTGAAGGCGACCGCATCCAGGGTGTTGCCGGCCTCTATTATCTCGATGCCCGCGCCAGCGGTGCGTTTGATACGGTGCTCGGCCTGTCAAATTTGACAATTCTGACTTCGGGCACGGTCAAAACCAAAAGCTATGCGGCCTTTGCCGATTTCAGTTTTGATGTGACCGAGCAACTTAAGCTTTCGGCTGGCCTGCGCTATACCAAGGACGATAAGACCGGCACAGTTTTCCGTCGCAACTATGCGGGCATCCGCAGCCCGATATTTGGCAACGCTGCAGCTGTCGCAGGATTCATCCGGACAGACTATACGAACGACCGCAGCTTTGAGAAATTCACGCCACGGGTTTCACTGAGCTATCAGCCGAATGACAATGCGAATTTCTACGCGTCTTATGGCAAGGGCTTCAAGTCCGGTGGTTTCGATATGCGCGGCGATGCGGCTTTTACACCGACAACCGTCAACGGCTATGAACCCGAAACCATCGACAGCTATGAAGTCGGCTTCAAGGGCGCCTTCCTTGACCGCACGCTGTTCACCAACTTCGCGCTCTTCAAATCAAAGTACAAGAACCAGCAGGTCACAATCCAGGTGCCCAACTTGCTGCTTGGCGGAATCGCCAGCTTTGTCGACAATGCGGGTCGCGGGGACATTTCGGGAGCGGAATTCGAACTGCGCGTTGTGCCATCCGCAAATTTCTCGATGAATGCCGCAATCGGTTACACCAATGCCGATTATAAGGAATTCCTGACTTTGATCGCGGGCGGCACCACACCGGTCGACGTATCAAATGCCCGCGAATTCCAGAACACGCCCAAGTTTACCGCCAGCGCTTCGGCTACGGCATCGGGTGATCTTCTGGGCGGACGGATTTCGTTCACCCCTGCGGTATCGCTACGCAGTGATGCCTATATGTTCGAAATCCCGACCCCTGCGCTAGATCCCGACGGCTATTTCCTGGTCGATGCTTCGGCAGCCTGGACGTCGCCCGATGACGCATTCAAACTGTCAGTCAACCTGCGCAACCTGACCAACGAACGCTATCGCGTCGGTGGGTACAACTTCCCCGGTGCTGGATTCGGCAATTCGATCATCGGCTATTACGGCCCGCCGCGCACCGCGACGTTCAACATCGAATATCGCTTCTGATTTCCTCCCAACCTCTCCCGGGAGTGAATGCGAAAGGCCGGGGTTTGCGCCCCGGCCTTTTTTGTTAGGATCAGCAAATGAAGGGGATGAACAGCGACACGCCCTTGGGCCGAGTTTCGCATTTGATCCGGGATTTGAATTCTAATGGTGAGGTTACTTCGCCTACAACTGGTAGGGCGCTAAATGCAGAAGGAACAGGCAATTTGAGCGGCTTCCACCGAATTTGCGATTCACCTTTTGAAAAATCCTGATGTTGGTCGACCTCGCCGATCTGCAGCGGCCCGACATATTCGTAGATATAGTCACCGGCGTCAGTGAAACCGCCGTTCTTGACTTCAAACTCGGGCGAAGGTGCTGAATAATGTCCGGTGGGCAGAGGCCCGCCAATTGAAGCCACACACTGCATTCCAGCTTTTGGAACGCCTTCGCAACGCATGGTATAGGCAACCAACCGATAACGTCCCGCGGGAAATTTATATATATTGGCTTTGACATCAATCATGTTCGACCCTGCGATCGGCACGCCGGCGCCACGCTCGATGCGGTAATATTTGTCGCTGTCTCTGCCATCATTGCGCAGTTGAACAAAATAGAGGAAAAACGTCTCGGTATACTGGCTTTGCGTTCTAACCGAGAGACGCACCGCGCCTTCGTCTGCCTTCAATTTTGATGGAGCTGTTATCTTTTTCGGCTCCAATACGATATCCGCCGCAGAAAGCGGCGCATGGCACAGCATTAGCCCGGCAGCAATCACCGCTGAAATTTGTTTGATCGACACCAAGACTATCCCCTTAATGTTGCGCCAAGCTTTGTCGCGGCCGCGACAACACGTTCGCTGATTGCTTTGAGCTCCTCGTCGCCATAGCTTTTCTCGCCGGGCTGCAACGTCACCTCGATGGCGAGGCTGATCTGGCCTTCGGGGACACCCTGCCCGGCAAAGCGATCGAACAGGCGGACGGCGACAATATTGTCCTTGTCGCAACCCTTGATCGCACGGACGAGATCGCCTGCGGGGAGTTGCTCGGGAACAAGGAAGGCGAAGTCGCGCGTGACTGCCTGCAAAGCCGGCGGCGTGAAGGCGGGGCGCATGAAGCCCGCACCCTTCTTCGCCGGGATTGCGTCGAGGAAGATTTCCGCGGCGATCACGGTCCCGTCCAGATCGAACGCCTTGGCGGTCGCCGGATGGAGCGTCCCAAACGCCGCGAGGATATTTTTAGGACCCATGCGCAAGGTCGCCGATTGGCCGGGGTGATAATGCTCGCCTGCTTCGCCAAGCACCATCAGGCCGTCGGTCGCAACGCCAGCCGCCGCCAGCAGCGCGATAACCTCGGCCTTGGCATCATAGGCATCAAACTTGGCGGCCTTGCCAGTCGCCCAGCCGCGCGGGGTCTTTTCACCCGCCAGCACGATGCCCACCGTCAGACGCTCGCTGTCCGCCAGATAACGCCGCCCGACTTCGAACAGCCGCACCGACGAAGCGCCGCGATCCATATTGCGCTGCGCCGCCGAGAGCAGGCCCGGAAGCAGCGAGGGACGCATGACCTTCATGTCTTCGCTAATCGGGTTTTCGAGGCTCCAGCTGCCACCGCCAAAGGCGTCGGCTTCTTTCTGCGGCAGGAACGACCAGTTGATCGCCTCGTTCAACCCGCGCGCAGCCGCAGCGCGGCGTACCTTGCGCTCTAGGCTTTGTTGCGGGGTAGCAGTTGGCTTCGCCACACCATCGGCGCGCGGCAGTGGGGTGGAAACCACATTATCGAGGCCGACGATGCGCACGACTTCTTCGACAAGGTCAGCCCAGCCATCAATGTCGCGACGCCATGTCGGGACGGTTACGGTCCAGTCAGTGGCTACTTCAAAGCCCAATGATTCCAAAATCGCCTTCTGCTGATCGGCAGGCACGTCGATACCGCCCAGAGCAACACAGCGCGCCGTATCATAGACGACCGTCTTGCGCTCGACCGGAGGTTGGCCTGCATGGATTACATCGCTCGCGTCACCACCGCATGTTTTGAGGATCAGGTCGGTCAACAGCGCAAGGCCATCGTCGAGGAAGGCCGGATCGACCCCGCGTTCAAAGCGGCTGCGCGCATCCGAAGTCAGCGCCAGCGCCTGACCCGTCCTGGCGATTCGTTCGGGCGTGAAATAGGCGATTTCGAGCAGGACATCGGTGGTGTCCTCCGAACAGCCCGAATGCTCGCCGCCCATGATCCCCGCAATGTCGTGCACGCCGCTGTCATCGGCAATTACGGTCATGTCGGAAGAGAGGGTATATTCCTTGCCATTCAGCGCCGTGACCGTTTCGCCCTTTACCGCACGGCGGGCCACAACCGCACCGTTCAGTTTGGCCAGATCATAAGCGTGCGCCGGGCGTCCGCAGGCGAGCATCAGATAGTTGGTGCAATCGACCAGCGCCGAAATCGGGCGTTGTCCGGCAGCCTTCAGCCGCGCCTGCATCCAGTCGGGCGAAGTGCCGTTTTTCACGCCGCGAATAACGCGCCCGTAAAAGGCTGGGCAGCCTTCGGGATCGTCGGTGCGGATTTCGACCGGGCATGGGTAGCTGCTAGTTATAGCGGGCACCTCGACCGGTTTGAACGTGCCAAGCCCCGCCGCCGCCAAATCGCGCGCGATACCCAACACGCCCATGCAATCTTGCCGGTTGGGGGTGATGGCGACATCGATCACCGGATCGTTGACGTCCGCATATTCGGCGAAGGCCATGCCAACGGGCGCATCGGCGGGAAGTTCGATGATACCGTCATGGTCGTCACCCAGTTCGAGTTCGGCGACCGAGCACATCATGCCGTTCGATTCGACGCCGCGAATGGCGGTTTTCTTTAGCACCATGCCATTGGCAGGTACCGTCGCACCTTCAACGCCGAACACGCCGACCAACCCCGCACGGGCATTGGGCGCGCCGCAGACGACTTGCAACGGATTGCCGTCACCGGAATCGACGGTGAGCACCTGCAGCTTGTCTGCCTGCGGATGCGGGGCTGCGGTGAGCACCTTCGCCACAAGGAAGCCTGCGAGTTTGTCCGCCGGGTTTTCAATGCCTTCAACCTCAAGCCCGATGCGGTTGAGGCAATCGGCGACCTGATCGATCGTGGCTTCGGTTTCGAGATAATATTTCAGCCAGGATAGCGAGAATTTCATGCGCCTACTCCTCCGCTGAGTGTGGGCACATCGAGCGCGTTGAAGCCATAATGCTGGAGCCAGCGATTGTCGCCGTCGAAGAAGGCGCGCAGATCGTCCATGCCATATTTGAGCATCGCAAGCCGGTCGACACCGGTGCCGAAGGCAAAGCCCTGCCACACATCGGGGTCGAGCCCGCAGGCCTCGATCACCTTGCGGTGAACCATGCCGCTGCCCAGCACTTCCATCCAGCCTTCACTGCCGCCAATCACGCGTTTGCCCTTGACCACCGAATAGCCGACATCGACCTCGACCGAGGGTTCGGTGAAGGGGAAGTAACTGGGGCGCAGGCGCAGCACGACATCGTCGCGCTCGAAAAAGGCCTTGAGGAAGGTTTCGAGCGTCCATTTGAGATGCCCCAGATGGATGCCCTTGTCGATTACCAGACCTTCGATCTGGTGGAACATCGGCGTGTGCGTCGCGTCGCTGTCCGAACGATAGACGCGGCCCGGAGCGATGATGCGGATTGGCGGCTCCTGCGACGTCATCGTGCGGATCTGTACCGGTGAGGTGTGTGTGCGCAGCAGCATCTTCTTGCCATCCAGCGCCATCTGGTCAGGGAAGTAAAAGGTATCGTGCATCGCGCGCGCCGGGTGCGTCTCGGGAATGTTGAGCGCGCTGAAATTGTGCCAGTCGTCTTCAATCTCCGGCCCTTCAGCGACGGCGAAGCCCATGTCGGCGAAGATTTCGGCGAGTTCGTCCATCACTTGCGAAACCGGATGCACGGTGCCGCGGGGCGCTTCAGGCGCGGGCAGCGTCATGTCGAGCCGTTCGGTCGCCAGACGCGCAGCAAGATCAACCTCTTCAACTTCCGCTTTTCCTTGAGCGATGACGCTTTCAAAGTCTTTTCGCAATGCATTGAATTGCGGGCCGAGCTGAGCCCGTTCGTCGTCTGTCCTTCCACCAAGTGTCTTCAGCAAGCCGGTAACAACACCACTTTTTCCCAAGCTACCAATTCTGAACTGCTCCAATGCCTCGGCGAACATGTTATTGTTGTTGCGAATTTGATTTATGGTTTCGACAGCCGGAGATTCTGCCAGCTGATCAATCATTTTTCGACGCTGCGCTTCCTTCTCAAAGAAGTCATCAAAGGCTTTTTTGATTTTTGGATCCTGATCAAGCGCAGTTCGTATCGAGTCTGCCAGCACGCTTCTTGCGCTCTGCTTTTCAAGCGACGCCATCAGCTCTTTCAGTCTTTCAATTTCACTCATCTTCGTCATTCCCGCGAAGGCGGGAATCCAGCTCCCGCCGCCTAGATTTACAACACCGGAGTTGGACCCTCGCCTTCGCAGGGGTGACGAACTAGGGGGTTGTGTTCACTTTCGTTGCAATGGAGGAAAGCCCAAATCGACCGCCAAATCCTTCCAGTCAGGATTGTCCTTTTCGATCAGATTTATCTTCCACTGCCTGTTCCAATTCTTGATCCGCTTCTCTCGAACAATAGCCGTTTCCATCGTGCCATGTAGTTCGAACCAGACCAGAATCTTTGTGTCGTTGTCCTTCGAAAACCCTTCAAAATATCCGTCTCGGTGCTGGCCGATACGCTGCATCAGGTTGGATGTCACGCCTGTGTAGTTGATGCCATAGCGGCGGTTGGCCATAATGTAGACCACTGGTTGGAAGTCTTGCTTCATGCATTCCCTCTGTTTCGTCACCCCCGCGAAGGCGGGGGCCAACTCCTGCCTCTGAAATTTATACCTCAGGAGTTGGATTCCCGCCTTCGCGGGAATGACGAATAAAATAAGATATATCAGTTACTCCCAATCCGCATAAGCAAATGGGCGCGAACGGCAAGTGCCGCCCACGCCCATTTGCGCATTATTCGAAGTGGTAGCTTATGCTGCTTTCGGCAGCGCTGCCTTCGCCTGCGCAACTATGGCGCTAAACACAGCCGACTCGTTCATCGCAAGATCGGCAAGCGTCTTGCGGTCGAGTTCGACACCAGCAAGCTTCAGGCCGTGCATGAAGACGCCATAGGTCAGACCTTCGGCGCGGACAGCGGCGTTGATGCGCTGGATCCAGAGAGCGCGGAAATTGCGCTTGTTTACCTTGCGGTCGCGATACGCATATTGGCCGGCCTTTTCGACGGCCTGACGTGCGATGCGGATGGTATTTTTACGACGGCCATAAAAGCCTTTTGCCTGCTCCAAGATGTTCTTGTGCTTGGCGCGGGTGGTTACACCCCTTTTGACGCGTGCCATGGTTCAGCGCTCCTTATTTCAAGCCGTACGGCGCCCATTGGCGAATGTGACCCGCATCCGAATCGCTAAGCACGTCGGTGCCGCGGTTCTGACGGATATATTTGCCGCTGTGGCTGATCAGGCGGTGGCGCTTGCCGGCTACGCCGTGCTTTACCTTGCCTGTGGCAGTGAGCTTGAAGCGCTTTTTGACGCCGCTCTTGGTCTTCAACTTGGGCATTTTGGTCTCCTTTGTTTGCATGGAGACGGTACCGGCCCACTCCCCCACCCGGCCACCCATGACCATACCCTGTTTGGGTGGCCGGGTGGGGCGTGGGCTGGTGCCGCACCTCTCCAAGAGAGTCCGTATCGAGCAAACATGGCAGCCCTTTTAGCCAGCCTGCTCATTCGGAAGGCGCGCGCCTAGCGGGATTCGGCTGATAATGCAAGTGTGAAGGGCAATTCAGTGCCCGTTGCCTGCCCCCGGTTTTTGCAGCGCCTGCAGCGGATCGCCCATCGCCGCCATCCGCGCCTTTGAAGCAGCACCGATAATCGGGTGCGGATGGGCGCGATATTCGCGCGGACTCATCTTGAAAAACTGCCGGAAATCCCGGTTGAAATGCGCCTGATCATGATAGTTGGCATCAAGCGCGTCGGACCAGTTGCTCTCCGGATCGCGCATGATCACCGCCAATGTCCGTACAAAACGCTGGCGCCGTAGCAGCAATTTGGGTGAGAAGCCGAAAATACGAAGCGAAAGCCGCTGCAACTGGGCGATGGAAAGCTGCAACCGCGCGGCCAATTGCGCGACTGTGGTGACTTCAGGGTCCATCAGCGCCGCATGCGCCGTTCGCACCCGCTGTTCCGTGGCAGCATCGATCAGCGGGCGGTTATCCAAAGCGTCGAGCAATATGGCATCGAACCGGGCAGCCATTTCGTCAAGGTCGTGCGCCGATGACGCCGCTTGCATCATGTCGGCAAAAACCACAGGTGTTTTGACCAAAGACGCATCATCAAGCCGGTCCGCCCAGGCGTCGGCAGACTCATTGATAAACATGCTCCATCCGACGGGGAGAAATCCAATACTGGCAATCCGCGCACGCCGGGCGGCAAAAGGCCCGGCAAGGCTGGTCGGCCCGACAAAATGGGCTGGCGGAATGTCGCGTAGCGCTTGCCCGACAAACCCGCCCAGCGTGTCACCGCTATAGCGAAACCGCACACTGGCCCACTCAGGGTTCATCCAATCGCAGACAGGCTCGCCATCCAGAGTGTCGATCGAGGTGAAATAATAGACCGAGAGATAAGGCTGCAGACGCGGATGCGGCGCGATGAATCGCGTTTGGCTGGATCCATCCGCCCCGGTCAATTTGCGATCCCCTGCATGTAAGCTGTCATTGCTGCAGGATTTTCCTTCGTCAAGCAGCGAGTGGTTTCAAGGACCGTGTAAAACTTGCAACGGCTGGCCGAGCGCCTCGGCCCTCGCCCGGAGCGCCGCCTTGCTTATGGGGCGCGGCATATCGAGAAAGGCCTTGGGGCTCATACCCATGAAGTCGCGAAAATCGCGGCTGAAATGCGCCTGATCATGATAGCTGGCGTCGAGCACCTTCACCCATTTGAGGTCAGGATCGAGCATGCGTGCACCGAGCGAACGCAGAAAGCGCTGGCGGCGCAGCAAGCGCTTCGGCGGGAAGCCGAATACGCGGCGGCAAAGGCGCTCAACATATTGGCTGTTGAGCCCCACCCGCGCCGCCAATTGCCCTACATCAGTGATCTCCGGATCGGCCAATGCAGCATGGACGCGCTCGATCTCTTCTTCCCGATCATATTCCGGGCCAAGTGCTGCGAGCAAATGCTTATCGAAAATGTCGGCAATTTCGCGATTGTCCTGTAGCCCCTGTATGTCCGCCCATATTGCGCCAAAAAGGCTAAAGGCAGTTTCGGTTTCGACATCGAATACTGCGTTTGCAAAGTGGCTCGCATTTGTGCCGACAAACCGGCTCCAGCCCGCAGGCAGCATGCCGATACCTGCCAGCCGCGCAAAGGAGCAACGGACGTGGCAGGCTCGGCTGGTCGGGCCTGTCATCGATGCCCTTGGCACCGACACCACGGGATCGGGAACTAAGCTTGCGGGGATCATCCCTTCGAGCATGAAACGCGCGCTCGCCCATTCTGGATAGAGCAGATCGTCCTGCTCAACCCTGCCCGGGGTCGAAATCTCTACAAAATAATAGCTGCTGAAATAGCGCCTGAGTTCAGGCGCCGGCAGGATAAACTTATAATCGCCGATGGAACTTAGTGATTGCACGCCAGTGCCTCGATCACATCTTCCATCCGCGCGGGATCGCCGAGCGCGATGACATGGCCTTCGGATCCTGCGTGCAGCATCTCTCCATTCCAGTCGCACATCAGCCCGCCCGCGCCTTCGACAACGGGTACAAGTGCTGCAAAATCATGCAGCTTGAGGCCGGATTCGACGACGATATCGATATGCCCGGACGCGAGCAGCGCGTAATTGTAGCAATCCCCTCCAAAGAGCATCCGTTTGTGCGCGGTCTGTGCCGCGAGCGCCATGAAATGGTCGCCGTCATGCTGGCTGAAATATTGCGGACCACTGGTGGCGAGCGACGCTTGCGCCAGTTCGCGACAAGCGCGGGTCGAGACAAGCTTGCCGTTCAAGGTTGTACCCTGCCCGGTGACACCGATCCAGCGTTCGCGATTGATGCACTGGTCGATAACGCCCATCACCGGCCAGCCATCTTCGAGCAGTGCGATCAGCGTGCCGAATATCGGGCGCCCCGCCATGAAACTGATCGTGCCATCAATTGGATCAATCACCCAAGTGCGACCCGAGGTGCCGTTTTTCTCGCCATATTCTTCGCCGACGATCGCGTCGGCAGGGCATTCTACATCGAGGATCGCGCGGATAGCGGCCTCTGCCGCGCGGTCGGCTTCGGTGACGGGCGTGGAGTCTGCCTTGGCTTCATGATCAAAACTGGCGCGAAAAAACGGGCGTATGACGCCCCCTGCAACGTCAGCGAGCCGCCCCGCCAATTCGATTTCCTTTGCCCCAATCATGGAAATGCCCTGCCTTGCTTTTCGCAAAAGCGCAACATGCGCTTTACATATCAGGGCGTTGCAGCATCAGCCAGATGATAGCGAGCACCGCAAAGAACGCTGGAAATCCAAATGCGTACCACAGGCGGAAGAGTTTATAATATTGCTCCGGCAATGCAGTGTCACCGGCAGCGGCTGCGCGCGCCAGATCGCGCATCTGTTTTTGCATCCAGACCACCGGCAGCCAGAACAGGCCGACAAAGACATAGAGTCCCAGCGACCAGACGATCCAGGGTGTCGTCAACGGCCAGCCTGTGAGCAACGCGAGCCAGATGCCGGTCAGCGGCTGAACAATAACTGCGGTCGCTGTAAACAGAAAGTCGGCGATCACCACAGTCGAGGCGACATGGGCGATCAGTTTCGGGTCGGCAGTCCGGTGAGCCATGACCATGAAAAAGGCGATGCCTGCGCCGGTGCCGAGCAGCACTGTCGCACCAATCACATGCAGCCAACGCGCAAGGATGAGCAGATCAATCACCGCTCGTCGGCTATCGCAAGGCAGGCAAGCGACAGGATCAGGGCGGGAGCCGTCTTGAGCATCGGCGCCAGCGGATCAAGCCACAGATCGGGACGCAGCAGCGCTGAGCCCGCCCAATAGCCAAGCGTCAGAAGGACCGACCCGAGAAGCGCCGCTTTCAGCCATGGACGAAACAGCAAACCCAAACCGACCGCTATATCGGCTATTGAGCCCGCAAAAACGAGCAGTCTGGCGCTCGATTCGCCAACTTGCCCCGCAATCAATGCCGCTGCCTGATCGGCCTTGACTAAACCGAGCACTCCACTGCCCAGCCACAAGAGCAGCAATGAAGCCAGCGCGAGCGGATAGAGTGTGGCAATGCGCGCGTGCCAGCGATCTGCTTTCCCGGCCGCAGGCAATTCGGCCAATGTTTGGTCAAGGTTTTTCGGCGGACGACCAAGAAGCTTTTCGGCTTCGTCGGCATTGCCCGAAACGCCGTTCATCAACGCGGCAATCGAATTGCTACGCAAAGGCGAGCGCCAACCTAGCCAGCCCAGCCCATCGGCAATGGCGGTCAACGGACGCACAATCCAAACTGGAACCCGCAGCCGAAACCGACATGGCGCAAAACCCAACCACTGGCGGTGTTTTTCGAAGATTTCGGCGAGGTCATGCGATGGCCGTTCGACCAGATCATATTGCCCTTGCGCCGCTTCCGGCCGCGCAACCGACCGGTTCACCGCATCAAGCACATCGGCCAAAGCGACGCATTGAATTTTCCCCGTGCCGAAAGGTGCTACAACGACCCAGGGCAACGCCGCCGCCATGCGGACCATTTCGGTACCCCCAAAGGCGTTGCGACCGATGACAAGTCCGGGACGCAATAGGGTGTGACTCAGCCCAGATGCGGCAAGCAAGGCATCGGCCTTCGCCTTGCTCTCCATGAAATCGCTGCTTTGACCCTGATCGGCATTGGACGCGGAAATCTGGATGAAATGGCCGGTTTCGGCAATTTTGCATGCCTCAATCAGCGCAGCGATTGCTTCAAACTGTACCTGGTTCACATTGTCGCGCAGGCCGCTTTGCAGCGCCCCGCTCGCGTTGATGACAATGTCGTGGCCTTTGACCTTTCCTTGCCAGTCGTTCGCCGTCAGCAACGCCCGCAAGTCGCCTTGCACCCAATTCAAACGGGCAAGAATCCGCCGCCCATAGTCGATATCCCGAGCCAACCCGGTCACCGCATGTCCTTCACGGACCAGCATTCGCGCAATCTCACTGCCGATGAAGCCCGTAGCGCCAATCAGCAGGATCGATTTTGGCATCGATCAGTCGAACAAGCTTGAAACGCTGCTTTCGTCGGCGATGCGCTTGATCGCTTCGCCCAGCAAGGACGCTATCGGTAGCTGGCGGATCTTGGCGCTATCACGTGCGGCGTCCGATGCGATGATCGAATCGGTGATTACCAGCTTGCGCAAGCTCGACGCATTGACGCGGTTGACCGCTTCGCCCGACAGCACGCCGTGGGTGATATAAGCGACGACGTCGGAAGCACCGGATGCTTTCAGGGCATCAGCGGCATTGCACAGCGTGCCTGCGCTATCGGCGATGTCGTCAATCAGGATGCAGAAACGATCCTTCACATCGCCGATGATGTTCATCACTTCGGAAACGCCCGCTTTCTCGCGGCGTTTGTCGACGATTGCGAGCGGAGCGTCGTTGATGCGCTTGGACAGCCCCCGCGCGCGGACAACGCCGCCGACGTCGGGGGAGACAACGGTGATCGGCTTATCGCCGTGCCGTTCCAAAATGTCGGCGCTCATCACCGGGCCGGCAAACAGATTGTCGGTCGGGATATCAAAGAAACCCTGGATCTGACCGGCGTGCAGGTCGACGGTGAGCACGCGGTCGGCCCCGGCCTCGGTGATCAGATTGGCGACCAACTTGGCTGAAATAGGCGTGCGTGGGCCCGGTTTGCGATCCTGCCGGGCATAGCCGAAATAGGGGAGCACCGCGGTAATGCGCTTGGCCGAAGCACGGCGCAGCGCGTCGATCATGATCAGCAATTCCATCAGATTGTCGTTCGCCGGATGGCTGGTCGACTGGATGACAAACATATCCTCACCACGGACATTTTCGTGAATCTCGACGAAAATCTCATTGTCGGCAAAACGGCGGACGCTGGCGTCGGTCAGCGGAAGCCCCAGATATTCGGCGATACCCTTTGCGAGCGGAAGGTTGCTGTTCCCGGTAATCAGTTTCATTGCGCGCCACCCCTTTGCCGCGTTGCAGAATCGTGACGCCGCCCTAGCGAAGGCCATCCAAGCTGACAATCGCCTTGCCCGCCTCGATTGTGGACAATAGGAAATAGGGCCGCAAACCCGAAGTCAACGCTTTCGAGGTTTGAAGCGATTTTGTTCAGTGCTAGGCGGCGAGCGACGGGGATATGTCGATATCTCCAAGCTCGCCAACGCAGCAATGGACAAAATCGGTCAAATCCGTAGGACGTCAAAATGGCTTCGATCCGAACACAAAACGCCCTTGGCAATAGAACCACTATTCCCGGCGTGCATTTTGCGTCCGGCTCTTTGCCATTTTGGCGCCTCGAAGGCGTTGACTTCGGGTTTGCGGCCCTACCATGACCGATACCCTCTCCATCGCCATGGCCCAGCTCAACCAGCGTGTGGGTGACCTTAAAGGCAATGCCGATGCTATGCTGGCGTGGCGCGTAAAGGCCGGTGCCGTCGATCTGGTGCTGTTTCCGGAACAGCAGCTGATCGGTTATCCAGCCGAAGACCTTGTGCTGAAGCCTGCTTTCCAGAAGGCCGCAGCACGCGAACTGGAACGGCTTGCGGCGGCGACTGCTGATGGTGGCCCTGCGATGCTGGTGGGATCGATCCTGAAAGAGGGCAATGCGCTCTACAATATCGTTGCGCTGCTCGACGGCGGCAAAATCGTCACGATTCGAAAAAAGCACGAGCTGCCCAATTATGGCACCTTCGACGAAAAACGTATTTTCGCGCAGGGGCTGCTGCCCGAACCCGTCGCGTTTCGCGGGGTCAAGCTTGGCCTACCCATCTGCGAGGATGGCTGGTTGCCCAGTGTGTGCACCCATCTGGCGGCGCAAGGCGCCGAGCTGCTGATTTCGGTCAATGGCAGCCCCTATGAAATCGACAAGGACGACCGGCGGCTGGAGGAAGTGTTTGCCACCCGTGTCGCCGAAACCGGCCTTCCGCTCATCTTCCTCAACCGCGTCGGCGGGCAGGATGAGCTGGTGTTCGACGGCTGCTCCTTTGTGCTCAACGCCGATGGAAAGGCCGCGCATCACCTGCCCGACTGGGAGGAACATCTGCGCATCACGCATTGGTGCAAGGGTGCCAATAGCTGGGCGTGCGAAAGTGGCGAACTGGCGGTGTGGGAAGATCACCCAGCCGACATCTATTCCGCGATGGTGCTGGCGTTGCGCGACTATGTCGACCGCAACCGTTTCCCCGGCGTGGTGCTGGGGCTTTCTGGCGGGATCGACAGCGCAATCTGCGCCGCGATTGCCGCCGATGCCTTGGGGCCAGACCGGGTGTGGTGCGTCATGCTACCCAGCCGCTTCACCGGCCAGTTGAGCCTCGATCTGGCGGCGGAATGTGCCGCGATGATCGGCTGCCGCCTCGATACCATCCCGATCAATCCGGCGGTCATGGCGTTCGACGAGATGCTCGCAGGCAGTTTTGCCGACAAGGACGTCGATATCACCGAGGAAAATGTCCAGTCGCGCATCCGCGGGGTGACATTGATGGCGCTCAGCAACAAATTCGGCCATATGCTGCTGACTACAGGCAACAAGAGCGAGATGAGCGTCGGCTATGCCACCATCTATGGCGATATGGCGGGCGGCTATAACCCGCTGAAAGACGCCTATAAGATGACGGTGTTTGCGATCTCGCGCTGGCGCAACGCCAATCGCTGCCGCATCGGGCTTGGCCCCGACGGCCCTGTCATCCCCGAAGCGATCATCACGCGCCCCCCCTCGGCTGAACTGCGTCCTGACCAGAAAGACAGCGACAGCTTGCCCGACTATCCGGTACTGGACGATATCTTGCTCGGGTTGGTCGAGCAGGAACTGTCGGTCGATGAAGTCACCGCACGCGGCCACCCGCGCGAGGTGGTCGAGCGGATCGAGCGGCTGCTTTATATCGCCGAATATAAAAGACGGCAGGCCCCGCCCGGGGTCAAGCTGGGTAGCCGCAATTTCGGCCGCGACCGTCGCTATCCGATTACCAATGCTTTTCGGAGTGGCTAGTGCAACCGCGAAAGCAACATATCGAACCAGTTTCCGGAGTTCGTCTCGCCACCTACTGTCGGTAGCCCCGCCACCGCGCCACATTCCAGACAACGCACCTGTGCGCCTTGCACACCCGACAGCAAGCGCAAGTCCGCTGCAATCCGGTCAAATACCAACTGCTGCTCCCATGCCGCACGCCCGAACAAGTCCTTCGGAGCTTGCGCCTGCGCCGGTTCGGGCATCAGCCCGCCTAGCAGCGCGCTGGCAAAATCGGGCATGGGTTCGATGTAGAGCGGGTGCCAGTTGCCTTTCTCAAGCTTGGCCAGCCGCGCTGCTTCGGCCAAAGCGTCGTCAAGACCGCCCAACCGGTCGACCAGCCCCAATTGGCGCGCAGTACCGCCCGCCCAGACGCGGCCTTGGCCAATGGCATCGACCTGCTCGACGGTCTTTTTACGCGAAACCGCCACGCGCGTCAGGAAATCGCGATAGCCCTTTTCGATCGTCGCCTGCGCCAACCGGTCGAATTCAGGGCTGATGCCGCCCAGCACATCGGGCTCCCCCGAAAGCGGGGTGGTGCGCACGCCATCGGTAGTCACGCCCCATTTGGCGAGCGCTTCCTTACCCGAAGGCAGTACGCCGAAAATTCCGATCGAACCGGTGATAGTCGAAGGCTCCGCAAAGATGGTGTCGGCAGGCATTGATATCCAATAACCGCCACTGGCGGCCAGATTGGCCATCGAGACGACAACCGGAATTTTGCGCTTCTTGGCCTCTGCCAAGGCTAGCCGGATCTTCTCCGACGCTGTCACCGACCCGCCTGGTGAATCAACGCGCACCACCAGCGCCTTCAGATCGTCATTTTTGAGCGCGTCGTAGATGAGTTCGGATACGCTATCACCTGCAGCTACGCCCGGCCCACCCTTACCGTCAATGATTTCGCCCGCGACGGTGATGACTCCAATCGGGGAGCCATCGCGCGAGGGGCTGTGTGCGTCAAGCAAAGCCGCTGGGCGGGTTTCGGCAAAGCCACCGATTTTTTCCTCGCGCCCTTCGCCCACTTTAGCGGCGACATATTTGCCGAAAGCGATGCGATCACCCAGCTTGTCGACCAACCCGTTCGCCAGCGACAATTGCGCCAGATCGCCTTTCGCCGCCTCAACCGCTGCCGGCGCATCGGCGAGCAGCGCGTCGAGCTTCGCCTTCGGTCTCGCTTTGGCAACATCGCTTCGCCATTGCTCCCAAACTTCATCGTAGAGCGCCTTCATCGCAACTTCGGCCTCTGGTGACTGGTCGGCGCGCATATAGGGCTCGACTGCGCTTTTGAAGGTGCCGACGCGGTAGATATGCGCCTTGACACCCAATTGGTCGAACAGGCCCTTATAGTAAGTCCGCGAGCCACCCGGCCCGGTCGGCAGCACGCCACCCAGTGGGTCGACCCAGATCTCGCTGGCATGCGCGGCCAACTGATAGCCATCGTCGCTATAAGCAGTCGCAAAGGCATAGACCGGCTTGCCTGCCTTGCGCACCGCATCAATCCTCTCGCCCAAGGCGGCAAGACTCGTCTGTCCGCCGCCCATGAAACGATCGAGATCGAGCACCACCGCCTTGATACGATGATCCTTCACCGCCAGTTCGAGCGCGCGGGATATGTCGCGCTGACGATATTCGCGCATTGGCGCGCGCTGCGATAACAAGGCGCCGACTGGATCGATGGCTGCTGGTTGTTCGGAAACAAATCCATCCAGTTCGATCAGCAACGCACCGTCGCGCACGGCACCGGGATTAGGCCCGGCGCTGAGCAGCGCATAAAGCATCCCGAAAAAGACCAGCAGGAACAGCAGCGCCAGCCCGTCCTTGATGCCAACCAGAAACCGCCAGACGCCCTTCATAAATGCCATGCTCAATCCTCAACTTTCCTGCATCAATGTAGGGTGCCATCGTCAGCTTACCAGCCGCTTTCGACGAACTTGTGATGTGACATGCGAAAAGGGCCGCTCCGTGCGGGAGCGACCCTTTCCTTGCATGGTCAGCAGCCGGACATGCCGCTGCCGGGAGTGGTAGTCATGCTGAAATCAGCAGCCGATCCCCCGAACGGAAATGTCCGACCTCGTAACTGAACCATGAGACATCGGATCACCTCCTTTCGATTGTTGAAAACTGTTTGCGTCTTGCATCTGCTTGCCCTCCGCGACTCAAATTTGAATCAAGCGAATCTGTGAAACAAGACTTGTTTTTCGATTTTTTTCTGGCAAATATCTTGCCTCTTGCGCAGGGGCCCGCCCGGCCCCTTTTTTGTTGCGTGGTTTCAGCTGCGGCAATCCTCAATCACACGGTCGATTTCTGCCCAATTCGGGATCGCCATCGGACGCAAGCCAGCAATTTCAATGGCAAAGCGGCCGCGGCTATAGGCAATCGCGTCGAGGATCGGGTCGCGCGGCATCAGTTCGGTGGCGATATAGGGCGGCTCTGTCGACGCCTGCGATGCAGCGAATGACTTCATCGTCGAACTTGTCCGGACGGTCAAAGTCCCGCTTTGCGATATGCCGGAGACAGAAAAGAAGATACGGGCGCGCGCTTTGTCGCAACGCAAAGTGACCGTCGCATTGGCACCTGCAGGGCCGAAAAGCGCCAGCGATCCGCGCGTGTCGGTGCGATAGACCCAGGTGCCGGCCTCGATCGGCCAGTCGATCCAATCACCCGCCGGACGCGCAGGTTGCGGCGCAACGACAACCGGCGGTGGAACGGGTTGCGGCTTGGGCTGCGGAACCGGCTCAGGTTTCGAAGGCACGCAGGCGGCAAGCGCGAGCAAAGGCAACAGGATCAGATGGTTCATCCGCATGGACAGCCTTATGGCCAATTGGTCAGCATTCGGCTAGGCCCCAAATCGCCATGGCCAAACCGAAAATCCGGATAGACCAACTGCTCGTCGAACGCGGCCTCGCTGAAAGCCGGACGCGCGCGCAGGCTCTGGTGATGGCAGGGCATGTGATGCTGGGCGATAAAAAGGCCGACAAGCCCGGGCTGCAGGTGGCCGAGGACGCTGAAATCAGCGTCAAAGGGCAGGACCATCCCTGGGTCTCGCGGGGCGGTATCAAGCTGGCGCATGCGCTGGAGCAGTTCGGGATCGACGTAACCGCTGCGGTCGCAATCGACGTCGGCTCTTCCACCGGCGGCTTCACGGATGTTTTGTTGAGCAAGGGAACTGCTAAGGTCTATGCCATCGACAGCGGCACCAACCAGCTTGCGTGGAAATTGCGGCAAGACCCGCGCGTGGTGGTCCACGAACAGACCAGCGCACGGATATTGACCGCCGAGCATATCCCCGAACCAGCCGACCTGATCGTCTGCGATGCCAGCTTCATCAGCCTTGCCAAGGTGCTCGAACGACCCATGACATTTGCCAAACCCGGCGCGCAAATGATCGCGCTGATCAAACCGCAATTCGAAGCAGGACGGGGCGAGGTCGGCAAGGGCGGCGTCGTGCGCGACGCGGCAATCCATAGCCGCGTGTGCGACGAGGTGTCAGCCTGGCTTGAGGGCAGCGGCTGGGCTGTAAAAGGCCTCACCGAGAGCCCGATCACCGGCCCCAAGGGCAATGTCGAATTCCTGATATGGGCGGTAAATAGTTAGGGCAGATCAAACCGGTGCACATCGACTCCGATGGCAAAAAGCCGCTTTCCGCCGCTAGCGCCGGGGACGACCCTGATTTTGTTGACCGCGCGGCCGAATTCGATCCGCTGCCATGATTTGCCACCGTCGCGGGTTTCAAAGCCGCCCTTGCTGGTGCCAACCCAGCCGCGCATCGTGTCGACAAAACCGACGCCGAATTCGCGAATGCCAGCCTCGTCGACGAGGAGAATTTCCTTCCAGCTCTTACCTCCATCGACAGTCTTGATCACCACGCGCCTGTTTCCCGCTGCTTCGTCGTAGCTTTGCACCGTGGCATAGCCGACCCTGCGGCTCGGCCAGCTCATCTTCCACACATTTTCCAGCTTTCGTTTTGACCGCCAAACGGGTTTCCAGCTTTTGCCGCCATCGCGGGTCATCAGCATCACGGCGTCACCCTCTCCCGTCGCGGACACGCCCGAGGCGCAGACAAAACCTGTCTTGGGATCGTGGAATTTGACGTCGAGGATCATCCCTGCATGTTCGGAAAGGTCGATGACCTTCCAGCTTGCCCCGTCATCTTCGGAACGCAGCATCATCGCGGGGCCGCCAACCCGCCCAGCCGCCGTCACGATGTGACTGGGACGCAATTCGCCTTGAAAGATGCGTTTGACCGGCAGGATATCGATCGCACAAATGCCTACGACTTTGTCGATCTCTTCCGCCGAAACCGCCTGCCAACTCCGTCCGCTATCGGCTGTGCGATAGAGCGGATGCGTGTCGGTTACTCCGGGGTAATAATTGATCCCGACATTGCCCAGATAGCCGACCTGCTGGTCAACAAATCCCAATGCGCGGATGAAAGTTCCGGGCTGGTCCCACATTTTCTCCCATGAGTCGCCACCGTCGGTCGTGCGATAGAGCTTTCCCTCACCATTGCCGTACCAGCCATGAAGTGCATCGACGAAGCTGATATCGTCCTGCTTGCCCCTGAAAGGCACCGTGGGCAGCTTTTTCCAGACGGTTTCGCTTTCCGCAAAGACTGGGGGAGTAGCGAATAGGGCGACTGCCGCGCCTGCCGCGCCAACAAATGAGCGACGGGTAAGCTTCGGAATTGTGAACTCATAAGTCATCGCAGATAGGTGCAACAAATCAGACCCGCGATCAAATCAAGTTCGATAAATCGCCTATCTTATTGGCCAAACGAACTTTTCATGCAGCGAGTGAACCGGTGCCTAGTACCGGCAGCGTCGTGTCAAATAATGCCGCAACCACACGCGCATAGGGCCGTCCTGCTTCAGTCAACACGATAGTATTGCCATCGCGAATGATCAGCCTGCGTTCCTCAAGTTGGCGCAGCGATGCCAGCGAAGCGGGATCGTTCAGCAGACAAGTGGTATCAGCCCGACCGGTGCACAGCAGTCGTTCAATCAGCTGCGCGCGGAGCTGGTCGTCGACATCCCGAACCAACCCGCGTCGACCGGCAAGCTGGTGCGCGCCGACAATCTCGCGATAGGCGCCGGGGTTCTTCTCATTCTGGATGATTGCATCCGGAAACTGGCTGATCGCGCTGGCGCCAAATCCGATCAGCACATCGGATTGGTCTTCGGTGAAGCCCTGAAAATTGCGCCGCACCTTGCCCTCGGCTGCGGCAATGGCAAGCGAGTCGTCGGGCAGTGCGAAATGATCGAAGCCCACGGGCACATAGCCTTCGGACACCAGCCGTTCATAGCCGATCGCAGCCTGTTCGAAACGCGCCTCTATGCCCGGCAAAGCTGCGGTGTCGATGCGTTTCTGCCTCGGGAATATGTGCGGCACGTGCGCATAGCCGAACAGAGCGATGCGCGAAGGCCGCATACGCGCAACATGGTTTAGCGTGCCCAAAAGGCTTTCATTGGTCTGATGCGGCAGGCCGTACATCAAATCGAAATTGATCGCCTTGATCCCACGCGCGCGTAGCGACGCCATGCAGGTTTCGATCATCTCCACCGGCTGGACCCGGCCAATCGCCGCCTGGATGTCCGGTTCAAAACTCTGCACCCCGAAACTGACCCGGCTGACCTGCGCAACCGCCAGGGTCATCGCCCATTCGAGGCTGAATGCACGTGGATCGATTTCGACCGAAATGTCGGGGCTGTTCCCGCTGAACATCGTCACCAGCCGGTCGACCAGCCGGACGAAAGCTATTGGTTCGATGGCATTGGGGCTGCCCCCGCCAAAGGCGATGCGCTGCAGCTTTCCCCGCCCGCCAAGCATTTTGGCGACCATCGCCATTTCGCCCTCAAGCGCCTCCAGATAAGCGTGCAACCGCTGCGTCCGGCCAGCAGCGCCGGTGTTGCAGCCACAATACCAGCAGATCGACTGGCAATAGGGGATGTGTGCATAAAGTGAGATCGGCGTGCCGCTGACCACGGCATTGAGCGCCTTTGCCTGCGCGTCCGCACCGACCTTGTCGATAAATTGGGTGGCCGGCGGGTAGCTCGTATATCGCGGTACAGGCCGCGCCAACAGGTCCGGAAAATATGGCCACATAATCGCCTATACCTAAGCAGATGCGCGAAATCTGGCTTTGATCTCAGTCAATAACTTCCTTGTCATCGGTCAAGGACAGGTCCTGCAACGACTCGTACCATCCCGGCATCAATCGGAATTGCAGGGGAAGTTGCAATGCTGAAGTCCGTATTAGTTCATGTCCACGACGACAGCGGTTTTGAAGGCCGCCTGACCGCCGCACTCGACATTTGCCGCGCGCATGACGCGCATCTCACCTGCATGCATGTGACGCCTTATGGTGCCTATGCGGCCTTCGATCCCGCTGGCGGCATGTTCACCAGCAGCGTCTTGATCGAGGAGTTGCGGAAGAAGCAGGACCAATTGCAAAAGCAGGTCGAGGAGCGGCTTGCGAAGGAAGATGTCCGTTGGGATTGGCAGGCGTTCGATGGCGACGTCGCGCAGACTATTGTTTCTGCATCATCACTTGCCGATCTGGTCGTTCTCGGTCAGGCAGGCCCGCAGAAAGGTGATGTGACACATCCCTTGCCAATCGTCGACGCCGTCGTCGTTCATTCCGGATGCCCGGTTCTGGTCGTTCCCGCCGGGTGCGACCGGGTTGATCCGACCGCACCTGTCGTGGTTGGCTGGAACGCCTCGGAACAGGCTGCACGCGCGATCCGCCATGCGCTGCCGACGCTCAAAATGGCCTCTGCCGTGCATCTGGTTTCGATCGGCAATAAGGAAGAGGAATTCCCGCAAACTGCGGCCTCCGAATATCTGTCGCGCCACGGCATCAAAACCGATCTGCACACGCTGAAGCCCGGCGTGCGCGATACTGACGATGTGCTGCACCAATTCGCGCTTGATCATGGTGCAGGCTGCATCTTGATCGGTGCCTATGGCCATTCGCGGCTTCGTGAAACGCTGCTCGGCGGCGTCACCCGCTATCTGACGATGCAATCACGCGTCCCGCTAATGCTCTCACGCTGATCGCTTCAAAAGGAATTTCCCATGAACACCAATGTCGGAAATGCTGACCGCATCCTGCGTATCGTCGCTGGGATCATTCTGATTTCGCTCGTCTTTGTCGGGCCGAAAACCGTCTGGGGTTGGGTCGGGCTCGTCCCGCTCTTCACCGGGCTCTTCCGCTGGTGTCCGGCCTACACCTTGTTCAGGCTGAACACCTGCAAAAGACCATAACCCAACGCTCACAGGGAGTTACATAATGAGCATCAAGATAAAAACGATTTCCACACTCGCTCTCCTGATGGCTGGAATGGCGGCAACCCCCGCCATGGCCGAAGCAGGCGATACCTTTATCCGCATTCGCGGCATATTGGTCGCGCCGAATGAAGATTCGACCGGCATTACGCCAGCATTTCCCGCCGAAACTGTTTCGGTCGACAATGCGATCACGCCCGAAGTCGATATCACCCATATGGTGAGCAACAATGTCGGCATCGAACTGATCGCTGCCACGTCCAAGCACAGCGTATCGGGAACCACCGGAACCACTGGGGGTATCGGCAAGCTCGCCTCGACCTGGGTGTTGCCGCCGACCGTGACGCTGCAATATCACTTCGCGCCCGAAGCCAAGGTGCGCCCCTATGTCGGCGCAGGCGTCAACTGGACCCTGTTCTACAAAGAAAAGGCATCGAACGGCCTTGAAGCCGCTGTCGGCCCCACCAACGTCCACCTCAGCAGCAGCTTTGGCTGGGCCGCGCAGGCCGGGATCGACATCGATCTGAACGAAAAGATGTTCCTCAATTTCGACGTCAAATATATCAAGATGGACACCAATGCCCGCCTGAACACGACCGCTGCCGGCGTGCAGCGCGTGGGCGTGGATATCGATCCGCTCGTCTTTGGCGTGGGTGTGGGCTTCAAGCTCTAACCCGCTTTACCAGCTCCTCCCTATGGGGGCGGGTTCGCAAGAGCCCGCCTCTTTTTTGTGGGTGATTAAGCCGATCAAACAAAGCCGCGCCGCCCCAGCGCAGGCTGGGGCCCATTACGCCTTTCCGGCTAAATCGAGATGCGAGATAGGCACCAGCCTGCGCTGGTGCAGCGGAGCATCTGATTTGAAGATAGTTGCCGCCAACTCAGCAGCAGTCGTCTTGGCGGTCGTCCTGGTTCTTTTTGCGCCGGTCATTGGCGGCGTGGCAGCCTTTATTGCAGCAACCATGATCGCTAGGCTGTGTAGGGTCAGCGGGGATGTCGATACGGTCCATCCCGCCTATGCAGTTCGACACCATGATCGAACGCGCTTGCGCCGCTGCGGGAATGGGCATCGAAAGCGCCAATGAAGCCAGCGCTGCAACCCACGGATTAATGCGACGGTCAGTCATCATCCGGCCCCTCATCATCGATCAAGATACGCAGCGCAGCGCCATCGAGATCGTCGAACTGGCCGCTGCGCAGCGACCAGAAGAAGGCACCCAAACCTAGCAAGCCCAGACCCAGCGCGATCGGGATTAGGATCAGGATGCCAGTCATTTCGCAGCGCCCTTCAACCGCAACGCGTTGGCCACGACGATGATGGACGAACCAGACATTGCGAGCGCCGCAATCAGCGGAGTCACCATCCCCATGATCGCCATCGGGACGGCAATGACATTATAGCCGATCGCCAGCACAAAATTTTGCCGCACAATCCGCTGCGTGGCGCGCGCGGCGCGGACGGCAATGGCAACCGGTGCAAGGCTGTCACCCATGAACACGGCATCGGCCGCATTCTGCCCCGCATCGCTCGCCGAGGCAGGTGCCAATGAAGCATGGCCAGCGGCAAGTGCTGGCCCGTCGTTCAAGCCATCCCCGATCATCAACACCTTGTGACCTGCCGCAGCGAGACGCGAAATCGTATCAAGTTTATCCTGCGGTTGCATGGCGGTCTGCGCAGTCAGGCTCAATTCGCGTGCAACGGGTTGGACAGCCTCGGCTCGGTCGCCGGAAACTATGCTGCTTTCGATGCCCAGCGCCCGCAATTGGTGCAGCGCCGATTGCGCGTCAGGGCGCATGCCATCTTCAAAGGTCAGGACAATCGCCGGTGCATCACCCTGCCGAAACTGGACGGCTAGCGATGCACCGGCGCTCCTCGCATCGGGGCGCTCGAGACGGATCCTCTCCGATCCGTAAAGCGCCTCGACCCCTTGACCGGCAATTTCCCTGATATCTGTAATGTCGGCCGCCGCCACGCCATCGGCCTCAAGCGCGCGGCGCAAGGCTTGCGACAGCGGGTGTCGGCTGGCTCGCGCCAAGGCCAGCGCAATTGGTTTGGCCGAGGCCGGAAGTCGGTCGCGATCCACCAATTCAGGGCGGCCCAAGGTCAGTGTGCCGGTTTTGTCGAACAACGCCCGATCCACCTCTGCCAGCCGCTCGAGCGCAGAGCCGTCTTTGACCAATATGCCCTTTTTCATCAATGCACCTGCCGTCACAATCTGCGCGGCGGGTACGGCCAGGCCCAAAGCGCAAGGGCAAGTGATGATCAGCACCGCGACCGCGATCAGCAGCGATTGGTGCCAGCCCGCCCCGGCGAGCATCCAGCCCGCAAAGCTGAGCAAAGCCAGCGTGTGCACAGCAGGCGCATAATAGCGCGCGGCACGGTCAGCGATGCGGACGTAGCGCGATTTGGATTGACCCGCATCTTCCATCAGCCGCGCAATATCGGCAAGCGCAGTGGCTGCACCTGCCGCGGTAATTTTCACCTCGACGGGTGCATCTACATTCAACGTTCCGGCATGCACGCTGTCATCCGGCGCGACCTGAACCGGCGCTGATTCTCCGGTGAGCAGCGAAAGGTCGAATTGCGAACGCCCCTTGGTAACGATGCCGTCTGCTGCCAGGCGTTCGCCCGCAGCGACCAGCATCACCATGCCGGACTTGAGCGCATCAGCATTGACCCAGCTGGAAGTGCCGTCGTCAGCCAGAACCAGTGCACCAGCGGCCTTGTGTTTGAGCAGTGCCGAGACACCATCGCGCGCGCGGTCACGCATCACACTGTCCAGCCAGCGGCCTGTGAGCAGGAAAAAGAGCAACATGACCACGCCATCGAAATAGGCATGCGGGCCGCTAACGAATGTTTCGTGGAGCGACAGGGCTGTGGTCAGGGCAACACCGATCGAAATCGGCACATCCATATTGGTACGCCGGTTCTTGAGCGCGGCCCAAGCCGAACGGAAAAAGGGCCGACCCGAATAGGCCACGGTCGGCAAAGCAATCAGAGCCGACAGCCAGTGGAACAGGTCTTTGGTGCCGCCCGTTGCTCCCGACCAGACCGAAACCGACAGCAACATGATGTTCATCATGGCAAAGCCGGCGACGGCCATTGCCTTCAGCAATTCACGGCTGCTCTCATCCGAGATGCCCGCCAGTTCATCACCTAACGGTTGCGATTCAAAGCCAAGCTTGGCCAAGGCGCGCTGGATTTCGGGGACGGTGGTTTCGGGCAAATGGCTGATCACAACCCGCTTGGCAGTGAAGTTGACCCGCGCGGCAGCAATCCCCGGCACTTGGGTCAGTCCGGTTTCGATCTTCGAAATGCACCCCGCACAGCGCATCCCCGGCACCGCAAACAGCGTTTCCGGCAATGCCGTTATCGATGCCTGGGGTGCAGGTGCGTTCATTTGACGTCGGCTATCATGCGGGAATGGTCAGCATTGCGCCGCATTTCGAAGTGGAGCGTCCAGCGCCCGCTGGGCAGTGCCTGCGTCGAAAGCCAGTTGCCATCACCCTGCGGTTCAAAGCGTAGTGCCTGCTCGGGGGCACGACCGAGTGGGTGAATGGCGCGTGCACTGATGACAAAGCCCTGCCCTGCAACGCCATTGTCGGTGACTTGCAAAGCAACCTTACCGCCAGCGACACGTGACGCCGTGATCGACCAGCCCAATTTGCTCTGCCGGTCGGCCTCGGCCAGCCACTCATTATAATTCTGGCTGGCGACATAGCTGTTGTCGACCACGGTGCCGCCAAAGGTGCCGACCGCGACCTTGGCCATGTAGATGTTCACCGCGATCACGATGCCGAAAAATCCGATCAGGATTGCGGCCATATGATAGCCGGTAAAGGGCTTGGTTCTGGCTTCGCTCATTGTCCTGCCTCCGGCGCTTCAAAACGCACGCTGTCGCTATCGCCTTTTTCACTGCCGGTCAGCGCAATGGCCTGAATTTCGAAATCGGTCCGGGTTGCACCCTCGGTCGACGCGACGACAAATAAGCGCACCTTTTGCACCGTATCGGGTGCAACCGAGACTTTCACACGATCGGTTGCGGTTTCGCGCGATCCGGTGCTGGTCCATGCGATGGCACCCGGAAGCCCCTTGATCACCAGTTCGACCTCGCGCTGGCGGGTCTCCATATTGCGGACCTTGACGGTGTAATTGTTGCGGATCGAACCATCCGAAAGCTGGACATAGAGAGGGTTGCGATCATGCTGCACAGTCAAGTCGAGCCGGGTGCGCTGCCCCAATGTGAACAGCATGGCGAGGCCGATCGAACACCAGATACCAAAATAGACCAACGTCCGCGTGCGGAAGAGTGTCTTCAAAGTCGGATGCGCGGTGCCACCAGCTTTTTCGGTCGCGACATCATCAAGCGTCAGATAGTCGATCAGGCCGCGCGGACGGCCAATCTGCTCCATCACGCTGTCGCAGGCGTCGATGCACAAGGCGCAGGTGATGCAACCGATTTGCGGCCCTTCGCGGATGTCGATGCCCGTCGGGCAAACGGCCACGCACTGGTTGCAATCAACACAGTCACCGAAAGCACCCGGCTGGGCCTCTGCCTTTTTCACCGATCCGCGCGGTTCGCCGCGCCATTCGCGATAGGTGACGATCAGCGATTTTTCGTCCATCATCGCGGTCTGGATGCGCGGCCAGGGGCACATATAGACGCACACCTGTTCGCGCATGAAACCGCCGAAGATGAAGGTCGTCGCGGTCAGCACGCCGACCGTAGCATAGGCCACGGGAGCTGCCTGACCCGTCCAGAAATCTACCGTCAGCGTAGGTGCATCGGCAAAATACATTATCCACGCGCCGCCAGTCCAGAAGGCGACGAACAGATAAATCGACCATTTGCTAAGGCGCTTGAAAATCTTCTCCGGACCCCAGGGCGCTTTTTCGAGGCGGATCTGCGCGTTGCGATCACCATCGACGAAGCGATCGACATGCTGGAACAGGTCGGTCCACACGGTTTGCGGGCAGGCATAGCCGCACCAGGCGCGACCGACGGCGCTGGTCACCAGAAACAACCCCATCCCCGCCATCACCAGCAGCCCGGCCACATAATAAAATTCGTGCGGCCAGATTTCGATGTTGAACATATAGAAACGGCGATTGGCGAGATCGACCAAAACAGCCTGATCGGGGGCGTGCGGACCCCGATCCCACCTTATCCAGGGGGTGGCGTAATAAATGGTCAGGGTGATCGCCATGATCGCCCATTTGAACCGCCGGAAGAAGCCATCGACCGACTTGGGGTAGACGCCCTTGCGCTTCTCGTAGAGCGGGTCGTCCACCCCTAGCAGGTCTTCAAGGTTGGCCATTGGCCGCCTTAGCCTCCATCGTTGCGGGTGCAGCAGCAGGAGCCGCCGCAGCCGGAGTGGCTTCACCGCCGCCCAGCGAATGGACATAGGCGGCGAGCATCTTGATAGTAGCCGCGTCGAGCTTGTCATTCCAGCGCGGCATCACGCCCTGACGACTTTGCTTGATCGTTTGCGTCAGCGTCGCCGGATCGCTGCCGTAGAGCCAGATATTGTCCGCCAGATTTGGCGCTCCAAATTCGCGCAAGCCCTTGCCATCGGCACCATGGCACGACGCGCAATTGGTGGCGAACAGTTCTGCACCCTTGGCATTGGGCTTCGCTTTGCCCGAAAGCGATTGGACATGCCCCACGACCGCCGCAATTTCGGCAGGTGTCAGCACGCCATCAAAGGCGGGCATGGCCGACTGGCGCGTTTCGGGATGATCCGGGTTCCGGATGCCATGCGTCAGCGTATAATGGATTGCGGCAATATCGCCGCCCCACAGCCAATCATCGTCATTCAGGTTCGGATAGCCTTTGGAGCCCATCGCGCCCGATCCGTGGCACTGCACGCAGTGAACCTTGAACGCGGCAGAACCGCCTGCAACCGCACCCTGATAGAGCTTTTGGTCAGCGAGCAGCTGTTCGACCGGGATTGCCGCCAGCGCATTCACCAGCGGTGCACGCTTGGCATCTGCCGCCTGCATTTCTGCTGCCAACTGCCCGCGACTGGTCCAGCCGAGCATGCCTTCGGTCGCGCTGTTCACCAGCGGCCAAGCCGGGTACATGATGACATAGGCCAGCGACCAGATGATCGAGATATAAAAGGTCCACAGCCACCAGCGCGGCAGCGGCGTACTCAGCTCCTCGATACCGTCCCATTCATGGCCGACAAAGGCCGTGCCTGTTGGCTGGTCGATACGTTGGGTGTCGTCACCAGGTTTTTTAGCCATTGTCGTCGTCCCTGAAAATCATGTTCGCCGCAGCGTCATGGTCGCGGCTTGCCCCCTTGCGAAATGTCCATCCGACGAGCCCCAGAAAGAGGAGGACTGTGAACAACAGTCCCCAGCTGTCGGCAAACTGGCGTGCGGTTTCGTAGGTCATTTCGCCGCCTCCGCATTCGGCACCTGTTGTGCGGCGGCCTTTTTATGGTCGACCAAGGTGCCGAGCATCTGAAGGTAAGCGACCAGCGCGTCCATTTCGGTAACGCGTGACGGATCACCATCATAATCACGGACCTGAACCTTGGCGTAGCGTTTCTTCAGCCCTGCGCTGTCGGCATTGGGATAGGCCTGTGCGATAAGATCGGCATTAGCCTCGGCAATCGCTTCCTTGCTGTAAGGAACGCCAACCGCGCTGAGTGCTGACAATTGTTTGCCCATGTCACCCACCTTGAGCTCGTGTTCGGCGAGGAAGGCGTAAGGCGGCATGATTGATTCGGGCACAACCGCGCGCGGATCTTTCAAATGCGCACGGTGCCATTCATCCGAATAACGCCCACCAACGCGCGCCAGATCGGGCCCAGTCCGCTTCGACCCCCATTGGAATGGATGGTCATAGACGCTTTCTGCCGCCAGACTGTATTGGCCATAGCGTTCGACTTCGTCGCGGAACGGCCGGATCATCTGGCTGTGGCAGACATAGCAGCCCTCGCGCACATAGATGTTGCGACCGGCCTGTTCGAGCGGGGTGTAGGGGCGCATCCCCTCAACTTTCTCGATGGTCGAATCGATCCAGAAAAGCGGCGTGATCTGCACCAGACCGCCAATCGCGACGGTCACCAGGGCAAAGAAGCCAAGCAGGGCGACGTTACGCTCCAGCTTGCCATGTTCAATGATACGGAATGCCATTGTCTTTGCTCCTTATTCGGCAGGCACGGCAACCGCCGGGCGGTCCGCTTCAGGATTGTGGGGGGTTTCGGTCATCGGCAGTTCTTCGCGCAGCGGAGAACCGGCGATCGTCTTCCAGATGTTGACCGTCATCACCAGGGCACCGGCCAAGTAAAGCAGGCCGCCAAAGGCGCGGATCAGATACATCGGGAACATCGCGTCGACCGTTTCAACGAAGGAGTAAACGAGATAGCCGTCGGCCCCATATTCGCGCCACATCAGGCCTTGCATGATGCCCGAGACCCACATAGCCGAGGCGTAGAAAACGATCCCGGCGCTCGCCAGCCAGAAGTGCCAGTTGACCATGCGCAGCGAATAGAGACGCTGGCGGTTCCACAGACGCGGTGCCAGATAATAGAGGCAGCCAAAGGTCACCATGCCATTCCAGCCCAGTGCGCCAGAGTGGACGTGACCAATGGTCCAGTCGGTATAATGCGACAGGCTGTTCACCGCCTTGATCGACAGCATCGGCCCTTCGAAGGTCGACATGCCGTAAAAGGCGAGGCTCATCACAAACATGCGGATGATCGGATCGGTACGGATCTTGTCCCATGCGCCGTTGAGCGTCATCAGGCCGTTGATCATGCCGCCCCAGCTGGGCATCCACAGCATGATCGAGAACACCATGCCCAGCGTCTGTGCCCAGTCGGGTAGCGCTGTGTAATGCAAATGGTGCGGACCTGCCCAGATATAGAGGAAGATCAGCGACCAGAAGTGGATGATCGAAAGGCGGTAGCTGTAAACCGGGCGCTCGGCCTGCTTGGGCACGAAATAATACATCATGGCAAGGAAACCGGCGGTCAGGAAAAAGCCCACCGCATTATGGCCATACCACCATTGCACCAGCGCACCCTGCACGCCTGCATAAACCGAATAGCTCTGCGATCCGGCCCAGCTTACCGGCAAGGAGACATTGTTGACGAGGTGCAACATGGCGACCGTCAGGATGAACGCCAGATAGAACCAGTTGGCGACGTAGATATGCGGTTCCTTGCGCTTCACCAGCGTACCGACGAAGACCGCCAAATAGGCAACCCAGACGATGGTCAGCCAGAGATCAACATACCATTCGGGCTCCGCATATTCCTTGCCTTGGGATACGCCGAGCAGATAGCCAGTGGCCGCCAAGACGATGAACAATTGGTAGCCCCAAAAGACAAACCGGGCGAGACCGGGGAAGGCAAGTCTCGCCCGGCAAGTGCGTTGAACCACGTAAAAGCTCGTGGCGATCAGCGCATTGCCTCCGAACGCAAAGATCACTGCAGAAGTGTGCAACGGCCGCAAGCGTCCGAAAGTTGTATATTCAAAATTGAGATTGAGGGCCGGGAAAGCGAGCTGCAGCGCTATATACAGACCTGCCAGAAAACCGGCGAGGCCCCAGAATATCGTCGCGATCACCCCCAAGCGGATCAGATCATCGTCATAGGTCGAAGCGGCCTGCGACGATAACGCCGGATAGCGTTGACCGACAAAATCAAATCCCTTTGCGCTGGCAAAGGCAGCAAGCAGTGCAGCAAGGCATGCAATGCTCATATGGACCGAAAAGGCCCAATCGGCACTGGCAGCCGCCGCAAGGAGCAGAACCAAAGCTGTGGCCAACCACGCTCCGCCCCGCATCATCAATCTTTCCATGATCTTTCCCCGTTACTTTTCCCCTCGAAAAGGGGAATTGGCATCAAAGCGCATCGCAACCGGGCGGCCCGTCTGCATTGACCTAGGTCAAGCAAACCAGCTTGCAGTATTTGCAACTGCCGTCAGGCAGCTGTTGCTATGTTCTCTAGCCTGCGGCGGTCCTTGATGACGACGCTACGCCGGTCGGGCAATTCAATGATTTCTGCCTCTTTCAGCTTGGTGAGCTGGCGGCTGACGGTTTCGATGGTGAGGCCAAGCAGGTCGCCCATTTGCTGGCGATCCATCGGCAGTTCGAATTTGTCGAGAAAAGGTGCGATGGCGCTGCACCCGGCAGCACCCAGCCGATCGGATATCTCGATCAACAATGTGGCAATGCGTTCGCTCGCGGTTTTCCGCCCAAGCAGCATCATCCACTGACGAGCGCGGTCAAGCTCGTCGAGCGTGCGCTGGAGCAGTTTATGCTGCAGATCAGGATGTTCCTTGGCAAAGCCGTCAAAGGCAGTCCGTGTAAAGATGCACACCTCGGCATCGGTCAGCGCGGTAACCCCATAGGGGCTTTCCTTGCCAAACGGGCGCCCAATAAAATCTGATGGAAAAACAACGCCTACGATCTGCTCTCGGCCATCCTGCGTCGACACCGACAGCTTCAAAACGCCTTGGATGACATTGGCTACAACGAGTGACTCGTCGCCTTCCCAGACAAGAGTCTGGCCGCGCGAAACATGCTGTTTGCGGCCCAACTTGCCCAGCGCGGTTAATTCGTCGGGCATGAGCGCCGAACAAATCGCGCGGTTGCGGACAACACAGGTTTCGCAATCGGACATGCATATCGCGCTATCGGGCTTGAGTGCATCGTGCAATCCCTAAACAAAAAAAGCCCGCACGAGGCGGGCTGTTCTTGTTGGTTGCGGGAGTAGGATTTGAACCTACGACCTTCAGGTTATGAGCCTGACGAGCTACCGGGCTGCTCCATCCCGCGCCACCAACGATGCGACATCTCTGCCGCCCGGAAGCCCTTTTTGTTTCCCGTATCGCTCTCGCGATCCGGCGGCGGGCTGCTCCATCCCGCGTCAACCAGGAGCAATCATAAATGACTGATCCAAAAAAAGAAAAAGGCGACCGCCGAACTTGCGTCCGGTGCCGCCTTTTTGAAACTGTGAATGGGTTTTTCCGTGCTCTTCTATCCAAAGCGCCTGCTGCAATGCCTGGCGACGCCCTACTCTTCCAACGCTTAAGCGGTAGTACCAT
>NZ_JBEBKL010000031.1:0-36241 GCF_040079335.1 Sphingorhabdus sp.
CTCCCTCCCACGCCTTCGGCGCGGGCCCCTCCCTCTCCCGCAAGGGGAGAGGGGGTTATCACGCCACCAACCCTAACGGCTTCTCCACAAGTTCCTTGAACACCTTCATCATTTCCGCCCCGTCGGCGCCGTCAATCGCGCGGTGGTCGAAGCTGCCGGTGGCGCTCATCACCGTGGCAATCGCGAGTGCGTCATCGACCACATAGGGCCGCTTTTCGCCTGCGCCGATTGCCATGATCATCGCTTGCGGCGGGTTGATGACGGCTTCGAATTGCTTGATGCCCATCATACCCATGTTGGAGATCGAGGCGGTGCCGCCCTGGAATTCGTGCGGTTGCAGCTTGCCATCCTTCGCCTTGGCGGCGAGTGCGGACATTTCGGTGGAGATGGTCGAGAGCGATTTGTTCGCAGCATCGACGATGATCGGGGTGATCAGACCGGTGGGCACCGACACCGCGACGCTGATGTCTGCACGGCTATATTGCAGCATGGTATCGCCCGCGAAGCTGACATTGCATTTGGGAACCTGGATCAGCGCCAGCGCCAGTGCCTTGATCAGCATATCGTTGACCGACAGTTTTACGCCGCGGCTTTCGAGGCTGGCGTTCAGTTCGCCGCGCAGCTTGAGCAGCGCATCAAGGCGGACGTCGACCGTCAGGTAGATATGCGGAACCTGCTGCTTGCTCTCGGTCAGGCGGCGCGCAATCGTCTTGCGCATATTGCTGAGTTTGACGACTTCGTGCGGGATGCCGAAGTCGGGGACTGCTGCAGGTGCAGTTGTAACCGATGCGGTCGCGGTAGGAGCAGGAGCGGCGGCACCGGACTTGGCACCTTCAACATCAGCCTTGACAATGCGGCCATTGGGACCGGTTCCCGTCAGTCCAGCCAGATCGACGCCCTTATCTGCGGCAATCCGGCGAGCAAGCGGGCTGGCCTTTATGCGATCGCCAGAGGCGGCAACAAGCGCCGCTGGAGCGGGCGCCGCGACGGGTGGAGGAGGAGTCGGCGCCGTTGGTGCTTCCGTTTTTGCAGCCACTGGCGCTGGTGCTGCTGCCTTGGCGGGAGCGGCACCTTCATCCTCACCCTGTATCATCGCGATCACGGTGCCGACCTTCACCCCATCGGTGCCCTCGGCCACTAAAATCTGAGAAATCACGCCTTCGTCGACCGCCTCAAACTCCATCGTCGCCTTGTCGGTTTCAATCTCCGCAATCAGATCGCCCGACGACACACTGTCGCCTTCTTTCACCAGCCAGCGGGCAAGCGTGCCCTCCTCCATGGTGGGGGACAGTGCGGGCATTTTGAGCTCGATGGGCATCAGGACATCCTGTTTATGGTCTGGCTTTATCGCAGCGGCATAAGGGCTTGGTTTCCCCAGCGTCAAGCGGCTATCGCTTGCACTCCGATAAGTTTTGACGCAGGTTCATACGAATACATAAAGGGTCGGCACCCAAGCCGCGACGGGGAAACGGCGATGCGCACCTATCTGGTTGTTATTGACGAGACCGAAGAGGCGCGCCTCGCGCTCCGCTTTGCCGCGCGCCGTGCCGCCAAAACCGGTGGCAGTTTGCATATATTGACCTTGGTTGAGCGCGCCGATTTCGTCGCCTGGGGCGGCGTGCAAGCGACGATGGAGGCTGAGAACCGCGAAAAGGCTGAAGAACTGGTGCGTGCGGCCGCGGGCTCGATCTTTGACGAACTGGGTATCCAGCCGAGCATCACCATCAAGGATGGCGAAGGCGTCGATGTGGTCAAAGAAATGCTCGACGAACATCCGGAGATTGCGGCGCTGGTGCTGGGTGCCGCCGCACAGGGAAATCCCGGCCCGATGGTCGCGCACTTTACCGGCAACAATGCGGGCTCGCTGCCCTGCCCTGTGATGGTGATACCGGGGTCGCTCAGCGATGCGGCACTGGATGAATTGAGCTGATTTTTTTGTTTCGCGCAGAGGCGCGGAGTTTCGCAGAGACGCAGAGAGTTTTTCCTGAGCCGAAGGCTCATTTCACTATTGTCGGTTAAAATCCAAGCGGTGCGTTCAATTTGAAAGCGGCTTCGCCGCAGACACGCTTCTCTGCGTCTCTGCGAAACTCCGCGTCTCTGCGTGAAACCCTTCTAACGCTTTTTCTTACCCTGATGCCGGATATTCGAAGGCCGCCCGCGCTTCCCGGCCATGTGTTTGCCCTTATGTTTGACGCCAGATGGCCGTTGCATGCGCGCGGGTGCATAGCTGCCGCCTTCGGGCAACTCGAAGCGTAGCGCGCCCGACACCGGATTGGCTTCTGCCAGACGCAATTTGAGCCGCATTCCGGGGCGATATTCATCGCCGCTATCCTCGCCGGTCAGTGTCTGGCTGGCCTCATCATAGACAAAGCGCTCGGCTCCCATGGTTGAGACCGGAACCAAACCATCGCCGCCAATCGACTCTACTGTTGCGAAAAATCCGAAATTCTGCACGCCGGTGATGCGCGCATCGATGATCTGGCCGATCTGTGATGACAGGAAGGCGGCGACATAGCGGTCGGTGGTTTCGCGTTCGGCCTCCATCGCGCGGCGTTCGGCGCGGCTGATCATTTCGGATGTGACGTCAAGCCGTTCGAAATCCTTGGCAGACAAGCCGGTAACTGGTTTGATTGATCCATCCTTGGGTGCAGGCATTTCGAGATCATAGGCGCTCACCAGCGCACGGTGGACAATCAGGTCGGCATAGCGGCGGATCGGCGAGGTGAAATGCGCATAGCTGCCCAGCGCCAGCCCAAAATGCCCGGCATTTTGCGGGGTGTAATAGGCCTGTGTCTGGCTGCGCAGCACCGCTTCCATGATTTGCGGCAGGATTTCGTCATGCTCCTGCACCTTGTCGATAATCGCGTTGAAGGTGGATGGTCGGACCACCTGACCCAATGCGAATTCAAGATCGAAGGTCTTGAGATAGTCCTTGAGCGCGACGAGTTTTTCGCGCGCTGGCGGTTCGTGCACGCGGTAAATCAGCGGGGATTTCTTTTCCTCCAGCGCTTTGGCTGCCGCGACATTGGCCGCGATCATGAAATCCTCAATCACCTGATGCGCGTCGAGATGCTCACGCACCGCAACGCCAACCACCCTGCCCTCGTCGTCGAGAGTGATGCGTCGTTCGGGCAGGTTGAGCTCCAACGGCCCACGCCGGTTTCTGGCTTTTTTGAGCAAGTCCCAGCACGCCCAGAGCGGCTTGAGCGCCGGTTCGAGCATTGGATGCTCCAGTGTCCCGTCGATCGCATCCTGCGCATCCTGATAAGGAATATTGGCGGAAATCCGGGCGATTGCGCGGGTGAAACACCATGACGTCACTTGACCCCCGGAATCAATCTGCATGTGGCAAGCAAGCACCGCACGGTCCTCGTTCGCCCGCAGCGAACATTTGTCAGACGACAATGCATGCGGCAGCATCGGGACGACGCGATCGGGGAAATAAACGCTATTCCCGCGCTTTGCCGCCTCTCGGTCGAGGGCACTGCCCGGGCGTACATAATAGCTGACATCAGCTATGGCGACGATAGCTTTGAAACCATTTGCATTTTTCGGATCGTCATCTGGCGTTGCCCAAACCGCATCGTCGAAATCTCGCGCATCCCTTGGGTCAATCGCGATGATCGACAAATGGCGCAAATCCTCGCGTTTATCGGCGGTGACCGGCAGCTTGCTGACATGCAGCGCCTCTGTTTCGACTTCTTCGGGAATTTCAAATGGAATCCCAAACTTGTGGATGGCAATCAGGCTGAAGCTGCGCGGTGCAAAGGGATCGCCCAGCACATCGGTAACCCGCGCCTTCTTCTGCCCTGCCCGTCCGCCCAGTTCTGCCAGCACCAGATCTCCGGGCTGCGCTTCGCCGATTTCGAACAGCGGGATGTCGAATCGCGCCTTTTTATCGGTAGATTTCAGCCAGAAACGACCGTTGTCGCTCTCATCCACCACACCCAATATCTGCTCGCTGGCCTTGGCGAGCTTTTTCATCGGATGGGCAAGCCAGCCCTTCCCCGCCTCTTCGGTGCGCGCAAGGATGCGATCACCTATCCCCAGCGCACCCTTGCGCCCGCGTTCAACGACGCGCAGCTTGGGCGAAGGAATCCCCTCCGCCTCCCAGCGTTCGGGAATGGCGATTAGCTGGTTACCGTCGATATCAACGATCTTAAGCACGGTTACGCGTGGAACACCGCCCATCTTGTGAAACGCCCTGCCCGGGGCTGCATCGATCAGCCCCTCATCGGTCATGTCCTTGAGCAGCGCCTTCAGCGCAATTTTGTCGCTGCCATGCAGCCCAAAAGCGCGCGATATTTCCCGCTTGCCGGCAGGTTCCGTGGATTGCTCAATGAACTCGAGGATTTGCTCGCGTGTCGGGAGGCCCGGCAGATGGCGCGGCTTGCGCGTCAAATCAGTAAGTCCGACCGATGAGGATGCGTTCGACCGCAGGCTCCCCGGTGAAGAAGCATTTGCCGCCGACCGGTGCGGCATCAAGCGGCGTGTTGCGCATGGTCAACTTCAATGCCTTTAGCTGTTCGACAATCTTGTCGAGGGCAGCACCGCTGGGACGCGCCCATTGCACTTCGACCCAGCCGGCAAACTTGGCCTCATCGCCCTTGAAATGCGCGGTGAGATCGGTGACGTCACGGGCGATATTGGCTTCGAGCCGTGCTTTGGCTTCACTGTGGAGCGTGGTCTGGATTTCCTCAAGCACCGCGGCAGCACTGGAGACCAAATCCCCACGCAGCGTGAAGGCCGTCGCTAGCTTGCCATCATCCTTGTATAGCCGGTCACGGCGCAGCACAGCGGCTTTGCCCTCAGATACGTCGCGAGGACCAACCTCGACGATGATCGGCGCACCCTTTTTCACCCACGCCCAGCGCTTGTTCGATGCCTTGGCTGCTTTGGTATCGAGCAACACGCGTACAGGTTCACCAAATGCCGATAGAGCGCCCAGTTCTTTCCAGAGCTCGCGGCAATAATCGAGCACTGCGGCGTCACCATCATCGTCGCGCAGCATCGGCACGATCACGATCTGCCAAGGTGCGATTTGCGGCGGGCAACGCAGGCCGTCATCGTCGCCATGCGTCATGATGACGCCGCCGATCATGCGCGTTGAAACCCCCCAACTCGTCGTATGGGCGAATTGTTGCCCGCCTTCCTTATCCTGATATTTGATGCCCGATGCCTCGGCAAAGCCCGTGCCCAGATAGTGCGAAGTGCCGGCCTGCAACGCCTTGCCATCCTGCATCATCGCTTCGATCGAATAGGTTGCAACGGCGCCAGGGAAGCGTTCATTTTCGGGCTTTTCACCGGCCACCACCGGCATAGCCAGCGGGCCTTCGGCAAAGGCGCGATACATTTCCAGTGCGCGCATCGTTTCCTGCATCGCGTCTTCGCGATCGACATGCGCGGTATGCCCTTCCTGCCAGAGGAATTCGCTGGTGCGCAGGAACATGCGGGTGCGCATTTCCCAACGCACGACATTGGCCCATTGGTTCACCAGCAAAGGCAAGTCGCGCCAGCTCTGCACCCAGCGGCTCATCGCGGCACCGATCACGGTTTCAGATGTAGGCCGCACGACCAGCGGCTCTTCCAGTTTCGATTCAGGGTCGGGTATCAGTTTGCCCTTGCCGTCGCCGACAAGCCGGTGATGGGTGACAACCGCCATTTCCTTTGCAAAACCTTCGACATGGTCCGCCTCCTTCTCAAAGAAGGAGAGCGGAATGAAGAGCGGGAAATAGCAATTTTCAACGCCCGCTTTCTTGATTTCGGCATCCATCAGCTTCTGGATGCGCTCCCACATGCCATAGCCCCAGGGGCGGATAACCATGCAGCCGCGCACACCCGATTCTTCGGCAAGATCTGCTTCGGAAATGACCTCCTGATACCATGCGGCGAAATTTTGTTGGCGGGTGACGGATAATGCGTGTTTCATAGGGCCGCGCGATAGCGGAGGCACCCGGCAACGGCAAGCATTGCCGCAACCGGACAATTGTAAAGCCAGCTTTTGTCTATGTCGGAAAAGATGCTATAAGCCGGAGCGGGAATGGGGGAGTAGCGGATGCAACGCTCATATATGTTGCAAATGGGGCATGGGCTTTTGCTGGTAGCATGGCTGATTGCTGGCCATGACGATGTGTCTGCTCAAACCGCAGGTACCGCCGCGCCAACTACGGCTGATCAACAGGCACCACAGCAATCGTCTTCGGCACCGGCCCCAACGGCGACATCAGCGCCGAAAGACAGCGGAATCAAGGTTGATCCGGTACAAGCGGCCAAGACAATCTATAATATTTTTGGCAAGAAAAAGAAGCAACAGCCGCCGCAGCCAACGGTGCAGACAGCGCCGATACCGCAGGCCGAAATCCCTGCATCTGACCCGGTCGTGGCATCGCCGATGCCCGCCCAAGTGCAAAATAGTTCAACCCCCAAAACCGTCTTCCCGCCTCAGCCAACTGTCAAGCCCATCGTGAATAGCCCGGCTGTGCAACCGAACAAGAAGTCGGCGACCCCGCCGTCCCAAAGTCCGGTTGACCAAAATATTGTTCAGGAGCCCGCGCAGCAAAGCAACGTCGCACCCGCGATCAGTTCGGCTGCACTGAAAACTCCGCCAACTCCGGTGCTGGTGCCAGCGGACGAAATCGTGACCAATAGCGTTCCGGAATGGACCCTGATTGCGGCCTTTTTGGCGCTGGTCGCTCTCGTCATGGCAGGTTTGAAATGGTTCTTCTTTCCCAAGGCGCGCTTGGATCTGGAATTTGAAACCGGAGACAGTCGGCTGATCAATGTGGCGTCACCTTTTGTAACGCTTCCCGACGCCACATTTGACGTGGAGTTTGAATGGGGCTTCCCAAGCGCTCCGGATTTCAAGTTTTTGCAAACCGGGGGACAAACATGAATGAAGGTCTTTATGTAGATCTGGGGACGCTTGTTTCACAGCAGGCCTTTGATGATGCCGCCGCGACGATAAGCGCACAGCAAGACGAAGAGGGCGGAAGCCGGATGAAGCGCGCCCTGTCTGTTCTTGGCGGACCGAAAATAGCGTCGCTCATGGCGGAAAAACTGGCACAGATCGATCTCCTGCCTATTTTTGCAAGGGCATGGGGCGGATCACCGGAATTGAAAGCCGAAGCGGATAAAAGTGCCGCTGATCCCAACCCCAAATTCGTTCGGCTTGGAAAATTCGAACAGATTGTTGAACTTTTTCCGATCGTGAAAATTTCGGTGCTGGGGTTGACCAGTCAGCCGCTCAAACTTTCGCTGACGCTAGAGGCCGAGTTCGACGCGGTCGAGGTCGGTTTGGCAAAAGGGCATATTGTCGAAGCTGGCGGTGGTGTATGCCAGTTGGTCGCGCTGCTGCGATATGGCCAATTTTCGTTTCCGGCAGGCCTGCCGCCAGTCGAATTCAAACTTGGGAGCGGCCGAAAGTTCGAACAACCCGGCATCAAAATAACCGGCAAAAAAGCCGAAGAATCTGCGGCGGATTAAGGCGAAAAACTATTCCCCCGAAAGCTTGTCGATCTTCGCTTGCAGTTCGGCCATCTGCTTCTTCAGGTCGTCAAGATTCTCACCCACTTTTTCTTTCTTGCTACCCAACCCGCCAAGATTGGGCACCAAGGCATCACGCGCCGCCTTCATCATTTCAATATTCTGTTTGGCGATATGGCCAAAGGGGCCGGAGGTAAGCGCGTTCTCGATCACATCCTGAACCTGCTTCTGGTTCTTGCGGAAATTATCCATCGAGCTTTCAAGGAATTGCGGAACGAGGCCCTGCATCGAATCCCCGTAGAGCGCGATGATCTGGCGCAGGAAGTTGACAGGCAGCATGCTCTTGCCGCCATTTTCCTCTTCCATGATGATCTGGGTCAGCACGCTGTGGGTAATATCGTCGCCGGTCTTGGCGTCGATGACCTTGAACTCGACATCCTTGCGCGTCAGTTCAGCCAGAAAGTCGAGCGTGATATATTTGGATGACTGGGTATTGTAGAGACGCCGGTTCGCATATTTTTTGATGATTATCGGGCTGCCGGGTTTGGCAGAATCTGCTTTGCGTGCCATATATAGAGTCCCTTGAAAGCCATGTTCAATTGGGTCTTTGCACCAGTTTCTCCCGCACTGCAACATACCCAGCGCTTGACCGCATTCGACGCAAGCAAGTGATTCGATTACAATGCCGATTTCACAAACCAAAAACTGAAAATCGTGCGTATGTGCTGACATCACACAAAATAATTTGTCCTCCTTGCACCAAAATGCGCCGGGCAACGGATGCATTGAATCGTAATAAATCGACAGTCAATTGGTATCGAATGTAACGAAATTACGCGGCGCTCAATTCCAGCGCAATATTTAACTGTAAGTCGAGGGTTATAGTTAATCTCGGACTGTTGCCAATCCGCAACACGAGCAAAACAACGGCTTCAAAGTGCAAGTCACCGCTTGCACAAAAGCTTTCGCTGCGCTTATCCCATCAATTAACCGACAATGAATATTTAGCTGGGGAGCTTTCAATGAAAAAGTCTGCGTTTCTGGTTGCGGGATCCGCAATCAGCCTTGCTCTTTTAACTGCCACGCCGTCCTATGCCCAAGAGGCAGCGGAATCGGACGATTCGGCAGGTGAAGCGGCAACGGTCGAAGAAAATGGAAAACTAATCGTCGTATCGGGTTCACGCATCGCGCGTCCGAATGATACAGCGACGGTTCCAATCATCACGATTGAAGCAGATGACTTAACGGGTCATGGCGACGTTTCATTGGGCGATAAGTTGAACCAACTGCCCGCTTTGCGTTCGACATTCAGTCTTGCTAACTCGACTGGTGCGATCGGGACTTCGGGCCTCAACTTCCTCGACCTTCGCGGTTTGGGCACCACACGCACGCTTGTCCTCGTAAATGGACGCCGCCATGTGACTGCCTCTCCAGGCACGTATCGCATGGACGTGAACACAATTCCGGCCGATTTGCTTGAACGCGTTGACGTTATTACCGGCGGCAGTTCGGCCGTTTACGGTTCTGATGCTATCGCAGGCGTGGTTAATTTCGTTTTGAAGCGTGACTTTGAGGGCGTCAAACTGCGCGGCCAGGGCGGTGTATCGACATATGGTGACCGCGGTGCCTATTTCCTGAGCGGTGTCGCCGGCCAGAATTTCTTCGACGGCCGCGTCAACGCCGCGATCGCGATGGAATATTCGAAAAACAGCACGTTATATTTCTCGGATCGTCCTTATTACGCCAATGTCCCGGGGTTTGTGACCGACCAGATTACGACGGCGCCGAATCGCAACTTTGACGGAATTCCGAACACCAAGTTCATAGATGGTGGCATTCGCTTTGGTAATATCTCGCAGGGTGGTTATGTTATTACCGCTTGCCCAGTAGCGACGGCGACAAACACAGCCCGCGTTGCTGCAGTTTGCACCGGACAATTGACTCCGACCGGCGGTCGCATCAATTACAACTATTCGTTCGACCCCGATGGTAATCTGTTGAGGGACGTTCCGGCAGAAGATCGGCGCCCTATTGGCGGTGGCGTAATCGGAGGACTTAGCTCAACAGGCGTCGAAGACGCGATGTTACAGCCCGGCGTTGAGCGTTATGCGACAAATCTTTTGCTCAGCGGTGATTTTTCGTCTGCGTTCCAGCCTTTCCTTGAGGCAAAATATGTCCGGGTCAACGCGAACCAGCAAAGTGCTCAGCCGACCTTTATCGCAGGCACTTTGAGCCCGACTTTCAGCGTCAGCAATCCATTCCTGACCGCGCAGGCGCGCGCAACGCTTGCGACGATCCTTGCGCCAGGCGCGACAACCTTCACCATGCAGCGTTTCAACAACGATTTTGGTCCTCGTTCGGAGCTCCACAAGCGTGAAACGTACCGTATTGTTGGTGGTGCAGCTGGCGAACTCGATTCAGGCACGAACACGCGATACGAAATTGCGTTGAACTATGGTCGCACCGAAAACTCCCACACGACGGGTGGTAACGTGCTTCTCAGCCGTTATCGCAATGCGGTCAATGCGGTGCTTAGTGGAGGTCAGATCGTATGCGGTATCAATGCTGACGCGATCACGACCAATGATGATGCCGCATGCGTTCCCTTGAACGTATTCGGTCAGGGCAAGCCTTCGAAGGCCGCCCTCGATTATTTCATCTATGATTCAAAGCGTGTCCAGACCGCTTCACAGTTGAATGCAACTGCTTTCCTTTCAGGCACGACCGAAGGTCTGTTCGAAATGCCCGGTGGCGCAATTGGTTGGGTTCTTGGTGCTGAATATCGTCGGGAAAAAGCGACATCGGTTTGGGATGACGTGACCACTTCGGGTGCGACTTTCCTCAACTCTATCCTTCCTTTCCGTCCGCCAGCTGCGAAGGTGAAAGAGGCTTTTGGCGAACTTCGCATTCCAATTTTGGCAGATCTTCCGTTTGCACATGAGCTGACGCTTGAAGGTTCGGCTCGTATTTCCGACTATGGCAATTCGTCCAAGGCGGTTTGGGCCTATAATGTCGGCGCGATTTGGGCTCCGATCCCGGACATTCGCTTGCGTGTCGGTTATGCAAAGGCCGTGCGTGCGCCTACCCTATCGGATAGCTTTGCAACCCGCTCGGAAACCTTCAACGCGGTTACCGATCCATGCAACCAAACCGGTGCAGGCGGCGTAGCCGACGGGCCGAACCGTGCGGCAAACTGCGCTGCTGCGGGAATTCCGACGACGATTACTTACTTAGCCGATGATGGCACGCCAACTACCCGACCCTGGACCAATATCCTCGGTGCGAACCTAGTTGGCTTCAATCAGGGCAATGCCGGTTTGTTGCCTGAAACGGGTAAGTCGTTGACTATCGGTGGCGTTTTCCAGCCAAGCTTCCTGCCTGGCTTTACATTGTCGGTGGACTATTACCGTATCAATGTCGCCAACGTCATTTCAGGGTTGACGGCACAGGCGATCATCAACCGTTGCTATGATGATCCCGGTGGCATCGGCAACCCGTTCTGCTCGGCCGTTTTCCGTCGTAGCACTGGCGATGTACTGACCAATTTTACTTTTGCAGGTCAGAGCACACGCCGTTTGGAAAACCGTTCGGACGTTGTTATTCCGCGTGCCGGTTCGGAAGTCGGCTTCATCAACCAGCCCTTCAACTTTGCTGCGTTGAAAACTGCGGGTATCGACGTTGACGCGTCTTACCGAACCAAGATTGGAGAAAAGACCAATCTGAGTTTGCGTGCAGTTGTTAGCTGGGTCGATCGTCGCGAGAATTTCAGCTACATTACGACCCCCGACCGTTCAGATCGTCTGCATGGCACACTGGGTGATCCCGTTTGGGCCGCTTCATTTACCGGCAACCTTGACTTTGGCCCGGTCGATGTGAACTACAACGCACGCTATGTCGGCAAGCAGATCATTTCCAACTTCGCTTGGGAAACCTTCTTCCCGCACCAGGGCCGTACGCCCACGAATCCGGATGCACGTCCGACACCTTGGTACTCAGCAGTGATCTATCACAACGTCCGCGTTGGTTGGGATGTCAATCCGAAATTCCGCTTCTATGCAGGTGTCGACAATCTTACCAACGAACTGCCGCAGCTTGATGCAACCGGGATTGGTAATGACGCGATCTATCCGAACACCGGTCGCTTCTTCTTCGCCGGCGCGCAGGTCAACTTCTGATACCGCCGCAATAAATAGAGAAAAAGGGCGCCTCGCTTAGGCGCCCTTTTTCGTTTCGGGATCACAGCATATTAGACTGAATACGCTAGGTTAGCTCCAGATGCGCTCGAATCTGCGTTCCAATCCGGTCAGCAATTCATATTGCGACATCCCGCTTGCGTTGGCAGCATGATCGAGTTGAAACTCAACAGCTAGCCAATCACCTTCGGCAAGCTGCCCCCGGCTATTGGAAATATCAACCGTGACCAGATCCATCGACACCCGGCCAACTAACGGAAAGTGCTCCGGGCCTGATCTGCAAGAGCCCGTATTGGAAAAACCCCTGAAGTAACCGTCGGCATATCCCAGACTGATCGTCGCAAGTGATATGGTGTCTGTAGTTGTGTACGTCGCATTATAGCCAACGGGCATTCCGCTAACGAGCTGCCTGATCTGCAATATCCGCGATTCAGGCCAGACGACCTGTTTTATGCCGCTAGCAAGCTCGAGTCGCGGGACACCGCCATAGACTGCAAGCCCTGGTCGGGTAAGGTCGAGACAATAATCCTCGCCCAGGGCAATGCCTGCACTATTGGCCAAGCTTTTGCGCTGCGCCTTGATAGCATTCCCGGACTCAAGAAATACCGCCAATTGCTGCCCATTTTGCGCAACATCTTCGTCCGCAGATGCCAAATGCGACATCAATATGTCGATTTCCAAGCCGTCGAGCAGTTCCGACGTAGCTTGTTCCGGCCCCAAACCGAGCCGGTTGATGCCGCTGTCGATCATGACATGGCACTTCGCGCCGCCCGCTGCTCTCCAAAGCGAAATCTGTTGGGGCGTGTTGAGAACAGGCACGGCACCCAGCGCACGCGCAGGCGCAATGTCGGCTTCGCAAATGCCATTGAGGACGGCGATTGATTCTGCAGGTATCAAGTCCGCTAGCGCTTCCGCCTCGCTCCAATGGGCTACGAAAAAATCCCTGCAGCCCGCGGCCCATAACCTGGGGACAACCTCGCGTGCGCCCAAGCCGTAAGCGTCGGCCTTAACTGCGGCGCCCGTGCTGGCTTTTCCGCTGAGGCGGGCCATTGTCTTCCAGTTGGCAACCAAAGCCTCGCTATCGAGGCGCAAACGCAAAGGAGCCGGAAAGGTCAATCGAGATCCTTGTCCCTGTTTTCGGGCAGCCAGATCAGGCTAACGATGAAGGCCATCGCAACCACGCCCACCCCATACCAAAGACCGTTAAACGCGCCGCCGGTTTTGACCACGATATATTGCGAAATCAGAGGCAAGAATCCTCCAAAATACCCTGTGCCAATATGATAGGGTATCGACATGGAGGTATAACGGATTTTCGCTGGAAACATCTCCACCAGGATAGCGGCGACCTGCCCGTAGGTCAGTGCGGACAATGCCACCAGTGCAGCCACCACCAATATGATGACTAATCCGTTCCGCTGCTTTGGATCGGACTCGTTCGGATAACCGGCAGCCTCCAAAGCTGCGATATAGGCCTTTTCATCGAAACCTTGCACTTCGGCAGTGCCGACCTTCAACACGGTTTCTTTTCCGCCGGATTTGGAATAGCTGATGCCTCGTTTGGAAAGGAAGTTCAAAGCCTTGGCACATTCGCTTTGATGCTTGCTTGCAAAAACATTGAAATCGCACTCGGGTGAAACAAGCATGACCGGAGACGAAGCCGTCGCCTGTGACAGTGCCGGATTCGCTGCATCAGCCATCGTCCAGAATAAGGGGAATGTCAGCAACATCGACAAGGCGTAGCCGATCAACAGGATTTTCTTGCGCCCAAAATGGTCGGACATCCAACCGGCAGCGACATAAAGCGGTGCAGCAATCGCCGCCCCCACCGCCATATACAGCAGCGCGTCAGTCTCTGGCACTCGCGCTGTGCCTGTGAGGAAATAGAGCGTGTAGAATTGCGACGTGTAGTAAATAACGGTCAAACCGGCAGCAACGCCAAACATCGCAATAAAGATCCGCTTCACATTGCCGGGATACCGAAAGCTCTCGGTGAAGGGATTTTTGGAAACCGTTCCAGCGGCCTTCATCGCCGAAAAAACCGGACTTTCGGACAGTTTGAGCCGAATCCACAGCGAAATGGCAAGAAGCAGAATGGAAATGATGAAGGGCACGCGCCAGCCCCAAGCTTCGAATTCTGCGGGATCGCTGATAATGGTCCGCGTGACCAAAACAACCAACACGGCGAGAAGGAATCCACCCGCAACCGAGGCCTGAATCCAGCTCGTATATTGGCCGCGCTTTCCTTTCGGCGCATGTTCGGCGACATAAATGGCCGCGCCGCCATATTCGCCACCGAGCGCCAGCCCTTGCAGGCACCGCATCAGCAAAAGCAAAACGGCGGCCCAAATACCTACTTGTTCGAAAGTTGGCAAAAAGCCGATTGCCGCTGTGGCGCCACCCATCAGCGTTATGGTCACAAGAAAGGTATATTTCCGTCCGATCTTGTCGCCGAAATAACCGAACAGGATTGCGCCAAGCGGACGCACCCCGAAACCGGCGCCGAACACCGCAAGGCTGGCCAATGTAGCCGCCGTCGGGTTGTCCGACGGGAAGAACAGCTTCCCGATCAGCGCCCCCAATATGCCGTAAACGAAAAAGTCGTACCATTCGAACACCGTGCCCAGCGACGATGCCGTAATTACGAGCCTGTCGCGCTTGGGATCGATCGTTACCTCGCCTGCCTCTGCTGTGTTCGCCATGGCTTCCCCTTCCCTGTTTAGCCTTTCGCTCCCTCTTAGTTGCAACGCCGTAGCGTTCAAGCCTTGTTGCGTTTGTTTAATCGAGCGATTAACAACATCGTCGAGAGAGTTAAGGAGAGAGAGATGCTGACCAAGGGCGACGAGTACCCAATCCACCAGACCGCGGAACCGATTGCTTTTTCTGGCACTGATCGAAACTTTTATGATCGCTTCTTTTTCTGTGGCTATCGCCCCGATGGATCGGGCTATTTTGGCGCGGCTTTTGGGGTCTATCCTCATCTCAACATAGCGGATGCGCATTTCTCGATCGTGCGCGATGGTACCCAGCATTGCATCCATGCCTCGCGCATTTTGGGTTTCGAGCGGATGGATATGCATTGCGGGCCGATCCGCATCGAAGTCGTCGAGCCGCTCAAGACCGTTCGCCTGATGGTCGACAATCATCAAGGCATTTCTGCCGACCTGACCTTTGAAGTCCGCTCTGCCCCCGTACAGGAACCGCGCTTCACCCGCCGTAATGGTACGCGGATGATGATGGACCTGACGCGATTTACCGTTAACTGCCATGTGTCGGGTTGGGTCGAAGTTGACGGCAAACGCGAAGTCTATGAAGGTGCTTACGGAACGCGCGACCGTAGCTGGGGCGTTCGCTCCATCGGCGCGGCTGACCCGCAACCGGTCGTACCGCCCATGCTTCCGCAATTCTATTGGCTGTGGGCACCGACCAACTTCCCCAACCTCTCGCTCTATGCCCATGTCAATGAGGATGAGAGCGGTGAAGCATGGAACCGCCGCGCCACCCTGATGATGGATGGTGCCAATCAGGAAGGCGGGATGCACTTCCACGAAGACCGCTTCACCATGACCTGGGAGGCCGGCAAACGTCATGCAACGGCCGCACGGCTCGATGTCCGCGATGATGGCGGGCGTGACCATGTGGTCACTTGGGAGCCCATCGACACCTTCATGATGAAGGGCATAGGCTATGGCCATAGTGAATGGATTCATGGCGGATTCAAGGGTGAATTGGCCGTCGAACGTGAAGACTTCCGTCCTGCTGACCTTGATCCTTTGCTGCTGCCGCACCTGCATATCCAGCATGTTGCTATCGCGCGGCATGAAGGCGGCGGGGCAAGTTCCGAAGGCATTGGAATTGTCGAACAGCTCGTCTTTGGCCCGCATGGTCCGAGCGGGTTCAAAGGGCTGAACGACGGTGCCGGCGCATGAGACTTCCCGTCCTTTCGCGCGATGAAATCACCGCCGACTGGCTTACCGGGATGCTGCGCGGCAAAGGCCATGACGTCACTATCGCTTCGGTCGAACTCAAAGCCATTGGCACCGGGCAAGTAGGCGCGACCTATCGGATCAAGCTGAATTTTGAAGGCGACCCGAAGGGCTTCCCGCCTACCATCGTTGCCAAGCTGCCGTCCAATGACGAACTCAGCCGCACGACCGGCAAATCGCATCTGACTTATTTGCGCGAAAGCCGCTTTTACCAGACCTTTGCGGGCAAGAAACCGATGGCGGTGCCCGACTATCTCTACATCGCCTTTGATGAGGACAGCCACGCCTTTACCCTGATCATGCACGACCTGCCTAGCCATGTGCAGGGCAACCAGCTGAGCGAGCCCAGCCGTGAGGAAGCGTTGCTTGCGGTCGATGCCGCTGCCAGCATTCACGCTGCCTGGTGGGGCGATCCAATGATCGACACGCTCGACTGGCCCAACGGAACCAAAGCGGTTCCGCCACAACTCGACAGTGATATGCTGTTCGGCATGTTCTGGCCGGCATTTTGCGATCGTTATGGCGACCGCGTCGATGCCAATATGCGGACGGTGGGCGAAGCATTTCTGGGTAAGCTTAATGCCAATTACGACACCCGCCAAAGCCCGCGCTGCCTGACGCATAACGATTTTCGTCCAGACAATATGCTGTTCAACGTCGACGATCCGGCGAAGCCGATTGTGATTGTCGATTGGCAAACGACCGGCGTGGGCATCGGCGTCGGAGATATCGCTTATTATACCGGCACCGCGTTCGATGCCGGGCATCGCCGTGATATCGAGAGGGAATTGCTAGCGCGCTACCGGACGCAATTGATCGCGCGCGGTGTGCCCGAAGGTGACTTGGCTCACATCGAAGATGATTATTGCCGCTCGGCGGTCGCAGGATTCCTGATGGGTGTAACCGCTGCGATGGTGGTCGAACGCACCGATCGCGGCGACGACATGTTCCTTGCGATGGCGCGCCGTTCTTCGGCGATGGTGCTCGATCATGGTGACAGGGCTCTGCCGCAATGATCCAGTTTATCGATCTTTCGATACCGATCACCAATGATGTGGTTTCAGACCCGCCGGTAATGCGTCCGCAGATCACCTATATGACCCATGAAAATACATGGGAGCAGATTGCGATGTTCTTCCCCGGACTGACGCGGGAGGACTTGCCCGATGGCGAAGGTTGGGCGGTCGAGAGCCTGACGCTCAGCACGCACAATGGCACGCACATGGACGCGCCCTGGCATTTCCATTCGACCACCGACAGCGGCGCCTCCCCTGCCCCTTCGATAGACGAAGCCCCGCTTGACCTGTTCTTCCGCCCCGGAGTAAAACTCGATTTCTCGAACAAGCCGCATGGCCACGTCGCAAGCGCGGCAGAGGTTGAGGCCGAACTGGCGCGGATCGGCTATGAACTGCAGCCGCTCGACATTGTGCTGGTCCAATCGGGTGCGGTCTATGGAACCGACAATTTCACCGATCAGGGTTGCGGCATGGGCGCAGAAGCGACGCTTTACCTCACCGAACGCGGCGTTAAAGTCGTCGGCACCGATGCATGGAGCTGGGACGCGCCCTTCAGCCACACCGCCAAACGCTGGGCCGAAACGCGCGATCCCTCAATCATCTGGGAAGGTCATAAGGCTGGACGTATCCAGCCCTATTATCAGATCGAGAAACTGACCAATCTCGCCGCACTGCCGCCTTATGGATGGCAGCTGAGCTGTTTTCCGGTAAAGATCGAACGTGCCAGTGCGGGGTGGATCAGGGCCGTCGCACTAATTGATTAGAGATTCTGCGTCGCCAGCAGATACAAAGTCCACCCGCTCAGTACCGCTAGCGTCAACCAGGTGACCATCACGCCGAGTGATCGCGGCAGCGGTGGCTTGGTGCTGGCAGGCAGATAGAGGCCCCAGATATGCAGCACGCGACCAAACAGGAACAGCGCGCCTACCGCCATCAGCCCCATATGCCAGGCGTGGCCGAGTTCGAGGAAGGCGAGCAATAGGATCACAATCGGTGCATGTTCGGCGAGATTGCCGTGGCTGCGGCTTGCGCTGATCAATTTGGCATCGCCTGCATCGCCAAAGGCTGCCTGTGCGCGAATGCGCTGGCGGACGGTATCGATGGCTGTGAGCAGCAAAAGCAGCGCGCAGATTGCTGCAACAAAGGCTGTAACCGGAACTGGCATGTGAAAATCTCCCCCTAAAAGTAGTTGCAGCTTAACTGTATATGCCTCCCACGCCAATCGTCGAAATTTACTGGAAAACCCCGTGCGAGACGATAAGGCGGATGAAAGAATATTACTCGGGGGAGTTATAGAATGACCATAGCCGAAGCCACGCCCGAAATCGATCTCGCCGGTCGATCTGACCGCGCCTTTTTGGGCCATCCCAAGGGGTTGGGCTACCTCGCCTTTGTCGAGGGCTGCGAGCGCTTTTCCTATTATTCGATGCAGACATTGCTCGTGCTCTACATGGTCAAATATCTGCTGCTGCCCGAAAATGCTGCGGGGGTCATCGGGCTCGACTGGCTGAAGGGTTGGTATGGCCTTGATGGACAGCCTTTGGCGTCGAAGATATTCGGGGACTACACCTCGCTGGTCTATCTGACGCCGATCGCAGGCGGTTTTATTGCCGACCGCTGGCTGGGACGGCGATCGACACTGATCCTAGGCGGGCTGTTCATGACGCTGGGCCATTTCCTGATGGCGTTTGAAGGCAGCTTCCTGTTCGCGCTGATGGCGCTGATCGTCGGCGTCGGATTGTTCAAAGGCAATATCGCTAGCCAGGTGGGCGAACTCTACAAACCCGAAGACTTGCGCCGCGCAATGGCGTTCCAGATTTTCTACATCGCGATCAACGTCAGCGTGATTGCCGCTCCCTTGGTGGCCGGCACATTGGGTGAGCGTGTGGGCTGGCATTGGGGCTTTGGTACTGCCGGGATTGTGATGGTCCTTGGCCTGATCCTCTACATCATGGCCGGACCATGGCTTCCTGCCGACAACCGGCCGGCCAAAGACGCAAAAGCCAGCGCCGCCAAGGAACCCTTGACCCGGCAAGATTGGCTGCGGATTGTCGCGGTTGTATCGCTGGTTCCCATTCTTGCAGTTGCGCTTTTGACCAACCAGCAGATTTTCAACGCCTATCTGGTTTGGGCCGATACCGACTTCCAGCTGACCTTCTTTGGCCAGACGCTGCCCACGAGCTGGATGATCACCATCGATGCGATTGCCAGCTTTTCGATGCTGGCGGCGGTTGCGGCCTTTTATGTCTGGTATGGCAAAAGGCGGCAGGAGCCCGATGAATTGGGTAAGATGATCATCGGCAGCTTTTTCACCATCGCGGGCGGGCTCTGCCTCTATATGGCGGCGGTAACGCAGGGTGACGGCAAGATCGGGCTATTCTGGCCGCTGATGTTCCACATCTTCAACAGCATCGGCTTTGCGCATATCCTGCCGGTCAGTCTAGCTTTCTTCACCAAACTGGCACCGCGCGCGCTGAACGCCACGATCATCGGCATCTATTATCTGTCCTTTTTCGCCGCGAACAAGATCGTTGGCGAAGTCGGCACATGGTATGAAACAATGGCAACGCCGACATTCTGGTTGTTTCATGTGGGAACGGCAGCGGTTGGACTGGTTGCGTTCGTGATCTTCAAGCTTTTCCTCGCCAAACGGCTTTTGGGCAGCTGAAGTCCATGTCGCTCGCGACGGAATTGCGCGCGCGATTGCTTGAAAAGGCTGACCGTGCCCGCGCACCAGCGATGCAGGCCTATATGAAGTCAGCCATGCCCTATATGGGCGTCGCGTCCGCCGATTTGCGACGAACGTCGAAGGCAGTTTTTGCAGGGCTGGAATATGCCAATGCCGATGGTTGGCGCACCGACATTTTGGCGATCTGGCGCGGCGCGCACTATCGTGAAGAATATTACGCCGCCCTGGAGCTAGCAGGGATGCGCTATGCCCGCCCGTTCCAACGCATGGATGCGCTTCCCATGTACCGCGAGATGATCGAGAGCGGTGGCTGGTGGGATATTATCGACGCCATTGCACCGCACCGGCTTTGGGACATTCTTGAAGCCGAGCGTGATGCGATGCGGGAAACCATGCTGCTTTGGGCCCAAGACGATAATATGTGGGTCAGGCGCAGCGCCATATTGTGCCAATTGCACGCAAAGGCCAAGATGGATATCAACCTGCTCTACGCCTGTATCGAGCCGTCCATCACCTCAAAAGAGTTCTTCCTGCGCAAGGCCATTGGCTGGGTGTTACGCCAATATGCGCGCACCGATGCTGATGAAGTGCGGCACTATGTGGCGGCGAACGAAGATCGCCTGAGCCCGTTGAGCAAGCGCGAGGCCATGAAACACCTCAAATGACGGTGTTTCAGACCAGCCTCACTCCATTTCCAAAATGATCGCATCGACCGCAAGGCTGTCGCCCGCCTTGGCGTTGACCGATTTGACCGTTCCGGATTTCTCGGCGCGCAGGATATTCTCCATCTTCATCGCCTCGACAATTGCAAGCGGTTGACCCGCCTCCACCTTGTCGCCAACATCGACGTGCACGGCGGTGATCAGGCCGGGCATCGGGCAGATGAGATATTTGGAAAGATCGGGCGGGATCTTTTCAATCATATGCGTCGACAGCGGCGCTACGTGTTCGGGCAGGCAGATCACGCTATGGCTTGCACCGCGCGTCGTCATCTTGAAGCCCGAGCCCGATTTGGCAACCTTGACCGCAAGACTCTCACCGTCGGCAATGGCATGCACCATCCGCGCGCCGGGGACATAGTCGGTCTGCAACTCCATCTTTTGGCCATCAACGGTCACCTGACCATTGTGGACGATCACGTCATGCTTCTGCTTGTCGACCGAAACCAGCCAGTTGCGGATCGCAGGCAGGTTATCGCCCAACTGCCCGTCAATATGCCGCGCACGTTCGGACGTGCTGGTCGCAACCACGCCAGCAATCGCGCACAGTTTGCGGATCAGGTCTTCGGATGCGGGTGCACCGGCGAAACCATCGGGATATTCCTCGGCGATAAAGCCGGTGGTCAGCTCGCCCGAGCGGAAGCGCGGGTGCTGCATGATCGCCGAGACGAAATCGATATTATGGCCCAGCCCCTCAAGTTCGAACCGGTCGAGCGCGGCAACCTGTTTGTCCGCCGCCTCGTCGCGGGTTTTGCCCCAGGTGATCAGCTTGGCGATCATCGGGTCGTAGAACATGCTGACTTCGCCACCATCGGCAACGCCGTCATCAACGCGCACGCCATCGACGCCGCGAATATCCCCTGCCCAGCCCGGTACCGGCGGGTTGTAACGCACGATGCGGCCTGTTGAGGGCAGGAAGCCGCGATAGGGGTCTTCGGCATAGACGCGGTTCTCGATCGCCCAGCCGTCGATTTTGATATCGTCCTGCGTCATGGACAGCTTTTCGCCATAAGCGACGCGGATCATCTGTTCGACCAGATCGATGCCGGTGATGCATTCGGTCACCGGATGCTCGACCTGCAGGCGGGTGTTCATTTCAAGGAAGTAGAAGCTTTCGCCCGTGGGGTCAGCACCAGACACGATCAGTTCGACCGTGCCCGCCGAATAATAGCCCACCGCCCGCGAGAGCGCGACGCATTGCTCGCCCATCGCCTTGCGCATCTTGGGGGTGACGAAGGGTGACGGCGCTTCCTCGACAACCTTCTGGTGGCGGCGCTGGATCGAGCATTCGCGCTCGTTGAGGTAAAGGATATTGCCGTGCTGATCGCCCAAGATCTGGATTTCTATATGGCGCGGATTGAGAATGAATTTTTCGATGAAGACGCGGTCGTCGCCAAATGAATTCAGCCCCTCGCGCTTTACCGCGTCAAAGCCTTCGCGCACATCCTTTTCGTCATAGGCAAGCCGCATGCCCTTGCCACCACCACCGGCAGAGGCCTTCATCATCACCGGATAGCCGATCTCGTTCGAGATGCGCACGGCATGTTCGGTATCGTCAATCTCGCCGACAAAGCCGGGGACGACATTGACGCCCGCCTGCATGGCGAGCTTCTTCGATTCGATCTTGTCCCCCATCGCCGCAATCGCGTTCACCGGCGGGCCGATAAAGGCAATGCCCTCCGCTGCCAATGCTTCGGCAAAGCTGGTGCGCTCGGACAGGAAGCCATAGCCCGGATGCACGGCCTCAGCACCCGTGGCCTTGCACGCCTCGATGATCTTCTCGGCGATCAGATAGGACTGGGCGGCGGGCGAAGGTCCGATATGCACCGCCTCATCGGCATCGAGCACAAACGGCGCACGCGCATCGGCATCCGAATAGACGGCGACGGTCTTTATGCCCATGCGGCGGGCAGTTTTGATAACACGACGGGCGATTTCGCCTCGGTTAGCGATCAGGATTTTTTTGAACATTCTATTTCCTATTGTCTCTCAAAATTCGATAGCCTCGATACAAAACCCAAATCGCAACAGCGAAAAACACTGCCCAACCCAATAACGACACCCCGGCGAGCGCAAAGAAACCATCGGGGCCATCCTCGTCTAACGATACCCAATGAATGAGAGCGCCGACCGCGATCAATATCGCTATTGCGGTCAGAACGAGCCTCTCAAAAGCCCATTGCAGATATTCGAACAGCGTCTTCACTCCACTGCTTCCACCGCTTTGCAAGACCGCAGGGGCGCTTGTGCCGTCATGCGGGTCGAGTCCGTACGCATGCTCATCCCTTTTTATCGCACCGGATTTTGAAGCCGCTTTCTGGTGCGACCGGGGTATCAGTCGGAAACAGATATTGCAGCACCAATGCCATCGACTGATGATAGATGGTGTCGTGCCGCATCGCCTTGCGCGGGGTGTAGCACCAGTTTTTGCGGCCATGCAGGGCACGGACAACGCGGTCCATGCCGTGCTGCATATCGCCGCCTTCATTGGCGATGGAGAGATAAAGACGGGGGTCCGTGCCCTTCTTGCGTGTCTTCATCAAACCTTCGGCCTGTTTTGCAAGCCGCTGGTCATCCCACCACAGGCTGGGGCTGATTGCGGCATAGGCATCGAATAGGTTGGGTTGTCGCAGATAGGCTTCGACCACAAACATGCCCGCTAGCGATTCCCCGATGATCGCATCCTGCCCGTTCACGCGGAAGCTGCGCGCAATGAAGGGCTTCACTTCCTCGGCGAGATGCTTGAGGAAAAACCCCGAATAACCAGCCTGAGGAAACTCCTTCAGCAATTCAGGGTTGCCGGTAGGTGCGGTCAATTCCTTGCGTCGGTCCTTGGTTGCGATGCCGACGACAATCACTTCCTGCGACCGCGCCCAGATTGAGCCCAGATGCGAGGTGCCGACGACGTGCATGAAATCCTGATCAAGCCCGCCGTCGACGACATAAAGCACCGGAAATTTGCGGTTGGGATCGGAATAATTGGGCGGCAAATAGACATTAATCGTCCGCTCTTCACCCAAAGCATCGGACACAAAGCTGTGGCTTTCGCCGATCGACACCAGCTTCACATCGGTTTTGGCAGGCGGGGTAGCAAAGGCGTTCGACGAACAGCCTGCGACCAAAGCTAGTGCCAATGCGAAGCGGTGGGCCATCGTCATTCTCCCAGCGGCGGCATATTGTGGCCGAGCAGCGTCAGCACATCGGCCGCGCATTCGACGACATTGCTGCCGGGACCATAAATGCCCTGCACCCCTGCATCGCGTAGATAGTCATAATCCTGCGGCGGGATGACTCCGCCCGCGATCACCTTGATGTCGCTCCGCCCATTTTCGCGCAGGCGGTTGATCAGTTCGGGGATCAGCGTCTTGTGTCCGGCGGCCAGGCTCGACGCGCCGACAATGTCTACGCTTTCGGTCAGCGCGAGCACCACGGTTTCTTCGGGGGTCTGGAACAGCGGGCCCGACACCACGTCAAAGCCCATGTCGGTAAAGGCCGATGCAATCACATTGGCGCCGCGATCATGGCCATCCTGCCCCATCTTGGCGACGAGCAATTTCGGCTTACGTCCCAGACGGCGTTCGACGGCGGCGACGCCCTCCAGCACCTGCGTGTAGCGCGCATCGCCATCATAGGCCGCGCCATACACGCCTTTGACCGGCGTGGGTGTCGTTCCATAGCGACCAAAGGCCGCCTCCATAGCATCCGAAATCTCGCCCAGCGAGGCGCGGTGGCGGGCGGCCTCGACTGCCAGTTCGAGCAGATTGCCTTTGCCCTTGGCACCTTCGGCCAGGGCCGCCAGCGCCGCGCGGCATTTCGCCTCGTCGCGGGTTTCGCGCATCTTCTTCAGGCGCGCAATCTGGCCTTCGCGCACAGCGTGGTTATCGACCTCCAGCGTTTCGAGCTGGTCTTCGCTCGCTAGCCGGTATTTGTTGACGCCGACGATGACGTCGTCACCCTTATCGACGCGCGCCTGACGGGCGGCAGCAGCTTCCTCGATCATCGCCTTGGGCCAGCCAGCGGCCACGGCCTTTGCCATGCCGCCTTCGTTCTCGACGCGCTCGATAATCTCCCACGCCTTGTCGACCAGTTCCTGCGTCAGCGCCTCAATGTAGTAAGAGCCACCCAACGGATCGACGACATTGCACATGCCGGTTTCTTCCTGAATCACGATCTGCGTGTTGCGCGCGATGCGGGCGGAAAAATCGGTGGGCAGCGCAATGGCCTCGTCGAGCGCGTTGGTGTGGAGCGACTGGGTACCGCCCAACATCGCCGCCATCGCCTCGATCGTGGTGCGGATGACGTTGTTATAGGGGTCCTGTTCCTGCAACGAAACGCCGCTGGTCTGGCAATGGGTGCGCAACATCTTGCTGCGTTCATCCTGCGCTCCCAGTTTGGTCATCACCCGGTGCCACAGCACGCGCGCAGCGCGCAGCTTGGCGACTTCCATGAAGAAGTTCATGCCGATAGCGAAAAAGAAGCTCAGGCGCCCGGCGAATTTGTCGATGTCCAGCCCGCTGGCTACGCCATATTTCACATATTCCATGCCGTCGGCGATGGTGAAGGCCAGCTCCTGCACCTGCGTCGCCCCGGCTTCCTGCATGTGATAGCCGGAAATCGAGATGCTGTTGAACTTGGGCATGTTCGCCGAGGTGTAGGCAAAAATGTCCGACACGATCCGCATCGATGGCTCGGGCGGGTAGATATAGGTGTTGCGGACCATGAACTCCTTGAGGATGTCGTTCTGGATGGTGCCATCGAGTTGGGCTTGGGCGACGCCCTGCTCCTCGCCCGCAACAATGAAGAACGCGAGGATCGGGATGACCGCGCCGTTCATCGTCATCGACACAGACATCTGATCAAGCGGGATGCCGTCGAAGAGGATTTTCATATCTTCGACGCTGTCGATGGCGACCCCCGCCTTGCCGACATCGCCAACGACGCGCGGGTGGTCGCTGTCATAGCCGCGATGCGTGGCAAGATCGAAGGCGACGCTCAGCCCCTTTTGCCCGGCGGCCAAGTTGCGGCGGTAGAAAGCGTTCGATTCCTCGGCGGTTGAGAAACCAGCATATTGGCGGATCGTCCAAGGTCGCCCCGCATACATTGACGCGCGAACGCCACGGGTAAACGGCGCGAAGCCGGGAAGACCCGGATCGCCCGCATCGTCCGCGGTATAGAGCGGCTTCACAGCGATGCCCTCTGGCGTGTGCCAGGTCAGGTCCTTGCCCTTGACCTCTTTGTCGGCTGCTTTTTTCCAGTCGTCGATATTCGCCATTTCACCCTTATCCCCCTCTCCCGATGGGAGAGGATACGAAAACTTGCCAGCTCGCTGGCTAGTTGGAGTTGGTGAGGGGGTGTGCCCTGTCGATAGAGCAAATCCCCTCACCCAGCTTCGACTAGCAAGCAAGCTTGCAAGTCTGCGCTACCCTCTCCCGCAAGGGGAGAGGGGAAAATCACCGCCCTTTGAACTCCGCCTTGCGCTTTTGGATGAAGGCGAGGCCTCCCTCCATTGCATCGGCGCTGGCACCCGCAATGCGTTGCCCTTCGGCCTCAGCGAGCAGGACTTGCGACAGCGTGCCGTCGAGTGCTGTCTGGATGTTGGACTTCATCGTCGAATAGGAAACGGTCGGCCCTTGCGACAGCTTCGTCGCCAGCGCCAGTGCTTCGTCCATCAGCGTCGCGTCATCGACTGCTTTGTAGATCAGGCCCCAATCCTCGGCCTGCTCCGCACCGATTTTTTCGCCGAGCATCATCATGCGCGTGGCGCGGGCACGGCCGATGGCACGGGCGAGCAACCAGGTCGATCCGCCGTCGGGTACAAGGCCGATATTGACGAAGGCCTGCAGGAAATAGGCGCTCTTGGCGGCGATCACGAAATCACCCGCCAGAGCGATTGAGCAGCCCACACCCGCAGCAGCACCGTTGACCGCTGTGATGACGGGCACCGGGCAGCGCAGGATCTGCGTGACCAGCGGGTTGTAGTAATTTTGCAGCGCACGATGGCTGCCGCCCTTTTGCTGGATAGCGCTCGCTTCACCGCGCGCGGCAAGATCCGCGCCCGAGCAAAAGCCCTTGCCCGCGCCGGTGATCAGCACGGCGCGCGCACCATCGAGATCGTAAAAGGCAGCGCCCAATTCTTCGGCCAGCGGGATCGAGGCTGCGTTCAGCCGTTCGGGGCGGTTTAGCGTGATGACCAATACGTCGCCTTTGCGCTCGGTCAGGATGGTTTCGTAGGTCATTGTCTCTCCGTTTCCTCTCTCGATTTCTTTAGCCCCTCCCCTTCAGGGGAGGGGGTGGTGTCTGTCAGCGTTGCGAAAGGCCAAAAGACCCCACCCCGCTGCGACTAGGGCTTGCTAGCGCAATCCCAAGTCTCACTGCCCCTCCCCTAAAGAGGAGGGGGGAATTGCATCAATGCGCCTCCGTCGGCGTTTCCATAATTTCGGTCAGCACCCCGCCCATGTCGCGCGGATGCACAAAGAAGATCAGCGTGCCATGCGCGCCGATGCGCGGCTCGCCCAGCACGCGTTTGCCCAGTTCCTCAAATTCGGCCTTGGCGACGTGGATATCCGGCACTTCGTAACACATATGGTGCTGCCCACCGGCGGGGTTCTTCTCAAGGAAGCCTGCGATGCTGGTGTTGCCGGGCAGCGGTTCGACCAGTTCAATCTGCGTGCCGTTCAGCGCGCCGTCTGCGCCGGGCGTATCGACAAAGCAGACCTTCACGCCCTGTTCGGGCAGGTCGAACGGCACATGGATCTTCGTAGCGCCCATTACGTCGCGGTAAAAGACGATGCTGTCCGCGATGGAAGGCGTTGCGACGCCGATATGGTTGAGACGGCCTAATTTCATTTTTTACCCCACTACCAACATGGCGACGCCTAAGGCCAATCCACCGATCGTTTCTGAAGTCGCAACCATATTGAATCCCTCTCTATCTTTGTCGCGATACACTCTATCTCTATCGCCCTTTTCAGTCGGATCTTCATAGGTATTTGGACCAATATACCATGAACCTATATCGAACCGCGCGAAGAGGTTTAGCAAAGTCATCCCGATGATGAAGGCACCACCTATCTGTAATCCACTCATGATCTAGTCACATCACAACGGAATATTGTCATGCTTCTTCCAGGGATTCTCCAACTGCTTGTTGCGCAGTTTGCGAAGCCCCAGTGCTATCCGGCGCCGCGTTGAATGCGGGTGGATGACCTCGTCGATAAAGCCCTTGCTCGCCGCGACGAAGGGGTTGGCGAAGCGGTCTTCATATTCCTTGGTGCGCTCGGCGATCTTTTCGGGATCGCCAATGTCGCTGCGGAAGATGATTTCCACCGCACCCTTCGCGCCCATCACCGCGATTTCTGCGGTGGGCCAGGCATAGTTCAAATCGCCGCGCAGGTGCTTTGAAGCCATCACGTCATACGCGCCGCCATAGGCCTTGCGGGTGATGACGGTGATCTTGGGTACGGTCGCTTCGGCATAGGCGAAGAGCAGCTTTGCGCCATGCTTGATGATGCCATTATATTCCTGCGCCGTGCCGGGCAGGAAGCCGGGCACATCGACAAAGGTGATGATCGGGATTTCAAAGGCGTCGCAGAAACGGACGAAGCGCCCTGCCTTGCGGCTGCTGTTGATATCGAGCACGCCCGCCAGCACCATCGGCTGATTGGCAACGATACCGACAGTGCGGCCCTCCACACGACCAAAGCCGATCAGGATATTGCCCGCATGGTTCGGCTGCACTTCAAAGAATTCGCCTTCGTCGACCGTTTTGCGGATCAACTCCTTCATATCGTAGGGCTGGTTCGCATTGGGCGGGATCAGCGAGTCGAGGCTATGCTCAATCCGGTCCCACGGATCATTGGTCGGCCGCTCGGGTACACCGCTGCGGTTATTCTCGGGCAGGTAATCGAAGAAATCGCGCACCGCGAGCAGCGCCTCGATGTCATTTTCAAACGCATTGTCGGCGACGCCTGATTTGGTGGTGTGTGTGGTCGCGCCGCCCAATTCTTCCTGCGTGACAACTTCGTTGGTCACCGTCTTCACCACATCGGGGCCGGTGACGAACATATAGCTGCTGTCTTTCACCATGAAGATGAAGTCGGTCATCGCCGGTGAATAGACCGCGCCGCCCGCGCACGGCCCCATGATCAGGCTGATCTGCGGGATAACGCCCGAGGCGAGCGTATTGCGTTGGAACACCTCGGCATAGCCACCAAGCGAAGCCACGCCCTCTTGAATACGCGCGCCGCCACTGTCGTTCAGGCCGATGACGGGCGCGCCGACCTTCATCGCCATATCCATCACCTTGCACATCTTCTGTGCAAAGCGTTCGGACAGCGAGCCGCCGAAGACGGTGAAATCCTGGCTGAAGACATAGACAAGGCGGCCGTTGATCGTGCCGCTGCCAGTGACCACGCCATCGCCGGGGATCTTTTGCTCCTCCATGCCGAAATCGGTGCAGTTATGTTCGACATACATGTCGATCTCTTCAAAACTGCCTTCGTCGAGCAATATATCCAGCCGCTCGCGCGCCGTCAGGCGGCCCTTGGCGTGCTGCGCATCGATACGCTTTTGCCCACCACCCAGCATAGCTTGCGCGCGGCGCTTCTCCATTTCGGCGATATTTGCGGACATTTACACCCCTTCGCAAAATGACAAGCCTGCTGTCTGGCGCTGCAAAAGGCGATTGTCCAATGTGAAATTGCAAAGTTGCAAAGTTATAGTTTGCAAATTATGGATGCGGAATGTCCAAGCGCCGTATCTTTGCCGGAGAGCGACTTCGCAATTTGCGAATTTCTCACGCCTTAAAGCAAGCGGAGATGGCTGAACGGCTTGGCATTTCGGTCTCCTACCTCTCACAGATCGAGCATGATGATCGTCCGCTGACCCCTGCCCTGCTGCAAATATTGGCACGCGACTTCCCGCTCGACTGGGATGTCGATGAAGAAGATTCCGCCACCCGCCGCGCCGCCGCGCTGAAAGAGGCTGCAGCAGACCCGTTGTTCGCTAGTCCGCTATCGCCCGAACAGCTGGCGCGTATTGCCGAGCAGCAACCTGCGCTTGCCGACCAGTTTGTCGCACTGCATCAGGCCTATCTCCATGCCGGACAGCGACTGCAGATTGTCGATGAAGCCTTGTCCAGTGACAATGCCGGTGGCTCGCGTCTGCCGTGGGAGGAAGTGCGCGACTGGTTCCACAATTCGGGCAATTATGTCGATATCCTAGACCGCGCCGCAGAAGCGCTGGGCGACAAATTGCGCGGTGCTCAACTGACGCCCGCCATTGAGGGACTAGAGCTTTACCTGCGCAACGCGCTCTCCATCTCGCTGCTCTATTCGCACAATGCCGGGCTACGCGATTTCGACCCGCAAATGGGGCATCTGGTCATCGACCAAAGCCAGCCCGCCGAAAGTCGCCGGTTCCAGCTTGCCCACCAACTGGCGGCGATGGCTTTGCGCGACGAAATCAGCCAGGTCGTGGAGGCGGCCAAGCTGCGCACCCCCGCCTCGCGCCAATTGCTATCTATCGGCCTCGCCAATTATGCCGCAGGCGCGATCCTGATGCCCTATCGGCGCTTTCGTGAAGAGGCGCGTGCGGTGCGGCATGACATTGACCGGCTGTGCCAATCCTTCAACGTCAGCTTTGAGCAAGCGTGCCACCGGCTCTCGACGCTGCAACGCCCCAATGCCCGTGGCGTGCCCTTCTTCTTCTGCCGCGTCGACATGGCGGGCAACATCACCAAGCGGCACAGCGCCACCCGTCTGCAATTCGCGCGATTTGGCGGGGCCTGCCCTTTATGGATCGTGCATGAAGCGGTCGCCATTCCCGACCGTATCCTTGTCCAGCTCGCCGAGACACCCGACGGAGTGCGCTATGTCTCGATGGCCAAGGGATTGGTGAAACCATCGGGCAGCTACGACCGCGCCCCGCGCCGCTACGCCGTCGCCTTAGGCTGCGAAATCGACTATGCACGCGAATTTATCTATGCTGATGGACTGGATCTGACCGGGCGCAATGCCACGCCCATCGGCATAAGTTGCCGGCTTTGCCCACGCCCTGACTGTGATCAGCGCGCCTTTCCACCGAGCGACCGCGAAATCATCGTCGACCCGGACCGGCGAAATGTGGTGCCTTACCGGATACAATAAAACCGAAGCTCTGAGCCTGTCGACGGGCGCTTTTCTTCTGGGCGTGCTTCGACAGGTTCAGCACCACGGTTTAAAGCTCTACCTCACTAAGCCTTTACCAGGCCCAGACGGATCATATCGCGTGCAGTATCGAGGATGCTTTCCTTCGGATCGCGCGTTTGCCAGCCGAGCACATCCTTGGCATGTTGCGCCGAAGTGTCACGGACATTGTCGAGCTCGCCAACAACCTGACGTATAACCGGATCGAACAGCGCAGACAGCCGGACTAGAAAATTGGGCAATCCACGGGTGGGCACTTTCTTCCCGTCCGCGCCAAGGCCCTCTTTCATGATCGCCGCAACCTCACGCATCCAAAGGAAGGGCCCTGCAGCCACGAAACGCTCGCCTGCCAAATTGGGTGCGTTGAGGCACCGGACATGCAAATCGGCGACATCGCGCACATCGACCACCGAAAAACCGAGATTGGGAATGCCGGGCATTGATCCGTCGAGCAATTTCTTGATCGCCTCAAGCGAAGTCGAAAAATCTGCGGCCAGCAATGGGCCGAGAACCAGCGAGGGATTGACGGTCACATATTCCATCTCGGGTGCATTGGTCGCCACCCAGTCGCGCGCCGCGCGCTCAGCGATAGTCTTGGACTTCACATAGGCATAGGCGTCCGGGCTATCTACATTGGTCCAATCCGCTTCGCTGAAATGCTGTTTGCCCTTGCCATGACCATAGGCGATCGCCGCGACCGACGATGTCATGACAAAGCGCTTGATACCTGCCGCATGGGCAAAACGCAGCGCGCGCAAGGCGCCTTCGCGCGCAGGAACGATCAGCTCATCATCACTCTTGGGTGCGTTTGATGGCAGCGGAGAGGCGACATGCGCGACATGGCTGCATCCGGCCATTGCTTCGGCCCAGCCATCATCGCTTATCAGGTCCGCTGCAAAGAATTTGAGCTTGCTGTTGTCAACATTCAGCCAGCCCCGCACTTCGGCTTCACGGCCCAGATTGCGGATGCTGGTGTTGACCGTCCAGCCCTCGGCGATCAACTGCCGGATAAGGAAGCCTGCGATATAGCCACTTCCACCTGATACAAAAACCCGTCCTGTCATCTGCCTTCTCCTGTTGGTGGAGAAGTAGCAGACAGGTGGCAGTTCGCAACCAGACTTATTTCATCAAGACGAGCTCTTCGGCCATGCTGGGATGCAGTGCGACGGTATCGTCAAACGCCTGTTTGGTCAGCCCCGCCTTCACCGCAATCGCCGCCGCCTGCAGAATTTCCGCACTGTCCGGCCCGATCAGATGCAGGCCCACAACCTTGTCCGTCGCGCCGTCGACAACCATCTTGTAGAGCGCACGGTCGTTCCGCCCGGCGAGGACATTTTTCATCGCGCGGAAATCGCTCTTATAGACTTTGACGTCACTGAGTTTGGCGCGTGCTTCCTCCTCAGTCATCCCAACGCCCGAAATAGGCGGGTTGGCAAAGACAGCAGTTGGGATTGTGCCATAGTCAATCGTGCGTGGGTTGTTGCCGAACACGGTGTCGGCAAAAGCGTGGCCTTCGCGGATGGCTACCGGGGTCAATTGCACGCGGTTGGTGACATCGCCGACCGCATAGATGCCCAGCACATTGGTGCGGTTATATTCATCCACGACGACGGCCCCGTCCTTATCGAGCGCAACGCCAACGGCTTCGAGCCCCAGACCCTTGGTCTTGGGAACGCGCCCAATCGCGAACAGTAGCAGATCGGTTTCCACATCGGTGCCGTCGCCACTCTCCACCAAAAGCGAACCGTCCGCCTGTTTGCGGATGGCAGGGCATTTGAAGTCGAAACGGATGTCGATGCCCTTTTCGCGGCTGATCCCGATCAGTTTCTCGACGATTTCCTGATCATAGCTGCGCAGCATCTTGTCACCGCGCGTCACCAGAGTCACCTCGACACCGAGTTCGTTGAAGATTCCGGCAAATTCGTTGGCGATGTAGCCAGCACCTGCAATCACTGCGCGCTTGGGCAGGTTTTCGAGGTGGAATACTTCGTTCGAAGTGATGCCATATTCCGCGCCCGGGATATCGGGTATCGAAGGCCACGCCCCGGTCGCAATCAGGATATTGGCGGCACTGATCTCTTTGCCATCGGCGAGCCGTATCAGGTTCGGGCCCGCGATGACCGCACGTTGGTGGTAAATCTCCACCTTTGCTCCGCCCAGCGTCTGGCCATAAAGCCCTTCAAGCCGGTCAACCTCGGCCGCGACATTGTCGCGCAGGACTTTCCAGTCAAATGTCGCACCTTCGGTGTTCCAGCCAAAACGCTGCGCATCGGCCAGATCCTCAGCAAAGTGAGAGCCATAAACGAGCAGCTTCTTCGGCACACAGCCGCGGATCACACAGGTGCCGCCAACGCGAAACTCTTCGGCGACCGCCACGCGTGCACCGTGCGACGATGCTATGCGCGCCGCCCGAACCCCGCCGGAGCCTGCACCGATGACAAACAGGTCAAAATCAAAAACCATATCTCATTCCTTTGCATGCCAAATGGCGATGCCTTGGCCGAAATGCCAATCGAAAATGCTGTTCAGCGTTAAAGCCCGGATTGTTACAAGCCAGCAGCTGCAATCAACGCGCTGGTGGACGGATCAAATCCTACGGCGCCATTTTCCGCTATTCCGCGCGCGATTTCTTTGCCCAGTTCCACCCCGAACTGATCGAACGGATTGATACCCAGCAACACCGCATTGGCAAAGGTGCGATGCTCGTAAAAAGCAATCAATGCACCCACGGCAGAAGGCGTGATGTCATCCATCAGGATCGTCGTCGAAGGACGGTCGCCGGCATAGCTACGCGCCTTGTCCGCGCTGTCGCGTCCGCGCATCAACGCTGCACCCTGCGCAAAGCAGTTGATCAGCAATGTTTCGTGATGGGCAGGATCGAAATCATGACCCGGCGCCTTGCTAGCGATGAATTCGACCGGAATCGTGTGCGTGCCCTGATGCAGCAACTGGAACACGGCGTGCTGCGCGTCGGTCCCTACCCCGCCCCAGGTCACCGGTGCACTCACACGCCCCAGCAGTGCTCCGTGGGCAGTGACCGACTTGCCATTTGATTCCATCTCGAGTTGCTGGAGATAGTCGGGCAACAACCGCAGTCGCTCGTCATAGGCAAAAACCGCGCGCGTCTGGCACTTGCGAACCTGCGCATAATAAAGATCGACGAAAGCCGCCATCACCGGAGCATTCGCCTCCAACGGTGCTGACCGGAAATGGCGGTCCATTTCGGCGGCACCCTCCAGCAACTCCTCAAATGCTCCCCAGCCTAAGGCAGCGGCAACAGGAAAGCCGATAGAGCACCAAAGCGAATAGCGCCCGCCCACGCTCTCTGCGAATGGCAGAATACGGCTTTGGTCGACTCCCCATTCCATCGCCTTTTCTGGTGCAGCGGTCAGCGCGATCACTTGGCCATAAGGGTCTTCCACTCCGCCGTCGTGCAGCCATTCGAGCGCGCTTTCAGCGTTCATCAGCGTTTCGGTGGTGGTGAAAGTCTTTGAGGCGACAGCCACAAGCGTCGCCTTCGGATCCATATCCTTGACTGCCTCGGCCAATGCGGTGGCGTCGACATTCGAAACGACCTTTGTATCAAAGCGCAGCCCATCACGGCCGAGCGCATCGATCAGCAGTTTCGGTCCCAACGCCGAACCGCCAATGCCGATCTGCAAGATATGCTTGATCTCTCCAAACGCCCCTGCCTCGATCATGTCGATCAAGCCCCGCATCCGGTTTTGCAACGCTTTGGCCTGCGCGACGTCATCGGCAGAGCCATTTCCGCGTTCGGCAACATGCGTGGCTGCACGGCCTTCGGTCGGGTTGACCACGGCACCGGTAAACAGCTTTTCCCGCGCGCCATCAAGGTCCATCGCTTTCGCCAGTTCGGCAAATGCCGCAAGCAGACCGGCATCAAGGTGCGTCTTCGAAAAATCGAAACGCAGACCCGATTGCGAAATTGTCATTCCATCGACACGATGGACATCCTCATCGAAAAGAGTTCCCAGCGTCTTCGCAGGCGTGTTTTCAATTGCGGCCCAAATATTGGCAGTCATGGCGTTTCCTTGGCAGCGAGAATCTCGGCACTGGCCAATAGCGCGGACGCTCATTAGAAGGCCAGAGCCGTATGGCACCTAAACCATGAAATCGAATGTCGGGGCATCGCAATTGACTGAAACCACCCAAATCGAAACGGCCGGTGTTGAAAAGAGCAGCGCTTCCGAATGGCGCGAATATGGATTGTTCCTGCTGAAACTGGCGGCGATCGTCCTGATATTCCGCAGCTTCGTCTTCGCACCGTTCAACATTCCCTCTGAATCGATGCACCCGCGCCTGCTGATCGGCGACTATCTACTGGTGTCGAAATGGCCCTATGGTATTTCGCGCTACAGCCTGCCCTTTTCACCACCTTTGTTCGAAGGACGGATTTTCGATAACCCGCCCGAACGCGGCGACGTCGTAGTGGTGCACGCACCGGGCGATGCCAATGTCGACTATATAAAGCGCGTGATCGGTCTGCCGGGCGACGTCATCCAGATGCAAGCCGGAATATTGGAGATTAACGGCAAGCCTGTGAAAAAGGTTCGCGTCGGCGATTTCGTTACGCCTGTCACGCAAGGCATGCGCGATGCAGCCGCATTGGAAGGCACTGAATATCCTTGCTGGAAGCCACAATATGAGGAGCCCGCCAAGGGTGGCGGGACGCAATGTCGATATCCGCAATATCGTGAGACATTGCCCGAGGGCAAAAGCTACCTGTCGCTCGATATCGAACCATACCAAAAAGGCGACGACACCGAAGCCAAGATAGTGCCTGAAGGCCAATTGCTGTTGATGGGGGACAATCGAGATCGAAGTGCCGATAGTCGCTATCCGGCAGATGGCGTGTGGATCGGGTTGGTGCCGACCGAAAATCTGGTCGGACGGGCGCAATTTGTAGTCTTCTCGACTGATGGCTCGGCGCGCTGGCTATTGCCCTGGACATGGTTCTCGGCTGCCCGCTGGGACCGTGTCGGCAAAGGTTTCTGACCTTGTCCGATCTTTCAAACTGGCTCGAAGAAGTAATCGGAGCCACGCCCACTGACCTGAAGCTGTTTGAACAAGCATTGACCCATGGCAGCACGGGGGAAGCGCACTACCAGCGGCTTGAGTTCCTGGGTGACCGCGTGCTGGGGCTGGTATCCGCATCAATGTTGTTCCAGCGCTTCCCGGACGAACCCGAAGGAAGGCTTTCGCATCGGCTGAATGCGCTTGTTTCAGGTGCCACATGCGCTGAGGTAGCTCGTAAAATCGGTTTGCAGGCGCATATGCGGCTCGGCAAGCAGGCACGCGATGATGGCGCGAAGGAAAGTGACTATGTGCTGGGGGATATGGTCGAGGCGCTGATTGGCGCCATTTACATCGATCTCGGCCTCGATCGGGCGCGCAGCTTTATCGAACGCTTTTGGCGACCCTTGCTTGAATCCGCAAAGGCAGCGCCCAAGCATCCCAAATCGGCGCTGCAGGAATGGAGTGCCGCGCATAATCGCAAGGTGCCGGTTTATGAGGTGACCTCGAGAGAAGGTCCGCCGCACGCGATGCGTTTTGAAGTGACGGTTACCGTCAAGGGATTCGATCCGGTATCAGCCACCGCCAACAGCAAACAGGCCGCCGAAACCGCTGCCGCAAAAGCATTTCTGGAGAAACACACATGAGCAAGCGCTGCGGCCATGTCGCCGTTATCGGCGCGCCCAATGCGGGTAAATCGACTTTGGTCAACGCGCTGGTCGGGCAAAAGGTGGCAATTGTCAGCCCGAAGGCCCAGACCACGCGCACCCGCCTGATGGGTATTGCGATTGAAGGTGATGCGCAGATCATTTTGGTCGACACGCCGGGTATTTTCGCGCCCAACCGACGGCTCGACCGTGCGATGGTCGCGGCTGCATGGGAAGGTGCATCAGATGCCGACCTGATCCTGGCTGTCGTCGATGGGCGGGCGGGTGCAG
>NZ_JBEBKL010000032.1:0-33908 GCF_040079335.1 Sphingorhabdus sp.
GCCCCTCCGCCGCGTGCCGCCGCGCCCAGCGGCGAAACGCCACAGGAGCGCGTAGCCCGTTTGCAACTCGAGGCCGAAGAAGACCGTTTGCGTCTGGCCGAAGAAGCCAATCGTCGCGAGCAAGAAGAACGTTTGCGCGCTGCAGACGAAGAGCGCCGTCGTGCCGAAGATAATCGCAAGGCTGAAACCGAGGCTGCAAAAGCACCGCCGCCTGCTGCCCCCGAAGAAATCGAAGCCGAGGCTTCGGATAACAGCGACGGCGCATCGCCGCCGCCGGCCCGCCGCTTTACGCCAGTGGAATCACCAAAGCGTCCGGCACCTGCCGCGCCGCGTGAAGAGGCCCGCGGGCCCCGTGAAGAACTTCGTCGCGAAGATCCGAAAAAAGCACCGCATAAGCCCAGCCGCGATCGCGTTGGAGACAGCCGTCGCCAATCGGGTAAGCTGACTGTAACGCGCGCGCTCGATGATGATGAAGGTGCACGGGCACGTTCACTCGCTGCACTGAAACGTGCGCGCGAAAAGGAACGTCGTTCGCATATGTCGGGGATGCAGCGCGACGCACAGCCGAAGCAGGTGCGTGACGTTGTTGTTCCCGAAGTGATTACGGTCCAGGAACTGGCGATCCGTATGGCCGAAAAGGGCAGCGACCTTGTGAAGGCGTTGTTCAAGATGGGCATGCCCGTCACACTGACGCAAAGCATCGATCAGGATACGGCCGAACTGTTGGTGACCGAGTTCGGCCACAACATTACGCGTGTCTCTGATGCGGACGTTGATATCGCCCATGATGATGATGTCGATGCGCCCGAAACACTGAAGGCGCGTCCGCCGGTCGTGACCGTGATGGGCCATGTCGATCACGGTAAGACTTCGCTGCTCGATGCGCTGCGCGGTGCCAATGTACAGGCGGGTGAAGCCGGCGGCATTACCCAGCATATCGGGGCCTATCAGGTGAAAACCAAGAATGGTGATCTGATCACCTTCCTCGATACACCGGGCCATGAAGCCTTTACCGAGATGCGCGCACGCGGTGCGATGGTGACCGATATCGTCATCCTGGTTGTCGCCGCGGATGACGGTATCATGCCGCAGACGATCGAAGCCATCAATCACGCCCGTTCGGCCAATGTGCCGATGATCATCGCGATCAACAAATGCGACAAGGATGGCGCCAATCCGCAGCGGGTCCGCGAACGTCTGCTTGAGCATGAAGTCGTTGTCGAGAAGATGGGCGGCGAAGTGCAGGATGTTGAAATCTCTGCGCTGAAGAAAACCGGTATTGACGATCTGCTCGACAAGCTGGCGCTGCAGGCGGAGTTGATGGAGCTCAAGGCGAATCCCGATCGTGCGGCGGAAGCCGTGGTGGTCGAGGCGAAGCTCGACAAGGGCAGGGGTGCTGTTGCGACCCTGCTGATCCGTCGCGGTACTCTGAAAACCGGCGACATTTTCGTGGTCGGCGAGGAATCGGGTAAGGTTCGTGCGCTGATCAACGATCAGGGCCAGCAGGTAAAAACTGCCGGGCCGGCGATGCCCGTCGAAGTCTTGGGGCTCACCGGCGTTCCCGGCGCAGGCGAAATCCTGACTGTCGTCGAAAACGAAGCCCGCGCGCGCGAAGTCGCCGCATTCCGCAAGGAACAGGCGAAGCTGAAGCGGACAACACAAGCACCAGTTTCGGTCGACAATATGTTCTCGGCATTGGCGGCGAATCGCGCGAAAGAATTTGCGGTTGTCATCAAGGCCGACGTGCAGGGTTCGGTCGAAGCGATCATCAATGCGTTGCACAAGATTTCGACTGACGAAATCAAGGTCCGCGTGCTGCAGTCGGGCGTTGGCGCAATCACCGAAAGTGATGTGACGCTGGCCAATGCAACGAAAGCGCCGATCATCGGGTTCAACGTTCGCCCGAATGCCAAGGCACGCGAGATTGCGCAGCGCGAAAACACACGGTTCAAATATTTCGACGTGATCTATCACTTGACCGAAGATGTCGCCAAGGAAATGGCTGGAATCCTCGGCCCCGAAATTATCGAAACCGTCGTCGGTCGTGCCGAAATCAAGGATGTGTTCAACGCTGGCAAAAAGGACAAGGCGGCAGGTCTACTCGTCCTCGAAGGCCATATCCGCAAGGGCTATCACACGCGCCTTACCCGCGAAGACGTCATCGTGTCGAAGACCGTCATCGCCTCGCTGCGTCGTTTCAAGGACGATGTCGACGAAGTCCGTGCAGGTCTCGAATGCGGCGTCGTGCTTCAGGATACCAACGACATCAAGGCGGGCGATATGCTCGAAATCTTTGAAGTCGAGGAGCGTGAACGGACACTGTGACGCAGTTCCTAGGAAAAGGCGGCGCGCATGTTGAGCTGATGGGGGCGGAGTTTGTTGACTTCGATCCCGTTAGCGAAACGATCACCATGCGCTTCAACGCGCCGGACAGCTTCATAACGGGGCGTGGCGGTGTGCAAGGTGGGCTGGTCGCCGGTTTCCTTGATGAGGCGATGGGCTGGGCGCATGTTCAGGCGACGGGCGGAACCGAAGCGCCGCTCAATCTCGAAATTGCCATGACCCTACTCAAGCTTATTCCGCCCGGCCCGCTAATGGGCAAGGGCAGAGTGATCCGCCGTGGCCGCCGGGCAATCTTCCTCGAAGGCGAATTGTGGGACACCGGTTGGACCACGCTCTTTGCCCGCGCCACATCGACCGCCATTCCGACACCGGTACCGGGAAGAGGATCTGATGGCGCGTCATAACGAAACCCCTGAAGGCCGCTCGGTCCGCTTGCTACGCGTCGGCGAGCAGTTCCGGCATATCCTCTCTGAACTGTTGGCGCGCGGCGATGTGCATGATGATGTGCTGACCAGCCACAGTGTTAGCATCACCGAAGTGCGCATGTCGCCGGATCTTCGGCACGCGACAGTGTTTGTGAAATCCCTGCTGGGTGCGGATGAGGCAGAGGTTCTGAAGGCATTGCGCACCAACACCGCGTTTCTGCAGCGCGAAGTGGCTTCGCGTGTCCGGCTGAAATATGCGGCGAAGCTGAAGTTTCTGGCTGACGAAAGTTTTGACGAAGCCAGCAATATCGAAAAGCTGCTATCCAATCCGCATGTTACGCAGGATTTGAATGCTGATGAGGATACAGCCGACTAGGTTGGCAGCAGCCGCGTTTTGATCGTGATCGTCACTTTCTTTCCGACCACCAGCGAATAAGCCGTCATCCCGAAATCCTTGCGGTTGATCGTGGTGACTCCTGTCAACCGGATCGGGTCCTTACCTCTGACTTCCGCAGGAGGCGTCGAAAAAGCTACGTTCAAAGCGACCGGTCGAGTCACGCCGCGTGCTGTGAGGTTTCCGCGAACAATCCCATTGGTCGAATTTGTCATCGACAATTGTGTGCCTTCGAACCGCACCGTCGGAAATTTGTCGACGTAGAAGAAGTCTTTGCCTTTCAGGCGACCAGTTGTGGTGCCATCGTCGGCTGTTAATTGGGTGGCATCGATCGTGACGTTGAGGTCTATCTGATTCATTTGGTCCGGTGAAAGCGTAACATTGCCCCGCAATGCTGGAAAATACGCCTTTCGGTTGCCAATGCCCATGAAGGCCACTTTGGCATCGACCGAGCTGGATACTGGATCAAGCCTGAACCGGTAAGTGGATGCAGTGTAACCCAGCGTTGAAGCGCAAAGCAGCATAAGCGCCGTCACGCATTTGGCAGTTTTCCACCGCATTATTTTCTCCAATTTTGCGACCTGACGCTTCCTTGGCAGATAGCGCTTGGATTCGTCCAGTGAGGACTATTAAGTAGAAACATGGCTAAGCTGTATTTCTATTACTCCTCCATGAACGCGGGCAAATCGACGACATTATTGCAGGCCGATTTCAATTATCGCGAACGTGGCATGAACACGATGGTTTGGACGGCTGCGCTCGATGACCGTTATGGTCAGGGCTATGTGACATCGCGTATTGGTCTGCAGGCGGAAGCGCATAAATTTTCACCTGAGACCGAATTGTGGATCGATATTGTCGCCGAACATGAGCGCAACCCGCTGGCATGTGTTTTGATGGACGAGGCGCAGTTCCTGTCGGGCGATCAGGTTTTGCAATTGGCGCGTATTGCCGATGAGAAGGGTATCCCGGTCCTGTGCTACGGCCTGCGGACTGATTTTGCAGCCGAACTTTTCCCCGGCTCTGCCGCACTTTTGGGACTAGCTGATGCTCTCGTCGAACTGAAGGCGGTCTGCCATTGTGGTCGAAAATCGACGATGAATCTGCGCGTCGATGCCGAAGGCCATGCGGTCATCGATGGTAAGCAGACCGAAATAGGAGGCAATGATCGTTATGTTGCGATGTGTCGACGCCATTTTATGGAGGCCCGTAAGGAGGCCGCTGCTCATTCAGGGTTAAGCTTTCAACCGGCATAAACTGGCCTCTGGAGGATGTGCGATGTCGAAATTTCTTTTGCCCGCAATTGGCTTCACTTTTGCGTTTATGACATTTGCCCCGCCCGCCCTCGCCGGAAAGGCGAAGGATTGGGATCAATATGGGCAGGAAGCCAGCATCGCTTTTCCCAATCATGGCGGAATCCGTAATTTTGAGGCGAATGAAGAGCGAGGGCTCTGGATCGAAGATCGCCAGCGACGTTGGTATTATGCCAAATTTATCGGCAATTGTCGTGGCATCGATTATGCAAACGGCATTGCATTTGACACGCGCGGCTCGTCGTCGTTCGACCGCTTTGGAGCGATTGCCGTCGATGGGGATTATTGCCCGATCGAAAGCCTGGTGACTGCCGAGAAGCCGTTATCGCGCAAAGAACGCCTGAAATTGCGCAGAGAAGTAAGGCTCGAAGCGCAAAAAGCTGTCGCACCCAGCGATTGACAGGCAACGGCCGGACGACCAAGGCGACGCGGTGCATGGCTGGATCATTCTCGACAAACCGTTAGGGCTTGGCTCGACGCAGGCGGTCGCAGCGGTAAAACGCAATATGCGTGAGGCGGGCTATGGCAAGCTCAAGGTTGGCCATGGCGGCACGCTTGATCCACTGGCAACAGGTGTGCTTCCCATCGCCATTGGTGAGGCGACCAAGCTGTGCGGGCGCATGCTTGATGCGTCGAAGCAATATGATTTCACGATCAAATTCGGCGAAGAGACGGCGGGGCTCGACGCTGAGGGGGAAGTTGTCGCGACATCGGATATTCGACCGGCATTGTCCGAAGTCGAGGCTGTTCTGCCGCGTTTCACTGGTGCAATCGAACAAATTCCGCCTGCCTATTCGGCGATAAAGGTTGAAGGTAAACGCGCCTATGATCGCGCAAGAGCCGGAGAAGTCGTTGAAATGGCGGCACGGCAAGTGACCGTCTATTCTTTGTGTGTTGCCGGGCGTCTGCACTGTGATAGTGAAAACGAGATAACACTCTCGGCGCACGTTTCCAAAGGCACTTACATTCGGTCGCTGGCCCGCGATATTGCGCATGCCCTCGGCACAGTTGGCCATGTCACCATGCTCCGGCGCACAAAGGCGTGGCCATTCGGCCTTGAACAGGCGATTTCGCTGGACAAACTCAACGAAATTGGTAAGGGCGCGCCTGCAAAAGACATTATCTTGCCGTTGGAGGCAGGGCTGGTCGACATCCCGGCTCTCGATCTCTCCCCGGATGCGGCAAAGGCGATCCAACAGGGTCGCGTCTTGACCGGGGTTGCCACGAAAGATGGGCTATATTGGGCGCGAGACGCAGAAATGCGTGCCTTGGCGTTGGTAGAGCAAATCGGCGGGGAGTTAAGAACCGTTCGCGGCTTCAATCTTTAAATTTCGATGTTCGAAGGAAAAACATGTCTATTACTGCAGAACGCAAAGCCGAAGTTATCAAGGACAACGCTCAAGGCAAAGGCGACACCGGTTCACCGGAAGTCCAGGTTGCAATCATCACCGATCGCATCAACACCTTGACCGCGCACTTCAAGAGCCACCACAAGGACAACCATTCGCGTCGTGGCCTTCTTCAGATGGTCAACAAGCGTCGTTCGCTCCTTGATTATCTCAAGAAAAAGGATGTCGCGCGTTACAATGCGCTGATTTCCAAGCTCGGACTTCGTAAATAAGATATTGCGAAGCGGCCCCATCTGCGGGCCGCTTTTGCTTTGTGGTTTGGGTTCGCATTTCGGCGGACCCGGCCTTGGGGGCGCAAAATGCCCCAACCGGCCCGGGCCGGAGATCCCGGAAAAAAGGAGGCCCCTTTGCGCAATAGGGCGCGAAGGCATCTCAAGGAAAATCTATGTTTGATGTGAAAAATGTATCAATCGAGTGGGGCGGACAAACCCTGACACTCGAAACGGGCAAGGTTGCCCGTCAGGCCGACGGCGCAGTCATTGCGACCCTTGGCGAAACTGTTGTGCTTTGTGCGGTTACTGCTGCAAAGTCGGTGAAAGAGGGTCAGGATTTCTTCCCGCTCACCGTCCACTATCAGGAAAAATATTCGGCTGCAGGCCGCATCCCCGGTGGCTTCTTCAAGCGTGAACGCGGTGCCACTGAAAAGGAAACGCTGGTTTCGCGCCTGATCGACCGTCCGGTCCGTCCGCTTTTCCCCGAAGGTTTCTATAACGAAATCAACGCTATCGCTCAGGTTTTGAGCTATGATGGCCAGAACGAACCCGATATTCTCGCTATGGTTGCAGCATCGGCTGCGCTCACCATTTCGGGCGTTCCCTTCATGGGCCCCATCGGCGCTGCTCGCGTCGGTTACCTGAACGGCGAATATATCCTCAACCCGACCGACGAACAGGTTGCCGAAGGCGATCTCGATCTGGTGGTCGCGGCGACTTATGACGCAGTGATGATGGTTGAATCCGAAGCCAATGAGCTTTCAGAAGAAGTCATGCTCGGCGCCGTCCTGTTCGCGCATGATGCGTGTAAGGAAGTCGTCAAGGCCATCGTCAAGCTGGCGGAAAAAGCGGCCAAGGATCCTTGGGAAATGGCCGAACAGGCAGATCTCTCGGCTGCCAAGGACAAGTTGAAGAAGCTGATCGGCAAGGATATTGCCGCTGCTTACAAGCTGACCGACAAATCGAAGCGTTCGAACGCGTTGAACGAAGCCCGTGCGAAGGCCAAGGAAGCGTTTAGCGACGCGACCCCGCAGGATCAGATGGCGGCGAACAAGCTGATGAAAAAGCTTGAAGCTGAAATCGTCCGTGGCGCGATCCTGAAGGATGGCACCCGCATTGACGGTCGTTCAACTACGCAGATCCGTCCGATCCTCGCAGAAACGCACTTCCTGCCGCGTGCACATGGTTCGTGCCTGTTCACGCGTGGTGAAACGCAGACCATCGCAACCTGCACCTTGGGCACCAAGGATGCAGAACAGATGGTCGATGGCCTCAACGGCCTGTCATACCAGAACTTCATGCTGCACTATAACTTCCCTCCCTATTCGGTGGGTGAAGTCGGCCGCTTTGGCGCGCCGGGCCGTCGTGAAGTCGGCCATGGCAAGCTGGCATGGCGTGCGCTGCACCCCGTACTGCCGAGCAAGGATGAATTTCCTTACACCATCCGCCTGACCAGCGACATCACCGAGTCGAATGGCTCGTCGTCAATGGCGTCGGTGTGCGGCGGTTCACTGTCGATGATGGACGCAGGCGTACCCATCAAGCGTCCTGTTTCGGGTATTGCAATGGGCCTGATCCTCGAAGGTAAGGATTTCGCGATCCTTTCCGACATTCTGGGTGACGAAGATCATCTCGGTGACATGGATTTCAAGGTAGCCGGTACATCTGAAGGCATCACCACGATGCAGATGGACATCAAGATTGCCGGGATTACCCGCGAAATCTTCGAAGCTGCCCTGAACCAGGCGAAGGAAGGCCGCGCGCATATCCTTGGCGAAATGGCGAAGGCGCTGGGTTCGGCTCGTACCGAACTGTCTGACTATGCTCCGCGCATCGAAACGATGCAGATCGACAAGTCGAAGATCCGCGACATCATCGGCACCGGCGGCAAGGTCATCCGCGAAATCGTCGCCACCACTGGCGCCAAGGTCGACATCGATGATGAAGGCCTGATCAAGATTTCGTCGAGCGACCTTTCGCAGATCGAAGCCGCACGCAAGTGGATTTCGGGCATCGTAGAAGAAGCCGAAGTCGGCAAAATCTATGACGGCAAAGTCGTCAACATCGTCGATTTCGGTGCCTTTGTGAACTTCATGGGTGGCAAGGACGGTCTCGTCCATGTCAGCGAAATGAAGAATGAGCGAGTCGAAAAGCCGACCGACGTTGTCAGCGAAGGCATGGACGTAAAGGTCAAGGTTCTCGAAATCGATCCGCGTGGCAAGGTTCGCCTGTCGATGCGTCTGGTCGATCAGGAAACCGGCGAAGAACTGGAAGATACCCGCCCGCCGCGCGAACCCCGCGAACCCAGAGGCGATCGTGGCGACCGCGGAGACCGTGGCCCCCGTCGTGATGGTGGTGATCGTGGCCGTGGCCCGCGTCGTGATGGCGGTAGCCGTGATCGCGGTCCGCGTCGTGAACGCTCCGAAGGTGGCGAAGGCGGCGATCCGAACCATGTTCCCGATTTCCTGAAAGACTGATCTTTCAAATTCAGACTAAGGAAAAGGGCTGCTTCGGTGGCCCTTTTTCGTTTCTGCCGCGCGGGTTTGGTCGTCCGGTTCATCGCCGATACAGACCGCTGCATAAAGAACGCGCAAAAGCCTTGGCGACGGCGCCAAGTGCCATTAAGGGATGCCCATGCAGAAAAAGCTTTTCGCCCCACTCGCGCTCGGTATGTCCGCCCTATTGCTCTCCGGTTGCTCTTCGCTCGGGCTTGGTGGAGGCGGCAGCGGCGGCCCGGACACCCGTTATGTCGCGCGTGACGTCAATACGCTGTATATGGCGGCGAAGGAAAAGCTGGATAAGGGCCAGTACCAGATTGCTGCCGCCCTTTTCGACGAGGTAGAGCGCCAGCACCCCTATTCGCCCTGGGCGCGTCGTGCACAGCTCATGAGCGCTTTCAGCTACTACATGGCGCAAAAATATAACGAATCCACCTCTTCGGCGCGCCGTTTCCTGTCGATCCATCCGGGTAACAAGGACGCGCCTTATGCCTATTATCTGATTGCGCTCAATTATTATGAGCAGATCAGCGATGTTACCCGCGACCAGAAAATCACCGAACAGGCGCTTTCCGCGCTTGGCGAAGTGCAGCGCCGTTACCCCAATACCCGCTATGCTGCTGATGCTGGTTTGAAGATTGACCTTGTGCGCGATCACCTCGCCGGCAAGGAAATGGAAATTGGTCGCTTCTATCAGCGCCGCGCACTGTGGCTGGCGGCATCGCTGCGCTTCAAGGAAGTGGTGCAGAAATATGAAACCACGACCCATGCGCCCGAGGCACTGTACCGGTTGACCGAAAGCTATCTGGCGATGGGCATTCCGGAAGAGGCCAAGCGGTCCGCCGCGGTTCTCGGTGCCAACTACCCGGGCAGCAAATGGTACCAGCGCGCATACGATCTGATGCAGAAGCACGCTCCGGGGGCGTGACATTGCAGCCATGCTGACCGGCCTTTCGATCCGCGACGTGGTGCTGATCGAGGCGCTTGACCTTGAATTTGATTCCGGTTTGGGCGTGCTGACGGGTGAGACCGGTGCCGGCAAATCGATCCTGCTCGATGCATTGGGGCTGGCGCTAGGAGCGCGTGCAGATAGCGGACTGGTGCGGTCAGGCGTTGACAAGGCACAGGTGACAGCGAGCTTCGTTGCGCCAATTGCGAACTCGCCTTTGGCCCTTTTGCTCAACGAAAATGAAATCGATGTTGAGCCCGGTGAGCCTCTGATGGTGCGCCGTTCGGTGCGCGCGGATGGCGGCAGCAAGGCCTTTATCAACGATCAACCCTGTTCGGCGGCGTTGCTGCGCGATGTGGGCATTCATCTGGTCGAGATTCACGGCCAGCATGATGATCGTGGCCTGCTCAACCCGCGCGGCCACCGCGCGCTGCTCGATATATTCGGGCGATGCGATGCAGCAGCGATGGCAGGGCATTTCGCTACATGGCAAGAGGCAAAAGCACGACTCGAAAGCGCGCGTGAGGCGCTCGACAATGCTGCACGCGACCGTGAGTGGCTGGAACATGCCGTTGCCGAATTGCGCCGCTTTGCACCCGAAGAGGGTGAGGAAGAACAACTCGCTACCGAACGCGCCGACATGCAGAAGGGTGAGCGCATCGCTGAAGATCTGCGTGCGGTGATCGAAGCGTTTGAAGGCTCGGACAGCGGTCTCGCCAAGTTGCGCAGCGCGGCGCGAAAGCTCGACCGGGTGGCGAACGAACATGCGCTGCTTACCGAAGCCCTGACCGCACTGGATCGCGCGGTCATCGAGGCCAGCGAGGCTGAGGACAAGCTGATCGCAGCGACGCAGGCGTTAAGTTTCGATCCCGAACGGCTCGACGCCATCGAGGTGCGCCTGTTCGAACTGCGCGGATTGGCACGCAAGCACAATGTCCGTCCTGAAGAACTGGCGAAACTGACCGATGAGCTTGCCGCCAAGCTCGATGCGATCGAGGCGGGCGGGGAAGGGCTGGCTAAGCTGGAGGCAGAAGTCGCACAGCATGCTGATGCCTATCGCAAGGCTGCAACCGCTCTATCAAAGCAGCGGAGCGACGCCGCCAAGCGCCTCGATGCTGCAGTCGCTGCGGAATTGGCACCACTCAAACTGGATGCTGCAAAATTCCAGACAGCGGTCGAGACACTTTCCGAAGATCGCTGGACGGCAACGGGTATGGACCGCGTCGAATTCTTGATTTCAACCAACCCCGGTGCACCCTTTGCGCCGCTTGCAAAGATCGCATCGGGTGGCGAATTGTCGCGCTTCATCCTCGCGCTCAAGGTCGCGCTGGCCGAAGAAGGCGGCGCGGCCACGATCATCTTCGACGAAATCGATCGTGGCGTAGGTGGCGCAGTGGCCTCCGCCATTGGTGAGCGGCTCGCCCGGCTTGCGGGTGCAGGCAAACAGCTTTTGGCGGTCACCCACAGCCCGCAGGTCGCGGCCAAGGGGCAGGCGCATTACTTCATCGCCAAATCGAGCGAAGGCACGGTAACACGAACCGGCGTCGTTCGCCTAGATTCCGAAGGCCGCCGTCAGGAAATCGCCCGGATGCTCTCGGGTACCGAAGTTACCGACGAGGCACGGGCGCAAGCTGCGCGGCTGATGGAGGGGGTGTGAGCGAGGTCGAAAACCTCTCCGAAGCCGATGCCGCCAACGAACTGATGCGCCTGGCGAAGGCGATTGCGCATCATAACGAGCTCTATCATGCGCATGATGCACCCGAGATTTCGGATGCCGACTTCGATGCGCTGGTGCGTCGCAATAACGCGCTGGAGGCGGCGTTCCCGCATCTGATTCGTGCTGACAGCCCCAATGCACAGGTGGGCGCGGCGGTAGAGGCTTCGCCGCTGAGCAAGGTTACCCATGCCAAGCGCATGATGAGCCTCGACAACGCGTTTTCCGATGAGGACGTCGAGGATTTCGTTGCGCGCCTCCGGCGCTTTTTGAACCTATCCGCCGAAACGCCGGTTGCATTGACGGCGGAAGACAAGATTGACGGTCTGTCCTGCTCGCTGCGCTATGAAAATGGCGAACTGGTGCAGGCGGCGACACGCGGCGACGGGCAAGTTGGGGAGGACGTGACCGCTAATGTGCGGACGATCGCCGATATACCCCATCAGCTCAAAGGCCCGGTTGCGGCGATTTTCGAAGTCCGCGGCGAAGTCTTCATGGCGAAGGCCGATTTTGAGGCGCTGAATACGCGCTTACTCGCCGAGGCCGATGATCCCGAAAAAGCCCGGCAATTCGCCAACCCGCGCAATGCGGCGGCGGGATCGCTGCGGCAGAAAGATCCGTCGGTGACAGCATCGCGGCCTTTGCGTTTCCTTGCCCATGGTTGGGGCGAAGTGAGCGAAATGCCATCGGACAGCCAATATGGCGTCATGCAGGCGATTGCGGCTTGGGGAATTCCGGTTTCGCCTTTCCTGAAGCCGGTGGACGGCGCGGCGGGGGCGGTGGCGCAGTATCGCGAGATTGAGCGGCTACGTGCCGACTTGCCTTATGATATCGACGGCGTGGTCTACAAAGTCGACCGGCTCGACTGGCAGGAGCGGCTCGGTTTTGTCGCCAAGGCCCCGCGCTGGGCGATTGCGCATAAATTCCCGGCAGAGCAGGCCGAGACGACGCTTGAGGCTATCGACATTCAGGTTGGACGCACAGGCAAGCTGACGCCTGTCGGGCGACTGAAACCGGTAACCGTTGGTGGAGTGGTTGTCTCGAACGTTACGCTTCACAATCGAGACGAGATTGCCCGGCTTGGTGTGCGCCCTGGTGACCGTGTGAAGGTGCAGCGGGCAGGGGATGTGATCCCGCAGATTGTCGAAAATTTAACTCGCGACATGGCGCTGCCCGAATATCATTTCCCCGATCACTGCCCTGAATGCGGAAGCGAGGCCGTCGCCGAGGAAGGTGAGGTTGATGTGCGCTGCACTGGCGGCCTCATCTGCCCAGCCCAGCGGGTTGAGCGGTTAAAGCATTTCGTCAGCCGCGCCGCGCTCGATATTGAAGGGCTGGGCGAAAAGACGATTCAGGAATTTTTCGAACTTGGATGGCTGCATTCGCCTGCGGATATTTTCTGCTTGAAGGAGCTTCGCGCCGAGATATTAGGCCGCGACGGGTGGCAGGAAAAGTCTGTGGATAACCTGTTGAATGCGATTGAGACGAAGCGCGCGCCGGACGCGGCACGCCTATTGTTCGGATTGGGCATCCGCCATGTCGGAGCCGTCACCGCGCGAGATCTCTTAAAGAACTTCCAGACTTTGCCCCACCTTCGCGAAATTACGACTTCGGAGGCTGGTGAAGCGGAACTCACGCAAATCGACGGTATCGGCCCCGTGGTGGCGGAGGCGCTGCGCGAATTCTTCCATGAACCGCACAATGTCGAGGTTTGGGAAGATCTGCTCCAGCAGGTATCGCCGCCCGATTATGTAGTCGAGGTCAAGGCATCCTCGGTTTCGGGCAAGACCGTTGTCTTCACGGGCGCGCTGGAAACGATGAGCCGCGATGAGGCCAAAGCGCAGGCCGAGGCGTTGGGTGCGAAGGCGGCAGGATCGGTATCTGCTAAGACAGATCTTGTGGTGGCCGGCCCCGGCGCTGGGTCTAAGCTCAAAAAGGCGCAGGAACTGGGTATTGAGGTTATAGACGAAGCCGCTTGGGCGGCGATTGTCGCATCGGCGGGCTAATCAAACCAGCGCATTACTCCGCCGGGCATGGGCGTCCATATACCTATGCGAACGCCCGCTTTGCGAAGCACCGCGCCGGTCCATTCGTTGCAGGTGGTGTAGGCCGAATAATGGCCGTTGCTGTCATAGAACAGGTTATTCGGTCCATAGGCCGGATAAGCCTTGCTCTGCCCATCGGCGGTTAGATGGAAGGTAGAGCGGATCGAAGCGGTGATGCTTTGGTATTCACGCTGGCTAACAAGGAAGCGCTTGCGATGTGGGGCTGGGCGGGGATCTATCAGGTGATAGATATGCAAGGTCGTGTCGTCAGAACCGATGATTGCAGACCCGATATCACCGCTCTTCACGTCACCCCACGTCCGCGCGTTGCGATAGACGCGGCCGTGGCCCCAACCGATCATTGCGTGGGTTCCATAGAGGTCGGTATTGGAGAGATGCTCCGGCCGGATCAGGTCAGACAGATCCTCGCCTGCAGCGGACATCGGAACGATCAGGCTGACATGCACGCCGTTGGTTTCCACGAATATCGGGATACCGCGAACAGGCTCATGCCAATCGGAATTTGCAGCGATAAAGCTTCCGACAAGCGCAGCGATGAAGTAGAGGCCGACAATCAGCAGAGGCCAGCCGACAATCGCCCGCAAGGCGCGTCCAAGGCTGTTGATGCGAAACAGTTTCAAGTGTAACTATCTTTCATGGCCGATTTTACCCATGTCTATGATGCCCCGCCGCCGGGTGCAAATCCGGATTGGACGATCCCGCAAGGATGGGACGCGTTTACGCCGGATGAGCATGCCATGTGGGACCGGCTGTTTGCGCGTCAGTCTGCGATGCTGCCCGGCCGCGCCTGCGATGCCTTCATGCGCGGTATCGATGTGCTCAAGCTCGAAAAGCCGGGTATTCCTGACTATCGGGAGTTGAACGCGCGGCTGATGGCGGCGACGGGCTGGCAGGTTGTGGCTGTACCCGGGCTGGTCCCAGACGACGTCTTTTTCGACCATCTGGCGAACCGCCGCTTTCCGGCAGGCAATTTCATTCGCACCCCCGACCAGCTCGATTATCTGCAGGAACCGGATGTGTTCCACGATGTGTTTGGTCATGTCCCGATGCTCGCGGACCCGGTATTTGCCGACTATATGGTCGCTTATGGCAAAGGCGGTCTGCGCAGCCTCGGCTTTGGCGCGTTGCACAAGCTGGCGCGACTTTACTGGTACACCGTCGAATTCGGTTTGATCGAGGAACCGGCAGGGCTACGCATCTATGGTGCAGGTATCGTCTCGAGTTATGGTGAGAGCATTTTCTGTCTCGATGATCCAAGCCCCAACCGCATCCGGTTCGATCTGTTGCGGCTGATGCGCACCGAATATCTGATCGACGATTATCAGCAGAATTATTTCGTCATCCCCTCGCTCGAGCATTTGCTCAAGGTCACCGTCGATACCGATTTCGCGCCACTTTATGCGCAGTTGGAATCATTGCCCGATATCCCGATTGCAGACATCCTGCCCGAGGATGATGTCATCACCCACGGCACGCAGGCTTATGCGAAAGCCAAAGCTGCCTGATCTCTACCAGGTGCCGAAATCTCCAGGAGGCTGACTGGTTCGCCCCGAAGCGCGGATCGGGCGTTTGTGGCCATAGATCCGGCGCTTCACCAACCGCAGGCAAGGCCAGTCGCCGCTATCGCGCCGTTCAAGTAGCAGAAAACCGTTCCGCCGATACGCGGCGGCAACCTGTTTAACTTGTGTGTTCAACAGTCCAGCCAGAATCAACGTTCCGCCATCGGCCACTACGGTGGCAAAACTGGCCGCCAGTTCGACCAAAGGCCCGGCAAGGATATTGGCGATCAGCAGATCATAGGGAGCGCGGCCTATAATGGCTGGATGGTCCGTTCCGGTCGCGACATATAGCGCAACGCATCCGCAGTCCCGGCCAACCGGAACGGCGTTCACCGCCGCATTATCGCGCGTGACGTCGATGCTGACCGGGTCAATATCTGATGCGGTAACCACCGCCCTAGGCCAGAGGTGCAGCGCTGCGAAAGCAAGCAGACCCGTGCCTGTACCAATGTCCGCAATATGATGGAATTGTTTGCCGTTGCTGCGCAGTCGATCGAGCATATCGAGGCAACCGCTGGTCGTTTCGTGACCGCCGGTGCCAAAAGCCTGTCCCGCTTCGATCAGGAAGGCGCGCGCGCCGCGCGGCACTGCACCTTTGTTGGTCGAGGTATGGACATAGAAGCGGCCCGCGCTGACGGGGGTGACGCTTTGCTGGCTGAGCGTCAGCCAGTCTTCGTCAGGAAGTCGTTCAATGACAGCTTTTGCGTTCACCCTTGTTTCGAGCAAGTCGATATCGTGCCGATCCGGCTTTGCGTTGAAATAGGCCTGGATGGACCATTTGGCATCATTGAATGCTTCAAGTTCGTCTGCGACCAACGTAGGCAGATTGTCGAACAGTTCCAGCCATTCGTCATCCTCATGCATAGCCTCTGCCTCGGCCCGTGAGCAGGGCAGCGTAGCCTTCCAGTTCATTTGGCGGCTTCTTTGGCGAGTCTGTTCTCCAGCCGCGTTTTCGCGCCCGCTGCATATTCAGCACAGCCATCGGGACTCACGAGCGGCATTTCGCCGGCAAGTCGCTCAAATAGTGCGCTGGCCGATGGATGCGGCGTGATCAGGATATCGCAGGGTTGTATCGCTGCGACCTTTGAAATTGTCGCACGCAGCGGCGCAACATATTCGGGATGGTCACTGAAGCGATATTCGTCTGCTGACACGGCACTAATGCTGTCGGCATAGACTATTTTGAGGCATTTTCCGTTTTCGCAACTCGTCCAGCGCCAGCTCGTGCCGCCCGGTGAATGTCCAGGTGTAGCAATTGCGGTCAGCATCTGGTTGCCGATTTTGAGCGTTTCGCCGTCGCCAATCAACTGGTCGACTTTGACGCCTTCGACCGGGTCGAAAAGGCCCTTTTGCGGGTCCGATGGATGCACATCGCCGCTCTCGAGGGCATCCTTGGCCTCCGCACGCGCCACCATTTTTGCACCTGTAATCCGCTTCAATCCTGCCAAGCCTCCGGCATGATCTACATGTTCATGGCTGTTCAAAAGGTAGCGGACATCGGTGGGATCAAAGCCAAGCTTCCGGATATTCGACGCGATTTCGGTCGCAGCCTCCGGGATTGCGCCATCGATCAGGAAATGCCCTTTAGGCGTCGTGATCAGCAGCGATACGATTCCGCACGTTCCGACCATATAGACATTGCCATAAATATGCGCAGGTGGGGCAGGGTCGCCCCAACCGTCTCGTCCTTCGCATGCTTTGGCGATTGGCTCGAACTTTGCCGTTGCCGCTGTCGGAGTAGTTTGCGCCGATGTGCAACCGGCGATTAGTGCACAAGCCAAGCCAGCCGTCAGAAATGGCCTAGCGAACATAGCTGGCTCCGTTGATGTCGAGTACTGCGCCGGTCATCGATGGCGGAGCCTCAAGCGCGCAAAAGCGGACCAGTGTCGCCACTTCCTCTGGCATCGCCACGCGGCCTAGCGGAATGTCGGCAAGCAGCTTGTCGCCGCCGCGGCTTTCGAGATAGTCTTCAGCCATTCCGGTCATCGTGAAACCCGGGCAGATCGCGAAAGCATAAATTTGCTGCGCCGCAAAACCGCGGGCGATGCTTTTGGTCATTGCGACCATCCCGCCTTTAGATGCTGCATAATGCCAGTGAGCAGGGCTATCACCGCGATAGGCGGCGCGGCTCGCGACGTTGATGATCCGGCCTTCCTGTCCCAGTGCCTGCCAGTGGAGGATAGCGAGTCGGCAAAGTTGAGCGGAAGCCGTTAGGTTGATCGCCATTGTCCGTTCCCAGCCATCGAGCCATTCAATGTCGCTCAGGTCGATCGGATTGGCTTCAAATACGCCTGCATTGTTGATCAAGATGTCTATGCGACCGCCCATTTCCTGCAGGGCATTGTGCCAGATTTCCGATGGAATGGTTGGATCGCTGAGGTCGCCATGGGCGCTGGAAGTTGCGTGGATGAGCACATTGTCGTCGCTCAATTCTTCGACAATGGCGGCGCCGATACCGCGCGATCCGCCTGTAACTAGAATATGCAAGGTCATGCCCGCTGCCTTCCACAGCGAGCGATGAAATTCAACCTTGCTTAAACATAGCCTTGATTAGCGAACCAGATTTGCGGCGAATTTACCGGCGTTGGATTGCAGTGCCGAAATTTTGCCTTCGACGTCACCAAAGCCTGCCTCAAGCTGCGAGATTTCCGACACGACATTCTCGGTATCCGCGCGGATCGCGGCGATAGTGTTCGACATCAGGTCTGCGGCCAGCGCGGTTTCATCGACCGACGCGGTGATCATTGTCACCGTCTGGGCCTGTTCTTCCATTGCGTGGCGAATGCGTTCGGCACTGTGTTGCACATCTTCGACTGCGGTTTTGATGGCGACGTTTGATTCGACTGAGGCCTTGGTGGCATTCTGGATGGCCGTGATTTTTCCGGCAATTTCGTCGGTTGCTTCGGCGGTCTGGTTGGCGAGGCTCTTCACTTCCTGCGCAACAACCGCAAATCCGCGGCCGGCGTCGCCTGCCCGCGCAGCCTCGATAGTGGCATTGAGCGCGAGCAAGTTGGTCTGCCCCGCAATATCGCGGATCAGGCCAAGGATCGACTCGATCGATTTTGACTGTTCAGACAAAGTATCGGTAGCCTCCACCGCTTCCTGTGCGCGATCGGTTGCGCGATTCGCCACATCGGCGGCCGTTTCAACTTCGGTGCGGGTGTCTTCGATAGCCCGGATCAGACCGGCGGCGGTCTGCGCAGCTTCGCGCATCGCGACAGCCGATTGTTCGGATGCTGTCGCGACTTCCGATGCCTTGCTCAGCATGCCTTGAGCGACTGCGGTGCTGGCTGCCGCTTGTTGGCGCAGTATGTTCGCCTGTTCCGAAATTTCAGCGGTGCTAGAGCCAATTTCGCTCTCAAACTGGGCTGTATAGCCCTCCTTTTGCTCGCGCTGGACGATCTTCTGGTAATGCACATAGCAAGCGGAGGTGACGGCCAGTTCCATCGAGGTGAAATCGTGGACTGTTTTCATTAATTCGTCGCGTTTTGCATCGTTAGCTTCGAGCTTCGCATCGAAAATGTCGAAATAACGCAGGCTGGCGCGCGTCGACGCGGCGAGTAGATGACCGAGGGGAACCCGGTCTTTGCAGGCACCAATGATTTGCGCCTTCAGATATTCACGCCAAGTGGATGCCTTTATGTCGCGCATGCGTTCGCGGATGTAGTTTGCAGTCGATTTCACCATCTTCGCGATATAGTCGGGATCGCGGAGCTGTTCGGTGTCGCCAAAGCTGGTCCAATATTCCCAGTAAAAAGCCGCGCAGTTCTCCAGCTCGTCGTCGACTACGGCCAGCAAATCCCGGCACTTCGACGCCATCTGGCCATCGAAATCAAAGGCTTTGACTATCGTATCAAACTCAGCCGAAAGCGACTTTTCCATATCCGACATTGCGAACTCCCGAATTGCGACCTGCAAGTTACACTTGTTTAGGTGTGCAAAGTTAATCGGGATTGGTTAACGCCCCGTTATCCATGGCAGGCAAAATTCCGTATGCCGCACCCTTGCTTAGTCGGTTCAAAGCGGTAAAGAGCGACGCAAACTTGAACAGGGAAGCTTAGCCGATGGCGCAGAATCCGAACCGGCCGATTTCGCCGCATTTGCAAATCTACCGTTGGGGGCCGCATATGGCGGTGTCCATTTTCCACCGTGCGACAGGCTTTGTGCTGGCGACCGCTGGGATGCTGACCTTGTTGTGGTGGATAGCTTCGATTGCGGGCGGGCCGGAGAGCTATGCGAGCTTTCAGTCCTGGGTGGTGTCGGCGGGAGCCGAAGCGACCGGACTGCAGACTGCTGCCAACTGGTTTTTCCGCCTTCTGGGTCTTGCTGTGACCTACAGCTTCTTCCAGCATTTCTTCTCGGGTATCCGCCACCTTTTGATGGACTTGGGTGCTGGGTATGAACTGACCACAGTGCGCACCTGGTCGATCGCTGTATTCATCGCCGCGCTGACCGCTACGGCGCTTGTCGCGATGCTCGTCGCTTCGCGTTTCTTGGGGATTTGAGATGGGTAACGGAACAAACCTTGGACGCGTTCGCGGGCTCGGCTCGGCGAAGCATGGCGGTAAGCACTGGATTGACCAGCGGCTGACGGCTGTTGGTAATTTGCTGCTCACCAGCTGGCTGGTATTGTCGTTGCTGCTGTTGCCCAATTTCGAGCATGAAACCGTTGCGGCTTGGCTCGCCCAGCCTTCGGTTGCGGTCCCAATGATCCTGATGCTGATCAGCATCTTCTGGCATGTCCGTCTCGGTCTGCAGGTGCTCATCGAGGATTACGTCCATGACGATGGCAATAAGTTTGCAGCGCTGACCCTTTTGAACTTCTACGTAATTGGCGCCGCCGCATTCGGCATTTTCATGGTCGCCAAGCATGCCTTTACCGGAGTGCCCGTCTGATGCCAGAATCTGCTACACCAGCTTATAAGATCATCGATCATACCTATGACGTCGTCGTCGTCGGGGCAGGCGGATCGGGCCTTCGGGCGACCATGGGCGCAGCCGAAGCCGGGCTGAAAACCGCGTGCATCACCAAGGTCTTCCCGACGCGCTCACACACCGTGGCGGCACAGGGTGGCATCGCGGCTTCGCTCCAAAACAACTCGCCGGATCACTGGACCTGGCATATGTATGATACCGTCAAGGGGTCGGACTGGCTGGGCGACCAAGACGCTATCGAATATATGGTTCGTGAGGCTCCTGCGGCTGTTTACGAGCTTGAGCATGCCGGCGTGCCGTTTTCGCGCAACGCCGATGGCACCATCTACCAGCGCCCCTTTGGCGGCCATATGCAGAATATGGGCGAAGGCCCCCCGGTGCAGCGCACCTGCGCCGCTGCCGACCGTACGGGCCACGCCATGTTGCACGCGCTCTATCAACAGAGCCTGAAATATGATGCGGACTTTTTCATCGAATATTTCGCGCTCGACCTGATCATGGAAGATGGTGAATGCCGGGGCGTGATCGCCCTGTGCATGGACGATGGCAGCATCCACCGTTTCAAGGCTCAATCCGTCGTGCTCGCCACGGGCGGTTATGGCCGCGCCTATTACAGCGCAACTTCGGCGCATACCTGCACCGGCGACGGTGGCGGCATGGTATTGCGTGCTGGTTTGCCCTTGCAGGACCTTGAATTCGTCCAGTTCCACCCCACTGGCATTTACGGCGCTGGTGTGCTGATCACCGAAGGTGCGCGCGGCGAGGGTGGTTATCTGACCAACAGTGAAGGCGAGCGTTTCATGGAACGTTATGCGCCTTCGGCCAAGGATCTGGCCTCGCGCGACGTCGTGTCGCGTTCGATGGCGCTCGAAATGCGCGAAGGGCGCGGTGTTGGCCCGGGTAAGGACCATATTTTCCTGCACCTCGACCATATCGATCCCAAGGTTCTGGCAGAACGCCTGCCGGGCATCACCGAAAGCGGCAAGATTTTCGCTGGCGTCGATCTGACCCGTCAACCGCTGCCGGTGTGCCCGACGGTCCATTATAATATGGGCGGCATTCCGTGTAACTATCATGGTCAGGTCGTGACCAAGAAGGGCAAAGACCCCGAAGTTGTCGTGCCCGGCCTTTATGCGGTGGGTGAGGCCGCCTGCGTTTCTGTGCACGGCGCGAACCGCCTCGGCTCGAACTCGCTGATCGACCTAGTCGTCTTCGGTCGCGCAACCGGCCTACATCTTAGGGAAACGCTAAAGCCCAATGCTGCGCAAAAGGCGCTGCCAAAAGATTCCGCCGATTTGGCATTGGCTCGAGTCGACCATTTCCGCAACGCCAAGGGCGGTTCGCCAACCGCCGAGGTTCGCCTGCAGATGCAGCAGACTATGCAGAAGCATGCCGCGGTATTCCGCGATAGCGCGCTGCTTTCTGAAGGCTGCGAAATCATGCAGAAGGTAAATCAGCGGATGCAGGACATTTCGGTCAGCGATCGCAGTCTGATCTGGAACACCGATCTGGTCGAAACGCTTGAGCTTGACAATCTGATGAGCCAAGCGATCTGCACCATCGAAGGCGCCAATGCCCGCAAGGAAAGCCGCGGCGCCCACGCGCATGAGGACTTCCCCGATCGCGACGACAAGAATTGGATGAAACATACCGTTTCTTGGTTCGAAGGCTGGGGCGGCAAGGGCGGCAAGGTCACCTTGGACTACCGTCCGGTGCACGATTACACGCTGACCGACGAGATCGAGTATATAAAACCAAAGGCGCGCGTGTACTAAAGCGACTGGAAAGCCTGAGCCGTCAGGCTCAGGCTGCGCTTACGTTTATCGTGATCGAACATCGAGCAGGCGACTATGATATCGTCGGCCTGTGTTCGGTCGATGAATTTTGCGACTCTCGTCGTCACCGTGTCCGGCGAACCAATCGCGCTGCATGAAAGCAGTTCGTCGAGCATCGCGGCGATGTGCGGGGGCAGGCTTGCTTTATAGCCCTCAACCGGCGGCTGCATCTGGCGCGGGTTGCCGGTGCGCAGACCGACGAAGCTCTGCTGGATTGAACTGGCGAGAAATTCGGCCTCTTCGTCGCTATCTGCCGCAATGATGTTCATTGCCGCCATGACATGGGGCTGGTCGAGCGCGGCGCTCGGTTTGAAGCTGTTGCGATAGACATGCAGCGCTTCGTCGAGCATCTGCGGTGCAAAATGGCTGGCAAAGGCGTAGGGCAGGCCGAGCAGGGCCGCGACCTGTGCGCCGTAAAGGCTGCTGCCGAGGATGTAGAGTTGCACATCGGCCCCAGCCCCCGGCGTGGCGCTGATACCCGTCTGGCCGTCATCTGCGAAATAGCTTTGCAGTTCGACCACGTCGCGCACGAAAGCGTTGGGATCGCTATCGAGCGTGCGCCGGATGGCATGGGCAACACGCTGGTCACTTCCGGGAGCGCGGCCCAACCCCAGATCGATACGCCCCGGATAGAGAGCATCGAGCGTGCCGAACTGTTCCGCAATCACGAGCGGCGCATGATTGGGCAGCATGATGCCGCCTGCACCGACACGGATCGATTTGGTGGCGGCAGCAATATGGCCGATCACGACGGATGTTGCCGCGCTGGCGATGCCCTTCATCCCATGATGCTCGGCCACCCAGAAACGGGTAAAGCCTAGTGTCTCTGCATGGGCGGCCAGATCAGCGGCATTGGCCAGCGCCTGCGGCACCGTTCCGCCTTCGACAACGGGGACGAGATCGAGAATGGAATAAGCGGTCATCGCCTTCATCTAGGCATGCTGCCCCGAAAATGCCAAGCAGCAATCGACAGTGCCGCGCGTCAATGTCATAGCGTAAGCTAATGCTCACCTCCAACTTCCTGCCCTTTTTGCTCACCGCAATCCTGATCGAGCTAACCCCCGGTCCAAATATGGCTTGGATTGCACTGACCGGCGCTAGTGTGGGTAAGCGAGCAGCGCTGACTGCGACTGCGGGGATTGCTCTGGGTCTTGCGGTTGTTGGCGCTGCAGCAGCTTTCGGGCTCGCGGAACTGGCGCAAGCCTCACCCTATTTGTTCGCACTGCTGCGCTACGCGGGGGCTGCCTATCTGCTTTGGCTGGCGTGGAAGGCGTGGCGGGGGCAGGGCGACGTATCGCCCGAGCATGCGCATAATGGAAATGTACGCTGGTTCCGCCACGGCCTTTTCCTCAACCTGCTGAACCCGAAAGCGGCGCTGTTCTTTGTCGCGATCCTACCGAATTATGTCGACAGTGCTGCGCCAGTCATGCCGCAGACCCTGTTGCTTTCGGCAACCTATGTCGCGGTCGCGACGCTGGTGCACCTCATTCTCGCATTGCTTGCCGGACAAGCGCATGGCTGGTTTGAAAGAGGCAGGAATGCAATCATTCTCCGCAAGATATGCGCCATTTTGATTGCAGCAGTGGCATTCTGGTTTCTGGCCAGTACCGCGCGATGACCGGATATTCACCTGCGGTTCAGCTTGGCAATCGCAGATGAGCCGTGCAAATTCATAGATGAATTGAGTGGAAAGAGGAGTTAGTCTGATGGCCACCGAACGGTCCCCCGGTTTCAAACTGTTTTTCGCGGGGCTGATCGGTCTCGTCCTCGCCATCCCGCTGATGATGGTTTTTGCGCTGTCATGGGACAGGCAGGAGCAGGCTAATACTGCACAGACTTCAATTGCCGCTGGCTGGGGTGGGCCGCAGGTTGTGGTCGGACCGGTGCTCGTGATACCCTACACCACCGACAATGTCGAAACTGTGACAGAGAATGGCCAGCAGACAACCCGCACTGTGCGGGTGCAGCGTGAACTATTCCTCTCGCCCGAAACCAACGCGATAAAGACCGATCTTCGGCCCGAGCGAAAAAAGAAATCGATCTATGAAAGCGTGCTATTTGTCGCCGAGAATAGCGGCAATGCGCGCTTCGCTCTGCCAGCAGATTTTGCCCGTTACGGCATCCCGCGCGACAGCCTGAACCTTACAGGTGCCGAGCTACGCTTTGGCGTGTCAGACGCACGCGGATTGCAGGCCGACAGCAAGGTGCTGGTCAACGGCACGCCGTTGGAACTGCAACCCGGCAAAGGGTTGGCTGCATCGGGCAATTCGGGCTTTTTCACTTTCATCGATTGGGATGGCGCAACGCCATTGAGCGTTAGTTACAGCTATGCCTTTCGCGGCAATAAATCCCTGACGATGGTACCGCGAGGGAAAGAAACCAGCTGGGAAGTCAAATCGACCTGGCCCAGCCCGAGCTTTGCCGGCGATTTCCTGCCGACCAAACGGACGATTTCGGACAAAGGCTTTGCATCGTCACACAAGGTGACAAATCTTGCGCTCGGTCAGTCGCTGGTCTTGAAGGAAGACCTTGGCATGCCGCAGATCGACGGTGGCTATGTTGCTACAATGGCTGCTTCGACCTCCAGTGCGCAATCGGTCGGCGGTCCATCGCAGGCAGCGACAATCGGTCTGATCGAACCCGTCGATCTGTACAGTCAGGTAGATCGTTCAGTGAAATATGGCTTTCTGTTCATCGGCTTTACTTTCCTTGCCTTCCTGATGTTTGATGTGGTGGGCGGGGCCAAGGTGGCTGCGGCCGAATATCTGCTAACCGGGGCAGGGCTTGTGCTGTTCTTCGTAATGTTGCTCGCCTTTGCCGAGGTCATCGGCTTCACGTGGGCCTATCTACTCGCGGGAGGTGTGATCACCGGTTTGTTGACGGCTTACTCGGCAGCGGTGCTGAAAAGCTGGCTGCGTGCGAGGGTGATCGGCGGGTTGCTGGTCGGTCTATATGCAACGCTTTACGTCTTGCTCAATCTGGAGGCCTATGCGCTGATTATTGGCTCGATCCTGCTCTTTATCGCACTGGCGGTGGTGATGTGGGCGACCCGCCATATCGACTGGGGCGCCAAGCGCGGGGCAGAGGAAGCTAGCGCCAGCGCAGCATAGAGCTGTCGAGTTCCGCGGCGGATCGGACGCCCATGAGTTTCATGCCGCGTTCGATCTCGTCACGCAACTTGCCAACAACACGGTCAACGCCGGGTTCACCGGCAGCAGCCAAAGCATAAAGATACAGACGACCCCCTGAGCAAGCTGTTGCCCCGGCAGCCAGCGCCTTCAACACATGCGTGCCGCGCCGCACGCCGCCATCACAGATGATGTCGATTTTGCCACCGACAGCATCGGCGATTTCGGCGATCTGGTCAAAGGGCGAACGCGAGCCATCAAGCTGCCGCCCGCCATGGTTCGAAACCATGATAGCGGTGGCGCCGATTTCGACCGCCCGCTTTGCATCCTCGACCGACATCACGCCTTTCAAGCAGAATTGCCCGCCCCATTCGGCGCGGATGGCCTCTGCCATTTTCCAGTCCATCGACTGGTCGAGCATCGTGTTAAAATAGTCAGCCACCGATACAGCGACATTGGTCCCCTCGCTGACATGGGTCGACAGATTGGGCAGCGCAAATTTCTCGCGGAACAGATAGTTCATCACCCAGCCGGGATGCGTCGCATAGCTGAGCACGGAGGAGGGTGTGAAGCGAGGGGGTGACGTGAATCCAGTGCGTAGGCAGCGCTCCCGATTGCCCGCGACAATCGTGTCGACGGTCAAAGTGATGGCATCGAAATTCGCCGCCTTGCAGCGTTCGACCATCGATTTGTTCAGCCCCTTGTCCTTGTGGATGTAGAGCTGAAACATCTTGGGCGTTTTGATGGCCGCCCCGACCTCTTCGATGCTGACCGTCGCCAGGCTCGATATGCCAAACCAGGTGTTGTAGCGCTCCGCCACTGCTGCCACGGCACGTTCGCCCTGCCAATGGAACAGCCGCTGCAAAGCTGTAGGCGAGAGAAAAAGCGGCATGCCGATTTTCTTGCCCATCACCGTGGTCGACATGTCGATGCTTTCGACACCAGCGAGGACATTTGGGACAAGGTCGCAATTGTCAAAGGCGGATGTGTTGCGCCCCTTGGTTACCTCATCATCGCCTGCGCCGTCGATGTAATGGAAGATGGGCGAGGGCAGGCGGCGTTTCGCCAGTTGGCGGAAATCTTCGACATTGTGGCAATCGGTCAGGCGCATGTGGGTTCAGGACGCACCGCCGAAATAGTCGCAGCTGTTTGGATCACCGCTCTGCAATCCCTTTTTAAGTGCAGCCATGCGTTGCTCGCTGGTACCGTGGGTAAACATGCTTTCAACCGGTGAACGACCGGCGTCGCGCATTAACTTGTCATCCCCAATAGCATGAGCGGCACGCATGCCTTCCTCAATATCGCCTGCTTCAATGCGGGCAGCATTTTTGGCAGCCCAAACGCCCGCATAACAGTCAGCCTGTAACTCCATCCGTACTTGCAGGGCATTGCCGTCGGCCTGACTGGCGCCAGCTTGGGCGCGACGAACCTGATCGGCGACACCCGAAATATTCTGGATATGGTGGCCCACTTCGTGCGCAATGACATAGGCATAGGCAAAATCACCGCCGCCGCTCATCTGCTGCATCTGCTGGAAGAAGGTGGTGTCCAGATAGACCCCCTGATCAGCCGGGCAGTAGAAGGGTCCCATCGCAGATTGCGCAGAACCGCAGCCTGACTGGGTGCCTTGCTGGTAGAAATTCAGGGTGGTCGGCTGATAACGTTGACCAGCTTGTGCGAATAGTGCGCCCCAGGTGTCCTCGGTGGATTTGAGAACGCGGCAGGCGAACAGTTCTTCTTGCGTGTCGCAAGCCTGATTACCGCCCGTGCCTTGTTGCGCGGTTTCGGTAGGAGCCATGCCGCTGCCGCCCAGATTGAGCATACCGCTGGAAAATAGGAAATAGCCGACGACAGCTAATATGAGCAGTGTGCCGCAGCCCAGCTTCCGACCGAAAAGCAAAGGAAGCAGGCCAAAGATGAGCGAGCCCATGCCTCCACCGCCGCCGCCCATGCTAAAGCCGCCACCGCCCGCACCATGGTCGCGTGTGTTGTTGCTTGGATCCAGATCGTCGAGACGCATGGCGATTCTCCCTACTCGCTTTCAATCAAGCATTGCGGTTTTGCCGCAAAAGCGCAAGGAGGAAGGCAGATTTACAAACGGCACCGCAAAGGACTTCTCCCATGTTTCTCAAAGGCAAAACCGCGCTGATCACTGGTTCCACGTCGGGTATTGGCCTTGGCTATGCACGTGCCTTGGCGGCTGAAGGTGCCAGCGTGATGATCAATGGCTTTGGTGATGCTGCCGAGATTCAGGGCTATGTCGAGGAACTGATCCGCACCAGCAATGCAGGCGCACTGCATTCTGGTGCTGACATGACCAAACCGGAGGAAATCCGCGCGATGGTTGCGGATTGCACGGCAAAGCTCGGAGCTCCGGACATTTTGATCAACAATGCGGGCATCCAGCATGTGTCGCCGGTCGATAGTTTTCCCGAAGATAAATGGGACGCGATCATCGCAGTCATTCTGTCTTCGGCCTTTCACACGACCAAGGCGGTCGTGCCCGCGATGAAGGAGAAGGGCTGGGGTCGCATCATTAATACGGGGTCGATGCACAGCCTCGTCGCGTCGCCGTTCAAGAGCGCTTATAACGCAGCAAAGCATGGGATAGCTGGTTTCACGAAGACGATCGCGCTGGAAGTTGCGCGCGACGGTATCACCGTGAACAATATCTGCCCCGGCTATGTCTGGACGTCACTGGTCGAGAACCAGATACCCGATACGATGAAAGCGCGCGGCCTGACGCGCGATCAGGTGATCAATGACGTTTTGCTGGCAGCACAACCGCAAAAGCAATTTGTGCAGGTAGAGCAGTTGGCTTCGCTGGCAGTCTATCTGTGCAGCGATGCCGCGGGCGCGATTACCGGAGCCAATCTTTCGATGGATGGAGGCTGGACGGCGCAATAGCCGAGTTGAACGCAATTTTCGAAGATTTTGCACTTTAGGCCACGAACAATCGATTCAGTCGATAAGAGTGCAAGGAAAAACTCGATGGCATTGTCATGGGGTTGAGATAGTCTCAATTTAGAGTGCTGTGTGACGCACCGGAATCCGAACATTTAAACAGGATAGGAAAAGCCATGAACGACCAAACTCCCATCAACACTGGCGGCGGTTGCCCGGTTCACAAGGATGCGGCACGATCATTGCTCGGCCGCACCAACAAGGATTGGTGGCCCGAAGCTCTGCCTGTCGATATTTTGCATCAAGGTGGCGTTTCGCCGGACCCGCTGGGTCCCGACTTTGATTATGTCAAAGCGTTCAAGTCGATCGATTATCAGGCGCTGAAGGCTGACCTGACGGCGCTGATGACCGACAGCAAGCCTTGGTGGCCTGCTGACTATGGCCATTATGGTCCCTTCTTCATCCGTATGGCCTGGCACGCTGCAGGCACATATCGCACGGCAGACGGCCGCGGCGGCGCCAATAGCGGTCAGCAGCGTTTTGCTCCTCTCAACTCATGGCCCGATAACGGCAACCTCGACAAGGCGCGCCGTTTGCTGTGGCCGATCAAGCAGAAATATGGCCAGAAGATCAGCTGGGCCGATTTGTTCATTCTTGCCGGTAATGTCGCGATTGAATCGATGGGCGGTCCGGTATTTGGTTTCGGCGGCGGTCGTGCCGACGTCTATGAACCTGAAAAGGACATTTACTGGGGTGAGGAAAACCTGTGGGTGGACCAAGGTGCAGAAACGCGCATCCAGCCCGAAAAACAGCTTGATCTCGAAAACCCGCTCGCAGCTATCCAGATGGGTCTGATCTATGTCAATCCCGAAGGACCGGGCGGCAATCCCGATCCGCTGCTGTCGGCGCGCGACATGCGCATCACCTTCGCCCGCATGGCGATGAACGATGAAGAAACGGTCGCGCTTACAGCTGGCGGCCATGCTTTTGGCAAGGCTCACGGCGCTATTCCAGCTGACCAGTTGAGCGGAAGCCCTGAATCTGAAGCTCTGGAAAAGACGGGTTTTGGCTGGGCAACGGATCCGGAACAGATTGCATCGGGTAAAATCACCACATCCGGTATCGAAGGTGCATGGTCGAATAATCCGACGCAGTGGGGTGGTGACTATTTCCGACTGCTGTTCAAATATGATTACAAGCTTGTCCATAGCCCTGCCGGCGCGCAACAGTGGACGCCGATCGATCCCGATCCAGCGGACATGGCACCCGATGCGCGCGACCCTTCGAAGCGCGTGCCGACGATGATGACGACGGCAGACATGGCGCTGAAGATGGACCCCGAATATCGCAAGATTTCGGAACGATTCCGCGACGATCAGGCGGCACTTGACGATGCCTTTGCACGCGCCTGGTTCAAACTGTGCCATCGCGATATGGGCCCCAAAGCCCGCTATCATGGTCCGGAAGTGCCGAAGGAAGACCTGATCTGGCAGGATCCCGTTCCGGCTGGTTCGAAGCCTTCGGACGCAGATGTGGCTGCATTCAAGTCCGAGATTCTTGCCAGCAGTGTAGCTGCCAGCGACCTTATCAAGGCAGCTTGGGCATCAGCATCAACTTATCGCAAGAGCGACCATCGTGGCGGCGCGAACGGTGCACGTGTTCGACTTGCTCCGCAAAATGGCTGGGCTGTGAACGAGCCTGAGAAACTTGCAGCAACACTCGCGAAGATCGATGAACTGCGTGGAGCATTGTCTATGGCCGATGCGATCGTCCTTGCGGGTAGCGCTGCGGTTGAAAGGGCTGCAAAAGATGCCGGTTATGATGTGACGGTGCCCTTCACAGGCGGCCGAGGCGATGCGACGCAGGAATGGACCGATGCCGAAAGCTTCGACGTACTTGAACCGCGCGCCGACGGTTTCCGCAATTATCTGTCGAACAAATTCTCGGTGAAGACCGAGGAGTTGCTGATTGACCGCGCCGCTTTGCTTGGGCTGTCGGCACCGGAAATGACCGCGCTTGTCGGTGGCCTGCGTGTGCTCGGTGCCAATCATGGCGGTCGGTCGCACGGCGTCTTCACCTATCGGGTTGGCCAATTAACCAACGACTTCTTTGTCAACCTGCTGGATATGGATACCTTCTGGGAAGCTGTAGATGGCAGTGGTGACGAAGAATATGTAGGCTACACCCGAGGTGGTCGCGCCGAACGCTGGCGCGCAACCCGTGCCGATTTGGTCTTTGGTTCCAACTCGCAACTGCGGGCAGTGGCAGAAGTCTATGCGGAGAAAGGCAATGAGCAGAAGTTTGTAGCCGACTTTGTGAAGGCTTGGGTCAAGGTCATGAATGCAGACAGGTTCGACCTCGCCTGATCAATTCTCATGTTGGAAAGGGCCGTAACACAAAATGTGTGACGGCCCTTTTGAACCTATCGGCTAAGCTGGGCACTCTGAACCGCGATTTCGTTATTCGACAGGCTGGTTGGTCCTGATCGCGACATCATTTGATCCCGCCGCAAACTGATCCGCATAATTTTCGCCGACGGTCGATGATGTGCTGAGCGCACCCTCGGGCAAATTGCGCTGCGGCGAGTCTTGCTTGATCGAGTCAGAGCCAACACCCAAAGGTTGCGCGTCATTCATCGGCTGCCCAAAGGTTTCGAACTCGTCGGGGCCTTCGTCCGTTTCGTCCTGCAACGCAAATTCGTCGCCCTCTTCAGGTGCAACAGCAGTTTCCTGAGCATTGACAGGTTTTGGTGCGGATTCGGGAGCCGCCGGCGCACTGGCTTGGTCGGTTTTGAAGCTGCTAGCGGACGGTATAATCAATGCAGCAAATGCGGCAACGCACAGGACGGCTACGACGCTTTTCTGGATATTGTCCATGATCAACCTCAGTTTCGCGAAATACAGCAGGTTTGCTAAAGCTTTATCGTTAACAAACGATTGATTGATGCGAGCACAGAAAAAAGGCCGCCGGCAATATTACCGGCGGCCCAAGGCAGTTTTTCCTCCCCAGGAAAACTTGTTCAACCCAGTTTGGCAGCGCTCCCAAGGCGGTGATAAAGGCGGGCAAATTTCTTCGACTCTTCGCCATCTTCCACGGTGGGCAAATATTCCGCGAGCGCCTTGCGGATCAGCTTGAAGTCCTCGGTTGAAAGGACTGCGCGGGAACGTGCGGGTTCACTCATGGCTAACTCCTTTTAGACAGCTAATCAGGCTGCGTTTGCAAACTGGTTCATAGTGTTGTCTTTGCCGCCCGCTTTCAGAGCAGCCTCACCGGCGAAATATTCCTTATGATCATCACCAATGTCGGAACCCGACATATTCTGGTGCTTGACGCAGGCGATGCCTTGGCGGATTTCCTTGCGCTGGACGCCCGCGACATAGCCGAGCATGCCCATTTCGCCGAAATAGTCCTTGGCCAGATTGTCGGTGCTGAGCGCCGCGGTGTGATAGGTCGGCAGCGTGATCAAGTGATGGAAGATGCCAGCCCGCTTTGCTGAATCCCGCTGGAAATTCTGAATGCGGGTGTCGGCTTCTGCTCCCAGTTCGGTTTCGTCATAGGATGCGCTCATCAGGTTTGCACGATCATAGGTTGACACGTCCCTGCCCTCTGCGGCCCAAGCGTCGAACACCTGCTGGCGGAAATTGAGCGTCCAGTTGAAGCTGGGCGAATTGTTGTAAGCGAGCTTCGCATTGGGAACGACTTCGCGGATGCGGTCGACCATGCCAGCAATCTGTTCGATGTGCGGCTTTTCGGTTTCGATCCAGATGAGATCGGCACCGTTCTGAAGAGAGGTGATGCAATCGAGGACGCAACGATCTTCACCGGTTCCCGAGCGGAACTGGAAGAGGTTCGACGGCAGGCGCTTCGGACGCAGTAACTTGCCGTTGCGGTTTAGAATGACGTCGCCATTTTTCGCGGTTGCGGGGTCGATTTCTTCGCAATCGAGGAAGCTGTTGTAGAGATCGCCCAGATCGCCAGCTTCCTTTGAAACCGCAATCTGCTTGGTCAGGCCAGCGCCAAGCGAGTCGGTGCGCGCAACGATGATACCATCAGGAACACCAAGTTCGAGGAAGGCATAACGGCAGGCGCGGATTTTCTGCAGGAAATCCTCATGCGGAACGGTGACCTTGCCGTCCTGGTGGCCGCATTGCTTTTCATCCGAAACCTGATTTTCGATCTGCAGCGCGCAGGCGCCGGCTTCGATCATCTTTTTGGCGAGCAGATAGGTTGCCTCGGCATTGCCAAAGCCTGCGTCGATATCGGCGATGATCGGAACGACATGGGTTTCGTAATTCTCGATCTTGTTCAGCAACTCTGCTTCAGCAGCGGCATTGCCAGTTTCACACGCCTTGTCGAGGTCGCGGAAGAGGAGGTTGAGTTCGCGGCTGTCGGCCTGACGCAGGAAGGTGTAGAGTTCCTCGATCAGCGCAGGAACGCTGGTCTTTTCGTGCATCGACTGGTCGGGCAGGGGGCCGAATTCGCTGCGCAAAGCGGCAATCATCCAGCCGGAGAGATAAAGGTAGCGCTTCTTGGTGGTGCCGAAATGCTTTTTGACCGATATCATTTTCTGCTGCGCGATGAAACCGTGCCAGCATCCGAGCGACTGGGTGTAGTTGGCAGGATCGGCATCATAGGCGGCCATATCTTCGCGCATGATCTTTGCGGTGTAGCGGGCGATGTCGAGACCGGTCTGGAAGCGATTTTGCAGGCGCATGCGGGCGACGGATTCGGGGCTGATCGAATCCCATGTTCCGTTTTGCTGGCCGATCAGTTGGCCTGCTGCTTCTATTTCTTGCTTATAGGTCATATTGACAAATCCTTGTGGGGAGACGTTGAATTGGAGACATCTTACCTATGTTCGCGCGCGCTATGGGAGTCGGATTTGTCAAAAATGTTGTGTGTGCGTCGCACAAAATGGCTTCGTTCTTGTAATATTGTAAAGTTATTGACATAACCTGCGCCCATGACCGAGCAGAAACTCTTTGCGGGCCATGCCGTGCGCCGCATCCGCCGCGCCAATGGCCTTACCCAAACCGCGATGGCGGAGGCGCTGGCTGTCTCCCCCAGCTACTTGAACCTCATCGAGCGTAACCAGCGGCCCTTGACCGCCGCAATCCTGCTCCGCCTCGCCGAGCGCTTTGATTTTGATGCGCGCAGCTTGACCGGCGCGACCCCCGGCGGCGGGGTGGAGGCGCTCAAGCGCCGCCTCGCTGACCCGCTGTTCGCCGATCTCAACCTCGACAAGCTGCAACTGGAAGACTGGATCGCCGCCGCCCCCGATGCCGCCGAAGCCTTCGCCCGCGCCTTTGACCGGCTGTCGGGTGCTGGCCCCGCGCAAGAGGCCGACGCCATCGCCGCGGTGCGTAGCGAGATCGAACGCTGGCGCAACCATTTCGCCGATCTCGACGCGCAGGCAGAGGAGATGGCGGACGAATTGCGTCTGGCCAATGCCGACCTATACGGCGCCATCGCAGAACGCCTCCGCGTCAAGCACCAGCTTTCCATCCGCATCCTGCCCGTTGATGTGCTGCCCGACAGGCTCAAGCGGCTCGATCTGCACGCGCGGCAATTGCAGCTATCCGAACTGCTCGACCCCGCCAGCCGGACCTTTGCGGCAGCGGCAGAGCTTGCCACGCTGGAGGCACGGGCCGAGATTGACGGCCTCGTCAAAGGCGCGAACTTTGCCGAGCGCGCGAGCGAGCGTTTCTACCGCCGCCATCTGACCAGCTATTTCGCCGCCGCACTGATGATGCCCTATGCCCGTTTCCTGCGCGCCTGCGAGGGGACAGGCTGTGATATCGAGCTGCTCCAGCGGCGCTTTGGCGCAGGCTTTGAGCAAGTCGCGCACCGGCTGACCACGCTGCAACGCGTCGGCGCGCGCGGGCTGCCCTTCTTCATGCTGCGCATCGACCGGGCAGGGCAGAGCAGCAAGCGATATGCCGGGGCCAGCGCCTCGCCGCTGGTGGAAAGTGATGCGCGCTGCCCCCTGTGGCGGCTGCACACCGCATTCGACCGCCCCGGCCATCTTGTGAAGGATATGGTCGAACTGGAGGATAAAAGCCGCTGGTTCACCATCGCGCGCACCGTGCAACCGCAGGCGGGCAGGGAAGGCGGTATCCGCGCCGAATTTGCCGTAGGGCTGGGGATCGACGCAAGCCTCGCCGCCCCACTCGCCGCCGCGCGCGGGATAGACCTGAACGCTGGCGAAGCCACCCCCATCGGCC
>NZ_JBEBKL010000033.1:0-33286 GCF_040079335.1 Sphingorhabdus sp.
CAAAGCCTGCATCGCCTCGGGCTTGAGCGCGGAGAGGAAAGTGCCTGGAGCTTTCTGCAACGCTGTGCAGCTGCGCTGGAAACCATACGTCAATTGCCCGAAGGCACAGGCATGTTGCCATTTGTGCGGCGTGAATTGGACTGGGGTTTCGAAGGTTCGACGGACGCTGTCATGTCTTCGCTCTGCGAAGATGACGTGATCGATGTTGTTTCGATTAAGACCATAAGGGATCTAAATCTTGATTGGGGCAAAGATACGGGGCTGAAACGTGCTCAAAGAATAACAGAGTGGTTGCAAATGCCAGCTTCCGAGCGTGGCCGTTGTATCGCCATGCTTAATTCTTGTTGGACAAAGAAAGATGGTGAGCCGGTCGTTTCGACCAAAGGGCAAACCCCGCAGGTGGACCATTATGCCATTATTGCATTGGGCCTGCATCAATGGACCAAAAAGCTTTGCGAAATGCAGGCTTTGGCCATCTATGCCGACAAGCTCGCCGACGCCCTGTTAGCCGGGAAAGCTTTTGCGCTTCGCTACGAGAAGCTCAAACATGCGCGCGGACTGGTCGATTTCGATGATCTGATTTCCAAAGTCGCCGATTTGCTCACGACCAGCGGCATGACCGATTGGGTGCGCTACAAGCTCGACCGGCGTATCGATCACATACTGGTCGATGAGGCGCAGGATACCAACCGTAAGCAATGGGCAATCATCGAGGCGCTTTCCGGAGATTTCTTCGCGGGTCTAGGCGCTAAAGGCGAAAAGCCGCGCACGATCTTTGCGGTTGGTGACTTCAAACAGGCGATTTACGGATTTCAGGGCACTGATCCGGCGCGCTATCGCGAGGCGGGAGAGCGCTATGCCCAGCGACTGGCTGAACAGGACGGCAAACTGCATGAATTGACGCTGTCGCAATCCTTCCGTTCGACAAAGCCGATCCTGGGATTGGTCAATGCCCTTATCGGCACGCTCGGCCACGAACGCTTCGGCCTTACCGAAGAGATTGAAAACCATGTCAGCGAAAAACCCGACATCGGCTCGGTCGAACTGCTCGAGCCGGTAACCGCCGCGTCGGTAGCCGAAAATGGTGAAGGCGAGGGTGATGAGGAAAAATGGCTGGGCCCCGAGAAACGTGAACTTGCGGCCCAGCTTGCGTTCAAAATCAAGGCGCTGGTGGATGAAAGGCCGGTGCTTGCAAGCACAGGCAAGCCTCTCAAACCCGGCGACATCATGGTGTTGTTCCGCAAACGCACCGAGTTGTCATCGCTGCTCGTCGCCCGATTGCATGCCTTGGGGGTCCCTGTTGCGGGTATCGACCGCATGCATATCGACGAGCAATTGGCGGTGCAGGATCTGGTCGCCGCAATCCGATTTGCGCTGCAACCGCAGGACGACCTCAGCCTTGCCTGCCTGCTGGTCTCGCCTCTGATCGGATGGACGCAGGAGCAATTGCTGGAATTTGGCTTTCGGCAAGAGAAAATCTCCTTGTGGCAGCACATCCGGCGCAACGAAGCTCTGTCGACCGACCTTGCCCCGTTGCACGAAATACTCGCCAGTGCCGATTTCACAACGCCCTATCAGTTCATCGAGCAGATCCTTTCCGGTCCTGCACAGGGGCGAAAAAAACTCGCTGCACGACTGGGGCAAGAAGTGCTGGTGCCGGTCGAGGAGTTTCTCAACCTCGCGATTGAATTTGAGCAGGGCAAGGGCGGCAGTTTGCAGCAGTTCCTCGACTGGTTCGAACGCAATTCGAGCGAAATCAAGCGTGAGCGGCTGACCGGTAGCAACGAAGTTCAGATCATGACGGTGCACGGGGCAAAGGGGTTGCAGGCACCGGTAGTGATATTGGCGGATGTGACGGTCGACCCCGGCTCGCGCGGTAACAAGGATCCCGGATCGGTTATAGAGATCGAAAATGTGGGACCATTACCAATCCTGCGGGTCAATAAGGACACGCGGTTCGGCAAGCTCGCCGAGGTTGAGGAAGCCCGCGAGGCCAGTGAACTCAACGAACATTACCGCCTGCTCTATGTCGCGCTGACCCGCGCCGAAGAACGGCTGATCATGGCGGGTAGTCTTGGAAAGCAGCAGAAGGCACCCAAACCCGAAAGCTGGTATACAGCTATTGAGACCGCGATGGACTCGTTGGGCTGTGCGCAGGTTAGTGACATTCAGGGACGCACCCTGCGCATCATGACAGGAGGGCAAGGCCAGATTGCGCAACTGAGTACCAAAACTACGAAACCGGACGCAGTCAATCAGTGGCTTTCGATCCCCGATTGGTTGCTTCAGCCCGCCGCTCCCGAAGCCCGCCCGCCGAGACCACTGGCTCCGTCGCAGCTTGACGACAGCGGTGTGGGAGACAAGCCTGCCGAAGCCGTTCTCCGCCTTGCGGCAGAGAGAGGAAAGTTGGTGCACGGGTTGATCGAACGTGTGGATGCCGCTCGTTTGGCCGGGTTTGATCAAGATGCCGCCCGTTGGCTGGCAGCGCGCGATCGCGAAGGTCGGCATGATCACAAGGCGATCATTAATCAGGTAATGGCTTTGCTGGCCGATGCCCGTTGGCAGCCACTTTTCTCTGAAAAAGCGCGCGCCGAGGTGCCAATCGCCGCGCTTATCGGCGAAACCGTTATCACCGGGCGAATAGATCGATTAGTGGTCGAAGACGATCACGTCAGTATCGTCGATTTCAAAACATCACGCCGCGTTCCCAAAAGCGCGTCTGGCGTAAATCTGTCCGAACTCCGACAGATGGCACATTATGTCGCAGCTATCGAACGCATCTTTCCGGCGCATAAGGTGTCGGCGGCCCTGCTTTATACATATGCGCCTGCGATGATCGAATTGAGCGCGGCGGACCTAGCGTCGCATAGGCCGGTTTGAGGGCCCCAAGCAAATCTATCGGAGTCGCACGCTTGCAACTCGCGGGGCAGGGCAATACATTCGGCATCAAAGAAGGAGATATTCCAATGGCTACCAAAGCAGTTGGCGACAATGATTTTGCCACCGAAGTTCTCGGCTCATCCAAGCCCGTATTGGTCGATTTCTGGGCCGAATGGTGCGGCCCTTGCAAGATGATCGGCCCGAGCCTTGAAGAAATCAGCGAGGAACTGGGCGAGCAGGTGACGATCGCCAAGCTCAACATCGACGATCATCCCGATACGCCGAGTAAATTCGGTGTGCGAGGTATCCCCACGATGATCCTGTTCAAGGATGGTCAGGTGGTCGACACCAAAGTTGGTGCTGCACCCAAGGCAGCGATCAAGGGCTGGCTCGAAGCTGCCCTCTAACTACGGTAATCCGCATTGATGCTGATATAGCCATGGGTCAGGTCGCACGTCCAAACGGTCGCGCAGCCTGATCCAAGGCCGATATCAACGCCGATGCTGATTTCCTGCCCTTTCAGATGCGCTGCGACCGGCGTTTCGTCATAGCCATCTATCGGCAGGCCATTATGCGCGACCTGGGTTACGCCAAAGCTGATCGATAGCTTATCACGGTCCGCTGGTTCCCCCGCCTTGCCAACTGCCATCACGACGCGCCCCCAATTGGCGTCTTCGCCTGCAATCGCGGTTTTGACGAGCGGGGAATTGGCGATGGCAAGGCCGATGCGGCGAGCGCTGTCGTCGGACACCGCACCCGTCACATTGATCTCGATGAACTTCTGCGCGCCTTCGCCGTCGCGTACGACGAGATGGGCCAGTTGGCGGCAAACGTCATGCAGCGCTGATGCGAAAGCATCCGCTCCGGCATCGTCGAACGAGGTGAGGGGGGAATTGCCTGCCTTACCGGTCGCAAACGCCAATACGGTGTCGCTGGTCGAAGTGTCGCTATCGACCGTGATACAATTGAAGGTCGAGCCATTGGCTTCGCTCAATATTTGCTGAAGGAAGGCGGGTTCCACAGCTGCATCGGTAAAGATATAACCCAGCATCGTCGCCATATCGGGTGCGATCATCCCGCTGCCCTTGATAACGCCCACTATTTCGACGCGTTTGCCATCGATGATGGCACTGGCCTTCGCACCCTTGGCAAAAGTATCCGTCGTCCCAATGGTATCGGCCACATCCTGCCAGCTGCAAATCGGTGCTTTGAAAGCCGAACGCAGCCCGGCCTCAGCCTTATCCTTGGGAAGGGGGACGCCGATTACCCCTGTGGACGAGACGAATATCTCATTTTCAGCGCAACCGATATGTGCTGCGACCTGGCGGGTGATCGCTTCGACGGCCTCACGCCCGCGATAGCCGGTAAAGGCGTTGCTGTTGCCTGCATTGACCACCAACGCCCGCGCACTGCCGACTGTCAAATTGTCGCGGCACAGTTCGACTTCAGATGAGCAGCAGATATTGCGCGTAGTCACTCCCGCAACCGATGTGCCCGCATCTAACTCAATATAAGTCAGGTCGCAGCGATCCCATTCCTTGTAGCGTGCTTTTGCCACACGCTTCGACACGCCAGCAATTTCGGGCATTTCGGGGAAGGGGACCGCCAACGGAGATTTTACTAACAATTTGAATTGCTTTCTATACAAATGAAGCATCTTTTCCGGAGAAAATCGGCCCTATGCCCTACTGGTTTTTGCTCGGCACTGCAATTGCAGCATCCGCTCCACTTTCCACCACCGAGACTATCACAACGGTTCCGGTCGTTGACGCGCCACCTCCTCCGCTTATTTCTGCATCGCCAGTTCCGCCGACACCCGGAAAACCGTCGGTCGCCGTACCCAAAGACAATCCCGGCAGTTGGGCGACTACCAATGATTATCCGACCCGGGCACTCTCCGAACGACGGGAGGGGACGACGGGGTTCAAGCTTTCTATAGACACGATCGGTAGCCCCACGGTGTGCACTATCACCCAGTCGAGCGGTCATGCCGATCTGGACGAAGCAACTTGCAGCAATATCGTAAGGCGAGCGCGCTTTTTCCCTGCCCAGGATGGCAAAGGGCGCGCAATACAGGGCGAATGGGCAAGCCGGGTTCGTTGGCAAATACCAACCGTCTTCAGCACAGCTTCGCAAACGATAGCGGACAGAAGCTTTCCACGGCCACCGCGCGTTGCCAACTACAAGCTGCTCCAGATCAAGGAAGCTGACTACCCTGCCGATGCCTTGCTTGAGGGGTTTCAGGGGCGGAGCGAGATCGTATTGAGTATCAGCACGAGCGGTTTGGTCACGAACTGCAATATAGCGAAAACGAGCGGCCATATGTCGCTCGATCAGAAATCCTGTGATCTGGCACGAAACTGGAAGTTCAATCCTGCCACCGGAAAGGACGGCTCAGCTGTTGAAGGTTTTAGCGCGCACAGTTTCGACTGGCGGTTGCCCAAAGGAAGCCATGGGGTGCCTCCTGCTCCGGTTACCGTGCGCAACCCTTTCGAAAAACCGGGAACCATGACGCTGACGCTGGATTTCGATAGTGAGGGCAAGCTGGCAAATTGTCAGTCGGAGTATAGCGGTGAATTTAGTTTCCTGCCCAAGGGCATGATGACCCCGGAGCAGATGTGCAAAAATGCGCCAACTGGCCGTGTCAAGCCGTTCGTGGACAAGGACGGTAAAGACGAACCGCGCCGTGTCATTCTCAAGTTCGAATTGACGCATCAGGAATTGCCCGCATCTTTAACGACAACGGAGGCGAATTAGTAACTCTTGGCCTCTAATATAGCCTGATCCGGGTTAGCTATGGACTATGACCCGCCACAAACCTATATGCGCGCGATACAAGGATAAGGCTGCCATGCGTTTGCTGCTCTACTTTCTTGCACTGCTTACCGGCTTTTCGGCCGCTGAAGCTGCGCGCTCGGTAGAGACTGGGGCGCCTGCAACCGCGGCCTCGCAGGTTGAACAGGCAGAAGCTTTCGCCACGGCAATAGTGGTCTCCACCCTCGATCTTCGCGTTCGGAATGTCCGCTCCACTCTGATATTGGTCGACAACAGCCCGGCTGAAGAGTCGATTGACGTCCCTGTCGCGACGACCCCCGTTTCGCGGGCTGAGCGCGCTCATAAATAGCGCTACAGCGCTTCACTGCGCCACCACAAATTTATGACGCCTGCATGGCGCAGGCGATATCTATCCATATTTATCAAAGGTTTGCTCATGCTCGGCACTATCGCCAAGTCCATTTTTGGCTCGTCTAACGACCGTTATGTCAAAAAGACGATGAAACTCGTCACCAAAATCAACGCGCTCGAAGACCAGATGGCTGCGCTTTCGGATGAAGATCTGAATGGGCAGACACAGCGCTTCCGCGAGCGTCTTGAAGCAGGCGAAACGTTGGACGCTATCCTCCCTGAAGCATTTGCGACCGTTCGCGAGGCTTCGAAGCGCGTCACCGGCATGCGCCATTTCGATGTGCAGATGGTCGGCGGCATCGTGCTCCACCGCGGCGAAATCGCAGAAATGCGTACCGGTGAGGGCAAGACGCTGGTGGCGACGCTTGCAACCTATCTCAACGCAATTGAGGGTAAGGGTGTCCATGTCGTCACCGTCAACGACTATCTCGCCAAGCGTGACGCTGAGTGGATGGGCCAGATTTACGGCTTCCTAGGCCTTTCGACCGGTGTGATCGTTCCAAATCTCTCGGAAAACGAACGCCGCGCTGCATATAATTGCGACATTACCTACGCGACCAACAACGAACTCGGTTTCGATTATCTGCGCGACAATATGAAACATGAGCGTGCGCAGATGGTGCAGCGTCCGTTCAACTTCGCGATTGTCGACGAGGTGGACTCGATCCTGGTTGATGAAGCGCGCACGCCGCTGATCATCTCCGGACCGACCGACGACAAGTCGGAAATGTATAAGGCAGTGCACGAAATCGTGCTGCAGCTCGATGAAGCTGATTATGAAAAGGATGAAAAGGCACGCAGCGTCATCCTAACCGAAGAGGGTACGGAAAAGGCCGAACGCCTGCTCGAAACAGCCGGATTGCTCGTCGGATCGAATCTGTACGACGCGGAAAACACGCAGGTCGTGCATCACCTTGATCAGGCGCTCAAAGCCAACACGATGTTCAAACGCGATACCGATTATATCGTCAAAAATGGCGAGGTAATCATCATCGACGAATTTACCGGACGCATGATGGACGGACGCCGCTGGTCTAACGGTCTGCACCAGGCGGTCGAAGCCAAGGAAGGCGTTGCGATCAAGCCCGAAAACCAGACGCTGGCGACAATCACCTTCCAGAACTATTTCCGCATGTATCCCAAGATTTCAGGGATGACCGGTACGGCCGCTACCGAAGCGCAGGAATTTTACGACATTTACAAACTCAACGTCGTCGAAATCCCGACCAATGTGCCCGTGCAGCGCATTGACGAGAATGATGAGTTCTACAAGAACACAGCCGATAAATTTGCGGCCATCGCGAAAACGATCAAGGAAGCGCATGATCGTGGCCAGCCGGTGCTGGTCGGCACTGTTTCGATCGAAAAGTCCGAATTGCTCAGCGACTATCTGAACAAGGAAGGCGTCACTCACGCTGTCCTCAATGCGCGTTTTCACGAACAGGAAGCGCATATCGTTGCGCAGGCAGGCCGCCTTGGAGCAGTGACCATTGCGACCAACATGGCCGGTCGCGGCACCGACATCAAATTGGGCGGCAACCTTGAGTTTCGTACCGAAGATGAAGTCAGCGATATGCCGGAAGGGCCTGAGCGCGATGCAGCGATTGCGCGAATCAGCGCCGAAATCGAGGCTGAAAGAGCCAAGGTTCTGGAAGCCGGCGGCCTGTTCGTGCTTGCCACCGAACGTCACGAAAGCCGCCGTATTGACAACCAGTTGCGTGGTCGTTCGGGCCGTCAGGGCGATCCCGGCCTGTCGCGTTTCTACCTCTGCCTCGAAGACGATCTGCTGCGTATTTTTGGCTCGGAAACGCTGTTCGCACGCATGATGAACAGCAGCCTTGAAGACGGCGAGGCGATCGGCGGCAAATGGCTGTCCAAGGCCATCGAAACCGCGCAGCGCAAGGTCGAAGCGCGCAACTATGACGTGCGCAAGCAGCTGGTTGAATATGACAACGTCATGAATGATCAGCGCAAGGTGATCTATGAGCAGCGCAGCGACATCATGGATGCCGAAGCGGTCGACGATGTGCTCGACGATATGCTGCATGAAACGGTCAACAGCATTGTCGGCGAAAATTGCCCGCCCGAAACCTATCCCGAACAATGGGATGTTGATGGCCTAAAAAAGCAGGTCAGCGAAATCCTCGGCCAGCAGCCCGATATAGATAGCTGGCTCACCGAAGAGGCAATCGAACCCGATATTGTTGAGTCGCGGATTGCCGAAGCTGCCGAAGCCAAACTGTCCGAAAAACGCGCCTCGATCGATCCCGTGCTGTTCCGGCAGATCGAAAAGCAGATCCTGCTCCAGAATTTGGACCATCACTGGAAAGAGCATCTGGCAACGCTCGATGCACTGCGTCAGGTGATCTATCTGCGCGCCTATGCGCAGAAGAACCCTATCAATGAATATAAGCAGGAGAGCTTTGGCCTGTTTGAACGCATGTTGTCGGCGATCCGTGAGGATATCGTCAAGACGGTACTGACCAACGAGTTCCGGATGGAACCCAATTTCGTCGAAGGCGATCTGCCCGAACTGCCCGATTTCCTGACTACGCATTTCGACCCGCTGACCGGAGATGATGATAGCGACGACCTTGATGGTGCCGATCTAGGCTTGATTAAGGCCTCAATCCCCGCCCGCCAGGTTGCTAGCAATCCGGGTGAGGGGGATCCTTTTGCCGGCAATCCCAACCTGCGTCGTAATGATCCATGCCCCTGTGGTTCAGGGCAGAAATACAAGCACTGCCACGGGGCCTATTAAGGGCTGAAGCATGAGCGCGATTCTGGCCCTGCTATTTGGCCTTATCGCGCTCATTTACGCTTCGGTCGGTTTTGGCGGAGGCTCGACTTTTACGGCGCTTCTGACATTGACCGGAATCGAGCCAAGGCTGATTCCGGTAATATCCTTGTGCTGCAATATCGTCGTGGTCACGGGCGGTACGATCCATTTCTGGCGTGCCGGGCTCATCGACTGGAAGACTGTGCTACCGCTGCTGGTGGTTTCCGCGCCGCTGGCCTTTCTAGGCGGACTGACGCCTTTGAAAGAAACCACCTTCTTGCTGATATTGGGCAGCTCTTTGCTGCTTTCGGCCGTTGCGCTCATAGTGCCGCAGGAGAAGCTGCCGAGGGTCAAGTTACCAAAACCTGTCATATTCGGCTTGTCAGGCGCGGTAGGGCTTCTGGCCGGGCTATCGGGGATCGGAGGTGGGATTTTCATGGCGCCGGTGCTGCATCTCATCCGCTGGGCAGACGCGAAGCGCGTCGCGGCCTTTGCGTCGCTATATATTCTCGTTAATTCGATGGCTGGTTTGGCTGGGCAATTATTGAAAGGTGGCATGGATGCGGTGACGCAGCCCGCTGCGGTTTTCTGGCCGCTATTGCTTGCCGTTTTGATAGGCGGCCAGATCGGCAGTCAAATCGGTATCAAGCTGTTATCGCCGATATGGTTGCGCCGTATCACGGCTTTGCTGGTTGGCTATGCCGCCATCCGTCTGCTGTTGCAGGTCTATTGAATTTTCAGGAGAAAATCTGGCTCCCCGGGACGGATTCGAACCGCCGACCAATCGATTAACAGTCGATTGCTCTACCGCTGAGCTACCGGGGAGCAGCCCGATGACATCGGGCAGGCGCGCCTATGGCTTGGCCTGAAACAAAAAGCAAGTGGTCAGGTAATAAATTGTTCCATCGCGATGCGATCATCGAGCGCATGTTCGGGATCGAACAGCAAAGTCAGCGAACGGTTGCGATCCAGCGCGACTTCGACCGATGCAATATCGCGGATTTCGCGTTGGTCGGCGACCGCGCTGACCGGGCGTTTTGAACCCTCCAATATCGTCAGCTTAACGAGATAACGGTCGGGCAAGATGGCGCCTTTCCAGCGGCGTGGGCGGAAAGGGCTGATTGGCGTCAAAGCTAAAAGTGAACTGTCGAGCGGTAGTATTGGGCCATTGGCAGACAGATTATAGGCAGTTGAACCAACGGGTGTTGCCACCAGAACGCCGTCGCAGATGAGCTCATCGATGACTGTGCGACCGTTCACATCAATTTGCAGCTTTGCCGCCTGCCGTGTTTCGCGCAGCAGCGAGACTTCATTGATAGCGGGCAGGGTAAAGCGTTGGCCGGATGTTGCCTCTATCGTCGCCATCAAGGGCATCACGGTGATGCTTTTGGCGCGTTCCAGACGATTGAGCAGGTCGTCCGGCTGCCAATTGTTCATCAGGAAGCCGATCGTTCCCAAATTCATGCCATAGGCGGGCAAATCGCGACGTTGCTCCAATAAGCGGTGGAGCAATTGCAGAAGGAAGCCATCGCCCCCAAGCGCAATAACCGCATCTGCTTCTTCAATCGGCACGAACTCGTGGATTTCGCGCAATTGCTTCTCTGCCTTGCGGGCAGGTTCGCCGGGCGATGCCAGCAGAGCCAGTTTTGGGAAACGGCTCATCCGCCGGTCGCATTCATATGACGATGCAAACGCAAACCCTTGTCCTCCATCTGCCGTTCGAAATCATGGCGTTCGGGTTTCAGGCGCAAGGCCTTTTGCAGCAGCCCGTCGACAGCTTCCATCCCACCGATGCGAATAGCCTCTCGAAAATCCACATAGAATTCGGAGCCGAGGCACATATGCACCTTGCCGTCACTAGCAAGGCGCAGGCGGTTGCAATCACCACAGAAATTGTGGGACATCGGCGTGATCAGTCCGAGGCGCAGGCCAAGGGGTTCAAGGCGATAATAGCGGGCGGGTCCAGCGGTCCGATGGTCGAGCGGCGAAATTGAGCCGTTCTCCCGCAGCGGCGCGACAAATTCATCAAGCGGAATGAATTGCCCCGTCCGACCCGATACGCCGTCGCCTAGCGGCATGGTTTCAATGAGTGCTAGGTCAAAGCCATTGGCCGCACAATATTTCGCCATTGAAACAATTTCGTCGTCGTTAACGCCCTTCAAAGCAACCATATTTATCCGAACGGCCAATCCGTTGCGCTTCGCCGCCGCGATCCCGTCCAGAACCTGCCCAAGATCACCGCCGCGGGTGACGGCATTGAATTTGGCCGGAACCAGACTGTCGAGGCTGACATTGATGCGGCGGACGACTGATTCTTTCAAAATCGGCGCGAAATGGGCAAGACGGCTACCATTCGTGGTCAGAGTCAGTTCGTCGAGCGCGCCGGATTGCACATGTCGGCCGAGTTCTTGGATCAGAACGTCAACATCGCGCCGCGCCAGTGGTTCTCCGCCTGTAAGGCGAATTTTGCGGATGCCGTGCCTTATAAAACGCGCAGCAATCAGGGCGATTTCCGTATAATCGAGCAGGTCGCTTCGCGGCAGGAACGTTTGCTGCTCGGGCATGCAATAGGTGCAACGGAAATTGCACCGGTCGGTCACCGAAATTCGGAGATAATCGATTGTTCGTCCGAAATTGTCCTGCATCGTGTAACTGACCTATCTGTCTTGTTTCGTGCTGGCAACGGTTGCGAAAGGCTTTTCGGATATTCTGGTGAGATGGATTCGGTAATTGCCACTGCAGTTAAGAAGATTGCCCCTGCGCGCGATGCGCAGTTGTGGCTATCTGCGTTTGAGGCAAGTGCATCGCGAGGGGCCGTGCTGTTCCTTGTCGGAATTCGTGATCTGAAGCAGGTGAACGACTTGCACGGACGTGAAACTGGCAATGCTGTGATCGCTGAAATCGGGAAAAGAATAGCCGGCTTCGCGCCGTCCATCTCGGGAACCATCCTGACGGCTCGCTTGCCTGGCAGGGAATTCCTGATCATTGCAGGCATATCGGGACAATATGAAGCGGAGCAAGTCGCACGGAAGCTTTTGACACTGCTTGGTGCGCCGCTGCACCATCCTGACGGAGATTTGCATATTAGCCCGCGCATAGGAATAGCGTTATCAAGGTCTGGGCAGTCGGGAGCTCAATTGCTGGCTGCGGCATCGAGTGCGCTTTCGGCTGCCTATTCGCATAAGGGGCGGAAATATCGCTTTGCCGACAGCGAGGCGAGCGTCGACAGCCAGCGAAACCCGCGCCTCGACAAGGGCCTTCGTCAGGCGCTGACGCAACGGGAAATCGCGATCTACTTCCAGCCGCAATTTGAGGTAGCTACTGGGAAGCTGGTTGGCGCGGAGGCGCTCGCGCGCTGGACCCATCCTGACTTTGGCGAGATTGGCGCTGAGGAACTGTTTGCAGCGGCGGATCGTTGCGATCTGCGCGAAGAACTGTCTTATGCTATTCAGAAGCAGGCGGTGGGTTTCGCGACGCAATGGCCCGAAGCGTTGCATCTTTCTATTAATCTCGGGGCAGAAGAACTTGCCGACGATCATGCTGCGAGATTGCTTGCCATTTTGGACGATGCAGAGTTTCCGTTCGAACGCCTTACCGTCGAATTGACCGAAGAGAGCATTGTTCGCGACTTCGAACTTGCGCTTGCACAGCTGGAGATGCTGAGGTCGAAGGGTGTAAGCGTGGCCATCGATGATTTCGGCACAGGCTATTCCAGCCTTGCCTATCTCAAGAGCCTTCCGCTCGATTATCTCAAGATCGACAAAGGCATGACCGCCGATATCAGCGGCAATCCGCGTGACCTGATTGTGCTGCGCGCGATCATTGCACTCGGCAAGGCGTTGGGCTTGCGCATCATTGCTGAGGGCGTAGAGAAAAACAGTGAACTCGAATTATTACACTCAGAAGGCTGCGACTATTTTCAGGGCTATTTGCGTTCGCCGCCTTTGACAGCTGAGCAGTTCCTGAAATTCATACACCAATAACCGATTAGCCGGCTTTCCGCGCCAGACCAGCAAGGCCTTTCGAAAGCTGTAGGCAACCGTTCAGTTTGCTTACTGGATCAGGCCAGCTCCGGTTGATCACCAGCTTGCTGTCCGGCCTGAGTTTCGCCGTTGCGCCGAGCCTTTCGACATAAGCGAGAAGTCCCGGAACGTTTGGCGGGCGGTCTTCGTGGAAGCTGACCAGCGCACCGCGCGGTCCGACCTCGATTTTCGCAACTTGCGCGGACAAAGCATTTTGCTTGATTTCGATAAGCTTGAGCAAGTTTTGCGTTGGTTCAGGTATCGGGCCGAATCGATCAGACATTTCCGCTGCAAAGCCTTCGATATCCTGCGCCTCGTCGAGATCGTTCAGGCGACGATACAGCGCCATGCGCACCGACAGGTCTGGCACATAGTCGTCAGGGATCAGGATCGGCGCATCCACAGTTATCTGCGGCGAGAAGCTGTCGCGCGGCTTGGCGAGGCCATGCGCCTGCGCACGCACCGCGACCACGGCTTCTTCCAGCATCGACTGATATAGTTCGAACCCGACTTCGCGGATATGGCCGGACTGTTCGTCACCCACCAGATTACCGGCGCCTCTTATGTCGAGATCGTGACTGGCCAACTGAAAACCGGCGCCAAGTGTATCAAGGTCGCTGAGCACCTTGAGCCGCTTTTCTGCAGTCTCGCTGAGCACGCGGTCGGCGGGCTGGGTCAGATAGGCATAGGCCCGTGCCTTGGACCGGCCAACGCGTCCGCGTAGCTGGTAAAGCTGGGCCAACCCGAAACGGTCTGCGCGGTGGACGATCAGCGTGTTGGCGCTGGGAATATCGAGGCCGCTTTCGATGATCGTGGTCGACAGCAGCACATCATAGCGTTTGTCGTAAAACGCGGTCATCCGCTCCTCTATCTCGCCCGCTGCCATCTGGCCATGTGCAGTGACGAATTTCACTTCAGGCACATGATCTCGCAGATATTCTTCGATCTCGGTAAGCTCGGAAATGCGCGGCACGACGAAGAAGCTTTGCCCGCCACGATAATGCTCGCGCAACAAGGCCTCGCGGATTACCACCTCGTCCCACGGCATCACGTAGGTGCGCACGGCCAGTCGGTCGACGGGTGGGGTCTGGATGACCGACAATTCACGCAGGCCCGACATCGCCATCTGCAACGTGCGCGGGATCGGTGTCGCCGTCAGTGTTAGCATATGGACATCGGTCTTGAGCGTCTTGAGCTGCTCCTTGTGGTTCACCCCAAAGCGCTGTTCTTCGTCGACGATGACAAGGCCCAGTTTCCGGAATTTGATCGACTTGGCCAGCACGGCGTGGGTACCAATGACTATGTCGACCGAGCCATCGGTCAGGCCTTCGCGGGTGCGTGTTGCTTCTGCGCTGGGAACGAGTCGTGACAGCCGCCCAAGCTTCACGGGCGTATCGGCGAAGCGTTCAATGAAATTGGTGTAATGCTGACGTGCCAGCAAGGTTGTTGGCGCAATCACCGCGACCTGATACCCGGCCATCGCGGCCGCAAAAGCCGCGCGCATCGCAACCTCGGTTTTGCCGAAACCAACATCGCCGCAAACGAGCCTGTCCATCGGCTTGCCGCTCGACAGGTCTTCCAAAACTTCAGCGATCACGCGCTCCTGATCGTCGGTTTCGGCATAGGGGAAGCGATCGACAAAGGCGGCATAGCCTGCATCTTCCACCTCGATCAGCGCGCCAGGCCGCAGCGCGCGTTCGGCGGCGGTGCGGATCAGTTCATGCGCGATTGCGGTGATGCGTTCCTTGAGCTTGGCCTTACGCCGCTGCCACGCCTCTCCGCCCAGCCTGTCGAGCGTGACTGCGCCGTCGGAATTGCCATAACGTGAGAGGACGTCGATATTCTCGACCGGAACATAGAGCCGGTCGCCGCCTGCATAGGTAAGAGCAACACAATCATGCGGGCTCTGGCCCACGGGGATCGAGGCCAGCCCTTCGTAACGGCCGATGCCATGTTCGACATGGACAATCAGATCACCGGGGGTGAGGGCTGCCATTTCGGCGAGGAAGGCGTCGGCGCTCTTCTTGTTCTTGCGGCGTCGGACTAGTCGATCGCCCAATATGTCCTGTTCGGAAACCAGCGCGACATCGGGCGATGCAAAGCCGTGGTCGATGGGCAGAACCACCATTGCCGCCGATTTGCCCGCAGCAGCGCCCAATGCGGCCTGCCAGCCATCGGCCTCGACCAGCTTCGGGGCACCATGATCGGATAAGAGGCCTTTAAGGCGCTCGCGGGCACCTGCTGAATAGCTTGCAACAATGGCCTTTTGCCCGGAGCGGATACTATCCTTCAGATAGGCAGAGACTGCCTCATAGACATTATCCTTGCGCGCCCGTTCGGGTGCAAAGTCGCGGCCTGCGGAAATGCCAAAGTCGATAGTGTCGGCGGCGTCCGGTGCTGCAAAGGGTGTCAGTAGATGGCTGCTATGCGCGTCGAGTAACGATTCGAGTTCATCGCTGCCCAGATAGAGTTTTTCGGGCGCCAGCGGGCGATAGCTGCCGGGGCTGGCTGACTGCGCCTTTTCACGATTGGCATGATAGTCGGCAATCGCCTCGAACCGCGCTTCCCCCGCAGCAAGCGCAGCTTGGTCGCGCAGGATAAGGGTATCGCTGTCGAGATGGTCGAGCAGGGTAACCAGCCGCTCTTCAAACAAGGGCAGCCAATGGTCCATGCCTGCCAGTCGGCGTCCTTCTGATACCGCTTGATACAGCGGATCGCCGGTTGCCGTTGTCCCGAACAGGTCACGATATTGGGTGCGGAAGCGGCGCACCGCATCCTCATCCATCAGCGTTTCAACAGCGGGCAGAAGCGCAAACCGGTCAACAGTGCCAATGCTGCGCTGGTCCTGAGGCGAGAAGCGGCGGATTGTTTCGATCTCGTCGCCGAAGAAGTCGAGGCGCAAGCCTTCTTCGCTGCCGGCAGGAATTATATCGACAAGGCTGCCGCGAATGGCAAACTCGCCTGCTTCGGCCACGGTATCGACGCGGAAATAGCCATTGGCCTGCAGCAAGCTGGCCAGCTTCTCGCGATTGATCGACACGCCCGAAGCAAGAATTGCCCCCGTCTGGCGGATGCGGAAAGGCGTGAGCACACGTTGAATCATCGCGCCGATGGTGGTCAGTAGCACGCGCTTGGACTTGGTCGGATGCTGTAGCGCGTTGAGCGTCGCCATGCGCTGGCTGGTGATCACCGTCGACGGCGAGGCGCGGTCGTAAGGGAGGCAATCCCAGGTTGGAAATTGCAGGATTTCCAGCTCTGGCGCGAAAAAGGGAATGGTGTCGGCCAGCGAGCGCATCGCAGCATCGTCGGGCGCGATATAAAGCGTCGCACCCTTCGCCCCGCGCGCAAGGTCGGCGACCAGCAGGGGTGTGAACCCGGCAGGCACCGACGCAAGCGTCAGCGGGCGATCCGCCTTCAGGATGCGTTGCAGGTCGGTCATTCGCTCAGTCGGCCTCGGTCAGTCCGGTCGGCAGTGAAATATAATCGAGGCGCATCAGACGATCGAGCATCGGCCCTTCCCATTTTGCAGGCACGGGCAGGGCACGCATCGCCCAACCCATGATGTCGACATCCTGTTCTTCGAGCAATGCTTCAAACCATTCGAAATCTGCATCGGACCATTGCGCGTGATAATTGTCGAAGAAACCGCCGACAATCGCATCGGCTTCTCGCGTGCCACGATGGTGGGCGCGGAAATGCAGTTTGCGAAGATAGGAGGCCCGGTCCATGATTTGTCTCGAAGATAGTGGAATGATGGCCAGCGGCCTTTATAGTGCCCCTAGTCATGCGGCCCGATATTCTCAATCCTTCATTTACCGAAGTGGAAGCGCTGAAGGGCGTGGGGCCGGGTATTGCTCGTCCGCTCGACCGGCTCGGGTTAAAGCGGGTCAAGGATCTGCTCTACCATTTCCCGACGGGCTGGACCTATCGCAAGAACATAAAGGTCGTGGACGAAGCCGATGTCGGGCAAAATATCATCGTCACTCTCGTCGTTGCCAGCCACCGCTCAGGAGGCAGTGCACGCAGCCCGTTGCGGATTCACGGTGTCGACAGTGAAGGCAATTATCTAACCCTGACTTTTTTTGGTCGAACCGGATCCTGGGCCAAAAAACAGTTGCCGGTCGGCGAAACCCGTGTCGTTTCCGGAAAACTGGAACGCTATGGTGACGAACTGCAGATCGTGCATCCGGACCATGTTGCACCTGTTGGCGATTCAAAGCCGGTTGCACTGATAGAGCCGGTCTATCCTCTGTCAGAAGGCATCACGAGTAATCGCCTGCATGGCCTTGTCCTTCAGGCTCTGGAGCGTGTGTCCGCACTCGAAGAATGGATCGAGCCATCTTTGCTCGCAGAGCGCAAATGGCAAAGCTGGAGCCAGTCGATCTCCACGGTCCACCAAAAGGACAGCCAGTCGGCACGCGACCGCCTTGCCTATGATGAACTGTTTGCGAACCAGCTGGCCATGCGGCTTGTCCGCGCCTCGTTGGACCGACGGCGCGGTCCCCAAATCAGCGGTGATGGCAGGCTGATTTCACAGTTGCGCCTGCCTTTTGCGCTCACTGGAGCGCAGAAGCGGGTGATAAGCGAGATAGAGGGTGATTTGCAGCAGACGCGACCGATGTTGCGCCTGTTGCAGGGCGATGTCGGCTCGGGAAAGACAATGGTGGCGTTGCATGCCTTGCTGCGTGCTGTGGAGGCTGGGAAGCAAGGCGCGATGCTCGCGCCGACCGAAATTCTGGCACGCCAGCATCTGGCGAGCCTGCAGGCGTCGCTGGCAGGACTTCCGGTGAATGTCGCGATCCTGACGGGTCGAGAAAAAGGGCGGGTGCGCGAATCGGTGCTAATGGGTTTGGCCGATGGCTCGATCGACATCCTTGTCGGCACGCACGCGATTTTTCAGGAGGCGGTTACTTACAAGGCGCTGGCACTCGCCATAATAGATGAGCAGCATCGATTTGGCGTAAGCCAGCGGCTGATGCTTTCGCGTAAGGGGCAGGGCGTTCCGCATCTTTTGGTGATGACGGCGACCCCGATCCCGCGAAGTCTGGCGCTTGCCTGCTATGGCGAAATGGACATATCGGCGATCGACGAAATGCCACCGGGCCGAACGCCGGTTGAAACGCGGGTCATCTCCGAAGAGCGCCTGCCCGAACTGATCGACGGCGTTGCTCGGCATCTGGAGAGCGGAAAGCAGGCTTTCTGGGTTTGTCCGTTGGTCGAGGAAAGTGAGCGCAGCGAACTCGCTGCCGCCGAACAGCGCGCGGCTATGCTAAAACTACGTTTTGGCGATCTGGTCGCGCTGGTGCACGGTCGGATGAAGGGACCTGAAAAGGACGCCGTGATGGAGGGCTTTGCCGCCGGCAAAACGCGGCTGCTGGTGGCGACTACGGTAATCGAAGTTGGCGTCGATGTGCCCAATGCCAGCTTGATGATTGTCGAAGCGGCGGACCGTTTTGGCCTAGCGCAATTGCACCAATTGCGCGGACGAGTGGGTCGCGGCAGCGAGAAATCGTCCTGCATCCTCGTCCGTTCGGCGCAGGTCAGCGAAACGGCCCGTGCACGACTTGCCTTGATGCGCGAAACCAATGACGGGTTTCGTATAGCCGAAGAAGATTTGAAGCTGCGCGGAGCTGGAGAGTTGCTGGGAACCCGGCAATCAGGGGACAGCCCGTTCCGGGTGGCTACCGACGAGCAGGTCCGCGAGTTGATCGGTGCTGCTTCAGCCGATGCCCGCTTGCTGATCGATCGTGATGGCGGATTGGACGGGCCGCGTGGTGCGGCGGCCCGTATTGCATTATATCTGTTTGAACGCGATGCCGGCCTAGCTACGCTGCGCGGTGGTTAGCGGACCTTCGGCCCGACAACGTCAACCAGCGCCATGAAATCAGGCAGCCGCACGACACGTTCGAACTGAAATCCTGCGCGACCATCGACCGACCAGATAAGATGCGCTTCAATGCGACCGACAACCGGCAAACGCATTTCGATGCGATCGCCATGTTCAAAAACCGTGTTGTTGTCGATCATGAATCCGTGCGCTGATATATTGGATATATGCAGCTTCTGCTCGCCATGTTTCTTGCTGTCAGCCAGCACATCATAGCTCGCCCGATGCCGGGCTGCCCGACGCATGTCATAATTTTCATCAATAGCCGGTTGTGCCATGTCTTTTGTCCTGTTTCGACGAGGGTCGCAGGACTGGTGTGACAGGCTTTTACGAAAAAATGGTAAAATCTCGTCGCACGAAATTTTACCGTGTTATGCGAATTCGATCAAACCATGTTTCTTTTTTCCGGCTGAAATACGAATCATTTCTCCAGCCTTTGAAATCGTTGCATTTTCATCAGCGACGGCCTCACCATCGATCCTTGCGCCGCCGCCTGAAATAAGTCGGCGGGCCTCTTTCTTCGAAGCCGTCAGACCAAGCGCAACCATGGCATCAACCAGCGAAATTTCCGATTCGGTAACCATAATTGTGGGTAACGCGTCCCCGCCGGAACCCTCTTCGAAGGTTTTGCGAGCCGTTTCGGCTGCCGCAGCGGCGGCTTCCGATCCATGCGCCATAGTCGTCGCCGCATCGGCAAGAGCTTTCTTGGCCTCGTTAATTTCCGACCCCTGAAGAGACTCCAATCGCTCGATTTCGGCGAGATCGATATCGGTGAATAGCCGCAGGAAGCGACCGACATCGGCATCCTGCGTATTGCGCCAGAATTGCCAATAGTCATAGGCGGGCAACTGGTCTTGATTCAGCCAGACAGCGCCTTTGGCCGTCTTACCCATCTTGGCACCGTCTGCCGTCGCCAGCAGCGGTGTCGTTAGGCCGTAAACCTCCATCGCATCCATGCGGCGCGACAGTTCGATGCCGTTGACGATATTGCCCCATTGGTCCGATCCGCCCATTTGCAGACGCACGCCCATTTCCTGCGCCAGATGGCGGAAGTCATAGCCCTGCAAGATCATGTAATTGAACTCGAGGAAGGTCATCGGCTGTTCGCGATCGAGCCGCAGCTTCACCGAATCGAATGACAGCATCCGGTTGATGGTGAAATGCGTGCCGACTTTTTGAAGCATTTCAATATAGCCGAGCTTACCCAGCCAATCATGGTTGTTGACCATGACTGCATCGGTCGGGCCATCGCCAAACTTCAGGAAGCGATCGAAGATCGTTTTGATCGACGCGATATTGGCTTCAATAGCCTCATCGCTCAGCATCTTGCGACTTTCGTCACGACCGGTGGGGTCGCCGATCCGTGTTGTGCCACCACCCATCAATACTACAGGCTTATGTCCGGTCTGTTGCAGGCGACGCAGCATCATGATTTGCACGAGCGATCCGACATGAAGTGAAGGCGCGGTTGCATCGAAACCAATATAGGCCGGCACGATCTGCTTCGCGGCAAGCGCGTCCAGCCCGTCAGCGTCGGTTAGTTGGTGGATATAACCACGACTATCGAGTAGGCGCAGGAGATCGGATTTATACTGGCTCATGTCGGTCTCTGGATGGATTTTGGGGCCGCCTAGCATGGAGTTTCGCGCTTGGCCAAGCATTCTATGAATTGTCACCCGGACACACCGGCGAAAATCGTCCAGGGCTTTACCGTCGAAATTGAACGACAGGGAACGGGACGCATCTGGATTCGGTACCATGTCGAAGCACCGGTCGATGATCTGGAGCTGGGTTTGCCGGGCGAACCTGAACGTCGCGACGAGCTGTGGAGGACGACCTGCTTCGAAGCGTTTGTTCAGGCAGCGGGCAGCGACAGCTATCAGGAGTTCAACTTCGCTCCCTCCAGTGCATGGGCAGCTTACAGCTTCACAGGCTATCGAGAGGGAATGGCCGAGTTGCCGATGTCTTCGGTTCCCGAACTGGGCAATGATGCCAGCGAGAGCCACTTCGCGCTCGAAGCCATTTTTGACCTTCCGTCTGAATTATACGACAAGGAATTGCAGATGGCCGTCACTGCAGTGATCGAGGCGCTGGACGGCACCAAATCCTATTGGTCTTTAGCGCATCCCGCTGGCGCACCCGATTTTCACCATCCCGATTGCTTTACGCTGCGTCTTCCGGCACGAGCCAAAGCATGATCAAATTCGGTATCGACCGCCTGCTTTCCGAACCCGAACTGCGCCGCGAACTGGCGGGCAAAAGGGTAGCCCTTGTTGCTCACCCCGCCTCGGTAACGGCAGGGTTGCACCATTCGCTGGATGCGCTGATCGCTATGGGTGATCTCAACATCTCTGCAGCTTTCGGTCCGCAGCACGGGCTGAAGGGCGACAAGCAGGACAATATGGTCGAGTCTGCGGACTTCACCGACCCCGTTTACAACATCCCGGTGTTCAGCCTCTATGGCGAGGTACGCCGCCCGAGCGGGCAGATGATGTCGACCTTCGATGTTGTGCTGGTCGATCTTCAAGACCTCGGCTGCCGGATCTACACTTTCATCACTACCTTGCTCTACATCCTCGAAGAGGCGGCGAAGCACAAAAAGACTGTCTGGGTGCTTGATCGCCCCAATCCCGCCGGACGACCGATCGAAGGCCTGACGCTGCAGGAAGGGTGGGAGAGCTTCGTCGGAGCCGGACCTATCCCGATGCGCCACGGTCTGACGCTAGGCGAGCTCGGTTACTGGTTCATCGATCATTTCAAGCTCGACGTCGATTATCGCGTTGTAGAGATGCAAGGTTATCGCCCGGACGAAGCCCCCGGTTTTGGTTGGCCGTCGGACGAACGCGTCTGGATCAATCCCAGTCCCAACGCCGCAAATCTCAATATGGCGCGCGCCTATGCAGGCACAGTGATGCTCGAAGGCGCAACGCTCAGCGAGGGCAGGGGGACGACGCGCCCGCTCGAGCTTTTCGGCGCTCCCGACATTGATGCGCGCTTGGTAATGGCTGAAATGGAGCGCCTTGCGCCCAAATGGCTGCGCGGATGCAAGATGCGCGAAATCTGGTTTGAACCGACCTTCCACAAGCATGTCGGCAAGATGTGCCACGGCGTGCATATTCATGCCGAAGGCGGCTTTTACAGCCATCAGGATTTCCAGCCTTGGCGACTGCAGGCGCTCGCCTTCAAGGCCATTCGCCGCCTCTATCCCGATTATCCTTTGTGGCGCGGCACTGATTTCAAATATGAATATACCAATGATGTGCTCGCCATCGACGTGATCAATGGCGGGCCATTGTTGCGGGAATGGGTTGATGATGCGGCGGCGATGCCGTCCGACCTTGACCTTGTTGCCAAGGCAGACGAAGACAGTTGGGGAGAGGAGAGGCAGCGCTATCTCCTATATTGAGGAGAGCCCCGTTGACGACAGAGCCGGCAAAGGCCGAATTGCCAAAATCGCCCAATTCGCTGCGTTTGACGCTTTGGGTTTTGCTCATTGTCTATATCTTCAATTTCCTAGACCGCCAGATTGTCAATATACTCGCCGAACCGATCAAAAAGGATTTGGGTTTAAGCGATACTCAAATCGGATTGATGGCCGGGGTTGCCTTTGCCGCCTTTTATACACTTTTGGGCATCCCGATTGCCCGCTTGGCCGACAATCCCAAAACTGATCGTATTGGCCTGATCGCGGGCGCACTCGTTATCTGGTCCGGCATGACAGCCATGTGCGGGATGGCACAGAATTTCATCCAGCTTTTGCTTGCAAGAATAGGTGTCGGAATTGGTGAGGCTGGATGCACTCCAGCGGCCCACTCCCTGATTGCCGACATGACGGAGCCCGCGAAGCGTCCTGCAGCGATGGCTTTTTATGCGCTGGGCATCCCGATCGGTTCTTTGCTTGGCATGCTTATAGGCGGTCAACTGGCCGACGCCTATGGTTGGCGTTCCGCTTTTATTGCGGTCGGGTTGCCAGGGATCATTTTGGCTTTTTTCGTTGTCTGGTTGTTACGCGATCCACGTAAAGTGGAGGTCATAGCATCGGCTTCTCGCCAAAAAATGCCTCAAATGGACAGCAAACAGGCTTTTGCTGAAATCTTGAAATCGAAGGGATTCATGCTTTTGCTGGTGGCTGGTTCAGCGGCGTCTTTTCTTAGCTATGGCAAAGGAACATGGACCACGATTTTCTTCCAGAGGACGCATGGTTTAAGTGCCGGCGAAACCGGTTTCTGGTTCGGGATTTGGGGCGGCATCGCGGGAATAGTCGGGACATGGCTTGGTGGATGGCTTGCGGCTAGATACGGAGCAGTCGATCGTCGACATGTTTTCACAGCCCCGGCTATCGGTATGGCTCTGGCTATTCCGTTCGCTTTAGCTAGCTATCACGTGGCCGATTGGCGATTGTCGCTGGCTTTATTGATGTTTCCGACTTTGCTCAATTCGCTTTATTATGGCCCGACATATTCTAGTGCTCAGGGTCTAGTCCCGTTACGTGCTCGAGCTATGGCCAGCGCGTCGTTGCTATTCTGTCAAAACCTTATCGGCTTGGGATTGGGGCCATTGTTCTTCGGCATGCTGTCCGATCTATTCCGACCTATGGCTGGCGACGAGAGCGTTCGCTGGGTGCTCTATGGCGCGGCGTTTCTAGGCCTTGTTCCGGCCTTTTTCTTCTGGCGGGCCGGGCTGCGGATGAACGAGGAGCTCGATCAAAAGGGTTGAGCACGGCTCAGCCGTTTTTGCGCACCAGTTCGCGCATAGCATCATCCAGCCCTTCAAGGGTCAACGGATACATGCGGTCTTTTACCAGCTCCTTGATGATCTTTGTCGACTGCGAATAGTTCCAATGCGCCTCAGGCGTCGGGTTCAGCCAGATCGTTGCCGGATAAGTATTGACCATACGCTGCAGCCAGACGGCGCCTGCCTCTTCATTGAAATGCTCAACCGACCCGCCCGGATGCGAGATTTCGTAAGGGCTCATCGCCGCATCGCCGACGAAGATCAGCTTATAGTCGTGCGGGAATTTGTGCAGCACTTCCCACAATGGCGTGCGCTCGGCGAAACGGCGGCGGTTGTCTTTCCAAACGCCTTCGTAAACGCAGTTGTGGAAATAGAAGAATTCAAGATTTTTGAACTCTGCCGTCGCGGCACTGAACAGTTCCTCGCACAGTTTGATAAACGGATCCATTGATCCGCCAACGTCGAGGAACAGCAATACCTTGATCGCATTTCGCCTCTCGGCGCGCATATGAATATCGAGCCAACCTTGCCGCGCAGTGCCATTGATCGTGCTGTCTATATCCAGCTCATCCTGCGCGCCTTCACGGGCGAATTTTCTCAGGCGACGCATCGCGATCTTGATATTGCGCGTGCCCAGTTCCTTGGTGTTATCGAGATTCTGGAACTCGCGTTTTTCCCATACTTTCAACGCACGCTTGTGTTTCGATTCACCACCAATGCGAACGCCTTCGGGGTTGTAACCATTGTTGCCGAAAGGCGACGTTCCACCCGTGCCAATCCACTTATTGCCGCCTTCATGGCGCTTTTGCTGTTCTTCGAGGCGCTTTTTCAGCGTCTCCATGATCTCGTCCCAGCTGCCCAGCGACTTGATTTTTTCCATCTCCTCGGGCGACAGAAATTTCTCGGCGATGGCCTTCAGCCAGTCTTCGGGGATTTCCGCAGTGTTGGTACCATATTCCGATAGAATGCCCTTGAAGACCTTGTTGAACACCTGGTCGAAACGGTCGAGCTGGGCTTCATCCTTCACCAAAATCGCCCGCGACAGATAGTAGAATTCCTCGGGACTCTGTTCGATGACATCCGCGTCTAGCGCTTCAAGCAACGCTAGATGTTCCTTCAAGGATGCCGGGATGCCGGCGGAACGGAGCTCGTCTAGGAAATTGAAGAACATTTATGTGCTTCCGATTAATCAGCTGATTAAGAAATTCATGGCCTGACGGAAAGCTTTCGTCAACCGAATTGGAAGAGGACATTTTAACCAGTCGCTAAGCAATCCCGTTTACCATGTTTGCAAGCTGGACAAGGGCTCGCAATAATATGGAAAACCTGGCTTTGCAGACAAATAGATGGATAGATGATACCGCAAAGATATGCGGTGAAGTTGCCGTGGATTGTTCGGATACCGCAGGAACGGTTGAACAGGCGACGAAAGCGGCCGACGATTTGCGTCGCGAGCATGGTTTGCTCGAAGCGATTACAGATAAGCTTACCGACGAAATCGAGAATGTGGCGCACGCAACGGAGGAGGCCAAGGAGCTTTCCGATGTTGCCCGCGAAAAACTCGAGGCTAGTCATGCAACCATCGAGAATTCGATGGCCGGATTCTCAGACATGATCGATCTGATCAATCGCTTGGGTAATCATATCGCAGGCTTCGCGGCTGCAATGGAGCAGGTGAAGCGGGCGTCGCAGGCAATCGACAGCATCGCCCGCACGACCAATATGCTTGCGTTGAACGCAGCGATTGAGGCGCAAAAAGCGGGTGAGGCAGGGCAGACTTTTGCCGTCGTCGCTGCCGAAGTGAAAAAGCTGGCGCTCGATTCGCGGACAGCTGCGGTCGAAATTACCGGCACCGTTAATTCATTGGCGGCTGAAGCCGAAAAGTTGGCTGTTGAAATCGGTACCGGTATCGAAGGCAGCGGAGAGGCACAGGCCCAGTTTGCCAATATGGAAGACTTGCTGGGCGGATTGACGCAAATAGTCGGTCAGGTTGACGATCGAACCAGCGAGATTGCCGTCAACACAGCCGCTATAAATCTGGGATTGGCCGAATCGCGCAAGGTGCGCGTCGCTGTCGCCCAAGCAAATGATCAGATGCACGATCGGCTACAGGTGGCCCATAAGGAGCTTTCCGAGCTCGAACTCCGCGCAAATACGATGTTTGACAAGATTGTGCATAGTGGCATGTCAAAAGACGACAGTGCTTTTGTCGAACTCGCGCTCGAGAAAAACCGCGAAGTTGTCCAACTGACCGAAGCCGCGATCGAGGCGGGTGAATTGACGCTCGATGCGTTGTTTGATGAAAATCTGGTTCTCATTCCCGGCAGCAATCCGCCGCGCTTCGCCTCAAAGCTGACAGCTTGGGCAGATAAAAACTGGCGCCCCTTTTATGACCGCACGAAGGCGCTGCGCCCTGAAATCTTGACCGTAGTCTGCACCAGTCGTGATGGTTTCCTGCCAACCCATTTGAGCGAGTTTTCGAGGGCCCCGACCGGTGATCTGGCGCATGACACGCGTTATTGCCGCAACGGTCGTGTATTCAACGAGGAAGGCATCGATCTGATCGCAAAAGCCAGCGAGCAGGACTATATGATGGCCGTCTATCGCCACACCGGCGCGACGTCGCAGGGCGGAAATCGCGATTCAGCTGTCGTCCGCAACGTCTATGTCCCGCTGCGAATTAAGGGCCGCCGTTGGGGTGACCTTGAGGTTGCCTATATCCTCTAGGATCAATTGCCCTGACGGCGCGCCATGAATGCCAACCGTTCGAACAGCATTACATCCTGTTCGTTCTTGAGCAACGCGCCGTGGAGCGGCGGAATTGCCTTGGTTGGATCGCGGTTCTGCAGGACGTCGAGCGGCATGTCTTCATGCAGAAGCAGTTTCAGCCAATCGAGCAGTTCGCTGGTGGACGGCTTTTTCTTGAGACCTGGCACCTCACGGATGTCGTAGAAGATATCCATCGCTTTCGAGACCAGCATCTTCTGGATACCCGGGAAGTGGACGTCGATGATCGCTTGCATCGTCTCACGATCGGGAAATTTGATATAATGGAAGAAGCAGCGGCGCAGGAACGCATCGGGCAGTTCCTTCTCGTTGTTGGACGTAATGACCACGATTGGGCGCTCGATGGCCCGGATGGTCTCGTGCGTCTCATAGACATAGAATTCCATCCGATCGAGTTCCTGCAACAGATCGTTCGGAAACTCGATGTCGGCTTTGTCGATCTCGTCAATCAGCAAGACGGGTAGCTTTTCCGAGGTGAAGGCTTCCCACAATTTGCCGCGCTTGATGTAATTGCGGATATCGTGAACGCGCTCGTCACCCAATTGACTGTCACGTAAGCGAGCGACGGCGTCATATTCATAGAGGCCTTGATGTGCCTTGGTGGTGGATTTAATGTTCCACTCGATCAACGGAGCATCCATGGCTTTGGCGATTTCCTGCGCCAGCACGGTTTTACCCGTTCCCGGTTCGCCTTTGACGAGAAGCGGACGACGCAGCTTTACCGCCGCATTCACGGCAACTTTCAGATCGTCGGTCGCGACATAATTTTTGGTGCCGTCAAAGCGCATCTATCTTCCCCGATTTAATCACACGATTAACCGATAAGCAGCGAAAAGCCGCAATGCAACAGGCTTTGTGAGGCGTGGGGTTTTTATTCGCTGAGAAGTGCGTGGTGGCGGGCAGCAATCACTTGCCAAAGGCCGCGTTGCTGCGCCAGCATCTGGTCCCGACCAAAAGTCATCGCGCGTTGAATGGCAGCACTGCCAGCCAGTTTTCGCGCAAGGTCTGCGGTTGCTTCGCGGTCTGGAAGAAGGCAGGCAGGGGCTTCGATACCCAGTCGCAGCGCGACATAATCGAGCAGCGGGCGGCTGCGCTGCCAGTCAAGAGCAAATGCCATTGCAGCACCCGCTGGGCAACCGTTGCGGTCCGAAGTCGCCAGCATTTCCATGCTGCGCCCCTGATTTTCAATGAGGCTGTTTACACGATCCTGGCCGACTTGCCGATGAATCGGGCCAGCTTCGACCGTCAGGCGATTGAGGAACACACGTTCGAGCGCGAAAGCATCGATTGCTTGAACGAGCCATTCGCGGGCATCCTGCTCGACAATTTTTTGTCCTGCAAAGTCGATTACACCCGGATGACGACCGAAACACACGTTCATGAAATGCGCGATATCGGCCTTGAGCGCCGGTCGGCACAATTTGACCTGCGTGCGTAGTTGAGAGCCGTTGTCGCTCTTTTCGAGAAAGGCGATCAGGGACGCGACGATGGGGTCGCAGCCTTGCGCAGCTACGCTGTCGACAAATTGCCGCCCGAAATCCAGTTGATTACTGGCTGTCAGTCCCATTCCGCACTCCGGCTTGCGCTGACTGGTAAAGGCAGCACTACAAGTCGGAAATATCAGCAAAATCTAAACGGGAAGTTTACGGCCTGCTGAAGCGTTTACTGATCGAGGAACGAACGCATTTTACGCGAGCGCGACGGATGCTTGAGCTTCCGCAATGCCTTGGCTTCAATCTGACGGATACGTTCACGCGTAACGCTGAACTGCTGACCGACCTCTTCCAAAGTGTGGTCAGTGTTCATCCCGATGCCGAAGCGCATGCGCAGCACACGTTCTTCACGCGGCGTCAGGCTGGCTAAAACGCGGGTGACCGTTTCCTTGAGGTTCGCCTGAATAGCCGCATCGACAGGAATGATCGCATTTTTGTCTTCGATGAAATCGCCAAGATGCGAATCTTCTTCGTCGCCAATCGGCGTTTCGAGGCTGATCGGTTCCTTGGCGATTTTCATCACCTTGCGGACTTTTTCGAGCGGCATCGAAAGACGCTCGGCCATTTCCTCGGGGGTCGGCTCGCGGCCCTGCTCGTGCAGGAACTGACGGCTGCAACGCACCAGCTTGTTGATCGTTTCGATCATATGCACCGGAATACGGATGGTGCGCGCCTGATCGGCGATCGAACGGGTGATTGCCTGCCGGATCCACCAAGTCGCATAGGTGCTGAACTTGTAACCGCGGCGATATTCGAATTTATCGACCGCCTTCATCAGGCCGATATTACCTTCCTGAATGAGATCAAGGAATTGCAGGCCGCGATTGGTATATTTTTTGGCGATCGAGATCACGAGGCGAAGGTTGGCTTCGACCATTTCCTTCTTCGCGATGCGCGCTTCGCGTTCGCCCTTTTGCACCATATTCACGATGCGGCGGAATTCGTTGAGGCTCATGCCGGTATTGGCCGCGATATCCGAGATTTCGCCCCGGATGCGCTCGACGGCGTCAACTTCGCTTTCCGCGAATTTTGCCCATTTCTTGTCGAGTGCCGAAACGCTTTCTATCCAGCCCTCATCAAGTTCATGGCCCATATAGCGGTCAAGGAAATCCTTGCGAGGCACTTTGTGACGCTCGGCGAGGCGCAGCATCTGGCCGCCAAGCGCGGTCAAACGGCGGTTGAACGAATAAAGCTGGTCAACCAGATATTCGATCTTGTTGGCGTGGAACTGCACACTTTCGACTTCGGCTGTCAGGTCTTCGCGCAGTTTCTGATATTTGTTTTCCGCAGCCTTGGGAAACTCCCCGCTGGAGGCCATCGCGACCATGCGGTCGTTCTGGATTTTCGAAAACTGCTTGAACAGGCTGGTGATCGTCGCAAAGCGTTCGAGCGCAGCGGGCTTCAAAGCCTCTTCCATCTGCGCGAGGCTGAGGGTGTTGTCTTCCTCTTCCTCTTCGACCGGACGCGCGCGGCGTTCGGTCATATCGTCTTCGTCTTCGTCTGCGGTCTGTTCTTCCTCAATATCTTCCTCTTCCTTGTAGGAAGGGCCAGCGGTAGCTTCGCTGATTTCGCCGTCGCCTTCATCCTCACCGTCTTCAGTCAGGTTTTCGGGCGCCGGTTCTTTCGAAAGCATCGCATCGAGATCGAGGATTTCACGCAGCTGCATTTCGCCATTGTTGAGCGCGTTCGACCATTCGATAATCGCGTGGAAGGTGATCGGGCTTTCGCAGAGCCCGAGAATCATCGTGTCGCGGCCAGCTTCAATGCGCTTCGCAATAGCGATTTCGCCTTCACGGCTGAGCAGCTCGACCGCGCCCATTTCGCGCAGATACATGCGCACCGGATCGTCGGTGCGATCGCCGGTGCCGGTCTTCTTGACGGTGGAGGTCAGCGAACGCGGGTCATTTTCCGAAATATGATCGACGGTTTCGGTATCGTCTTCCTCGCGATCCTCGCCATCTTCGCCGGCTTCGTCGCTCTCGACAATCTGCACGCCCATGTCGTTGATGGCTGACATAACGTCTTCAATCTGTTCGGAAGACATCTGATCCTGTGGCAGAGCTTCATTCAGCTCGTCATAGGTCAGATATCCACGGCGTTTCGCTTTCGCGAGCAGCTTTTTCACCTGCGCGTCGTTGAGATCGATCAGCGGCGCATCGCCGCCTGTGCCATCTTCCATTTCGGGTTGCGTAGCCAAGATTCTGTTTCCCCGTTATATTACAAAAGGTCTTCGCGCTGCAACAGCGCAGCCAGACGCATGTCGAATTCCTGCTTTTCCTGTCGCAGCCGCTGTTGCTCGGCGAAATTGGCTTCAGTGAGATCGGTGCTCGCCAATTCGGTTGCCCTTTGCAGTGCTGCTTCCAACTCGGGCCGCTGCTTCATCAGCCGGATTGCTTCGTCCAGCTGCCTGAAGGCCTGCGCCCCAGCCAGTTCCTCGCTGCCGGTTTGACGATTAAACCCGAAGGCTGCACCATCACCCTGCAACAAGGCTTGCGCCATATTATACAGATCGTCCCCTAATATGGTAAGCAAGGCCGCACTATCAAGTGTTTCTTTGCCAGCATAAGACAGAGCCGAATCGAGCATGGCTGAAAGCAGTCTAGCATGGTTGGGGTCGCGAGGAGCGAGGTCGGCCAATGCCTCTTGGTGCCGGATGAGCTGTGACGGCTCACTGAGGAGTGCGGCCAGCACTCCGCGCATCAATATGTCCGTTCCTTGGTTGCGGATCGCCTTGGCTTCGTTTGAAGCAGGGGGAGGGGTGTTCGGCTTCCAAGGGCCGCGCTTTTGCTGGGTTTGGCGATAGGGCTGTTCGCGACGGGCAAACAAGATGTCAAAACGTTCGCGAAAAGCATCGGCATAATGCCGCCGAATCTCGGCATCAGCGATATTGGCCACATGCACGCCTAGGCGCTGTTTGAAACCGGCGCGGTCCTCAGGCGTATCTACCGGCTCGGTAGCGAGTTCGGTTTTCCAAAGACGCTCGACCAACGGTTCCGAAGCATCAAGCAAATCGGCAAAAGCGCGTGGTCCGGCGCTGCGCACCAGATCGTCCGGGTCCTGCCCATCAGGAAGAGTAACAAATTCGAGGCTGTGGCCGGGTTTTAGGCCACCCAATGCACGTTGTGCCGCGCGGAAGGCGGCTTTCTGCCCAGCGGCATCGCCATCGAAGCAGAGCAGGGGCTTTGGCACCATGCGCCACAGCATCGTTATTTGCTGCTCGGTCAGCGCGGTGCCGAGTGGCGCTACGGCCTCGCCAAAACCCGCCTGGGCGAGCGCGATGGCGTCCATATAGCCTTCAACCACGATCACGCGGCCAGAGGCGCGAGAGGCAGCGGACGCCTTGTCGAGATTATAGAGCGTGCGGCCTTTGTCGAACAAAGGCGTGTCAGGAGAGTTGAGATATTTGGGCTCGCCTGCACCCAATATCCGCCCGCCAAAGGCGATGACCCTGCCGCGCGGATCGCGGATCGGGATCATCAGGCGCCCGCGAAAGCGATCATAGGGCTCTTTGTCCTCTACCGAAATCAGCAGGCCTGCCTCGACGAGCTTGTCATCGCCAAAATGTTTGAGCGCCTCTTTCAACTTGCCCCGGCTGTCAGGCGCAAAACCGAAGCCGAATGCCTTGATTGTCTCCGGCTTCAACCCGCGCCGTTCGCAATAGGCACGCGCTTCGGCACCCTCCAACCCCTGGAATTGCGCGACAAACCAATCCTGCGCTGCCGTCATGACGTCATATAGTGTGTTCGCGCGCTCGGCCTTGGCGGCCGCTTTGGGGTCAGCTGCAGGAACCTGCATGCCTGCGGCTTCAGCCAGTTCCTTCACCGCATCCATGAAGCTCAGCCCGCGCTGGTCGGTCATCCAGCGGATGGCATCGCCATGCGCCGAACAGCCAAAGCAGTGGTAGAAGCCCTTTTCATCGTTGATCGTGAAACTGGGCGTTTTTTCGTTATGGAAAGGGCAACAGGCCTTATATTCGCGCCCCGCCTTGGTCACCTTGATGCTACGCCCGATCAACGCGGAAAGCGTTGTCCGCGCGCGCAGTTCATCCAGCCATTGCGGGGTTAGCGACACTTCAGGTCAATGCCGCCTTCACCAGCGCGCTTGCCTTGCTCATGTCGAGGCTCGCGGCGTGGCGGTCTTTCAGGGTGGCCATCACGCGGCCCATATCCTTGACCGTTTCCGCGCCCAATTCGGCCTTGATGGCTTCGATTGCGGCTTTGGTTTCGTCCTCGCTCATTTGAGCGGGCAGGAATTCTTCGATCACCGCAAGTTCGGCGGCTTCGACGGCTGCAAGTTCGGCGCGGCCACCCTGTTCATAGAGCGCAATCGATTCGCGGCGTTGCTTGACCATTTTCTGCAGCACTTCGACAACCAGCGCATCATCATCGGGTTGCTGCGACGCGGTGCGCAATTCGATATCGCGGTCCTTGATTTTGGCGAGGATGAGGCGGACGGCGGCCAGACGGTTTTTTTCACCGGCCTTCATGGCGGTGATCTGTGCGGCTTTAATGGTATCTCGAATCATGGAATTCTCGCTCTGAAATATATCTGCTCCGGGCCATAGAGCCGACCGGTCCGCCAAACAATCTTGCAATGTAGGATCGGATTTGGAATGCTCTGCACGCTCTTTGAACCTGTTGATATATGGCGAAAGTCGCCCTCGGGAAAATATGGCCAAGTGCGGATGCTAAGGTGACATAAGGTTACAGATGGGGGGTAGGGTAGTAGTGGACCTTTGTTACCTTACAGCCTTTCCACCCGTGACGAGGGCACAAGGCATTCCGCGCCGGAAGGGTGCGGAAATTGTGTGGAAGAATGCGACTCGGCATATTCCACAGATTTTATTCCTTATTTGATTGACCTTCGTAGCCCCCGTCTCTAGGCGCGGTGCCTTAGCGACATCGCCAGAAACTCTTTGCAAAAGGACCGCCAAAATGGCTGACCCTATCACTACGCGCGCGCCCTCTGGAGCGACAGGCGTATTGATATTGGCGTCGGGCGAAATGTTATGGGGCAAAGGGTTTGGCGCACAGGGTGCAGGTGTCGGCGAGGTTTGCTTCAACACCGCGATGACCGGCTATCAGGAAGTGATGACTGATCCCAGCTACGCCAAGCAGATCGTCAATTTCACCTTTCCGCATATCGGCAATGTCGGTGCAAATCTTGAGGATATGGAGGCGACCAACGCGCATGCGATTGGAGCTATCGTCCGGCAGGATGTGACCGATCCGTCCAATTTCCGCGCCACCCAGCATTTTGACGCCTGGATGAAGGCAAATGGCCGGATCGGTTTGTCGGGTATAGACACCCGCGCGCTGACGCGGTTGATCCGGGTTCGCGGGGCGCCAAATGCTGTGATTGCGCATTTTGATCCGCAAGCGCCGTTTGCATTTGACCATTTCCTCGACCAAGTCCGTGAATGGCCGGGGCTGGAGGGGATGGATCTGGCCAAGGATGTGACGACGCTGCAAAGCTATGGCTGGGACGGCGGGCTTTGGACGCTGGGGCAGGGTTATGC
>NZ_JBEBKL010000034.1:0-32458 GCF_040079335.1 Sphingorhabdus sp.
ACTCCAGCGCGGATCGAGGCTGGCGAGCGGGTCCTGAAAGACTGGCTGGATCAGGCGGCGATGCTCTGCGCTGCGGCGCTGGCGCGGCGGGAGGGCTTCGCCCCGCCAGCGGATTGTGCCCGACGCCATCGGCCCCAGACCCGCAATCGCCCGCCCCAGCGTCGACTTTCCCGATCCCGAACCGCCGACCAGCGCCAATGTTTCACCCTTGGCAAGCGTCAGGCTCGCATCAACCACTGCGTCAATCCGGCCCCGTCGCCAGCCCGGCTTTGGGAAATGGACATGCATGCCTTCCGCTTCGAGCAACGTTGCACCCGTTTCAGGCAGGGGCTGGAGCGGCTCGGAGAGGCGCGGTGTCGCTGCCATCAATCGCTTGCCATAATCGGTGGCAGGCGAGTTCGCGATTTGGAGCGCCGCGCCGCTTTCTGAGACCTTTCCGGAATCGAGCAACAGCAACCGGTCGGCATGATTTTCAATGCCCGCCAGATCGTGACTGACGAGCAGCATCGCCATGCCCCGTTCGCGGCACAGCCGGACAAGCAGCGCCATAATCTCTCCACGCAGGGCGGCGTCAAGCGCACTCACCGGTTCGTCAGCAATCAGATAGCGCGGTCCATGCGCCAGCGCGGCGGCGATCAGCACACGTTGCCGTTCGCCGCCGGAAAGCCGATGCGGATATTGCGCCAGCCTTTCTTCGGGGCGCGACAGGCCGACTGCCTCTAGCATCGCGACCATCGCGGCCTTGCCGGGCTTGGCACCGCCTGCCTGCATCGCCGCTTCCTGCAGATGCTGGCGCACCGTGCGGTGCGGGGTCAGCGCGGTCAGTGGCTGTTGAAAGACGAAACCGATCTTTTCTGCACGCACGCGGCTGAGCGCGTTTTCTGGCAGGCCTACCAATTCGATGCCGTCGAGCGTCGCCGAGCCGCTGGCTATCCCAGCGCTGAGACCGAAGGGCGTCATCGCGCTCATGCTCTTGCCCGCACCCGAAGCGCCCGCCAGCGCGACGATCTCACCGGGGCGTAGGGTGAAGCTGATGTCCTCGACAATCACACGATCACCGACGCGGATCGATAGGTTCTGGACGGTATATCCGTCGCTCATTTCGCGGCATCCGCCAGCCGGTCGCGGAAGCGCTCCCCGGCGATTGTCAGGCAAGCAATCAGCATTACAAGCACGCCGCCGGGCAGCAGCAATGCCGCCGGGTTCATATCCATCTCCTCCGCACCTTCATTGACGAGTATGCCGAGCGAGGTCAGCGGCTCCTGCACGCCTAGTCCCAGGAATGAGAGGAAGCTCTCAATCATCACCACATGCGGGATTGTCAGCATCAGATAGGCGATGGCCACACCAGCAACATTGGGCAAGATGTGGCGCAGCAGCGTCGCACGGGCAGGTGACCCCGCCGCCTCTGCCGCGAGCACAAAGGGCCGTTGTTTGAGCGCAATCACCTGCCCGCGAACCACGCGCGCCATGGTCAGCCATTCGACAAAGCCGATGCCCAGAAACACGAGCAAGATCGACCGCCCGAACACCACCATCAGCAGGATGACGACGAACATGAAGGGCAGCGCATAAAGCCCATCAACGATGCGCATCATCAACTCGTCGGTGCGCCCGCCGACCCAGCCTGCAATCGCACCCCAGGCCACGCCGATCACCAACGCGACCATTGCGGCAGCGAGCGCCACCGACAGCGTCACTCGCGTCCCCACCAGCAGCCGTGCCAACCGGTCACGACCCAGATCGTCGGTGCCCAGCAGATGGCCGTCGGTGAACAGGCCGACCCGCACGCTGTTCCAATCGATCGATATATGGTCGTAAGGCAGTAGCGGCGGGACGAGCAGCGCGGCGAGCGCAATCAACGCAACGATGACGAGAGCAGGCTTCATCCTTCGCGCATCCGGGGATCGAGCCAGCCATAGATCAGGTCGGCAAACAGGTTGAAGAGAATGATGAGCGCCGCGTAGAGCGTCACAACGCCGAGAACGAGCGGATAGTCGCGGTTGAGCGCACCTTGCACGAAATAGCGACCGAGGCCGGGGAGGCCAAACACGGTTTCGATCACCACCGCCCCTGTCAGCAACGCGGCGGCGGCAGGGCCAAGATAGCTTGCCACCGGTACCAGCGCCGGGCGCAGGGCGTGGCGGCGCAAGATCGTCAGCGGAGCGATCCCCCTTGCCCGCGCAGCGCGTATATGATCGGCGCCGAGTTCGCCCGCCAACCCAGCGCGTGCGAGTTTTGCGACCGCCCCTGACACCGGCAAGGCGAGCGCGACTACGGGCAGAACCAGCCAGTTCCACCCCTCATTCTGCCCCGAAACCGGCAACCATCCAAGCCAGAGACCAAAGATGAGCGCAAGCAATGGTCCGGTGACAAAAGTCGGCAAGGCGGTGAGTAGTGTTGCCCCAAGCATCAGCAGTTCATCCTGCCATTTGCCAGCGCGCAGCGCCGCCCACAGCCCTGCCGAAATGCCCAGCACACTCGCCAGCAACAATGCGCAGCCGCCGATCAGCAGCGACACCGGCAGTGCCTCCGCAATCAGCCCGCTGACCGTGAAATCGCGATAGACCATGCTCGGCCCGAAATCGCCCTGCGCCAGACGACCGAGATACATCCAGACCTGTTCGGGCAGCGACTTGTCGAGGCCATAGGTGGCTTCCAGTGCAGCGCGCACTTCGGGGGCCAAGGGTCGTTCACCATCGAAAGGTCCGCCCGGCGCCACGCGCATCAGGACGAACGACAGCACAATGATGGCGAGCAGCGTCGGTATCGCCGTCAACAGCCGCCGTGCAATCAATCTGCCCATGCGCGACGTTTAGAGGCTCATCGCCCCAAAGCAATTGCGGACTTCAGCGATGAACAGCTCCGGTCGCTCCATTGCCGCGAAATGCCCGCCTTTTTCCAGTTCGTTCCAGTAAACGATATTCTTGTAGCGCGTTTCGGCCCAGCGGCGTGACGGGCGGAACAATTCCTTGGGAAAAGCACTGATGCCGGTCGGCACCGGCACCTCGGCAAGATTGCCCGCCGCAAAGCTGTGCCAATAGAGCCGCGCCGAGGACGCGGCCGTCGCGTTGAGCCAATAGAGCATCACATTGTCGAGCAGATGATCGCGGCTGAAGACATTTTCGGGATGCCCGTCGCAATCGGACCAGCCTTGGAACTTCTCGATAATCCAGCACATCTGACCTACGGGTGAGTCGGTCAGCGCATAGCCCAAAGTCTGCGGGCGTGTGCTCTGGATCTTCGAATAGCCGCTGTCCTTTTCCTGATACCAGGCTGCGCGCATCAGCGACTGCGCCTCGAATGGTGTCGGGCTTGCCAGCACCTCGGGCGGCGGGGTTGCGACCGCCATGTTGACATGGATCGCGGCACAAGCGCCCTTGTTCTGCGCGCCAATCGCCGAGGTCACCATCGCGCCCCAATCGCCGCCTTGCGCGAAATAGCGATCATAGCCGAGCCCGCGCATCAACACATCCCACGCTTCGGCGATTTTCTCGACCGACCAGCCTGCCTTCTCGGGCCGTCCTGAAAAGCCGTAACCGGGGAGCGAGGGGAGGACGAGATGGAAGGCGGGCTGACTGGGATCTGACGGTTCGGTCAGCGCCTCTATGACATTCACAAATTCCAGCACCGACCCCGGCCAGCCATGCGTCATAACCATCGGGCGTGCATCGGCACGGCTGCTTTGGATATGGATGAAATGGATGTCGAGCCCGTCGATTTCGGTCTTGAAATGTGGCCAGCGGTTGAGTTCCGCCTCGCACCGCCGCCAGTCATAGCTGCTGCGCCAGTAATCGAGCAGTTCCTTGGCATAAGCGAGAGGTAAGCCCTGATCCCAATCGTCGACGGTTTCCTTTTCGGGCAAGCGGGTCAGCGCCAGCCGCGCTTGCAGGTCATCAAGTGCGCTTTGCTCGATCGAAACGGTAAAGGGTCGCAGGGAAATTGACATCGGGCCTCCACTCCTGACTGGATGCCCCAACCTGTCGTCAATTTGGCTGTTGCGCAAGCGATCAGATGATGTGCCAGGCCTTCAAGGCATGAATCAGCCCCAACGCACAAAATGCCAAGCCTCCGCCAATCCTGATTTTGGCAATGGGCAAGATTTTGGCTAAACGTTCTTTCAGCAGAATCGCAGGGATAACGGCCACCAAGGTACCCAACCAGCCGCCAATCGCCGGGAACAACCAATGGTCGGCCCGCGCCGCATTCGCGCCGATGATGAACTGGCCCTTGTCGCCGAACTGCAGAATGAAGATGCCGAAAAAGGCGGTCAGGAAGGGGCCGGTCTTCCAGCCTTCAAGCAGATCGACTGATCGACGCCACGCGAGCATAGCGCCGCCGGCGAGCACATAGGCCAGGCCGTTAAACAGCCGCACCGGATCCTGACTGACCCATTGGTCGATAAACGATCCGGCATAGGCCGATAGCAAGCAGTTGAGCAGGCTCGCCGCTGCAAGGCCAAGGATCACCGGCCGGTTGCTCGCGAAACGAATCGCCAGCGCTGCCGCCAGCAACTGCGTTCGATCACCGGTTTCGGTGAGGATCAGTGTCAGGAAGGAGGCGATCAGGCTGTCCATCGGACCCGCCTAGTCGAGCAAGGGACGCGTGTCAGCCACCAAGACGGATTGCGACCGAGGCGAGCAAGGCTTCCGATGCCGCAGGATGCAGATGCGCGATACCGATTGCGTCAGACATGATGCCGAGGAAGCTGTCGGTCACGGCGTTGCTGCCATGCACACCGAAACGCTGGAGCGCAGCTTCAAAGGTTGCCGCGATTTCGGAAATCGCAGTCAGGCCGTGGCGTGCCGACGTTTCGCGGATATTTTCCAGACGCATCAGGAATTGCAATGGATTGGCATCATAAGCGGTCATGCGCAGCGCATCGACCAGTTCGCCCAATTCCGCGCGAATCAATAATAGTTGGTCATGATCATATTGCATGCCGGTTGCCCCCGATTGCCCTGACCCTGCTTTGCGCCTTTATGGTTACCGAATGGTTAAGGCTGGCAATTCCACATGCGGGGTTGACTTTTGACCCGGTCCGTCGCAGTAGCGCGCCAGTTTCGGGCGGCATCGCGCCGTCCGTTTTCTTTTTAGCGATTCGAACCGAAGGAACAGGCCATGGCGAAGCCAGCCACCATCAAAATCCGTCTCGTCAGCAGCGCTGACACCGGCTTCTTCTATGTAACGAAGAAAAACCCCCGGAATCAGACGGAAAAGATGTCTTTCCGCAAATATGATCCCGTCGTGCGCAAGCATGTCGAGTTCAAGGAAGCCAAGATCAAGTAAGCCTGCGTCGCGGCCCAACGGGTCGTGCCTGCGCTGTCTGGCAACCGAATGAGGGACGCGATTTGCGTCCCTTTTTTGATTCGCGCTTCAGGCTTTTCTGGCACTGCCCCCAAAGCGCAGCAGACAATAGCCGCTGATCGCAGACAAGATTGAGCCCATCAGCACACCGATCTTCACCGCATCCCCCTGCGCCGCATCGGTAAAGGCAAGGCCGCCGATGAACAGGCTCATGGTGAAACCAATGCCACAGAGCAGCGCCACGCCATAGACCTGCAGCCAGCTGGAATCGCGAGGGCGCGCCGCCAATCCGAGCTTCACGCAGGCCCAGACACTGGCGAAAATCCCTACTTGCTTGCCAATGAATAGGCCGAGCGCGATTCCGAACGGGAGCGGCGCGAGCAACGCGCCGAGACCCACACCTTCGAACGAAACCCCGGCATTAGCAAAACCGAACAGCGGCACGATGATAAAGGCGACCGGCTTGGCCAGCGCATGTTCAAGCCGGTGCAGAAGCGAATCTTCGGCATCGGGGGTGGCGATTGATCGCCGTAGCGGAATAGCAAAAGCCGCCAGCACCCCGGCGATGGTCGCATGCACGCCCGACAGCAAAGTCGCGTACCAAAGCAAAGCAGCTAGGATCAGATAGGGCCAAAGCCGCGCGACGCCCAGTCTTCCTAAAGCCAGCATCACCAGCCAGATGGCCGCGGCAGCGCCCAGCGCGACCATGTTGAGACTATCGGTGTAAAACAGGGCGATTATCGCCACTGCGCCCATATCGTCGACAATCGCTACCGTGGTCAGAAACAGCTTCAGCGACGCAGGCGCGCGGCTGCCGAGCAAAGCAAGCACCCCAATTGCAAAGGCGATATCGGTCGCCGCCGGTATGGCCCAGCCGCGCACCAGCGCCGGATCCCCGCCCGCGATGTATAGATAGACAGCAGCCGGCAGTGCCATGCCCGCCGCCGCTGCAATCATCGGCAGTAACCGGTCGGCCCAGGTCGCGAGATGGCCGTCGACAAATTCGCGTTTGATTTCCAAACCGACGAGCAGGAAGAAAATCGCCATCAGCCCATCATTGATCCAAAGATGCACCGTCATCGGCCCAAGTTTCGGCGTGAGTTCGGGGCCGGTTACGGCATGGATGAAGTGGAAGTAGCTTTCGGCCAGCGGCAAATTTGCAACCAGCATGGCGAGCGCTGCCACGCCCATCAGGATGATCCCGCCTGCGGCCTCGCTATCGAGGAAATCGCGCAGCGCGGACGCAGGTTTCGAAGCGGCTGGCTTGGTTTTCTCGCTCATACGCCAAGCCGATAGCGCGCCTCATATCGCTAGGGCAACGATTTACGGCAAACAGGTTGCTTTGGGCATGGCTGTTCCGGTAATTAGCACTAGCAGGCTTTGGCCTTATGGGTGGATGACGATGGATCAGCTAAGCGTCGAGAAACTGACGGACCGGCAAAAGGATTGCCTGCGGCTGGTCGCACAGGGCTTTACGTCCAAAGAAATCGGGCGTTTGCTCGATCTTTCGCCTTCGACCGTTGACAACCATGTTACCACTGCCGTGCAGACGCTAGGCGCACCAAATCGCGGGGTGGTCGCCCGCGCGCTTGCCGAACAGGAGCTTGGGCAAAAATTGCCTAGGCAACCGCAGCAGCTTGTCCAAATCGATCAAAGCGCCATCCTGACTGCCGAAGCGGAAGGCAGCAGTTTCAGTCGCACGTTGCGGCAATTGCTGGTCCTTCCCCCGGTAGGAGGGAAGCGAAATGACCTAGATAGCACATCGCGAACTTTGCGCATCCTGCAGGTCGCGGTTCTGGCTGTTGCATCGGTGATTGCATTGACAATCCTGGTATCCGGTCTCTTCCGGACATTCGGCTGAACCTCTCACCCCTGAACCTGGCACCAGCGGCAAACCGGAGCCGCGATCTGCCGGATGCGTTCCTGATATTCCGGCAAAGGTCGGCAATATGCAGGTCGAAGCCACCACCCCGACTTGCATATTGCCACGGTCGATGGTCTTGACAGGACATGCCAACTACTTCTCTCCCCGACGCTCTGATCATCAGCCTGTTCTGGGTTTTTGCTGCCTTATGTTGCGGTTTCGCCGCGATTGGGGGAGGCAAAACGGGTCGCACGGGCGCTGCGATGATCATGACAGCAAGCGTCGCTTCAGCGGTAGCTGGTGAGTTTGGAAGCTGGGCGCAAACCCATATTCCCGTCATGGCCATCGACCTATTCCTTCTTCTGGGTTTTTACTGGCTGGCCCTTCGCAGCCAAAGCTTCTGGCCTATTTGGGCCACCGGTTTCCATCTGATTTCCGTAACGTCGCATTTGGCCATCTTCTTCAGTGAAGGTGTCCAGCAAATGCTATATTATGGATTTGGGGCATTCTGGTCATTGCCGGTGATGCTCGCAATGGTGATCGGCACCGCTTTGGACCGCGCGCGAGCACCAGTGGAATCCTGAATCGTCTGCAACCCGCTGGGCATAACCGGTCAAGCCTGACCGGCCAGCAGAGCTTGGACCACAGGATCGATGATAACGCCATCGGCTTATCCCTCAATCTGGCTAACGCTGGAGAATTGGCAGCATGAGTTGCTACTGTTCAGTGCGATCTGGTTTCTCGTCGGCGCCCTTGATGATCTGGTGATCGATGCATTGTGGCTTTTGCACCGGTCCGGACGGTGGCTGGCACGCTATCGGATTGCGCCGCCAATGCGCGCCAGCGAACTGCCTGTTCCGCAAGAGGCAGGATTGATCGCGATCTTCATCCCGACATGGCGCGAGGCAGAAGTTATCACCGCGATGCTGGCAGGATGCCATATTGCCTGGGCAGGCAGCGCGACCGATTACCGTATCTATGTGGGCTGCTATCCCAATGATCACGCAGGCGTAGCCGCCATAATGGCCGGGTGTCGGCAATTTGGGAATGCCCGCCTTGTTCTGTGCGGCAGCGATGGCCCGACGTCGAAAGCGGATTGCCTGAACCGATTATGGCGTGCGTTGACCCGTGACGAACTGGCCGCAGGGATCAAGGCCAAAGCAATCGTGCTTCACGACGCCGAAGATATGGTCCACCCCGACGAACTGCGCGTGTTCGACTATCTGATCGAGCGGGCGACTGCCGTCCAATTGCCGGTCATTCCCGTGCGGGTTCCCGGTTCGCGCTGGATCAGCGGGCATTATTGCGACGAATTTGCAGAGGCGCATGGCAAGGCGCTGGTCGTGCGCGAGGCAGTCGGTGCGGCGATCCCGTTGGCAGGTGTCGGTTGCGCGATATCGCGCACGCATCTTGGGCGGATCGCGCTGGCGAATGGCGGCCTGCCGTTCGATCAATCATCGCTAACCGAAGATTATGAGCTGGGGCTGGGCGTTGCGGGCGAGGGCAACCGGACCATTTTCGCGCGCATTCAAGATGCATCGGGTCAATTGGTGGGAACCCGCGCCTGCTTCCCGGACCGGTTAGGCACCGCCGTTCGCCAAAAGGCGCGCTGGATGACAGGTATCGCGCTGGCCGGGTGGGACAGGCTGGGCTGGCAGGGCGGGTTTATCGAATTCTGGATGCGGTTGCGCGACCGCAAGGCGGTTTTTGCGGCGATCGTGCTGACAGCCGCCTATGCGTGCATTTTATTGACGGCTGTATTGATCCTCGGCCATCTCGCCGGGTACCATCAACCAAAAGCTTTCAGTAATTTCCTGTTGGTGGTTTTGATCATCAACGCGGCTTTGTTGGTCTGGCGGCTAGCAGTGCGCGCTTGCTTTGTCGCGCGCGTTCACGGCAAGGGTGAGGCGTTGATTTCAGTGCCACGAACGCTGATCGCCAATATCATTTCGATCATGGCCGCAAGGCGCGCAGTAGTGGCCTACCTCCGCCATATTTTCGGGGCGGCCTTAAGCTGGGACAAAACCGCGCACAGCCATTTCCCGGGGTCGTCAACCAGCACCAACTGAGCGGAATCAACCCTCTCCAAACAAATCCTGCTGGGTGGCGGCTGATCCGCCACCCGATGACGGCCTAGCTTTCTGCGCCGGTGCTTTACCGCCCTGAACCAACGCCTCTACGCCGCCATCAGCAAAGTTGAGGCGCACCGTTCCCGCTGTTACCGCCTGCGCGCTGTTAACGATGGTCGACTTACCGTCAGGAGTCGTCACACGGGCGAAGCCGCGCGCCAGCGGCGATTCGGGATGGAGCGAGTTCAATAGCCGGTCGAGCCCCATCAGCCTGGATTTGCGCTCCGCCAATTGGCGCTCGATCAGCGCCGTCGGCAGCCGGAGTGCTTGCAACCGCTCTTCCGACATCGCGACGCGACGCCTTAGCATAGCGGGCGACAAACGGCCGCTGACTCCGGCAAAAGCGACCCGCGACAGGTCTGACCTTTTCTCCAGCCCCCTGCGCAGCCTATCCCCCAATTCGTCGGCCTTTTGCTGGCGCGCGCCGACAATGTCCGTCGCTTTGGGAAGAAGTCTGAGTTGTGCGGTCAGACGTTCGCGCGCGCGATCGACAAAACGGCGGAGCCCGCCGGTAAGCCGCATTGCGTTCTGCGCCAGTTGCTGGGCAAGATCGAGCCGCACCGGTACCGCCATTTCAGCTGCAGCAGTCGGTGTCGGTGCGCGCAGGTCGGCGGCGAAATCGCACAAGGTCGTATCCGTCTCGTGCCCGACCGCCGAAATGACCGGGATCGAACATTCGGCGACCGCACGAACCACCGCTTCCTCGTTGAACGCCCACAGATCCTCAATCGAACCGCCCCCCCGCGCGACGATCAACAAATCTGGACGCGCCACCGGGCCATTTTCCGTAAGGGCTGAAAAGCCCCTGACCGCCGCGGCTATTTGCGCCGCCGCGCCATCGCCCTGCACCATAACCGGCCAAAGCACCACATCGCTGGGGAAGCGATCCTCCAGCCGATGCATCATATCGCGGATCACCGCACCGGTGGGCGAAGTAACGATCCCGATGGTGCGCGGCAGATAGGGTATGGGCCGCTTGCGCGCGGTATCGAACAGCCCTTCTGCCGTCAGCCGCGCCTTCAGTTTTTCGAACAGCAGCATCAGCGCACCTTCGCCCGCCAGTTCGAGCCGGTCGGCCACGATCTGGTAGCTCGAACGCCCGGCATAAGTCGTCAGCTTGCCGGTCGCGATCACCTCCAGCCCGTCTTCCGGCGCAAAAGGCAAACGCCCCGCATTGCCTTTCCACATCACACCATCGAGCTTGGCATCGACGTCCTTCAGGCTGAAATAGATGTGGCCCGATGCCGCGCGCTTGAAGCCGGACAACTCTCCCCGTACCCGCACATGGCCGAAGCGATCTTCGACTGTCCGTTTCAGGGCATTCGAAATTTCGGAAACCGACAAGGCAGGGGCATTGCTGCCGGCCTTGGCCTCGGCTAACAGCCGCGCATTGCCTTCGTCGTCGGGAAGTGGGGAGTCCATCGCTTGAATATCTTGCTCATTGGTTCGGGTGGACGTGAACATGCGCTGGCGTGGCGGCTTTCGCAATCGCCTGTTTGTGAAAAATTGTTTGCAAGTCCGGGCAACCCTGGAATTTCCGAATGTGCGGAATGCGTGGCCATCGATGTAGCCGACCATGCGGCGGTCGTCGATTTCTGCCGAGCAAATAGTATCGGCTTTGTCGTTGTCGGCCCCGAAGCGCCGCTGGTCGATGGACTGGGTGATAGTCTGCGCGCAGCCGACATCAAGGTGTTCGGCCCCAATGCCAATGCCGCCGTCCTTGAAGGCTCCAAGGGCTTTGTGAAGGATCTTTGCGCGCGCGAAAACATCCCGACCGCTGCTTATGCAAGGCACAGCGACAAGGCCTCGGCTCTCGCTGACCTCGCCCGTTTCGGTTTACCCGTTGTGATCAAGGCTGATGGCCTCGCGGCGGGCAAGGGCGTGATCATCGCCGAGACCGAAGCCGAGGCGCGCGACGCCATCGACCATATGTTTGGCGGCGGCTTTGGCGATGCCGGGGCCGAGGTGGTCATCGAGGAATTTATGACCGGCGAGGAAGTCAGCTTCTTTGCGATCAGCGACGGGACGAATGTTGTGCCCTTTGGCTCGGCACAAGATCACAAACGCGTGGGCGATGGCGACACCGGCCCCAACACCGGAGGCATGGGCGCCTATTCACCGGCGCCGGTGTTTACACCCGCACTCGAAGCCGAAGTAATGGAACGCATCATCCAGCCGACGGTGAAAGCGATGGCGCGCGACGGACGGCCCTATAGCGGGGTGTTTTTTGCCGGGCTGATGCTCACCGCCCAAGGGGCCAAGCTGATCGAATATAACTGCCGTTTTGGCGATCCCGAATGCCAAGTGCTGATGATGCGTTTTGAAGGCGATCTGGTGGAACTACTGCTGGCCGCCGCGACCGAAGGTGGGCTGGCCGGGGCCGAACGCCCAGTGCTGTCAGATGGCTATGCGCTGACCATTGTAATGGCCGCCAATGGCTATCCGGGCACGCCCGAAAAAGGCGGCGCGATTGCCATCGGCAATGTCGGTGATGCCCGCATCTTCCATGCAGGAACTGCCATGCGCGACGGCCAGCTGGTTGCCAATGGCGGCCGGGTGCTGAACGTGACGGCCAGCGGAGCAATGGTAACCGAAGCGCAGGCGGCCGCCTATGCTGCCGTCGACGCCATCGATTTCCCGACCGGTTTCTGCCGTCGCGACATCGGCTGGCGCGAAGTCGTGCGTGAAAAGGTGCAAAGCTGAATGACCGGCGACGCGATAACCGACTGGACCAGTTTTGCACTCGGCGCAGTCGCGGGGTTCACGCTATGCTTCTTACTGATGCGGCGGAAGCGCATGCAAGGCCCGCCGACGCCGCCTGTACAGCCAGTCGAATTGCCGCCCGATCTCAAGGCTCTCGTTCTGCTCTACCGCGCCGACGGGCGATTGATCGACGCGGTAAAGCTTGTCCGCGTGCGTACCGGTTGCGACTTGCGCACTGCCAAATATCTGGTCGAGCGCGTCCGCTGACTAATGGCGCAGATTTGGTTAAATCGTGCTACTGGACACAAATGCTGTGCCGGTTAAGTTGCACACCGCATGAATCATATCAGCCAGAGGCTGGAGGGGAATTTTAAATGGAGTCGAGCGCACTTCTGTTCATTGTTATCGGCGTGGTGGTTCTTGCCATCCTGTTCTTCGTCATACCGCGCAAGAAGGCCGAGCCACCTAAAGCCGCACCAAAGATTGAAGCCCCTGCACAAACAGTGACGCCGCCCGTGGCGCCCAAAGCGGTGGAAGCCGAGCCGGTCGCCGTCAAGCCTGCGCCGTTGATGGAAAAGGCCGTAGCCAAACCAAAGACTGTAGCAAAAGCCCCGGCAGCGAAGGCGCCTGCCAAGGCAAAGGCAGCACCGGCAAAGGCCAAGGCTGCGCCGGCGCAAAAGGCTGAACCTAAGGCAAAAGCTGCCGCAGCACCCAAGAAAGCCAAAGCCGAGCCGATAACTGCGCCAAAGGCCAAGGCAGCTACAGCGCCCAAAGCCAAGGTCGAGCCAAAGGCTAAAGTTGCCGCGCCCGCCAAAGCGAAAACTGCGCCTAAGGCTAAAGCGGCGGAGCCGGCAAAGGCCAAGACCACGCCTGCACCGGCCGCGAAGAAGGCAGCAGCCCCCAAAGTGGCCACGCCCAAGGCGAAAGCCGCTCCTGCACCTGCCGTAAAAAAGGCAGCGCCCTCTAAAGCAGCTCCAAAAGCTAAGGCAGAGATCAAAGCCGCACCCAAACCCATAGCCAAGCCGGCGGCCAAGCCTGCCATTCCGGACAATATCGAACTGCTAAAAGGCGTAGGCCCGAAACTGGCGGTCCAGCTCAAATCACTGGGCATCACCAGCCTAGATCAGATTGCCAACTGGACCGCGGCAGATATCGCTGACATAGACCCGAAACTCGGCGTGTTCGCCGGGCGTATCGGGCGCGACAACTGGGTCGATCAGGCCAAATTGCTGGTCGCAGGCGATGTCGCCGGTTTTGAAAAGAAATATGGCGCGCTCGGTAGCGAAATAGCCAAGGGCTGATGGGAGCCGCCGACAAGTCCGCACATCAAATGAAAAAGGCGGGGTCTTTGGACACCCGCCTTTTTCTTTGCCTCAGGGCCGGTAGCGCCGATTGGCGTGTTTCACCGCATCAGCCCATTCGAAATGCACCGGCTTGAATTTGCCCGCGACATAGAGCTTCATCTGGTCGGTGTAATGCGGCGATTCAGGGCGATTTGTGGCCGCGCCATATGGCTGGATCGATTCGGACACGACCTGCCCGGCCTTGTCCCAGCGCACCAGCATGATGAAGCTATCGCCGTGGCGCACGCGCATCTTGCCGTCGGCTTGTTCGCCGTCCCACATTGTCGTCGCGCGCAGCGTATCGGTGCCGCCAAGCATTGGCAGATCGACCTTGCCGCGGCGCAGGCGCTGGATATCGCCCAGCGCAGGATCCAGTCGCCTGAAGCGCTCGCTGAATTCCTCGGCCGTTTTCTGAAGCGTCTCGCGTGGGTCGGGCAATGGATCGTTGCGCCAATTGGCGCGTGCCGCATGGCGGATCAGCCGTTCGGCGATGGCATCGGCTTTGCCCTTGCCGTCACTCGACCAATCCCATTCGCGCAGCAGTTTCTGCGCTGCGGTGAGTTTCGAGTCACCCTTGGTGTCGACCGCGAGCAGGCTGTCCATCCACGGCTTAACCCAGCTCGATTTGGCGTAACGCGTGTCCATCTTGATCGCGAGCAACTCCTCCGGCGTGATCGAGCTGTCGTTCATCATCAGACCGGTGCCCAGCAAGCCGCGATTGGTCATCCCCAATTCGATGCCGAGATAAGGCGACTGGCTTTTGGGATCGATTTCAGACCCCGGTCCTGCCGCCAGAAAGGGCGTGTTGTTGGCATTTTGCACAAAGCCCGACGCAGGGCTGACGACCTTGGGGTAGCGATCGAAGGATACGGGCCCTTTCCAGACTGGCGCAGAACTGTCGCCCGGCAAAACCTTAGTATAATCGAAACCAGGCTTTCGGTCTGGAAACAGCGCATTGTAGATATACGCGATACGCCCAGTCTTGTCGGCATAGACGAAATTGGTGCCGGTAATCCCGCCGGTCGACATCGACCGCGTCCATTCTTCCCAATTGGTCGCCTTGGTGTTGCGATAATATTGCTCGACCGCTTTCACATTGTCGATCCCGGCGTAGCGAATCGCGAATGCGCCTTGGTCGTTTTTGATCACCGGCCCGTGCACCGAACGATACAGCGTCTGCGGGATCGGCACGGTGAACCAGCCGAATTTTACCGGTAGCCAGACGCGCTTTTCCTCCAGCGGCAGCCATTTGCCGTCATAGCGATATTGGTCGCCCGCTTCGTTGAGCACGAGCTTGTAAATGTCGACCAGATCGGGCCGGTTGACTGTATTGGTCCAGCCGAGATGGCGGTTGTGGCCGAGCAGCACAAAAGGCGATCCGGGGAACAGCGCGCCCGCCATATCGAGCCCCTCGCCCGAATGCACCACCGCCTCGTACCAGGCGACCTGCCCTTCAAGCGGCTGATGCGAATTGGAGACGAGCCAGGTCTTACCGTCGGCCATGCGGCTGGGGGCCACTGCCCATGCATTGGAGCCGTTCATTTCGGGATCGCGGCCAATCGGTGTCATCGCCGCTGCGCTTTCATTGGGCGGCGGTTTCCCCTCAACGAGCGTGCCGATATAATTGTCGAGCCCATAGAAGAAGGGCGCGCGCAGCACGAAACCTGCGACGATATCCTTGCCATTCACTGGAAAAAGATTGGAGAGCCTGACCTCTTCGGGATGCTTTTCGGCATAATGGTTGAGGCCTGCCGCATAGGCATCGAGCACAGCGCGGACGTCCGCCGGAATTTCGTCATAGCGCCGCTCAACCGTGTCGCGCACCGCCAGCAAGTGAAAGACAAAGTCGACCTTTGCCCCATCCTGCCCTGCAATCGCACCATAGCGCCCGCGCGTCATCGACACGACTTCCTCGATCGTCGAAAAATCGTCCTCAGCATGGGCAAAGGCCAGACCATAGGCCGCATCAGCATCAGTCTTGCCATTGATATGCGGGACACCAAATCCGTCGCGGGCTATTTCAACGTCATAGGTATTTGCGGATGGCGGCGCAGACTGCTCCGCAGCCAATGGCTCCCAAAACATAGACGTAGCCCCGACAGTGGCAATGATTGCAGCCCCGCCCCATAGCCATTTGCCCATCTTCATCTCCCCTTTGTCGATGCTATCTTGTCACTTATGTGACTTTGCCTATGGGCGTTGCATATAGAAGATTCAGCGAAAGGAAAGTTCACCCATGCGCCGTCACTTGTTCACACTCATCCTCGCTACCGCCAGCGTGCCGGCCTTGGCACAAGGCGTTCCGGCTGGATCAGGTGTCGAACCCTCGACCGTCGCCAATTCGCAAGCACGGTCCATAGTTTTTGCTACGCGCCCCGCCGATGATGGCGTGCTCGTCATCCTGATGCGCGATGCCAATCTGCCAAACGGCGTGCTGGGCAGCGCTGCCGAAGCCAGCGTCAAGGCGGCAATTGCCAACGCCCGATTTGATGGAAGGGATGTCAGCGAACTGACGCTGCGCGGGATTGGCCGCCATGCGCGCATCGAACTGGTCGGCTTAGGCAGCGAAGGTGATGCTGCAGACCGGCTGCGTCGCGCTGGTGGGCGGGTTGCGCAAAATCTGCGCAATGAAGCCCAGCCAGTGAGCATAGTTGGCGCCGCCAGCGACGAAGCTGCTTCGGTCGCGCTCGGCTTTAGCCTCGGCCAGTATCGCTTTGACCGATACAAAACGGTCGGCAAATCAGCGCCCTCCACGCAACCCGCCACCATCGTCGTCGCGGATGTCCGCAGCGCCGAAGCCGAATGGAAATCGCGCGGTGCGGCGCTTGCCGAAGGCGTCACGCTGACCCGCGATCTTTCGACCGAACCCGCGAATGTGATCTACCCGGAAAGCTTTGTCGCGCGGGTGCGCGAGGCCTTTGCCGGAGTGTCGGGAGTTAGGATCGAAGTGCTTGATGAGGCCGCGATGCGCCGTCTCGGTATGGGCACACTGGCAGGAGTTGGCCAGGGCTCGCGCCGTCCGCCACGCTTGATGCTGGTCGAGTATCGGGGCGGCAGTGGTGCGCCTATTGCCTTGGTCGGCAAAGGCATCACTTTTGACAGCGGTGGGATATCGATAAAAGATGGTGCCGGCATGTGGGAAATGAAATCTGACATGGCGGGGGCCGCCGCCGTTATGGGCGCTGTCGTTGCTCTCTCAAAGTCGCGTGCCAATGTGAACGTGATGGCGGTCGCAGCCCTGGCCGAGAATATGCCCGGCGGCAATGCACAGCGCCCCGGCGACGTGGTGCGCACCTATAGCGGCAAGACTATCGAGGTAATTAATACCGACGCCGAAGGCCGCCTCGTCCTTGCCGATGCGAATGAATATGTCATCGCCAACCACAAGCCTGCTGCTTTGGTCAATATTGCCACGCTGACGGGGGCGGTTAGCCTAGCATTGGGCTATGAATATGCCGGACTTTTCGCACGCGATGACGCAATGGCAGCGCAAATGACCGCTGCGGGCAAGGCAGTGGGTGAAGAAGTCTGGCGCCTGCCGCTCCACCCCAATCATGCCAGAACAATGGGCTCCGAAATCGCCGACATCAAAAATTCAGCCGAAGGCGGCAAGCCCGGCGCAAGCCTGGGTGCGACCTTTATCGGCTACTTCGTCGATCCCTCGACCCCTTGGGCCCATCTGGATATTGCGGGTGTGAATTGGGCGGACAGCAGCGATGATATGACGCCCAAAGGCGCATCGGGCTGGGGCGTGCGCATCCTTGACGAATTTGTCCGCAACTGGAAACGGTGAGCCAATATCCCCCTCCCGCATATCGGAGGGGAATTTCTACGCGCGCCTCTTGTGTTGCATAAATGCAACATTACATCTTGGCGAGAGGCTTCCTAAATTGGTTTTGGGGAAGCGCTGAGAAACGAGGGACCGGGTATGAATCTCGAAAAGTTTACCGACCGCGCCAAAGGTTTTTTGCAGTCGGCCCAGACCGTTGCCATCCGCATGAACCATCAGCGGATTTCGCCCGAGCATCTGCTGAAAGCGCTGCTTGAGGACGAACAGGGCATGGCATCGGGCCTGATCAAGGCCGCTGGCGGCGACGCAGCCACAGCCTTGCGTGAAACCGACGTAGCGCTGGCTAAGGTTCCGGCGGTGTCGGGAGGCGGCGCACAACAGACCCCCGGCCTCGACAATGATGCGGTGCGCGTGCTCGATGCTGCCGAACAGGTCGCGCAAAAAGCGAGCGATTCCTATGTAACGGTCGAACGCCTGTTGCTGGCATTGACGTTGGGCACGACCAACGCGGCAGGCAAGGCGCTGGCAACAGCAGGCATCAAGGCTGAGGCACTCAACGCCGCAATCAACGAACTGCGCGGAGGCCGCACCGCCGATACGCAAAGCGCCGAAGATCGCTATGACGCGCTGAAGAAATTCGCCCGCGACCTGACCGAGGTAGCGCGCGAAGGCAAGCTTGACCCTGTCATCGGCCGCGACGAGGAAATCCGTCGGACGATCCAGATTCTCGCCCGCCGAACCAAAAATAATCCTGTCCTGATCGGTGAAGCAGGTGTCGGCAAGACCGCGATTGCCGAGGGCCTAGCCATCCGTATCGCCAATGGCGATGTGCCCGACAGCCTGAAGAACCGCAAGCTGATGTCACTCGACATGGGCAGCCTGATCGCGGGTGCCAAGTATCGGGGTGAATTTGAAGAGCGGCTGAAAGGCGTGCTCGACGAGGTCAAGCAGGGCGAGGGCGACATCATCCTGTTCATCGATGAAATGCACACGCTGGTCGGTGCGGGCAAAGGCGAGGGCGCGATGGATGCGTCCAACCTGTTGAAGCCCGCCTTGGCGCGCGGTGAATTGCATTGCATCGGCGCGACTACTCTCGACGAATATCAAAAGCATGTCGAGAAGGATCCGGCGCTGCAGCGGCGTTTCCAGCCGGTGTTTGTCGGCGAACCGACAGTTGAGGATACGATCTCAATCCTGCGCGGGCTGAAGGAAAAATATGAGCTGCACCACGGCGTGCGCATTACCGATGGCGCTCTGGTGAGCGCGGCAACGCTGTCGCATCGCTATATTTCGGATCGCTTCCTGCCAGACAAAGCGATCGACCTGATGGACGAGGCTGCCTCGCGCCTGCGCATGGAAGTTGAGTCCAAGCCGGAAGAGATCGAAAATCTTGATCGCCGCATCATGCAGTTGCAGATCGAACGCGAGGCGCTGAAAAAGGAAACCGACGCGGCCTCGAAAGACCGTCTGGCAACACTCGAAGGCGAACTCGCCAATCTGGAACAGCAATCGTCCGAACTCACCACCCGCTGGATGGCCGAAAAGGACAAGATTTCGGCCGAGTCCAAGATCAAGGAAGCGCTCGATCATGCGCGCATCGAGCTCGAACAGGCGCAGCGTGGCGGCGATCTCGCCAAGGCGGGAGAGTTGCAATATGGCACCATCCCGGGCCTCGAAAAGCAGCTCGCCGATGCCGTGGCCGCTGCGGGCAATGCGATGCTGCGCGAGGAAGTGACCAGCGAAGACATTGCCTCTGTCGTCAGCCGCTGGACCGGCATCCCAGTCGACAAGATGATGGAAGGCGAGCGCGAGAAGCTCCTCAAGATGGAAGAGTGGCTCGGCGCGCGCGTTATCGGGCAGAAGGACGCGGTTGAGGCCGTGTCGAAGGCGGTGCGCCGTTCGCGCGCGGGCCTGCAGGATCCGAACCGTCCGCTAGGGTCGTTCCTCTTCCTCGGCCCCACCGGCGTCGGCAAGACCGAGCTGACCAAGGCGCTGGCGCAATATCTGTTCGACGATGACAGCGCTATGGTGCGCATCGACATGAGCGAGTTCATGGAGAAGCACAGCGTCTCGCGGCTGATCGGCGCACCTCCGGGCTATGTCGGCTATGACGAAGGCGGGGTGTTGACCGAAGCCGTCCGCCGTCGTCCCTATCAGGTGGTGTTGTTCGACGAGGTCGAGAAAGCGCATAGCGACGTCTTCAACGTGCTGTTGCAGGTGCTCGACGATGGCCGCCTGACCGACGGGCAAGGGCGTTTGGTCGATTTCTCGAACACGCTGATCATCCTCACCTCCAACCTTGGCAGCCAGTATCTGGCGGCATTGGGCGATGACGAGGATGTCGAGAAAGCCGAACCGCAAGTGATGGAAGTCGTCCGTTCGCATTTCCGCCCGGAATTCCTGAACCGGCTTGATGAAATCATCCTATTCCACCGGCTGGCCGCGCAGCATATGGCGCCGATTGTTGATATTCAGGTGGGCCGTGTGCAGAAGCTTCTCAAGGACCGCAAGATCATCATCGAACTCAGCGACGGCGCGAAAAGCTGGTTGGGCCGTGTCGGCTATGACCCAGTCTATGGCGCCCGTCCGCTGAAGCGCGCCATCCAGCGCCATTTGCAGGATCCGCTCGCCGATCTGATCCTGAAGGGCGAGGTGCCAGATGGTTCGAAGTTGAAGATTGAAGAAGGCGACGGCGCTTTGAAATTTGCTGTAAAGCCCGCCAAAGCATGAGCTTCGCGTTCATGCTAAACTCGGCTCTGGACGCCTTGGCTTTGTCCAAGACGTTCAGCGCTGGCGGGCATATTTCTATTCCGGATTTTCTGGATCGCGATTGTGCAATCGAACTGCACGAAGCGCTGTCGACACGGCAGGATTGGGCCTGGGCAATCAATGCGGGTGGCCATGTTTACGACCTCGGTCGAGAAGCGCGCGATGCGATGACGGCGGAGCAGCGCATCGAACTCGACAATCGTATCAATTTGGCTGCTCGCGACGGTTTCCAGTTTCGATTCTCCTCGCTGCGCGTTCCCGACCCGGTTTCGGAACGAGAGCCAGACCGAGACATTTTGCACGCCTTTGCCGAATTCATGCGCAGCGATCCTGTGCTCGACCTCATTCGCACGGTCACTGGCAAGACAGCAATCCTGTTCGCTGATGCGCAAGGCACCGCCTATCATCCGGGCGATTTCCTGACTGGACATGATGACGATATCGAAGGAAAGAATCGTGAACTGGCCTATGTCATGGGTCTGACGCCCGAATGGCGCGTCGAATGGGGCGGGCTGCTTCTGTTTCACGAAAAGGAAGGTCGTATCAGCGGCCTTGTTCCGCGCTTCAATTGCCTGAACATGTTCGCCTTGCCGGTGCTACACAGCGTCAGCCAGGTAGCACCCTTTGCAGGTGGCGTGCGTTATGCGGTTACTGGCTGGATGCGGACTGCGATGCCCGCTTAGGCGTTTTCGCGGAACGGCAGCACCCAATCCGGATCGGGCTGATCGGCATCAAAATATTCGAAAATCAGATGGATGCGGTCACATTGCCCGCGATTTTGAACCGAATGCACGCCCATATTGTTGAGCTCGACTGCCTCACCCTCCTCCATCTGATACTCGACACCATCGACATAGAAGAAGACCTGATCGCTGGTCTGGATCGGAATGTGGATCTTGTGTGGCCAGCGCGCGGCGGGATTTGCATCACGATGCGGCTGGACAACCCCGCCCACCGGCATGCGCGCAAGCATCGCCCGCGGAAACTCCCCATTGGCATAACCAAAGTCGGCCGTTGCCGCAGCAAACACAGGCTCCAACAGCGGTTTCCATTCATCCCAAAGCTCGCAACCATAATGGCCTCGCCAGTCGCGGAAATTATCAACAAAGCGGAACGGTATATGCCGGGTCGCGTCGAGTGCCTCAAAACGGTTTGGCTTGTTGGCGTTCTGATGGTTCCAGACTTCCTCGGGAATCGCCATGATGGCGGCCTTCAGTTCGGTGATGTCAACACGGCCAAGGCGGCGGATGCTGGTTGTCTTGCGCGGGTTGGTGTACATGCGACGCCCTCAATAATCGTAACCGAACAGTTCGAGGTCGCGGGCATATATGCGCGCGACTCCATCGATCAGTTCTTGGTCATAATAATCCTTATATTCCCCGCGACGCGAACGATTTGCACGGTCGAGTGGTGTCGTTTCGATTCCAAGACGCTGCGCCACCTCATCAAATGAAGCCTGCATGCTTTCAACCTTGCCGAGATAGTCAGCCTGCAACTGACCGTCGGGTCCACACAGAAAGGTGAATTGCGGCTTGAAAATGATGTGGTTGTGCGGCGGCGCTGTGAACAGAAAATGCCGCATCACCCGTTTCGGATCGCGCTGAAACGTGCCTTCGCGACCGGTCGCGAAGGAGCAATAGGATATGAAACGGTCGAACGGATTACGCACAAAGGCGAATTTGAAATAGCTGGCAAAAGCTTCTTCGCCCAGATGCGGGCGAACGTCCGCAAAGCTCAAATGGCCGTGGCCCAGCCGGGCGAGTTCCGGGATGGGAAACTGCTTTTCAACGAAAAGTCGTGCTTGCTCGATATCGTCGGGCCCCAGATGCGTGCGCAACGCCTGACGCACAGAATGAGTGCCAGTTTTGGGCACAGCAACAAAAATGAACTTGTGTAAATGCGAAACGATCATCGAATTTATCGCGCTACCACCACTGCAGGCTGAGGTGCGGTCGGGGCCGGGGTTGGGGCAGCTGCCATGAATACAAGTTCATTCAATGCCCGGTCCAGCGTCACGCCGTTGGGCAGCACTATGCGGCTCGCACCTTCGCGGCCCAAGCGTGCGCGAATATCCGCAATTGCGCGGTGGTAATGTGCCAAACCTTCATGCGCGGATCCAAATTCAGCCCACAACGCACCCCAGTGATGGAGGAAGCGGTCGATAAGTTGGAGCACTTTTGGAAAGGGCTCCGTTCGTGGCGCCTGATCGAGCAGGAAACTGACGTGGCATCGCACCTCCCACACCGACATGATATCGGGTGTGTTCACCTTCTCATATCGGATTCCGGATTTATCGACCGAACCCGGCTCAACTGCGATCATTCTGAGCTGATCGCGGTTAACAGCTTCGGCCTCGCGGATCAGGTCCCACAATTTTTCCCCGCCCACAGTATCCAGCACCAGATGCACGCGCTTATCGCTTCCGCCATTATAGACATCATGGGTGCGGAACGAGTCGAATATCCAGCATTCGCCCGGCGCCATGTTCACCATTTCACCTTCACAGGTGAAAACAACCTTGGGGTTGGTGATGACAGGAATGTGGATCCGGAAATGTGTGCGCCAATAATGTCCGACATCGACATGCTCTGGAACGACCGCACCCGCCGCCAAGCCCATAAGTCGGCTGCGGCCCCACACCGCTTCAATATCTGCCATTATATCAAGTATATAAGGGCAAGCGAGCAGATGCTCGGTAGGGGCCATCGGCCCTGCGAATGCGTTGGTAATTGCACCGTTCGGCGTGATCATTGGAACGGCATCGTTGCCAACAACTTTGCCGGGATGCGGTAGCCAGGCTGACGGAGGCAATGCGCGAATTTCGTCCGCCAAGCGTTCAGCATCATAGAGCCGCGGCAGTTTGAGCAGCGGGCGGTCGATTTTCATGGCAAGTGCTTACTTTCGAATCTCAATTTGTGGCCGATCGACCATTTCCTTGAGATTTGCCCTGTTGTTTTCAGCCATCTCCTCCCATTGCGCGGCTGTTTTGCATGTTTTTGTCCGAAACCTTGTGCCAGTTTCGTGACTATATTTGCAGATCATCCGCTCACCGGGTTCGTTCTTTGCCAATACAATCGCTGGAGACGACAAGCAAAGTGCTGCAATAAGTGTGGCGGTAACGCGCACGGCACCAGTCCTCCTAGTAATAAAGATACCGCCATTTTGGCGGCGAATCGATCGGCAGTCAACGAATCATGATTCGGCTTGAATCAGTCGCACCCTCGGCTGGGGCCACAAATCTTGATCTGCGGGCGATCAACTGTCTCGGCCAATGCACGTCTATGCGCTTCTGCAATAGCGTCCCATTCGCCTGCGGTCTTGCAGACCTTATTTTCAAAACGCGTTCCTGTCTGCTTGTAGCGTTTGCAGACCATGCGATCAGCAGATCCATCTTGTGTCGAAGATGCTGCATTCGCGGCAACCGAGACGTGACAGCTTGCGCCAACGAGCGCGAAGATAAGCAATCTGTGCATGACGACATTCCTGCGATAAAATTCAATTATGCACGGCGCTAGTCAAGCCTGTCAATGATAGTGCGAGCCCAACTGTGATCTGTTGCGTCATTCATCCACACCACCGGAATATCACGCAATGTCGTAGCCGAAACAGGAAACCCAAGGCTCCAATATAGGCAGCATTTCGCTCATATAGGGCCGATAACGATGCCATCGCCCACTCGAAGAGCTGTAGATTTTCTCGGTAACCTGCGCATAGCTTGGCGTTCGGATATAGCCGCGTTCGCGGGCAGTTTTTTGATGGTCGAGCACCTGCGGCTGCCAATCCAGCCCTAGGAATTCAAACAGAGGACGGACTTCGGATTCAACATCCTCCACCATAGCTTCGTAGCGCAGCATATGTGTGTCGAGCGGCAGCACCTCGCAGCTTTTTTCCCAATAGGCGAATATGCGGTCATAGGTTCGCGCTGCGTTGGTCAAATCCAGAAAACTGGACATCGCCTCGGTCGGCTTGAAATTCTGCATATAGCAGCTGAGCACGACATCGCAGGGATGGCGCATGGCCAGGATAATCTTCGCATCCGGAAATAACCTGTGAATCAAAGGCATGCGGATCATCGATAGCGGATTTTTGTCGATGACCAATGCTCCGGGTGCTGGAGGTGAGGCTTTATCCAGTTCGGCAAAATACAGAGCCCGCATTTCCGCGACCGCACGAGCGTCCATTTCGCCAACCCGTTCCAGATCACCGACGGTGTTGGCGACAGTCTCTATAAGCGGAATCTCTTCAAGCACATGTGTTCCGCTATGGCCCATCAAAATGGTATCCAGAAGCGTAGTGCCCGAACGGGGGAAGCCGACAAGGAACGCCGGAGATTCCCTGCCATCGGTGAAGTCAACCTTGGGCCAGCTGGCATACCAGCTCGCAGTCGTCTTCGCTGAAAGCCCTTCAATATCACGCTGATAGGCCGTCCGATCCTTGCCAACGCCCAGCGGACTGTTGGCCATCGCGAAATTCATATCTTCATAGGCATAGAAGGCTTCGTCGATGCGGCCCAGACGATCGGCGAGTTGACCTTTGAACTGCGCCAAAGTGGCAGGGTGAATCGCCTTGGACTCGATCGGCCTTATCAGGTCTAGAGCCTCTTCATATTTGCCTTGCCGATTCAGCAGAAGTGCCGCCAAATAATCGAGTTCCTCGCCCGTCACATTCTGCCGCCTGGCATCCGCGATCAGAGCCTCCAACTCGCCAACACGATTTGCCTTTTCAAACAATACCCCCAGATTGAGATATCCGGCAGAATAGGACGGATCCGCCTGTACCGCGAATTTGAATGCTCGTTCCGCTTGCAATTGTTGTGACAGATCGGTGAAGGCCAGTCCGATCGCGATGAAAACTTTGGGGTCTTTCGGATTTAGCCGGGCGGCCGCTCCCAGAGCGCGCAATCCCGCTTCGGTATGATCAATTTGTGTGAGGGTGCGACCAAGCTCCACAAGCGGAGCTGGATCTTCGGGATTCAGCAACGCTGCTTTTTCAAGCATCAGGCAAGCGTCTTCAAAACGGTCCTTAGCCATCAGGACCCGCGCTATATTTGTGTGCACAACTGCAGACTTGGGATCAAGATCGCGGGCTTTTTGAAACGCCTCCATTGCGCCATCAAGATCGCCCGTTTCCAGTTTCGTGGTGCCCAAATTGTTCCAGCAACCGAAATCGTCCGGATTCTCGTAAACCAGCCGCTCATAGACCCAAAGCGCGTCGGACGGCCTGCCTTGTAATTTCAATATTTCGGCATGCATGCGTTGCAAATCGGGCGTGGAGGGATTTCCATCGGGTGCGCACGCTTTAAGGGCCTCATCAAACTGCCCCAATTCGGCCAACGCCTTTGCCAGATTGATACGATTGTCGTCGGTGTCGCCGCCATTGGCTATCGCCTGTCGCAATAAGGCTATGCCTTCGTCCTTCTTTCCTAACTGACAGGAAACGACACCCAGGAACTGAAGGATATTGGGATCCCGGGGGCGAGCCTTCAGGGCAGTGCGGGCATGTATCGCCGCGCCGGAAATATCGCCTTGGGAATAGGCCGCAAAAGCCGCCTGCAATCTCTGCTGAACGTTCATGCCTGCCCTCTAGAAAGAAAAAGGGCGGAGCACCAGCCCCGCCCTTTCCATTATCTTGTTTGCGCTGAAGCCTAGAACTTCAGACGCGCCGACACATAAGCACGGCGTCCGAGAACGTCGTAGAGCGACGGATCGGTGCCCGACTGCACGTTCGGCGCGTAAGTTTCCGGCTGACGGTCGAACGCATTGTTCAGACCGAGGCGGAAAGTAAGCGCATCAACATTGGCTTCGAGACCAAAGTCGAAATACCAAATCGAACCCGGACCGCGGAAAGTTTCTCCCGGGAACTGTTTAGCCGCACGGTTGACCATCTTGTGAATGTACCGAACGCGGGTATCGAACTTCAGGTTTTCGTTCAGCGACCACGCCAGGTTCATCGTGCCCTTCCAGCGCGGGAAGCTCGTTCCCAAGCCTGCGCCGAAATAAGAAGCGGAACCAGCATAGTCAGTTGTCAAACCACCCAGACCAACGCTCTTCCAGTCAATCAGATAGTTGAGCAAAAGATTTGCGCTGATTGCCGAAGTTTCCGACACGAAGGGAGTCGGCAAGCGGTAGCCAAGTTGGACGTCAACGCCCGAAGTCTTGATCGAGCCCAGATTGACCGCCTGGAAGTAACCCGTTGCCGGATCGCCACCAAGAGCGGGCGGAAGGTAGATCGCGGTGATGTCTGAACCGCCGCCACGTGACAAGCCCGAGCAATAGGGGCTTGTTGCGCCTGTGGTATTGATGCCGTTGTAACCATAGCATGTTGCGATGATTTCGTTGACGTCAGGCGAATAGATCGTGTCGGTGACCTTGATGTTGTAATAGTCAATCGACCCAGTGAAGCCTGCTGCGTTGAACACAGTACCAACAGTGAACGTGTCGGACTTTTCAGGCTTCAGATTGGGGTTACCCGTCACAGTCAAGAACGCCTGCGCACCCGGTGTCGCTGCAAAGGTTGCAGGTGCGCCAAGTCCAGTAGCTGAGCAAAGTGCACTTGCTGTTGCACCTCCCGACGTGCGGAAGTTGGTTCCAACCGAGCAAGGATCGAAGATCTGCGGGAAGCTACCGCCACCCGAGAAGAGTTCGCCGAAGTTCGGAGCGCGAACCGAGTGCTGATAGCTAGCACGCAAGCGCACTGCATCAATCGGCGACCATGTGACGGTACCGCCATATGCCCAATCGGTCGAAGGCGCGCCATCGACACCGTTCTGGATATCGTTGAAATCGCTCTTCGAGCTACGTGCCGTCAGCGAGAGTTCAAGAGTATCCATGATCGGAGCACGGACTTCACCAAAGAAATCGAGGAAGGTGTTGGTACCCAGGTCAGGCGTTGCGGTATTGAAGCCTGCAATCGGACCAAACAGCGAACCCGGATCAAAGGCGTAACGGAATTTACGCGATTCGACACCGAGAACTACGCCGAGCGGACCGCCAGGAAGTTGTGCTAGCTCGCCAGTGACATAGGCCTGAGCAACTTTCTGGGTGAAGGTCGTCTTGGTCTTGCCAACTTCATCGACAAAAGCAACGCACTCAGGTGACAAGGGCTGAATGCCGAACGGGTTGAAACCGCCAGCGCACAGGCTCGCACCGCCATCAGCGGCTTCGAGCAGCTGCTGAACGCGTTGAACGTTGACGTTACCGCGCGCTTCCTGATCGATGGTTGTCTGACCCCATGAATAGTAAGCTTCATAGCGCCAACCTTCAGCAATCTGGCCACGAAGTCCGACCAAACCCTGAAGCACTTCGTTTTCAAGCGCTTGCTCACGCAAGCCGGTGCCGAGGAAACGATAGCCCATCGCAAACGCTTCGCCAGCGCCCGATCCAACGAAACGCGGGCTGTCGCCTGTACGTGCGTTGAGCAGCGTGCGCAAATCGGCCGGAATGAAGGGGTTGGTTGTCGGAACTACAATGCCAGTCACCGAGCAAGACGTAGCAGCACCGGTGCTGGTGCGGCAGCCCGTTGCCGAAATCAGCGGTGAGCTCGCCTGCAACGCGGAATTCTGCCCCGGCGCACGAATATTTACGCCAAGCGGAGTCGGAGCAAGTGCGGTAGCCGAATTATAGTTTGTGTATCCACCCTGCACGAAGAAATCGAATGAGTCATTGATCTCATAGTGAGCATTCAAGAATGCCGATTTGCGCTCAAGCGGCAGAACAAGAATATTCACGATATCGAAGTTGTAGGTGTAGAAATCCGGGAAGAAGTTCAGGTTTTCATTGGCTGCAGAACCCGGTCCGTAGCGATAGTTGGCAACATCGCGCGGGCTATTAAACGTACCCACGCCGAACAGCGAACCATCCGAGTTGAAGCCCAACAGCGTCTGGGTCGGATAGTCTTTTGCCAAAGAACCGTAACTGGCGAACAGCGCATCGATCGCCGACTGAGGAATCGGGTTACCCGGGAATGGATCAGTCAACGGATCGCGATTTGGGTTGGCAGGCGAAGCGGTATAGCGTCCGGTCGGGAACGTACCCGTCGTCGACGTAGCTTGCGAAGCGAACGGACGTTGCGCCTTGATCAATCCTTGACGGTTCGAATATTCAGCCGAAATCGCGATATTGCCGCGTCCATCGGCGAAATTACCACCAAGAAGGCCGCTGATCTGATATTCGCGAGCGTCCGTTTCCGGGATGGTGTTCGAATAGGTCGCACGAAGATCGAGACCTTCGAAATCGTCCTTGAGGATCATGTTGACGACACCTGCGATAGCGTCGGCACCATAAGCCGCACCCGCACCACCGGTGGTCACGTCGATACGCTCAATCAGGCCCTGCGGAATGGTATTCAAGTCAACCGTCTGGTTCGAAGCCGACACCATCGGACGACGGCCATTGACGAGCACGAGGTTACGGTTGGCGCCAAGGCCGCGAAGGTCGATATTCGACTGACCGCCGTTACCGGGGTTGTTCGAAGTGGTCGTGCCAGCCGGATTAACGCCCGGCAGCGTGTTAAGGAAGGTATCGAGCGTAACGTCAGCGTTCGCGACGGTCTGCTCACCTGTCACAACAGCGACGGGGCTGTTCGAATCAAGATTGGGACGCGCGATACGCGAACCGGTTACGACGATGGGAGTACCTTCGTCAGCTGCCTCGTCTTCGGCGTCTTGCGCGAAAACGGGAGTCGAGATCATGGCGAGACCAATCACCAGCGGTGCGGTCGTCGATTTCAAAATGCTAAGACGTGCTTTTTTCACGTGTCCAGCCCCTATATCTATGGGGCGCAAACAGACAGGATTGCCCGCTTGCACCGGTTCAATATCTCTGGGAGAGACATCAGGGCAGCCAAAACGGCTGCACACATCTCCCCAGATTGCCGGGGGTGTTGGAACAAAATGCCCGAGAGGGCAAAGAAAATGTCGGTTTTGCGGGCAGAAAATTGGTGTCTGTCACTATTTTGCAACAGATTTGCAGATCGACAAATTCCGATTAATTGCTTGTTAGCAAATTCAGCGGATCGACCCGCGCCGCATTCCATTTCATGCCCCAGTGCAGGTGTGGACCGCTCGCCCTACCCGTCGCCCCAACCTTTCCGATAACCTGCCCCTGACGAACCAATTGGCCTTCTTCGACCAACAGCTCCGAGCAGTGCAGAAAGGCGCTGTTGAGCCCCATTCCGTGATCGATCATCAGCAAATGGCCTTCAAGCGTGAAGGCGTCTTTTGCGGCAAGAACCACGACCCCGTCGGCAGGTGCGACAAAGGCAGTGCCAGTGGGCATCGCGATATCGAGCCCGCTATGATAGCTCCCCGGGCTGCCATTATAGATACGCTGGGCCCCGAAACGCCCCGATATCCTGCCCTGCAGCGGCCAGACAAAATCCTGGCGCCAACCGTCGCTCATCACTTTTATGGCCCGAGCCGCGTTGATTCGGGCGAGTTCGGGGCCGCGCCGCGCCAGAAATTCCGCAGTCGTCTTGGCTCCGCCCAGCGGATTGGCATTCACATGCTGGATTTGCCAGTTTCCGGGCTTCACGGGCACATATTGCTCAACGCGCTGCCCGTCCGCCAAAGTCGCGACCAGACTGGCACTGTTTTCGGCATCCCGGTCAAATCCGATCAGGAAGAAGCCGTCCGGTGTCAGCGCAACCGGTACACCATTGAAAAAAACTGCTGTCGTCGCTGAAGGGGCGCGCGCCACGATCGCCGATCCCTGAACCGGATCGCGTGCCAGCCAGAAACTCTTGCGAAGACTCTGTCCCGCTCCATTCTCGACGCTCGACGATGCAACAGGAGGAGCCACAATGGCCGGCCGGGATGCTAGCGGGGCAGCGGCTTTCGGTGGCGTAGCGGTGCAGTTCATCACCGCAGCAAAGGCCAGCAGCGTAACTGAAGTGCGCGACAAGTTCATCGAATGGTCCGCCTACCGCTTGGCGAGCGCGGCTTTCACCGAAATTTCCGCACTGGCATAGGGCTCTTGCAAGGCAACGCTCCAATAGCGCAATTCATCGAGCGAAATCGATTCGCCCGTCAGCGCACAGACGACATGGTCTCCACTCGACAACATGCGGAATCCGTTGGCCATAAAGTGCAATTTGGCCTGTTTATTGCGGTTCATCATCAACATCGCTTCAATATGGCCCAAAACAGCAATTTCGGCAACTGTTGCGCGGCAATCGGATTCTAACCATAATTATATGGCGGGCTGGATAGGATTTACGCTATTTTATATCTGTGGGCAAAAGCAGGGGTCTTGGCTTAGAGAAACTGTCAGCTGCGCAGGTTGAAACCTTGCAGCATGTTTTCGCGCACCGAAGTTCCAAGGAAATTGCCCGAATTATGGGCGTTTCGCCGCATACCGTCGACGAACGCTTGCGGCGCGCCATCCGGTTACTGGGCGTGCAATCGCGAATCGAGGCAGCCCGGCTGGTTGCCGGAAACACTTCACCTTCGGCATATCAACCATTGATATATCAGCCTTCGGAACTGGCGCACGGTTCCGTTGCCCCCGATGAAGAGACGGCCTTGTCCGGGATGGGTCAAACGGGTGCGTTCAGCATCGGCTATCCTTTCCCGACCAATGCCAGGCCAATCAATACCCATGGCCTGCGAGAGCGGATAATTTGGCCGATATTGATCGCCTTCGGAACGATTATGGCATTTGCCGCGCTCTACGCCGTCCTGCTCGGTCTGGGAGCCATGCTTACCTGACCGGGTCCTTTATTCCGCCGCCAGATGCGCGGCCCAGAGACCAATAGGGAATAGGAAATGCTGAAAGAACGCCTAGTTGCTGCAGAGCGTATTGCAGCTGAATTGCATGATGCCGAACACGCCGTTGATCAGGCGATTGTGAAAATCGCCCAGCTCGCGGCGACGCTGCCCATCGCACGCATTGACACCAGAATGTCCGCTATCGTCGGTCAGGAAGCCGTCGCAAAAGTGACCCAGGCGGTTGCCGCAGCGGGTCAGGTGCGCCAAATGATGACCGAGGCGCATCAAGCGCTGGGCGAAACGCAAAAGCAGGTGGGCCTCGGCGCTCGCATGTTTGGGGCCGGGCTGAACAAACCACCCGCAGCCAGCCGCAATGTCCCTTTGCCGCTCAACCAGAATGGCACAGAAGCGCCAGCGGGAACGGCCGAAAGCGTGGCGGCCTGAGGCCGAAGCAACGGAGCAGCAAGGCTGATGGACCACAAACTCCTCTATTACATCATCCTTGCGGCTACCGTTGCCATCGCTTTCTGGCGAGGAGCGCGAAGCGAGCGCTGGGGTGCGATGACGGCGCTGGCGGGCTCGCTCGCCTCCACCCTCACCGCGCTCAACGCCAATTGGAGCGGGCTGATCGTCCAGCTGCTTGTCATCGACCTGCTCGTTCTCGGCAGCTTCTGGTGGCTGGCGCTCAACAGCCGTCGTTACTGGCCCTATTGGGTGACGGGATGGCAACTGGTCGCGGTGCTGGTGCACACGCAAAGGGCGCTGTTCGAAGACATATTGCCCGCGCCCTATGCGCTGATGACGATGTATCTGGCGTATCCGACGCTGCTTCTGATCCTCTATGCGTCAGTCCAGAACCCGCAAAGATCATCCGAAGCGATGGGTTGACGCGCTGGCTGCCGGTTTCCGTTCGCGGAGCTGTTCCCACTCATTGTGAAAGGACCCCCTGTCATGCCGGGCTTCAAGGGGCGCGCCCTCATCTATCCTAGTCTGTTGATCGCAGGCTGGATTGTCGGACGAAGTATCAGCCTTTCGGCAACGCCTTCCGAACCGTTAGCGGAGCGGACGAAGCTGGCCGATGTTCGGCTTGCTTCGAACCACCCGATTTGGCCCGATGCTGCTTGCCCGATGCCGTTGATGGCCTATCCGACAGCTTCTGCGTCAAGATATGATTCTGCATATTCCAAAGTCTGGTATGGCCGGTTGCAAAGGCCTTCACGGCGTGGAAATTCCAGTGGTGGTAACGATTCATATGGCGCTTTCCCAAGCGGCAGCGAGAGTTTTAGCCCGGAACTGGAATCGTTTCGCCTGTCGGCTCTCCCCACCACATTGCATGCATCTGCTGATGGCGCACCAGAAGCGGTAATACCCGCCGCCAAACAACGTCGGTTGCAGTTTTACAGTTACAATTTCTGGCGTCAGGGCAGCACCGGCGCGGCACTCGCGCCGAATGCGCAATATGGTGGCAGCCAATATGGTGCGATCGCGACATGGGACCCATTCGGCAGCGCGGGCAAAGGTCCGGCATTGCTGTTGCGCGGTTCGGGCACGCCCGATGGCCTGCAGCAGGAAGTCGCAGTCGGCGCGCGCTGGCAGCCCGATCAAAAATGGCCGGTATCGCTGTCGGTTGAACGCCGCTTCCGCTTTTACGGCCCCGATGGCTTTGCGGCCTATGTGGCAGGCGGCGTCGATCGCATGCCGCTGCTCGGGCAACTGGCGCTCGATGCCTATGGGCAAGCGGGCTATTCGCTGGGGGGAATTTCTAGCCCCTTTGTAGATGCCCATGCCCGGGTGCAGCACCCTTTGGCCAAACCTTTGGGCATTCCAATTCGGGTCGGGGCCGGTGCT
>NZ_JBEBKL010000035.1:0-32403 GCF_040079335.1 Sphingorhabdus sp.
CCTCTGGCGTAAGGATGTGCCTGCCAGCTATCATCTGGCAGCCACCCTCGACGATGCGGCAGACGGCATCAGTCATGTCGTGCGGGGAATGGACCTGTTTGTTTACACGGCGGTCCACCGGCTTCTGCAGGTGCTTCTAGGCCTGCCCGAGCCCGTTTATTGGCACCATCCGCTTTTGCTCGACGAAAAGGGCGACAAGCTGGCCAAATCGCGCCTGTCAAAGCCCTTGGCCGAGTTGCGTGCCGAGGGGATACCCGGTATCGCGCTGGTTGATCAATTGCGGCAGGGGAAGCTTCCGCTTGGCATCTCGGTTACGACACCCTAAATGCCCGGCAACGCATAACGGCTATCGGGTCGTGGTGCCGACATAAGGAAATATCGATGGGCGTTTTGCTGATTATAGCCTTGGTTGCCGTGATGGGCATGGTGGTGTTCGCGGTTGTGCGCGGGCTGCATGCCTTTGCCACGATGGACCATAATGATGTCGACGAAAACGGCGTGCCGCGTGGGCTGGCCCGACAGAATCAGATGATGTTTGCCCGCGTCAAATGGCAGGCGATTGCCGTTGCTCTGGTGGCGATCATTGTAATCGGCGGCGCTTTCGCCAAGTAAAGCGACCCGCATGGTCAAACTCAACAAGATTTACACCCGCACCGGCGATGACGGCACGACCGGACTGGTCGATGGCTCGCGCCGGTCAAAGGCCGATGCCCGGATGCATGCGATTGGCGAGGTTGACGAAGCGAACAGCGCGCTCGGCATTGCCATTGCGGCTTTGGAGCGGGACGGGGGCGACACAGAACTGACCGCCGGACTGCGCCGTATCCAGAATGATCTGTTCGATCTGGGCGCCGACATTGCGACTCCGGGTCAGGATTTCACGCCGGGCGAGATGAGCTTGCGGATTGTGCAGCCGCAGGTCGACTGGCTTGAGGCGGCCATCGACAAGGCCAATGACCATCTGGAGCCGCTGGCCAGCTTCATCCTTCCGGGCGGCAGCGAGGCGGCGGCGGCGATGCATCTGGCGCGTGCGGTTGCGCGTCGCGCCGAACGCGCACTGGTGTCGGCGGCGGCGGGCGAAGCCATCAATCCGCTGGCGATGACCTATCTCAACCGGCTTTCGGATTATCTGTTCGTGCTCTGCCGCCTGATCAACAAGGATCGGGGTGGCGACATATTGTGGGTGCCCGGCGCGTCGCGTTGAACCCTATCGGGTGCCCGGCAAGGGTCGCGTGCGACCGCAAGGCCCCAGCGAATCCATGACAAAGCGATAGTCCGACTGCGCATTGGCGATGTCCTTGGCTTCGCTCGATTCGACCAATTTGGGATCGAGTGTCCGTGGCAGGCTGCAAGCCAGACGGTACCACAACAAAGTGTCCTTGGTTGGGGCAATGGCTGATTCATCGATCACGTCGCCAGTCGACACTGCCCAATGCTTGTTCTGTCCGGGACGGCTCAATATCGAGACCGAAATCGGCTGACCACTCGCCGCGCGCAGGAAAATCTGCGTTTCACCTTCGCCGATTATCGTCCCTTGACTGTGAAAGGCGCTGGTAATGCCTGAGATGGCTTGCGGCGCATCGACCTGCACCGCTTCTTTTGTGATCGCGCGCAAAGTGGCGTCATTGGCAGGGCTCCATTCGACGAGCGCATCGGGCCGGGATAGCTTTACCGTTCCGGCCGATCCGTTGACCTTGCTTCCCAAAATGAAATAACGGCGCTTCTGCAGCTTTGGAATTTTGCCTTTAGCATTTTTCGGCACGTCCAGCAGAAACCGTGCCTTGGCTGCAAACCCGTCAGCCCCGCGGACCAGCGACGTGACGTCGGCGTCAATCAGCACGCGCTGGATATTTGCGGGCACGCCTGCGGTCTGGGTCGCGGGAAGCGAGGTAACCTTACGTATCTGCGCGTCAAGAATCAGCGGCGAGTTTACGACCAGATCAGCAATATCCGCATAGCTTCCACCCTGTGCAGGCACCGCAAATGATGCTTGCACCGGTGCTTGGGCATGCAAAGCCGGTGCTGCCAGCAACAGGGCAAGGCCGGCAGCCGTTTTCATGGTAAATCCTGTCTTCACCTTGGGAATCCTGTGCAAATTGAGAGTAAGCGCGCGATATTTGCATTCCTATTCATGGCAATCGATTGGGGCAAGGCCGATGAATTGCGGATGAATCGCAGAATCCGGATTGCCTGTGCTTTTGGGCCTCGCTAAGACGATGGCGGAATCAGCCGTTAAAAAAGATTTCAATAGCGCTGACCAGTTGGGTGGCTTCTAGTTTTGTGACGCTTGCCGAGCGGTCCGCGCGTTTTGGGGAAAGTAGGAGAGTAGTTTCCGCATGGCATATGCTGATCAAGATGGAATGAGTTCGAGCCGCCTAGTCTCGATCATCATCGTCGCGCTCCTTCACGCTTTCCTTGGCTATGCGTTGGTCACCGGCCTTGCTTATGAGGCGGTGCAACAGGTCAAGGCAAAGCTGAACGTCGTCGACGTGAAGGAAGAAGAACCACCTGAGGAAGAACCGCCGCCAGAGCCGGAAAAGCAGATCGAGCCGCCCGTCGTCTCGCCGCCGCCGCTCGTGACGACGATCACGCCTCCGCCAACCGTACGGACAGTGGATACACCTCCACCAGCCGCGCCGATTGTGCCGACCGCAGCTCCGCCTGCGCCTGCCGCTCCGCCGCCGCCGCCGCCGGTTGCCAAACGTCCGAACCCGATTCCAAAGGGTAATCCGGGCAATTGGGCGAATACCAACGACTATCCGGCGCGTGCCCTCCAGCAGGAACGCGAAGGTACCACCGGCTTCCGGGTAACGGTTGGTCCGGATGGTCGTGTGCAATCTTGCTCTGTCACTGCGTCCAGCGGCCATGCCGATCTTGACGATGCGACTTGCAAGAACATTCAGCGTCGTGGACGGTTTGATCCCGCACTGGATAGCAATGGTAACCCCACATCGGGTTCGTGGTCCAGCCGCGTCCGCTGGCAGATACCGAAGTAATTTCTGGCCCGGCGGAGGGGAGCACTGACGCCGGGCAATTTATGACCTTAGATTTTGAATTTGAGAGGAAGTACCAATGTCGATCGCAATTCTCACTGCAGCTGCTGCGAATGAAGCCGCTGCCGCACAAAAATTCGGCCTCATCCCCGCACTGAACGAAGGCGGCCCGATCAGCTGGGCAATCTTCAGCGTGATGGTGATCATGTCGGTTTTCTCGTTCTACATCATGTTTACCAAGCTGATCGAGCAGCAGAAGGTTCTCAATCAGGCGAAGCAGGTTCGTGCCCAGTTCTGGCGCGCTGCAACGCTTGAAGAAGGCGCTGCCAAGCTCGACAAAAACAGCGCATTCCGTCAGGTCGTTGATGATGGCATCGCGGCGCAGAAGCAGCATGGTCTGCTGACCGATCCCGTTGAAGCCCATGACTGGCTGCACGGCGCCATGGCTCGTTCGGAAGAGTCGATCAACAACAAGCTGTCGGGCGGCCTGCCGTTCCTCGCAACCGTTGGTGCGACCGCTCCGTTCGTTGGTCTGCTCGGTACCGTTATCGGCATCTATTCGGCGCTGATCAAAATCGGTATCGCTGGTCAGGCTGATATCGGCAAGATCGCTGGTCCGGTTGGTGAAGCGCTGATCATGACTGCAATCGGTCTGTTCGTCGCTGTTCCTGCGGTGCTTGCCTATAACTGGCTGCAGGCACGCAACAAGTCGATCGCTCGCAGCTTGTCGACCTTCTCGAACGATGTGCTTGGTTACATTTCTTCGGGCGGCAAGGTTAAGCCTGCGGTTGCGGCTGCTCCGGCTGCCCGCCCCGCTGCTGCTCCGGCCGCTGCTGTAAAGAAGTAAGGCGGGCTAGGGCCGCCTTGGACGGCGGCCTATACCCCGTTTGATAGCACCAGCCCGAATGAGGGGCTGGCCTGCAAGCAGTCAGAGAGGAATAGTAAATGGCAATCAGTTCTGGAGGCGGCGGCGAAGACACGCCAATGTCAGACATCAACACGACACCGCTCGTGGACGTGATGCTGGTGCTTCTGATCGTCTTCCTTATCGCAATTCCGGTGGCCATCCAGACAGTGAAGATGGAACTTCCGGTCGTTCAGTTTGAACCGACCAAGGCGAAGCGTGAAAATGTTTTGCTGTCGGTGACGACGACCGATCCGAGCGGTAATGAGCCAGGTTCGGATGCGTATCAGGGGGCAAGCCCAGGTGGCGAATGCCGTATCTACTGGAACGTAACTCCGGTGGATTCGACCGAACTGGTCGATCGTGCGGCCAAGCATTTGAAGCGTGAATTTGAAGCACTGGGTGGTGAAGCAGCAGCGAAGGCTGGTGCAATCACCCCCGACATGCTGCCCGAGGCCCATATTCGCGGTGACGTGAATACGCCTTATCGCTGCATTGGTGGTGCGATCTATTCGATGCAGATGGCAGGCTTTGCCCGCGTCGGCTTCATCTCTTCGCCTTTCCCACCGCTCGATTCGGCCAAGTAAGCCGATCCTAGTTTAAGGAGCAAAAATCATGGCAATGAGTGGTGGCAAGGATGATGGCCAGCCGATGATGGAAATGAACACGACGCCGTTGATCGACGTCATGCTCGTTCTCCTCATCATGCTGATGATCACCATCCCGCCCGTATCGCACGCTGTTAATATCGACCTGCCGGTGCAGGATCCGAACCAGCCGCCGCCGGAAGTCCCTATCGACCCGGTGGTTAACAAGATCGTGATCATGCCGAATAACGAAATTCAGTGGAACGGCACGCCGTCTTCGCTGGACCAGATTGAGCAATATCTCGTTCAGACCAAATCGATGAACCCGGAACCGGAACTTCAGTTCCAGCCAGCCCCGACCGCGATGTACGACATTGTCGACCAGTCGCTGGCCGTGGTGAAGCGCAGTGGTATCACCAAATTCGGTTTCGTCGGAAACGAACAATATCGCGTCTTTGGAAAGTCTGCCGTTCCCGGCAACTGATCCAGACAGGCAATCGACATAGAGAGGGCGGCCCTAGTGCCGCCCTTTTTTTGGCCTTAGCGACTGACCGGCATTTGGATGTTGGCGTGCGGCAATATTGCCCGGTCGTAACGATTGTGATAACCCAATGATATGAAAGCTTCTTGCCAATGTGGACAGTTGCACGTGACCGTGCCCGGACCAACATTAGCTGTGGTAGCCTGTCATTGCATTGCTTGCCAAAAGCGAACGGGCTCCCCCTTTGGTGAAGCCGCTTACTACCCCCATGATCAGGTCAAAATTGAAGGTGCGTCAAAGCAGTTTACGCGCCCCACAGACCTTGGCGGAACCTTTGACCAGTTTTTCTGCGAGCTATGCGGCACTACCGTTTTCATGCGCGGCACGAAAAATCCGGATGTCACAGGTATCCCGATAGGATTATTTGACGACGCGCATTCGATGCAGCCAATCCGTTCGGTTTGGGAAGACAGGCGCCACCAATGGGTGGAAATTACGACGGCGACGCAGCATTTCCCACGGGCCCGCGTGGATTGATAGTGCCGCTTTAGGGCCAGTCCCGGCAAACGACTTTTCGATCAGGCATCAAATTGCAAACTCGCCAGTCGTGCATAGAGGCCACCGGCCTTGCTTAACGCATCATGCGTGCCTTCCTCGACGATGCGGCCTTCGTCCATCACGATGATGCGGTCGGCCTTGCGCACGGTCGCCAGGCGGTGCGCAATGACGATGGTTGTGCGGCCTTCCATCAGATGTTCGAGCGCATCCTGCACCAGCCGCTCGCTTTCGGCGTCGAGTGCGCTGGTCGCCTCATCGAGCAGCAGGATCGGCGCATCGCGCAACAAGGCGCGTGCGATGGCGATGCGTTGCCGCTGCCCGCCCGAAAGCCGCGCGCCACCCTCACCCAGATAGGTATCAAGCCCCTGCGGCAAGTCGCGCAGGAAATTGCCCGCATTGGCCTGCTCGGCTGCCGCCCAGATCGCGGCATCTTCGGCCAGCCAATTGCCATAGCGCAGATTGTCGCGTGCCGAGGCAGCAAATAGCACCGTGTCCTGCGGCACCAGCGCCATGCGCTGGCGGAATTCTGCAGGATCAGCGCTGGTCAGCGCAACGCCGTCGATGCGGACGGTGCCTGCCTCTGGATCGTAAAAGCGTTGTGCCAGCTGGAACAGCGTCGATTTGCCGGCCCCCGATGGCCCGACCACCGCCACGGTTTCGCCTGGTACGATCTTGAGGCTGAAGTCGCTGAGTGCCGCAACCTCGGGCCGGGTCGGATAGCGGAATTTGACATTCTGGAACTCGATCTGCCCGCGCGGGGCAGGCATGGCGACCGGATTGGCAGGGGGCGCAATGTCGGGCACTTCCTGCATCAGCTCAGCCAATCGGGCGGAGGCACCGGCGGCACGGACGAGATCGCCATAGACTTCGGATAGCGCCCCGAAAGCGCCCGCAACCAGCCCGCCATAGAGCACCAGCGCCATGATAGTGCCGCTGGTAATCGTTCCGGCGGCGACCTGTTCGGTGCCCTCCCAAACCAGCATGGTAATCGCGCCAAAGATCAGCGCGATCACGATTGCGGTCATAAGGGCGCGGATACGGATGCGTTTCTTGGCGGCAGTGAATGTGTTTTCAACGGCATCCGAAAAGCGCTGCTGTTCCCGGCTTTCCTGCCCGAAGGCCTGAACAATCTTAAGCGCGCCGAGCGATTCCGAGGTTATCGTGCCAATGTCGGCCACCCTGTCCTGGCTGCTGCGCGAGGCCTTTTCCAGCCGCCGCCCCATATAGACGATGGGAAAAACAACCAGCGGAATGCCGAACAGCAAGATCGCGGTCAGCTTGGGTGCCATGCTGAACAGCAGCGCAATGCCACCGATACCGATGACGACATTGCGCAGCGCCACCGACACCGTGGTGCCGACGACCTGTTCGATAATCGCGGTGTCGGAAGTCATCCGGCTGGCAATTTCGGCGGGACGGTTCTCTTCAAAGAAACGCGGCGCAAGGCGCAGAAGGTTACTCTGCACGGCAACGCGGATATCCGCCACCACTCGTTCACCCAGCCAGCTGACAAAGTAAAAGCGGAAGGCGGTGGCAAAACCGAGGACGACGACGATACCGAGCAATATCTGGAAATAGGGCGCAACGTCGCCGCCATCCTGAGCGAAGCCGTTGTCGATCACATATTTCGATCCCATCGGGATCGCCAGCGTTGCCCCGGCCGCCACCAGCAAGGCGAGCGCTGCAAAGATAATCTGCCGCGGATAGCGCACCGCATGCTTCCAGATCATGCCCAGGTTGGACAGGCGTTTGGCAGCAGGTTTATCGTCAGGCGGGCTGGCCGCCGTTTGTGTTTGCGCTAGGGCAGTTTCAGTCATGCCCACCGCCTAGCAGCCGTGGCGAAGCGCCACAATCGCAGAGAATTTGGCCAAGGCGATTTTCTATGGTGCAATGCACAATAAATGCCTATGTTGATCGGCGAAACAGGATGCCCGATTTTCCGGGCGCACGATATTCGGGGACGCATAGATGCTCTACACCGGTTACGATATTCAGCGCGGCTTTCTGGCCAGCGCAGGTTGGATCGCCCAGAAACAGGCGGATTTCCTCAATAATTTCACCAATTCGCCCTTGAACTATGGTAATCTGACGTCGGTCACCGCCTCTGCGCTCGACGTGTTCGCGCATTCGGTGATGCCACGTGGCAAGCCCGCTTTTGACCTCAAAACAGTCGAAATCGATGGCAAGCATCTGCAGGTCGAAGAACAGAATGTCGCGCGCAAGCCCTTTGGACAGCTCAAGCATTTCACCTATGAAGGCAGCGAAACCAAGCCCAAACTGCTGATCTGTGCGCCAATGTCGGGTCACTTCGCGACATTGTTGCGCGGCACTGTCGAACGGATGCTGCCGACGCATGATGTCTATATCACCGACTGGAAAGACGCGCGCGATGTGCCGTTGACTGGCGGTGGCTTCGACCTTGAAAGCTATATCGATTATCTGGTCGAGTGGCTCGAATTTATCGGCCCCGATGCAGGTGGTCGCGGCGCACATATGCTCGCCGTCTGCCAGCCTTCGGTGCCGGCCTATGCCGCAGCCGCGATCATGAGCGCGAACAAGCACCCGCTGCGTCCGCGCACGCTGACCATGATGGGTGGCCCGATCGACACGCGCGAGGCGCCGACTGCGGTCAACGACCACGCCACCCGCCGTCCGCACGACTGGTTCGTCCACAATGTGATTGCGACTGTTCCGCCTTATTACAAAGGCGCCGGCCGCCGCGTCTATCCTGGCTGGCTGCAGCTCTCCGGCTTCATGTCGATGAACCTCGGCAATCATATGATCAGCCACTGGTCGATGTTCTCGAACCTCGTCGAAGGCGATGGCGAGAGCGCCGATCGGCACAAGGATTTTTACGACGAATATCGCGCCGTCTGCGACATGACCGCCGAATTCTACCTGCAGACCGTCGACACCGTGTTCCAGCGGCACCTGCTGCCCAAGGGCGAGTTCAACTATCGCGGCAAGCTGGTTGATCCGGGTGCGATAGAGGATATCGCTTTGCTTGCCATCGAAGGTGAGCGTGACGACATCAGCGGCATCGGCCAGACCAAGGCGGCGCTGACCATCGCAACCGGCCTTCCTGAAGCGATGAAGCAATATCATATGGCCCCCGAAGTCGGCCATTACGGCATCTTCAACGGCAGCAAATGGCGCGAAAAAATTGCGCCGATCGTTGAGGAATGGATCCTCGCGCACAACGGCTAGACAATCGCGGCCGGATTGCCCAAACCCCGTCAGCACGCCTGATTGGGGGAGGGGCGATTGAGTCTTCGTATAAGTGCCGCCGTTGAACGCTGGCCGGTTGCCGGGCAGTTCATCATATCGCGTGGGGCCAAGACCTATGTGGATGTGCTGGTGGCCGCGACGAGCGACGGCGCGCATGTCGGGCTGGGTGAGGCCACCGCCATCTATTATCATGGTGAGAGCGCCGAAAGCTGCCTGACGCAGATTGAAAGCTTGATCGACGCGCTGGCACCGATGGAAGTGCGTGAGGCGCGCAGAGCTGTGCAGACTTTGCTACCTCCCGGTGCCGCCCGCAATGCGCTCGATTGTGCGCTGTGGGATCTGGAGGCCAAAGCTATGGGCAAGCCGCTTTGGCAGCTCGCGGGATTGAGCGCGGCACCCCGGGTATTGCAAACTGCTTTCACCATCTCGCTCGGTGAGCCTGATGTGATGGAGGCCAATGCCGCCAATGTGGCGGCGCGGGGCTTTGGCTTGCTCAAACTCAAACTGACCGGCGAGGGGGATCGCGAGCGGGTTGCCGCTGTGCGCAAAGGAGCGCCCCAAACGCGGTTGATCGTCGATGCGAATGAAAGCTGGGGCGCGCTTGACATCGAGGCAGAGGCGACGGCGTTGGCGGCGCTGGGCGTAGAGATGATCGAACAGCCGGTTCCCGCCGGGCAGGATGCCTTGCTGGACGGCATCAAATCACCGATCCCGCTGTTGGCCGATGAAAGCTGCCAGTCGCGCTCGGATTTGAAGCTTTGTGCCCGCTATTATGACGGTATCAACATCAAGCTCGACAAAGCTGGCGGGTTGACCGAAGCCTTGGCGATGGCGCGCGAGGCCGAGGCGCGTGGGCTGAAGCTGATGGTGGGCTGCATGCTATCGACCAGCCTAGGCATCTCGCCCGCATTTCTGGTCGCGCAAGCGGCTTTATGGGTCGATCTGGATGGGCCGATATTGCTGGCAGAAGACCGGGACGATGGCTTCCGGTTCGAAAAGGGGATGATCCTGCCGGCCTGAGCCAGCAGGATCGAATTTCGGATTATATCGCGTCGAGATACTCGATTTCAGGCGCACCGGCGAGACAGGGGCCGAGTTTGGGGCCAGCAGCGCGGAAATAGTCGGTCTTGCCATGCGCATCGAGCGCGATCTGATCGGCATAGGCTTCGAGCACGCGATAAACCTGACCATTGGCGCGCGAGCGGGTGAGCGTGTAGAACAAATTGCCCGGTTCATTGGCGCGCACGGCGGCGGCCAGATCGGCAAAGATTGCTTCGAATTCGGCATTTTTGCCCTCGGCGACGGTCAATGTCGCGACTACTCCAATTCCTGCCATTTTCAGTCCTCTCTCATGTTGGAAAATTCGGGTTCACGCCCGCGCATCAAGCGCCGGGTCGAGTGTCTGTCCGGGATCGAGCTGAACGCCGAAGCTGTTCAGCATCATCGACACCTGTGTATATTGACCGACGGTCATCACCAGATCCATCTTCTGCTTGTCGCTAAGGAAAGCCAAGGCCGCCCAGCTGGCATCGCCGACATGGAAGTCGCGGGCGAGATCGTCGGTGGCGCATAGCATGGCTCGGTCGGCGTCGTTCCACGAAGGGTCATCCGGTCCAGCCTTGATCGCCTCGATCTGAGCTTCGCTCAAACCTGCGTCGAGCCCGATGCGGGTGTGCTGGGTGAATTCGTAACCCGAGCGGCAATTATAGCCGACCCGCAGGATCACTAGCTCACGGTCGCGTTCGGAAAGGCTGTTGCGCCGCGACAATATATAGCCGCCCCATGCGAGGAAGGCGGTGAGCGCCTTGGGTGCGTGCACCATGGTGCGGAAAATGTTGAGGATGTGCCCACCAGAGCGGGTCACATCCTTCGCGGCCTCCACCATCGGAGCCAGCGCCTCGCGCTGCTCGTCGTCGATCGTATCGAGATCGACGGGAGCAATGCGAGGTGCCGACAGCCGCATCAGAAAACTTCGAACAGCCCGGCAGCGCCTTGTCCGCCGCCGATGCACATCGTCACCACGGCATATTTGGCACCGCGACGCTTGCCTTCGATCAGTGCGTGGCCGGTGCAGCGTGCGCCGGTCATGCCGAAGGGGTGACCGATCGAGATCGAGCCGCCATTGACGTTGAGCAACTCGTCAGGAATGCCCAGCTTGTCACGGCAATAGAGCACCTGCACAGCGAAGGCTTCGTTCAGTTCCCACAGGCCGATATCGTCCATCTTCAGGTTGAAGCGTTCGAGCAGCTTCGGGATCGCGAAGACCGGGCCGATACCCATTTCATCGGGCTCGGTACCGGCGACTGCCATGCCGACATAGCGGCCGAGCGGTGTCAGGCCGCGCTTCTCGGCAACCTTGGCTTCCATCAGCACGCAGGCCGAGGAGCCGTCCGACAGCTGGCTTGCATTGCCTGCGGTGATGGTGTGGCCTTCGCCCATTACCGGCTTCAGGCTGGCGAGCCCTTCGAGCGTGGTGTCGGGGCGGTTGCAATCATCCTTGTTGGCGGTGACTTCCTGGTAGGAGACTTCTTTGGTCTCCTTGTTCACCACAGCCATGGTGGCGGCGCAGGCAATGATTTCATCATCAAACTTGCCGGCAGCCTGCGCGGCGGCGGTGCGTTGCTGCGACTGGAGCGAATAGGCATCCTGCACTTCGCGGCTGATATTGTAGCGCTTGGCCACCACTTCGGCGGTGCCGATCATCGGCATATAGATATGCGGGTGCATTTCGAGCAGCTCACGGTCCGGTTCGACGAACATCTTGCCGCTGCCGACAACCTTGGAGATGCTTTCAAGGCCACCGGCGACGCAGATATCCATATTGTCGACCAAGATCTGCTTGGCAGCGGTCGCAATGGTCATCAGGCCCGACGAGCACTGACGGTCAATCGTCATCGCGGGGACGGTTACCGGCAGACCTGCGCGCAGCGCAGCGAGGCGCGCGACGTTGCCGCCGGTCGAGCCCTGCTGTGCGGCGGAGCCCATCACGACATCGTCAATCTCGGCACCTGCGAGGCCGGCACGCTCAACCGCAGCGCGGATCGAGAAGGCACCGAGCGTCGCGCCGGTGGTGTTGTTGAATGCGCCGCGCGCTGCCTTGGTCAGCGGGGTACGGGCGGTGGAAACGATTACTGCGTCACGCATGGGAGAATTCCTTTCTGACTGATAAGCCCTCTCCCGCAAGCGGGAGAGGATATGTAGCCTTGGGAGCTTGCTCCCTAGGCGAAGTTGGTGAGGACCCTCACCGCTGCGACTAGTTCGCTATGCTCACAAGTCTCGCTCCTCTCCCGCAAGCGGGAGAGGTATGGTTCAGCTTATACGAAAAACTGAGTGATCCACTCGGCGATGCAAGCGGGCTTGTCTTCGCCTTCGATCTCGAGCGTATATTCGATCGTCTGCTGCCACTGGCCGGGGCGTTTTTCGGCGAGCTCGAGCAGCTTGAAATGCGCGCGGACGCGCTTGCCAACGCGAACCGGCGACAGGAAGCGGGTTTTGTTGCCGCCATAGTTGACGCCCATCTTGACGCCATCGATCTTGGGGCAGGTTGATTTCGCCATCAGCACAGGCAGCAGCGAGAGCGAGAGGAAGCCGTGCGCGATGGTGCCGCCGAACGGCGTCATCTTGGCCATTTCCTCGTTGATATGGATGAACTGGTGGTCTCCAGTTGCGTCGGCGAACTTGTTGACCATGTCCTGATCGACCAGCATCCAATCCGAACTGCCGATGACTTCGCCGACCCGGCCTGCGAGTTCGGCAGGTGTTACTCCGCTCATATCCTGCTCCTTATTGGTGGATTTGCGCGCGGTTTTGCGCCTTTCTGGACAGCTTGACAAGAGCACAGCAGTTTTGCCCCGCTGACCCTACGTCACTTCGATGTGGCGGCTGGCCGGAAGCACGAATCAAGCCTTTTTACGGGACGCCGACTCCACTTTTGCCGGTGCCGCATAGGGCATGACCAGCGTGCCATCTGGGGAAGCCGTGTAGGTCGTCTGTGTCGGATAGGCGAACTCGATGCCTTCCTCGGCAAAGCGCTTTGCGATGCCCAGGCCGATGGTGTGGCGGGCTTTGAACATCTCGTCGACATCCTCGCTCTGCACATCAAAGACCAATTGGAAATCGAGCGAGCTTGGGGCGAATGTGTGGAACCCGCCGCGGATAAATTCAGCCCCCTGCGTCTCGACGATTTCGCGCAGCAATAGGGGCACACGCTCCGCATTCTCGGGGCTGGTATGATAGACCAGACTGATCAGGAAATTGACCCGGCGATAGACCGATTGGGTATTGTTGGTGATTTCCTTCTCAAGCAGCTTGGCGTTGGAGATGATCTTCTCCTCACCGGTCAGCGCGCGCAGGCGTGTGCTCTTCATCCCGATCCGTTCGACCCGGGCGGTTGTCGTATCGTAAGTAATCGTGTCGCCGCGCTTGAACGGCCGGTCAAAGATGATCGACATTGCCGCAAACAGGTCTGAAAAGATGCCCTGCGCGGCCAAACCAATGGCTATGCCGCCAACGCCCAGACCCGCAATCAGGCCGGTGACATTGACCCCCAGATTGTCGAGAATCACGATCGCGGCGATTGCGAACACGGCAAAACTGACCAGCAGACGAATGAGCACCATCGCGCTTTGCAACGTCTCATGCTCGCCGCCGGTTTCATTGGCACGGCGTTCGATCAGCCCGATGACGACTTCGCGCAACCAGATGGCGACCTGCAGGACAACCGCGATCGTGAACAGCACATCGATGGTGCGCGCCAATTGTTCCGGCGCATTGGCGTAGCCGTTGACCAGTTCGATCGCGACCATGATACGGAAGAATTTGCCGGTACGCGCCAATGTTCGCGCGATGATCGATTTCATCGCTGAACGGTCTTCGCTGTCGCGCGCGATCTTGGCAGCACGGCCTTTGAGCCAGCTCAGCAGCAGATAGACCAGGGTTGCCGCAATCACGGCGACCGTTAGCTCGGCAATATTCCCGCGCACCCAGTCAGCCACGACTTCGGCGTAATATGTGAGGCGCGCGTTGATTGCGGCCATCGGATCGTCGGGGATTTTGGGAAGCGGTGTGTTCATCGTGGCAACCCTAGCCAGACGACCTGTCGTCGGCAAGGGCCCGTCAGGATGCCGGGTTTATCTCTTGCGCTTGCATGCGCTGCTTTCGGATCGGCGTCCATGCCGCTTCATTCCGCCTGCGCGCCAGATAGGTGTCGAGGCCAAGCTGCATGGCTACCAGCATATAGACAAAGGGCTGGAAGGCGATGCCGACAAACAGCGAGCCGACCAGATAGATGATCTGCGCATTTTGCAGTGCGGTTGCCAAAGGCGCGACCCAGCTTTCGTCGGGGCGGTTGCGCTTCTTATACATGCGCGCGACCATTTCCATCCGCCATACCCCACCGACATGGATCAGCAGCCAGATGATCAGGCCGGGAAATCCCTGCTCGCCGAGCATCTCAAAGAAGCTGCTATGATAGGCGCGGCCCTGATCGACGATTTCGCGGCGGTCGACCGCGCCGGTGTCAAAGCCATTTTCGTCGACGACGGGCAGGTCATAGCGGATCTTGTTGATGCGATAGGCGTCAAAGCCGCCGCCAAAGGGATGTTCCTTCACGAACTCCCAGGTCCATTTCCACACAGCGACGCGGGTGGCGGCGGACTCGTCGGCCTTATAATCCTGGATGGTTTCCATCCGTTGCGAAAAGGCGGAGGGGAGGAAGGGGATGGCGGCCAGCCCGATTACCGCTGCTCCAGTTAGATACAGGAAGCGGCGCTTGGTCTGGCGGATGAAGAGCAATGCGAGCACGGCAATACAGACCAGCCCGGTGCGCGCCTGTGTCCCGACGGGGATTAGCAGCGCAGCGAAGGTCAGCGCTGTGGCATAGGTCTTCACCTTCCAGTCGGGTTTGAAGATGGTGCCATGCTGCGCCAGCCAGACGATCAGCGGGATGATGGCGATTGCCACACAGCTGATGATACTGCCTTCATACAGGCCCGAATTGTCGTTGATCAGCAGGACAAGCGAGCCATAGCCGCCGCCGCCGAGCGCGGTCTTGATACCGCCGGTGACGATCAGCGCGGAGGCGCAAAGCACGAGTGTAAGCGCCAGCGCTTCGATCCGCAGTTTTGTCTTCAGCAACAAGGGAAGAAAGGACGCGAATACAAGCGCCTTCCACACCCAGCTCCACTTTTCCTGCGCCGCCAACGGCTCCACGGCTACGGTGGTCGAATATCCACAATAGGCGAGCAGCACGAGCAAAAGCGCCCATCGGGGTGAAACGCGTACATCGCGTTTGTCGTCGCTGACAAGAAAGCCGAGTAGCGCCAGCGCAAACAGGATGAGCGACAGCGGTATCGCGTTCAGCAGGAAATAGCTCAACCGCTGCGGCGCGATGATATCGATATAGGCATAGACCAGCGTGAACAGAAATGGCCGCTTGAACGCCATCAGCATCAACAGGCCCAGATAGCCGACGAAAAACAGGTCACGCATCGGTCAGCGTGTCCTGCCGAGATGCCTGCCTGCGCTTTGTAGCGCCAAAACCCTGCGGTTCGGCATCGGGTTCGGGCGGCGGTTCGCGATCGAGATCGTCGCGCCGGGTGAGCAACCAGAAAGCGAGCAAAAGCAGGCCGTGGCTGAGCACTATCGAGAAATTGTCGATCATCCGCCGTTTGGTCCCTGCCTGTCCCGCTGGCGCGGTACATAGCCCGAAATTGAAAAATCGCCAAAAGCATTAGCTTCTTTGGGTTGACGGCGCGTTAAATATATTGCGGCTATGGGCGTGCCATGCCGCGTATATTGCACGTCCTCGATCACAGCCTGCCGTTGCACAGCGGCTATACCTTTCGCACGCGTGCGATACTGAAGTCGCAGATTGGTGCCGGCTGGGAGGTGCGCGGACTGACGGGCGTGCGGCAATATCAGCATGGTATGCAGCCCGATGGTGATAGCGAGGAAGCGGAAGGGCTACATTTCTTCCGCACGCCGCAGCTGGTTTCGGGCCCAGCTGGATTGCGCGAATGGCGCGAAATCCGGGCGCTTGAGCAGCGCATTATAGAGGTCCATCGCGAATGGCCGTTCGATATTGTTCACGCGCATTCGCCCGCGCTCAACGGCCTTGCTGCCGCCCGCGCCGCCGCGAAACTCGGCGTGCCTTTTGTCTATGAAATCCGCGCATTCTGGGAGGATGCAGCGGTAGGGAATGGCACCGGAGCGGAAGGCTCGCTGAAGTACCGCCTCACCCGCGCGCTCGAAAACCATGTTGTCGCCCGGGCTGACCGGGTGGCGGTGATTTGCGAAGGATTGCGCTCGGATCTGGTCGCGCGGGGTTTTGATGCGGCCAAGATTTTCGTTTCGCCCAATGGCGTCGACATGGAGTTATTCGGTAATCCCCCGCCGCGTGACGAGGCATTGGCGGCGGAGCTGGGTCTGACGGGCAAGGACGTCATAGGCTATATCGGTAGTTTCTATGACTATGAAGGTATAGACGATCTGATCGCGGCGATGGGGCATCTGGATGGGGCTGCCAAGGACGCGCATTTGCTGCTGGTCGGCGGTGGCCCGATGGAGAAGGCGTTGCGCACTCAGGCAGAGGCTTCGCCCGCTGCGCAACGTATTCATTTCGTCGGTCGCGTTCCGCATGAAGAAGTCGAGCGTTATTATAGTCTGGTCGATATCCTCGCTTATCCGCGCAAGCGAATGCGGCTGACTGATCTGGTGACGCCGCTGAAACCACTGGAGGCGATGGCGCAGGGGCGGCTGGTCGCAGCTTCGGATGTCGGTGGGCACCGCGAACTGATCGAGGATGGCGTGACCGGAGCCCTGTTTCCGGCGGACAATCCAGCAGGCGCTGCCAAGGCCATCGATGCGCTCTTCGCTGACAAGGCGATGTGGCCTGCACGCAAGGCCGATGCGCGGGCCTTTGTCGAGCAAGAACGCAATTGGCAGAAGAACATAATGCGTTACGATCCTGTTTACCATTTCCTGTTAGGCCGTGCTAAACAGGGGTAAAGTTGCGGCTAGTCCGTAGCATGAAGCCCGATCGAAACAGGGTAGTTATGCAGTCGAAACTGAAACTCGATCACCAGACTCGGGCCGTTGCCTTGGCAACGGGTGGCGCCGCCATTGCGGCTATCGCTGCGATGTTTATCCCGACGGGCATCTGGGAAACGCTGACCGGTGCGACCGGGGTTTCGGAAATGATTCCGGCAACGGGCGCGCCACTCGGCGATACGGCGCGCGCCCTGATTTCATACACTTTTGGTGCGCTAACCCTTGTCATTCTGACGGTGATGTTCCTGCGCAGCGGCAACTCGCCGGTGCGGACAGCGATCGTCGAGTCAGAAGCTGAGACGGATATCGTCGATTCAGAATTCGTTCCGGCTATCGCTGGTATCGAAGCCGAGACCGCATCGAAAACCGAGGAAGACATCGTCGAAGAGGATGAAGTGGTCCGCGGTTCGCTGCTTTCGCGCCTCCGCGCGCGTATCGCCGCATTTGCCGAAGCGCGCCGTGGTGCCAACGACATTACTGATCTCGAAGATTTGCCCAAGCTGCGCTCTGGTGATGCCCACCCCGATGCGCCGCCGCGCCGCCCCTTCTCGGCCAACCGCGATCTCGCCGAACCTGAAATGGTCGGGGCTGCTGCCGAAACGATCATCGTCGAGCAGGTCGAAGTTGAGGCTGAGTGGGTTGAACCCGTTGTGGTTGAAGTCGAGGATGTAATCCCGACGGCAGAATTCGAAGCTGCGGCAGAAGAACCCGCCGCTGCAGAAACCGTCGAAGCACCCGCTACCGCGCCCGTCGCCGAAATCGCCTCGCTCGACGATATGGTGAGCCGCTTCGAATCGGCATTGGCCGAACGCGACACGCAACTGGCGCAAATCGAGAATCTGGCCAGCGAACTGCAAAGCTCCAATGTCCAGCCGATCCGCCGCGACATGGAGGCGCCGCTGGTGACCGAGCCGGTTCAGGTCGAACAGGCCGCATTGCGTGCGGTCGACGTAACCGAAGTTCCCGCCGACGCACCGCAAAAACCCGAATCCGAGGAACTGGACGCAGCGTTGCGCTCAGCACTCGAAACGCTGCACCGGATGAACGCGCGCACCCGCTAACCCTCATTCGTCGAGCAACAAGGCTTCGACGGTCAATAGCACGCCATCCTCCAGCGGTTGCATATCGCTGACCACTATGTCGGCGACCAGTTGGCGGCGGAGATTGAATTCGGTATCGGGCAAGGCTTTGGCAAAGGCTGTGGCGCGTTCCGCTGGTGCATCTCCGGTCAGTTTCAAAACGATTGTAACACGCTCGCCGGAAAAGGTGGCGCTGTGCCAGGGCGTTTGTTTGCGGCTGGCAATTTCCGCTTCCGGAAGCAACGCCAGCAGCGCTTTTGACAAGCCGCAAGTTGTTAGAGGGTAACTCATGCCGCCTCCCGCATATCCAGCAGGTCGAGGTGCCGTTCGAACGCAGCCATGAAGGCTTCGGCCTTCAACACCATCGCCGGGCGCAGGCACCGGCCGTTGCGCATGTCGAGCACCAGCCGCGGGTCGCGCGCCACCCTGCGCCCGAAAGTGGTGGGTGCCATATCGTGCTGTCGCAGAAATCGTTCGATTTTCCGATTGATGTGCATTTGCGTTCCTTTCCATCAGGCACCACCCTTTTCCGGACGTTCGCATCGACGAATCGATGAGAACATGATAGGAACATTGCTGATAGGAAAAATCCTACTTGTCTAGGAAAAATCCTATTGCTAAAGAAGAATGATGGTAAACAGCGATCCACGTGCCGAACTCGAACGGCTGGTGCAGGCGCATGGTGACGATTTTGCGTCGCTATCGCGCCTCGTCGGGCGCAACCCCGCTTATATCCAGCAATATATCAAGCGCGGCAGCCCGAAGAACCTGCCAGAGCGCGAACGGTCGATTATCGCGCGCTATTATGGTGTTGCCCCCCAGCTATTGGGTGCGCCTGATGAGGAAGGGAGCGGGAAGCGTGGAGGGTTGAAGCTTGTCCCCAAGCTTGCCGTTGGCGCATCGGCCGGCGCAGGGGCGCTGGCCGAGGGAGAGGCGCTTGCAGGCAAGGTCTGTTTCGACGAGGCATGGCTGCGCAAACTCGGCGTTGAACCGCGCAACGTCTCGCTCATCCGGGTCGAGGGCGATTCGATGCAGCCGGTGTTGAACGATGGCGATGATATTATGGTCGACAAGGGCGCGGCGTTGAAGCCGCTGCGCGACGGCATCCATGTCATCCGGATCGACGGCGTGCTGATGGTCAAGCGACTGGCGCGCGCGCCGGGCGGGCGGCTGTCGGTGCTATCCGACAATCCGGCCTATCCGTCATGGCCCGAACGCGATCCGGCCGAGGTGCAGGTTGTCGGGCGCGTCGTTTGGGTGGGGCGGCGGCTCTGAAAGGCTTGCGTTCGCGGCATCACGCCGCCACATATCGCCCATGAGCAACGTCACCTCGAACCTTAACGCCCAGCCGCCTTTGAAGGCGGTGATCATCCCCGTCACCCCGCTGCAGCAGAACTGCACGCTTTTCTGGTGCACCGAAACCAACAAGGGCGCGCTGGTTGATCCCGGTGGCGATCTGCACAAGCTGAAGGATGCCGTGGCGAAGACCGGGGTGGAGCTGGAAAAGCTGCTCGTGACCCATGGCCATCTCGACCATTGCGGTCAGACGGGGATGCTGGCGCAGGAACTCGGCCTCAAAATCGAAGGCCCGCATGAGGAAGACCGTTTCTGGATCGCGCAGCTCGATGATGATGGCAAACGCTGGGGGATGGATGCCAAGACCTTTGAACCCGACCGCTGGCTAAAGGACGGCGATACCGTAACCGTCGGCAATCTGACCCTTGATGTTATCCATTGCCCGGGGCACACACCGGGGCATGTCATTTTCTACCACGGGCCAAGCCGCCTCGCGATTGTCGGCGACGTACTGTTCCAGGGCAGCATCGGCCGCACCGATTTCCCGCGCGGCAACCATCAGGAACTGATCGATTCGATCACCCAGAAATTATGGCCATTGGGCGACGACGTGACCTTCATCCCCGGCCACGGTCCGACCAGCCAGTTCGGCCATGAGCGCAAGGTGAACGCTTATGTCTCGGACTATGCGTTGAGTTGAGGGACGGGTTTGTTGGGGGGCGGAATGTCCGGATATGAGGAGATGATGCCATAAGCTGCCGTTCACGCTATGGGTTGGCATGTTCTGCAGTTGTTGAGTCAGACCCGATAGCTGGAAGCTGAGCGGTGCAGAGCTACTGCGCGATGACCATGCTGAGAAAGTGGATAAAGTGCATTTCCGGGTCCATTCGGGTTGCTTGGTCCAAACCAAACCTCTCGAATGGTGCGACCATTCGCTCGCTGCAGGGGAATGTCGACGTAAGGAACAATTGTGGCACCGACTGCTCGGAAGCCCACGGTCTCTCCGGCCACCTCTACTCCGTCTGCTGTTCCGCCTTCGTCGATTAATTGGCAGCCGTTTTCGGTCAAGTCGACGCGCAATTCGTGCAACGCGCGGACTTCCTGTTCTTCACGGAAGGACGGATGCTTGTAAGCGAGTAAAAAGCTTGCCAATAATGATGCATCGCGACCCACAACGTCTCGAAATTCACCACCTTGCTCTCGCCAAAGCAAGTACATTGCGGCCAGAAAATTGCGGACTTCGGCGAGCTGTTGCTCAGAATCGTAAACCACGTTAAGCATTGTAACTGGCATCGCTGCAATTGCCTGACCGTCAAATCCGATAGCCCAGCCCCGAGAATCATCTGCATATCCTCGCCACTGGCTCAGAACATCGGGCTCCTTGGAAAAGCAGGCAATGACTGGGTGGCTGTAAAGCTGCTTTGGAGACAGATAGTCGTCGACCTTGTCAAAAAAGTCGGCATTCAAGCCCTCAAGTGCGGGCTTCTCGGGTATCAAATCAAGCAAGGCGTTGGCAGCGGATTCAAAAAGCCGGTAGCAGTATCCCCATTCGCTGACATCGTTCATCATGTTAACGTCACCGAACCGCATCTTGCCAGTTTCCAAGATTGAAAGGAAAGTGGCAGAGCTACAATAGTGATATAGGATGCAATCGGGTCCCGGCTTGAACACCCGATCGTAGACAGTGCCTAAACTCATTTTTGCTTTTCGTTTCTTCAAAATTGGTGTCCGACTTTCTGTTCGCTGGTTCACCGTCGACGTTAAGCTGCGCGCGCCGTAGAATCGAGTCTGCTTTTTGGTGTTGTGGCCCGATGAACCAACGTCCGAAAACTTGTTGGAACCAGATGTCATACAACTTCGTCGCCCCGTGCTTGACACGGGGCTTGGCTTTTTTGTCAGACGCGTCGAGAATAGCCAAGCCCCGCATCAAGTACGGGGCGACGGTGATTGTTTCGTCAGGTGTGGATTGATAGGGTCGACTCTGGGATCGTCTGCACCCTTTTCGTCATCTTCGTTTCCCGCAGACCCCGCCTCCCACCCTTGAAATGTAGGATTTATCCTGCAAACGTCCGTGCGGGTTGCCATATGGCGACCTGCGCTCTTTGACAGCCTGGGCGGTATCGCCGGGCAGCGAATAACTCCGGCGCACGCGCCGTGCGGCGCTCACCTGATTCTCGTGCAAAGGTGACACAAGGTAACAGATACCCCCATGGGTACATGTGGATCTTTGTTACCTTTTGCCGTGATTTTCGGTTGCGGCCTTTCAGCCCAGTTTCGAATAGACGCTCCACAGCGCATAGCCAGCTAGTCCCAGCAACGTCAGCATGGTAATCAGCGTGCCGACCATCCGGCCTTTGCCAAGTGTCCCACCATCCATACCAAGGCCGTGCGCGAGGCGGCCGAAGATATAGATGATGCCGACATACCAGAGCCAGTTTGCGCTGCCCTGTGTGGCTTCGAGGGCTGCGATCAGGATCAGCACAAAGGGTGCGCTTTCGACGAAATTGGCATGCGCGCGCATGCGGCGGATCAGAAACTCGTCACCGCCATCGCCGATCGACACACCGCCCTTTGTGCGCGCCTGTCCGCAGCGGATCATCAGCCAGATATTGACCAGCGCGGCACCGGCGGCGATTGTCAGCGTGATAGGTAATGTAAGCATGTAATATCCTCCCGTTGTTCGAATGCGGTGCTAACAGCCAAGTCGCACCTTGCAAAGCGCGGAAAAATCGGTATTAGCCGCCCCTCATCCGCAGCACCGGGGTGTTTGAGTGCCGATTCTGGCTTTGCTTGCCAGCGCCGACATTCTTCCTTAAAGCTGCAGAAACATTATATTTTTTTGAAATGGAACAGGTGCCGAGATGGCTGTCCCCAAGAGAAAAACTTCGCCGTCCAAGCGCGGCATGCGTCGTAGCCATGATTCGCTGAAGGTCGAAGCCTTTCAGGAATGCTCGAACTGCGGCGAACTGAAGCGTCCGCACCATGTGTGCAATGCTTGCGGCCACTATAATGGCCGCGAAATCCTCGCTGTCGCTTAATTTTCGGACAATCGCTCTTCTCCACGGAGGGATGATATCGTGAACACTTCACCGCGTATCGCTATTGACGCGATGGGCGGTGATGAAGGCGTTCGCGTGATGGTCGCAGGTGCTGCACTGGCGCGCCACCGGCACGAAAGCTTCAAATTCCTGCTGGTAGGCGACGAGGTGCAGATCAAGGCTGCACTCGAAAACCACCCGAACCTGCGCGCCGCTTCCGAAATTCTCCACACCACCGAAGTCGTCACCGGCGATGACAAGCCAAGCCAGGCGCTGCGCAAATCACGCGGCAGCTCGATGGGGCTGGCGATCAACGCAGTGAAAGCTGGTGACGCCGCTGCTGCGGTCAGTGCCGGCAATACCGGCGCGCTGATGGCGATGGCCAAGGTCGCGCTGCGCACCATGCCGGGGATTGACCGGCCGGCGCTGGCTGCTTTGCTGCCCACACTCACCGATACCGATGTCGTGATGCTCGATCTGGGTGCCAACACCGAATGCGATGCGCGCAATCTGGTGCAATTCGCTGTGATGGGTGCGGCCTATTCGCGCATCCTCTATAATTGGGAAAAGCCGCGCGTGCGCTTGCTTAATATTGGCACCGAGGAAATGAAGGGCACCGACAGTCTGCGCTTTGCAGCGCAACATCTGCGCGACAGCCCCGAACTGCACATGGCGTTTCAGGGCTTTATCGAGGCGGACAAGATCAATCGCGGCGATTGCGACGTTGTCGTCTGCGATGGCTTTTCGGGCAATATCGCGCTGAAATCGATCGAGGGGGCGGCGCGTTTTGTGACCGACCTGTTGCGCCGTGCCTTTACCAGTTCGATCCGCTCCAAATTCGGCTTTCTGGTTTCGAGACCCGCGACCGAATTGCTCAAGCATCATCTCGATCCGAACAACCATAATGGTGCGGTGTTCCTGGGCCTCAATGGCGTGGTCGTCAAAAGCCACGGCAGCGCGAGCATCGAAGGCGTTGCCAATGCGGTGAAGGTAGCAGCCCGGCTGGTCGAAGACGATATCACGAAGCGCATCGCACAGGATCTGGAACAGATCGCAGGCAAGGAAGTTATCGAAGAATGAGCGGACCCGCGCTTCGTGCCGTCATCAAAGGGACGGGTAGCGCACTGCCAAAGCGCCGTGTTTCCAATGCCGAGCTGGCCGCACAGGTTGATACCTCGGACGAATGGATCACCGAACGCACCGGAATCAAGTTCCGCCACATCGCAGGGCCTGACGAGACCACGGCCACTTTAGGTGCCGAAGCCGCACGTAACGCGCTCAATGCAGCGGGCATGACAGAGGCCGATATCGATCTCATCATCGTTGCCACCTGCACCCCCGACCAGACGTTTCCGGCGGCAGCCACCAAGGTGCAGCATATATTAGGCCATCATGGCGGCGTTGCCTTTGATGTGGCAGCAGTATGTTCGGGCTTTCTCTATGGCTTTTCGGTCGCAGAAAGTATGATCCGTGCAGGCTCTGCCAAAAATGCGCTGGTGATCGGTGCAGAGACGATGACGCGGCTGCTTGACTGGGAAGATCGGGGTACCTGCGTATTGTTTGGTGACGGTGCCGGAGCGGTAGTGCTCTCAGGCGAAGTCGGCGAACGCGGTGTGTTAGCGACCCAACTCCACGCCGACGGGCGGCATAATGAACTGCTCTATGTCGATGGCGGTCCATCGACTACCGGCACTGTTGGAAAATTGCGAATGCAAGGCCGCGAAGTGTTCCGCCATGCCGTGACCAATCTCGCCAGTGTCATGTACGAAGTGCTCGAGCAGGCCGAGCTTGAACCGACCGACATTGACTGGGTCGTTCCACACCAAGCCAATGCCCGGATCATCGACGCGACCGTGAAAAAACTTGGATTGCCCTCAGAACGCGTGGTTCTGACCGTTTCCGAACATGCCAATACCTCTGCCGCGTCGGTGCCGCTGGCGCTAGATGTGGCGGTGCGCGACGGGCGGATCAAGGCCGGTGACGTCGTCGTTTTGGAGGCCATGGGCGGCGGATTTACCTGGGGTGCATCGGTCATTCGAATGTGACCCGAAATCGGACGAGTAAAAATTCGTCTGGCATTTTACATCCTCCTGAAATTGCTATATGTTCCAAAGGAATCACGGGGGTCGCGTGAACATCGGAGGCAAAACCATGGCAGATGCTGGTACTTTGACGCGCGCGGATATTGCAGAAGCAATTAACCGGCATGTAGGTCTCTCACGCGCGGATGCTTCCGCGATGATCGAATCGATACTGGATCATGTCCTCGATGCGCTGGTTGCGGGCGAGAATGTGAAGATTTCCGGCTTTGGAACTTTCGTGCTGCGCGACAAGGCGCAACGCATAGGGCGCAACCCCAAAACGGGGATCGAAGTGCCGATCACCCCGCGTCGCGTGCTGACTTTCCGTGCGAGCCAGGGCCTGCGCCACAAGGTCAAATAAGTCGTTATGGACAAGGCACCAGAAGCATTTCTGACCATTGGCGAAATGGCCGACCGGCTGGGCGTGAAAACGCATATATTGCGCTATTGGGAAGAACAGTTCCCGATGCTTAAGCCTTTGAAACGTGCAGGCGGGCGGCGGCTGTACCGGCCTTCGGATGTCGCGCTTCTCGATCAGATTCAGGATCTGCTGTCGAAGCAGGGTTATACGATTCGCGGCGCCCGGGCCTATTTGGCAAAGGGCGGCAAACCCGAAGTCGCAGCAGCCCCGGCACCTGCGGCCATTCCCGCTGCAGTGACTGCACCAGCGGGCGACCTTTTCGCAAGGCCTGCTCCCTCAACACTGGTTCCGGAATTGCGCGCCATCCGCGATCGGTTGGCGCAGGTCTTGGCGGCCGCCTGATCTATTCGATCGTATAATCGGGCAGCGAGTGGAACGCGCTACGCAGCGCGTCAGACCATTTGTCTGACACCGAACGATAATAGGGGTCGTCCTCGGCAATCCGGCGTTTCTGCAAAGGCTCGAACTCGTCGCGCGGTAAGAGCAGCAAGTCGAGTGGCAGAGCGACCGAGAGGTTCGCGGCCATCGTCGAATCGAACGACACCATCAACAGCTTCACCGCGCTTTCAAAACTCATATCCGATTGGAAACCGCGCACCAATATCGGCCGGCCATATTTGGTTTCGCCAATCTGGAAAAAAGGCGTGTCGTCCGACGCCTCGATGAAATTGCCCTCAGGGTAGATCATGAACAGGCGGGGCTCCATGCCCTTGATCTGCCCACCGACGATCAGAGTCGCATTGAAGGTCGTCTCGGCATTGAGCCCGGTCTGTTCGCGGGTGCGGATGGTTTCGCGCAGCAAATCGCCAATAATCTGCGCAACTTGAAACATCGAGGCTGCAGCGAGGATTGACGGGTTGCGCTCCTCGGGGGCCTTGGTGCGTTCGGCGAGCATGCTGATGACCGATTGGGTGGTCGCCAGATTGCCCGCGGTCATGATCGTGATGTAGCGTTCGCCCGGCTTTTCGAAGCTGTGCATCTTGCGGAAGGTGGAAATATTATCGACGCCCGAATTGGTACGTGTGTCCGACATGAACACCAGCCCCGAATCCAGCTTCATCCCAACGCAATAGGTCACTTCGATCCCGCCCCTGAATCCTGTTTTTCGATGCGTTACTGTTCAACGGCTAGGCTGACAACCATGCTCTGCTCACCGCCGCCGAAAGAAATGCCTGAAATGGGGGCGGCTTCGGCATAATCTGCGCCGGTGGCAACGCGGACATAACGCAGATCGGGGCTGATGCCGTTCGAGATATCAAAGCCGACCCAGCCCAATCCTTCGACATGCGCTTCGGCCCAGGCATGGCTTGCCTCCTGCTCGACGCGGTCTGAAAGCATCAGATAGCCGCTGACATAGCGGGCAGGGATGCCGAGACTGCGTGCCGCCGAGATGAAGACATGCGCATGATCCTGACAAACACCATGCCCTGCGGCGAGGGCTGCGTCCGCCGTAGTGGCGGAATCGGTGTGGCCGATATCATATTGCACTGCCGCCAGAACCTTGGTTGAAAGCGCGTGCAATGTCGCCAGTAGGTCATCGCCCTCGACAACCGCTGTTCGGGCCAGCGCCTGTATCTCGCGCGTCGGTTCGGTCAAAGGTGTCGGGCGTAGGAAATACCATAAAGGCACATGCCCGCCATGCCGCCCCATGATTCCGGCGGTGTCGTTGGTTTCGACCTCGCCATTGCAGCGGACGATGATTTCGCCTGCACCTTCTGTGATGCTGACCAGCAGGATATGATTGTTGTGATAGTCGATATAGTCGGCCTCTACCTTGCCGCCTTCGATCTCGGTCTTCCAGTGCAGGATTTTTTGCGCCGCGTTTTCCTTGGGGATCAACCGTAACCGTTGCAGCCCATAGGGCACAGGATGTTCGAAACGATAGTGGGTGCGGTGATGGATTTTCAGCAGCATCGCATCATCCGTAGAACCTGTAATCGCGCTCGATTTGCCCAGCGAGGCGCGCATTGCATGTCATGAAGTCGGTCAAAAATTCGTGCAGCCCGCTTTCGAATATCGCGTCAATTGATTGGGTTTGCAGGCCGTTGTGGATTTCGTCGGCCAGATCATGCGACGGCATCCGCTGTCCATAATCCTTTTCCAGATAGCAGAGATTGCCGAACAGTTTCTGGTAACAGAAAGCGAGCGAGCGCGGGAAGCGTTCGTCAAGGATCAGGAATTCGGCGACGCCCACTGGTCGTGTATCCCCAGCGTTGAGCCAGCGGAAGGCGTGCTCGGCAGAAACCGAACGCAGGATTGTCTCCCACTGCACATTGTCGAGCGAGGAGCCGACAAAAGACAAGGACGGCAGCAGCACATAATATTTGACGTCGAGGATGCGCGCGGTGCTGTCGGCGCGTTCGAGGAAAGTGCCGAGGCGCGCGAAATTATAGACGTCGATCCGCAGCATCGATCCATGCAGCGCGCCGCGCACCTGCGCCGATTGCTGGCGGATCATCGCGATCAGACCGGGCAGGTCGGTTTCGCGCACGGGGCGGGCGAGGGCCTCTTTCATCCGCATCCAGAAGATATTGGTCGCCTCCCACACTTCGCGGGTCAGCGCGGTGCGCGTCATCCGCGCATTGTGCCGCGCGGTTTCAAGCATCGCGAGCACCGAAGTTGGATTGGCCTTGTCGCGCAGCAGATAGTTGACGACATGCGCTGCGGCATAATCATCATATCGGCTTTCATAGCCCGATTGCAGTCCGGCGGTGGTGACGACCGACCGCCACTCCTCGTCAGATCCGGTGTTCCGCGTCAGTGCCATGCGATGCCCAGCCTCAAGCAGGCGTGCCATATTCTCGCACCGCTCCAAGTATCGGAACATCCAGAATATGCCGCCTGCGGTTCTGCCGAGCATCTAGTCCTCCAGCACCCAGCTGTCCTTGGTGCCGCCGCCCTGGCTCGAATTGACGACGAGCGAGCCTTTTTTGAGCGCGACCCGCGTCAGCCCGCCGGGGGTGATTTCGATGCCATTGGGCGAAACGAGGACAAAGGGCCGAAGGTCGACGTGGCGCGGGGCGAGTCCGGCCTTGGTCAGCACAGGCACGGTCGATAGCGCGAGCGTTGGCTGGGCGATATAGTTGCCGGGGCGCGCTTTGAGCTTTTTGGCAAAGGCCTCCAGCTCCGCCTTGCTCGCGGCTGGCCCCACCAGCATACCATAGCCGCCCGAGCCGTGGACTTCCTTGACCACCAGCTCCTTCAGATTGGCGAGGACATATTTGAGCGCATCGGGTTCTGCACAGCGCCAGGTCGGCACATTGGCGAGCAAGGGTTTTTCGCCGGTATAAAATTCGACGATCTCGGGCATGTAGCTGTAGATCGCCTTGTCGTCGGCGATCCCCGTACCCGGGGCATTGGCAATGGTGATTTTGCCTGCGCGGTACAGGTCCATGATTCCCGGAACGCCCAGTTGCGATTCGGGGCGGAAGGTCATCGGGTCGAGATAGTCGTCATCGACCCGGCGGTAGAGCACGTCGATGGGCTTGAAGCCCTGCGTTGTGCGCATGGCGACACGGCCGTCGATGATACGCAAATCATGCCCCTCGACCAATTCAGCGCCCATTTGGTCGGCAAGGAAGGCATGTTCGAAATAGGCGCTGTTGAAGATGCCCGGCGTCAGCACCGCGACCACTGGGCGGCCATCACAGCCTTGCGGCAGGCATGCCTCAAGCGAACGGCGCAGATTTTTTGGATAGCTGCCCACTTCGCGCACACGGATCGCGCTGAACAGTTCGGGAAACATGTTCATCATCGTTTCGCGGTTTTCGAGCATGTAGGAAACACCCGACGGCGTGCGGGCATTGTCCTCCAATACGTAAAATTCGTCATCGTCGGTGCGGACAAGATCGATGCCAACAATGTGCGTATAGACCCGACCCGGCGGGGTGAAGCCGATCATCGCGGGCAGGAAGGCGCTGTTTTTTGCGATCAGTTCTTCGGGAACGCGGCCAGCGCGGATAATTTCCTGACGGTGGTAAATGTCATGCAGAAAGGCGTTGATCGCGCGTACCCGCTGCTCAATGCCGCGCGACAATTTGCTCCATTCCTTTGCACCGACAATGCGCGGTACGATGTCAAAGGGTATCAGCCGCTCTTCGGCCTCGTTCGCGCCATAGACGTTGAAGGTGATGCCGGTGCGACGAAAGACGGCGTCGGCTTCCTCGGCCTTCTTGCGCAGTGCCGCCAGTTGTTGTCCCTCAAACCATGCGGCATAATCCGAATAAGCTTTGCGTGCGCCGCCATCGGGGCGCAGCATTTCGTCAAAAGCCGGTGTGGGCTGCTCCATGAATCGAGAGGCTGTCAAAAATTTAGGCAGCGCACAAGTGCTTTTCGCAACTGCACAATAAATGTGCAGGCATGATTTTACATGGTCATATCGCGGGCAAGCAACATGTCGCTGAATTGCACTTCATCGACCATGAAGATGGTGTCGCCGATCTTCGCAAAACCGTGCTTCTTGTAAAAGCCGATGGCGCGGTCGTTATTTTCGTACACCGCGAGCAGCAAACGGCGTGCCTGCCTTTTGTGCGCGATATCGATGGCGTGCTGCAACAAAGCCGCACCGTTTCCGCCACCCTGCCAGGGGCCAAGAAGGTAGATTCGCTTGAGTTCCCAATCGCCTTCCCGCTGGTAATCGGGATGTTCGGGCGGGCAGAGCATCGCATAGGCCACCGGCGCGCCCAGCGGGGTTTCGCCGATGATGATGTCGATATCGGGATTGACCAGCTTGGCGGCGTAAAATTCGGGGCTGTGCAATTCCTTCAGGAAGCGGATCAGCGCAGGCCCGGGATGGTCAAAGGCAAAAGTGGCAAGGAAGGTCGCTTGCCCGAGCAGTGACAGCGACTCTTCATCCCCCGGCTGTGTGCTGCGCCAGACTATCGGCGTCATTCTTCGTCTGGCCCGAGGCTCGCGTCCAGATCGCGCGGGCGCACGAAGCGTTTGAGGTGCGCGATGGGTTTCCCGATGTCTGCCCAATGGTCAATATCGATGTCCAGCTGGGCGAGTGCCGCCGTCGGATATTTGACCTCAACCTCTTCGCGCAAGGGCGAGCTGCCATCGTCGGCGACGAGATCGAAAACCAAATCTTCGACTGCCGGGCAGTGACCAACGACCAGCACAACATCATGCGAGTCGTTGACTTCGCGCAAAACATCGAGCACGGAAGCCGAAGAGGCGAGGTAAATGCGCCGTTCCCAGGTCGGCTCGACCTTGCTGCCATAGCCTGCCCAGACGCCATCAAGCGTCTCGATAACACGCACGGCAGGGCTGGCGATGACATGTTCGAAGGTCACGCCGTTGGAAGCCATCCATTGGCCGATGGTGCGCGCGGCCTTTTCACCGCGCTTGTTCAGCGGCCGGTCAAAATCGCGCGCGACCGGATCGTCCCATCCGGACTTGGCATGGCGCAGCAAGTAAAGCGTCTTCGTCAAAAGGGGATATCCTCGTCCTCAATCTCTTGCGCGCTCCCCTGCCCGAAATTTGTTGCAGGTGAAAGACCGGATTTGATGCGCCGCACTGCCTCGTCGAGGGTAACGCGGTGGATGGGCGTTCCCGCAGGAAAGGCCGTCAACAGCCGCGACGGTGTGGCGGAGGAAAGCAGCACGAAATGGCCCTTGTCGTCGGCCTTGCGGATAAGGCGGCCAAAGGCCTGCGCAAGCCGCGCACGGATGATGCGGTCGTCATATTCGGTGCCACCACCGATCAGCCGCCGGGCCTTATGCAAGATGTCGGGGCGCGGCCACGGTACTTGTTCCATGATGACAAGGCGCAGCGAATGACCGGGCACGTCCATCCCGTCTCGCAGCGCGTCGGTGCCGAGCAGCGAGGCGTGCGGATCGTCGCGGAAGATATCGACCAACGTGCCGGTGTCCATCGGATCGACATGCTGGGCATAGAGCGGCAGCCCGTCGCGCGCCAGCCGGTCGGCAATGCGGGCATGGACGCTGCGCAGGCGTTTGATCGCGGTGAACAGCCCCAGCGCACCACCCTGCGACGCCGAAATCAGCGCCGAATAGGCCCCGGCAAGCGCGGGCATATCGCCGCGCGCGATGTCGGTCACCACCAGCACTTCGGCCTGGCTGGCATAGTCAAACGGGCTGGGGGCGGAAAAATGTTCGACTTTATGTTCGAGATGCGCGGCCCCGGTGCGCGCCTCTGCGGTATCCCAGTCCCCGCCGCTGCGCAGCGTTGCAGAGGTGGTGAGGATGCCGTGCGCTGGCTTCAGGACGACGCTCGACACCGGTCGTGTCGGATCAAGCCAGTGGCGGTGGATGCCGATATCATATTCGCGGCCCTCGCCCCGATCGACCGCGAGCCAGTCGACAAAATCAGGGTCTGCGGGGCCGCCACCGCGCCCCAGCAGTGCGATCCAGCCGCGCAACGTATCGACGCGCCAGCCAAGGCTCGCCATCGCGCCTTCGATGCGCGCGCGGGCGGCGCTGTCGAGCCAGTCGGGGGCTTCCTCGACCAAAGCCTCCAACCGCTGGCCAAGCACCGTCAGCGGCTTCACCAACGCTTCCATTGCCACCATCAGGTCGGCAATCGCCTCGATCAGATGCGCGTCGAGATTGGCATATTCGGTTTCCAGCCCATAACCGCTCTCGGCCTGCCCTTCGTCGCGCGCATAGACGGTGGTGCGCACCGCCGCGAGCAGCCGCTCCGCTGGTCCAGAAGGCATGCCTTCGTTTACGCGGCCCAGCCAGCCGTCACCGGGCAGTGCTTCTGCCGCTAACCGCGCCTCCTCAATTGCGAGGCCGCCGCCTTCGTCATAGCTGGCAACATCTGCGAGCCTTGCGGACAGCCCGCGTCGCCGACCGCGCGCTTTGCCCTCGGGGCCGATGATCCAGCGGCGGATCTCGATCATTTCTGAGCCCGTCAGTGCGGCGGCAAAAGTCGAATCGGCGGCGTCAAAGAGATGATGGCCTTCGTCAAAGATGATCCGGGTTGGCCGGTTCGCCTCCTCACGACCGCGCGCTGCGTTGACCATCATCAGCGCATGGTTGGCGATGACGATATCGGCCTGTGCTGAAGAACGGGAAGCGCGTTCGATGAAGCATTTGCGGTAGTGCGGGCAGCCCGCATAGATGCACTCGCCGCGCCGGTCGGTAAGCGCGGTCGAGCCGTTGCGGCGGAACAAGGTCGGCAACCAGCCGGGCAGGTCGCCGCCGATCATGTCGCCATCGGCGGTGTAAGCTGCCCAGCGCGCGACCAGATGTGCGAGGATAGCGGCCCGTCCGGCAAAGCCACCTTGCAGTGCATCCTCAAGGTTCAAAAGGCACAAATAATTCTCACGCCCTTTGCGGACGACGACCTTTGATTTGAAGGTTTCGGCATCGGGATAGACCCGCCGCGCCTCGCTCACCAACTGGCGTTGCAACGCCTTGGTATAGGTTGAAATCCACACCGCGCCGTCGGCCTCTTGCGCCCAGAGCGAGGCGGGGGCGAGATAGCCGAGCGTCTTGCCGATGCCGGTGCCCGCCTCGGCAAGCAGCATATTGGGCTCGCCCTTGCGGTGACGTGGATCGAAAATATGCGCGGCGCTGGCGGCAAAGGCGCGCTGGCCTTCGCGGATTTCGGCACCGCTTCCGGTCAGGCGGGCGAGTTGGGCTTCGACTGCAGACCGGTCCAGCACCACTGAACGCGGTGGCGTGCGCGGCGGGGCGTCCTCCCATTCGGGCAATTTGGAA
>NZ_JBEBKL010000036.1:0-30386 GCF_040079335.1 Sphingorhabdus sp.
CCCCTCCCCTAACCCCTCCCGCAAGCGGGAGGGGGATGCTCCATCATAATTCACTGTTCAACAGGAAGACGACATATCCCTTGAAGTTCGGATTGCGCGACAGGCCGGGCGGTGCCTGCCACTCGCCCTGCTGCACAAGGCCAATTTTGAAAGGCAGCTTCACCCGCTCCAACAGGCGCAGATAGGCGGCATAACCGGGGATCGTGTGCCGCCCCTGATAGGTTTGCAGCACGACCTCGTCGACTGTGCCGGCAAGCGCATTGAGCGCGGGGCTGTCCCCGCCGCTGCTCCAGTCGAGCAGGCCAGTGACCGACAATCCGGTGCCGGGCGGCAGGTCGGCGCGGAACTTTTGCAAAAAGGCGGCATAGCCCGGCAGCCCACGCGTCGCGGCGTCGAAATCGATCTGGATGCCCGCGATCCGGTTGCCCTTGCCCTTCCAGCTTTTCAAATCGCGACGAATACGCGGCAGGACGCTCGCATCCCAAGTCAGCGTCTCGACACGATAGACAATCCAGACCTGTGCATGTTTCACCTGCGGAACTGCCGGACGCAAATCGACATAACGCCCCTCGGGCCAGCCCTTTATCTCGGCCGCCAATATGTAAATCGTCTTCGCGCTGTCGAGCACCGGCTGCGGCTCCACGCCCGCCCATAGCCAGAAGGCGTCATAGTTGCGGGCATCGACGCGCCCTGGCTCCGCCCGGTCACAAGCAGACAAAAACATCAGCGCAAGGAGCGCCAGCAGGCGCATCAGCCGATCACCAATAGACGGTCAGCTTTTTCGACCAGGGCGAAGTCGGGAAGTCACGCTTCAGTTGCTGGAACCATGCCTTGCGCTGGGCCATAGACTGCTCGCTGTCATCGCAGCCGTTCATCCCACTGGGCGCATAGCAACGGATTGCCCGGTGCAGTGCATAGGCCCGGTTTTCAGGCCCCGCCGCCGGATTGGCGATTATCGCCTTATAGGCGTCCAACCGCGAGAAGCGCTTGCCGCCAAATGGGGTGGGATGGCCGCCCAGCTCGTCTACGTCACGGGGGTTATCCAGATATTCGGTCACGCCGTAGAAATATGGGTCCATGCCATGCAGGCGAACAAATTCGCCAAGACACAAAAGCCCGCGCGGGTCTTTGGGATTGGCCGCCAGCGCTGATGCGGTCGTGCTGATCGCCGGGCAGGCGAAGTCGCGCGATCCCGCCCAGTTGAACACCGCAACCTCGCTATAGCGCGGGGTTTCATAATCGTCCGCCGCAATGCGTTTCGCATTGGCAGGAACCAGCGCGCTATCCTTTACAAAGCCCGCATAGTCGCCGCGCGTCAGTTGCTTGTAGAGCAAGGTGTAGAGCGCGACATTGCGTTCATTGGCAGCTGTTGCCTTGTCAGCCGCGCGCGTGCGGAGCAGCGCAGGGCCAGCCGAATAACGCAGCAATATCTGCCGGATTTCCGCATCGTGGATCGGCGAACCGGCGGCATAGACCAGATCGAGCGCTTTGGCGCGTTCAAGATGCATGGCAAGGCCCAGCTCGGCCGTGCCTCTCTGGAAGGGCAGCTTGCCTGCATTGAGTGCGGTAATCAGCGCCGCGCGTGCACCGGCATCGCCCGCTTCATCGAGCGCAACGGCACGCAGCAGCTGGCGGCTATAGGCCAGATAGCCGCTTCCGCCTGCCGTCGCGGGGATCAGTTTGAGGACCTCGGCGGACTTTTTCTCGACATAATAGGCATGCGCCGCGAGCAGATAATTGAACAGATCTTCCTTACCGGCATAAAGCCCGCGCAGCGCCTCGATCGAAGATCGGCTGACCGGCGGGTTGCTTTCGTCAAGCGAAGGATCATCATAATAGCGCATTTCGCGCAACAGGATCACCGCGAGCAATTCGGGATCGCTGCTGTCGTTTGGTCCCAGATCGCCGAACAGCTTGATGTCGAGTTCCTGCACCATATCAGCGAGCGACAGGTTGCGCTTACCCGCATCCTTTTCGGCAAATTGCGCGACATATTGGTTCAACAGCTTTTGCCGGTCCTGCCCCAGCCAATACACGCGGCGCAACAGGCCGCGCGCCGATGTGGCATATTCGCCATTGGGGTTGGCTTTCAGATAGGCGCGGAAACCATTTTCGGCCGCCGACAGCAGCGCGCGGTCGCCGCCTTCCTTGTTGAGATCGCCATATTCACCAAAGGCGCTGTCGGTGGCTTGGTTGAGTGCGGCGCGGGCAACCATATAGGTGGCGGCCCCGTCCAGCCAGCTATCGCCGGTCTTTCCGATGGCGGAAAATGCAGCCCCAGCGCCTGCCATATCGCCATCGTAAAAGGCGGCCGCCCCGATCAGATAATTGGCAAAGGCCTTTCCTGTTTTGGAGGTTACATTCTGCACCGCGACCTCGGCCACCGCGCGCGCGGTTTCGTCGCTCGAACATTGCGGGCTCATCGCACTGCGCGCCGCCGCAAGCGCTGCCCGTTCGGTCCCGTTCAAGCCTTTGGCTGCACCCACTGCCGCGATAAAAGCCGCCGAGCCTGACGCGTTCGACATGCAACGCGTGCCCCAGGGGAAGTCTCCGCTGTCGTCCACCTCTTTGCGCGCCGGACCAAGCTTGCCCGCGAAATAGGCGAAGTTGAACGGAGCAGCATCACTGCGGCGGCGTTCGTTGTAATAGCTGTCATAATCGGGGACGTTCGAGACCCCGACCGAACCATGCCGGTCGTGGAGCAGCATGAGCAGATTGACGCGTGTATCATTGCCCGGGCTAAGCAGCGCGGTGCTGCTGCATCCATTCAGGTCGGTCTGCCGGATTTTCCAGTTTGGATAGCAGGTCGAATCCGCGCTGGCCTGCACAGGCGAGACAGCTACAGGGGCAGCGAAAGACGCCGCAAAGATAAGGGCGGCAAGCGCGAGCGAACGAAGCTTCATCGACGGGACTCCTTTGCCCTGTCTTGTGAGTCAGACTAGGTTCGCCGTCAACCGGTCCGATAGACCGTTGCGTTGATTTTTACCTAAGCCGATCAGTCCGCCTTGGGCGCGCGCATCCGGATCAACCCTTCCTGCGCGCAGGTCGCCACCAGCCGCCCGTCGCGGGTATAGATCGAACCGCGGTTGAACCCGCGTCCACGCCCCGTCCATGGGCTGTCGCAGCTGTAGAGCAACCAGTCGTCGACGCGGAAATCGCCGTGCAGCCAGACGGCATGGTCAAGACTGGCGCTCATCATCCCCGGCGTCATCCAGGTTACGCCATGGGCAAGCGTGCAGGTGCCGAGCAGCCAGCTGTCGCTTTGATAGGCGAGCATGGCGCGGTGAACCGCCGGATCATCAACCGTGCGGTCGCGCAGGCGGAACCAGACATCCTGCCGCGCCGGCTGGCGCTTGTCCCCGCCCAGCCAATCGCGGGCTTCGACCGGACGGCTTTCAAAGGCGCGTTCGCGAACGAAATTCTCGCGGAACCTCTCCGGCACCTGATCGGCGAACATCGCCCGCAATTGCGCCTCGTCCTTCAATTCCTCAGGCGGCGGCACATCGGGCATCGGCTCCTGATGGTGGAGCCCGTCTTCCATCTTCTGGAATGATGCCGCGAGGTTCAGGATCGGACGGTCCTTTTGCAGCGCGATCACCCGCCGTGTCGAAAAACTGCCACCGTCAAAATCGCGCTCGACACGGAAAGTGATTTCATAATCCTCATCACCTGCGCGCATGAAATAGGCGTGCAGCGAATGCGCGATCCGTTCTGATCCCACCGTATCCTGTGCAGCGGCCAGCGCCTGCGCGATCACCTGCCCACCAAAGACGCGGCCGACGCCGCCGGGCTTGCGCATCCCCAGATACCAGCCATCGCCCATACGCTGGACGGAGAGCAGATCTTCAAGCTCAGTGACGAGCGGATGCTTTTTTAGTTCGTTTCCAGACATGGTGGCGCGTTAGCAGCCGTCACACCGTAAATGCAATCAGGGCTTGCGCGACGGTGGCGTTTCAGGTGGGGGCGATGCCGTCCGAGTGTCGTTGTCCCGCGTGCGCTGCTGACTCACCCTTGCTTTTGAATCGTCGACTTCCTTTTGAAGCTTGGGCGCAAAATCCTGCCCTACCTTTGCCTGTACCTGCAGCGAACCTTCATCGGGAAACTGTTTCTGCTTCACTTCAGCCGCTGCCGGCATTTGCTCGATAAGCGCGCTGACATTTGTTTTGCAAAGTTGATCGGCGCATTTCGGCAGCCAGACTGCCTTGTAAATGAGAACCCAGCCTGCACCTGCTTTTTTTGTCGTCTCCTTGTTCACCTGCCGGTCTTTCGATTCCTGGATCAAGGTCGCTGCACTAGCCTCAGCCTTATCGAGCGACGGCTGGACCACGGCTATCGAGACGGGCTTGGGCGTGTTCGCAGGCGCGGCATCATATTTCTGTTTCGCCTCAAGCTCAGTATTGAGCCGCACCAACTTGATCCCGGTTTTGCATTTCTTGTCGAGACATTGCGGCAGCCATTTTGTCTCGAACGCCGTACTCCATGCCGCCAGCTCCTTGTGGAACGGCGTATTCTCGCCGGCCTTCGCACCTGTCGTCTCGATCGCGCCGGCGGGTGAATAGAGATAATTGCGCGAACAGACAGTATCTTCATGGCAAGCAAAGTCGACGCCATCCGGCGGAAGTTTCACAGCAAGCTGCGGGAACCAGACCGGCCAATCCCAATTGTGCGACCAGACCGACACGTCGATGAAGACGCGTCCGACCAATCCCGGCGTAATGAGAAATCCCAGATTGTAGATAGGGTCGCGGATCGTGAAACTGCTTGTCTGGTCGTTGGCTTCGACCCCCAGATTGACCGTCTGACCGGTTGCATTAATCGGCGTATCCGTTCCCAGCACATTGTCGCGTAGGGTAAAGCTTAGGTCGTCCGATTGCAGATTTGCCTTGACCGCAGGAAACACCTTCGCGCCGACAACACCGAAATTGGCGCGCCCTGCGATCAGGTCGATGTCGGAAAAAGTCTTGATCAACGGCGGCATACTCTGCCCCGGCGCTGGCGGCGTGAACTGGCCATTGGCATAATCGCCCTCAAGGCCCTTTGTGAAATCTTCACCTACTTTGGCATCAACGTTCAAACTGCCGTAAAACGGTATTTTGTATCCAAAGCCAGCATGCGCGCCGAATTGGGCGACGATTTCCTTGCCCTCGAATAGCTTGTCAGCAGGTAGCCCCGTCGCAGCGTAATCCTGTGTGCTTCCATTGAACGGCGCGTAGTTGACGGTGACCGTCGCGCTCGACTTGCCACCATTATCGGTGTGTTTGTAGGTGCCGTCGAGCTTGATCGGGAAACGCAGGCCGAATCCGTAGTTGAAACCAGCGAAAACCTCCGCATAATAGGTCTTCTTGCATCCCGCGATGCACCATTTAATCGATTTTTCAACCCGTTGCCGCCATTCATAGGTACGGCCCAGCGTAAAACCGGTCAGGAAAATCGTTGTTTGCAGCTGCTTCTTGTTACTCTTTATTACCGGCAATTTCGTTTTGCTGTTACCGCTCCGGTTGCGTGCATTATCGAGCTTGTCGGCGGCAGGGATGAACATTACCTCCTCGATGGCCATTTCGCCCGAATTGACCATTTCGGTTTTGAGCGATTCATCGTCGAGACCCTGCAACCTTGCGACCTCGGTGGCACCCAATTGCGCAACCAGTTCGGCCTTATGCGCAGGGTTGGCAAAGCGCGCGCGCAGATCGGCAATATCGATGTCGATCGCAGCGCTTGTTTCCGCCGAATGCTTGCTGGCAGCAGCTATAGCGTTCGCGCGCTCGGTCGGGTCGGCGACATAGTGCGGATCGTTGGGATTGGCGAAGGCTTCGGCACGCTTCGTTGGATCGAGCCGCGTCGCACATGCCACCCCGCGTGACGCCAGTTGGGCTCGCTTGCTGGCGCTAATACACACGCCCGGCTTGATCTCATATGCCAGCAGGCTGCGTACGACCAAGCCCTGCTCGACTTCATAAATCTGCGTGTCGTCGGTACGCACGCTCGCCAGTTGAGGCGCGGCGCGCAACGTGTCAGCGACGTTGAACAATGCGCGCGGATTGGAAAGTACAGGCTTGAAGTCGACATTGGTTGCCTGCAGCTTGACGACTGGATTGGATCGCACCGAAGGCAGCGCGATCTGCCGCTTCACTTTCAACGATTGGATAATATTGACGCTTGGTCCCGGGCGGATGACAACAGCATTAGTGGGTGACTTGGTCACCACTTCTTTGGGCGGCACGATTTGGCGCGGAGCGGCCGCGCCGCTCTGGGCAGCTGCCGCTGGTGCCACTTGAGTTAACAGCGCGGACAATAGAGTGATTCGTGTAAAGACCGGTCGCATCGGATTTCCCCTCCCGAGCTTGGAGCCGAAAGACTAACGCAGTTCCGCCATGTCAACAAGCACACCGGTTTATCCCCACCGATTTTTTATCGTGGATAAAAATTTTACGCCACTCGTCGCAAAATCTCTTGCGCGCTAGACAAGTCCTAGGAAGTCCGTGCGTCGCTGCGCTGCACCCCAAAGAGGGTGCGACGAATGGAATCAGGGAAGCGACGAATCGAGTCCTTAATTAACCATTTACCCTCTTGCGTCTGAAAATGGTTGAGGCACTATAGATAGCGGTTGGCCACAGGGGGCATACCTACAATTTGTGTTTCATCCTGCAGGAACAATTCTGCGGCGGGGTTTTTTTGCCCTGAAAAAATGATGGACGGCACGCGAATTTATGCCCCTCGGGTCGCACAAAATGCTAAGGGAGGCGTTTGCTTCCCGAGTCGAACAAGAAGCGAACAAGTTTCTTGGGTCTTGGTAGTCGGAGCTGGCAATCGAACGGGGTGAGGGCCAGCACCAAATTGGGGAGCAAAGAGTCACATGGATTTCAGGGATACTGGCCGGGAGGCCGGAGAAGGCAATATGGCGGACATGCTCGAAGCAGAAAAGACAGAGACCGATACCCCGCAGGTAAAGAAGGCAAAGCCCGAAAAGGAAGTCACCGCTGCGCAAAACAGTGGGGCGAAAGCCAAGGCTGGCGACAGCAAGACTGTCGACGTGCGGCGCTTTGATGTCGTGACCGATAGCGCTCGCGATGATCTGCTGACCGAGTTCGGCAAAGAGACTTTGCGCGACCGCTATCTGCTGCCCGGCGAAAATTATCAGGATCTGTTCGCCCGCGTCGCCTCTGCTTATGCCGACGACGAAGCGCATGCCCAGCGGCTCTATGACTATATCTCGAAACTGTGGTTCATGCCTGCCACCCCCGTGCTGTCAAACGGCGGCACCGGACGTGGCCTGCCGATCAGCTGCTATCTGAACAGCGTCGACGACAGCCTGGAAGGCATCGTCAACACTTGGAACGAGAATGTCTGGCTGGCATCGCGCGGCGGCGGCATCGGCACCTATTGGGGCAGCGTGCGCGGCATCGGTGAACCTGTGGGCCTCAACGGCAAGACCAGCGGCATCATCCCCTTCGTCCGCGTGATGGACAGCCTCACCCTTGCCATCTCGCAAGGCAGCCTACGTCGCGGATCGGCCGCCTGCTATCTCGACATCAACCACCCCGAGATTGAGGAATTCCTTGAAATCCGCAAACCCTCGGGCGATTTCAACCGCAAGGCTTTGAACCTGCACCACGGCGTCCTGCTGTCGGACGAGTTTATGGAAGCAGTGCGTGAAGGCGCTGAATTCAACCTGCGTTCGCCCAAGGATGGCAGCATCCGGGGCACCGTCGACGCACGCAGCCTGTTCCAGAAGCTGGTCGAGACCCGCCTTGCCACTGGTGAGCCGTACATCATCTTCAGCGACACCGTGAACAACGCGATGCCCAAGCATCACCGCGAACTCGGGCTGAAGGTATCGACGTCAAACCTGTGCGCCGAAATCACTTTGCCCACCGGCCGCGACCATCTGGGTGGGGATCGCACCGCGGTCTGCTGCCTCAGCTCGCTCAACCTTGAGACATGGGACGAGTGGAACAGCGACAAGATGTTCGTCGAGGATGTCATGCGCATGCTCGACAATGTGCTGCAGGACTTCATCGACCGCGCGCCCGACGAAATGGCCCGCGCCCGCTACAGCGCCGGACGCGAACGGTCGGTCGGCTTGGGCGTAATGGGCTTCCACAGCTTCCTGCAATCGCGCGGCCTTGGCTTTGAAAGTGCTATGGCAAAGTCGTGGAACATGAAGATCTTCAAGCATATCCGCGCGCAGGCCGATCAGGCGTCGATGGTGCTCGCCACCGAACGCGGCGCCTGCCCCGATGCCGAGGAACGCGGCGTGATGGAACGCTTCAGCTGCAAGATGGCAATCGCCCCCACCGCGTCGATTTCGATCATCTGCGGCGGCACCAGCGCGTGCATCGAACCGATCCCGGCGAACATCTACACCCACAAGACGCTGTCGGGCAGCTTCATCGTCAAAAACCCCTATCTCGAAAAGCTGCTGCAGGCGAAAGCCAAGGACAGCACCAATGTCTGGAACACCATCCTCGAAAAGGGTGGTTCGGTACAGCATCTCGACTTCCTCTCACCAGAGGAAAAGGACACGTACAAGACCAGCTTTGAAATCGATCAGCGCTGGCTGCTCGAACTCGCCGGCGACCGCGCGCCCTATATCGATCAGGCGCAGTCCTTGAACCTGTTCATCCCGGCAGACGTGGAGAAATGGGACCTGCTCATGCTCCACTTCCGCGCATGGGAGCTGGGCATCAAGTCGCTTTACTATCTGCGCTCCAAATCGATCCAGCGCGCCGGTTTTGCCGGTGGGGTCGAAGCCGACAACACCGCCGACGCGCCCAAGATCGAACTGACCGCGGGCGAGCAGACCGACTATGAGGAATGCCTGGCGTGTCAGTAAATAACCTCCTCTCCCCCTGCGGGAGAGGATACGAAGCCTTGGCCGCACAGCGGCCTAGGCGAAGTTGGAGAGGGGTTGCGCGCTAGCCCCCCCACACCCCCTCTCCCAGCTACAGCTAGGCAACAAGTTGCCAAGCTTTCGCATCCCTCTCCCGCAAGGGGAGAGGAAAGAGATTGAACCGAGGAAGCCGAAAATGCCACTGTTAGAAGCCCGCAACAGCTACAAGCCCTTTGAATATCCCTGGGCCTATGATTTCTGGAAACGGCAGCAGCAGATCCACTGGCTGCCCGAGGAAGTGCCCTTGGGGGAGGATTGCCGCGATTGGGCGCAGAAGATCAGCGAGCATGAGCGCAACCTGCTGACGCAAATCTTCCGCTTCTTCACCCAGGCCGATATCGAGGTGCAGGATTGCTACCACGAAAAATATGGCCGCGTGTTCAAACCGACCGAGGTGAAGATGATGCTCACCGCCTTCTCCAATATGGAGACGGTGCACATCGCGGCGTACAGCCATTTGCTCGACACCATCGGCATGCCCGAAAGCGAATATTCGGCCTTCCTCGAATATGAGGAAATGGCCGCGAAGGTCGATTATATCCACCAGTTCGGCGTTGATAATGACGAAGATATCGCCCGCACCCTCGCCATGTTCGGCGGCTTCACCGAAGGGGTACAGCTGTTCGCCAGCTTCGCCATGCTGATGAACTTCCCGCGCTTTAACAAGATGAAGGGCATGGGGCAGATCGTCAGCTGGTCGGTGCGCGACGAAAGCCTGCACTGCGAAGGCATAACCAAGCTGTTCCACGCCTTCACCAAGGAACGCGACTGCCTGACCAAGGCGGTGAAGGAAGACATTATCGATTGCTGCCAGAAAGTCGTGCGGCTGGAAGACAGCTTCATTGATCTGGCGTTCGAAATGGGCCCGGTGCCGGGGATGACCGCAAAGGAAATCAAGCGCTACATCCGTTACATCGCCGACTGGCGCCTTGGCCAGCTGGGCCTGCCGCAAATCTATATGGTCGAAGACCACCCGCTCCCCTGGCTCGCGCCGCTGCTCAACGGCGTCGAACATGCCAACTTCTTCGAAACCCGCGCGACCGAATACAGCAAGGCGTCAACGCGCGGCAATTGGGGCGAAGTTTGGGACAGCTTTGACAAGCGCAAGAAGAAGCCCGCCAATGATGGCGCGGTGGAAGCTGCGAGCGACGAAGCCGATATGTTTGCGCAGGCGGGGGTTGCGGCGGAGTAAATGGCCGATATCTCTTCAATCGACGATTCAAAGCTTGCTAGCACTCGTCACGCATTGGAGCGTGTTCAGAGTTTCAATCCTGATTCTATAATTCGAGAGAAAGAGCTTGGTAATAGATTCGCTTTTACTTCTGCCGTCGAACCGGCTCGTAAGGTTATATCGCTATTTCAAACTCTCCAAGCATCTCATTTAGACTTTTTTCCTGAGCAGCAACTTGACCAAATAAAAACGGAAGCCGACGCATTTTTCAACCTCCTTGAGACTTTCCTCCATTTTGAGATTGACGGCGCACAGCCAAATCCAAAAGACGCGCAAGAAAATATGCTGTCCAACTTGAACGGATATTTTCAAAGGGTTTTCAACAGCATTCACCCACTCGTTGCATACGCTGCAGTTCGATCTCAAGATTTCTCGGCTCTAGAAACCGAAGCAAGAGCTGCAACGCAATCCGCAAAAGACATCGCAACCTCTTTAGTCACTGAATTAGGTGAGCAAAAAAGGGTAGTTGATGGCATCATTACGGAAGTACGGTCAGCTGCGGCCGAGCAAGGTGTAAGTAAGCAAGCGATTCATTTTAAGAACGAAGCCGACGCTCATAATACCCAATCAAAAACGTGGTTGAAGTATTCAACTAGGACGGCAATAGGGCTTGGATTGTTCGCTATACTTTCTTTATTTATTCACAAAATTCCATTTTTTTCTCCAGAAAACGCATATGAGACGACCCAGCTCGCAGTAAGTAAGATACTTATATTTGCAGTAATATCTTATATGCTATTACTATGTGCCCGTAATTTTATGTCTCATAAACACAATGAGGTGGTAAACCGTCACCGCCAAAATGCGTTAGCTACCTTTACAGCTTTGGCAGAAGCAGCATCCGAACAATCAAGCGCAGACATTGTACTTACTCACGCTGCATCTTGCATTTTTTCACCACAAGAAACTGGCTACGCAAAACAAGACGGGGGTCATAGCGAAGCTCCCTCGTCGTTACAGCTATTGACAAAAATCCAACAGCCTTCGGCTGCCGTAGGTTAATTGTAGCATTCAGGCCGCATGTGACGGCTCACGCAATCCCCAATTCCGCAAAATAGCTGAATACCCCCCCTCTCTCCTTTAGGGGAGAGGTGCGAGACTTGGCGGTTTATCCGCCTAGTCGCAGCGGAGAGGGGCTGGACGGTGAGGGTTGTGCGCTACTTCCCCCTCTCAACTGCGCCTAAGCGCCTTTGGCGCCAAGGCTTGTATCTCTCCCCTGAAGGGGAGAGATTGGGTTTGCGTTTCCCCCCTCACGCCACCGTCATCAACTGGCTCGGGAAAGGCTGCACCAGTTTTCGGGCTTCCTCCCAATCGGCGGTTAGCCACGTGGCATAATCCTCCGGATGCAGGATCACCGGCATCGCCTTTGGGTGCAGCGGGGCGACCAGCGGGTTGGGTTCGCAGGTGAGGAAGGCGAATACCTCTTGCGGCGCGGGCGTATCTCCGTCCAAATCAAGTCCCGGCTGCACGGGCGTCTCTGCCCATCTCCACACCCCCGCAAAGGCCGCCAGCGGCTGGCCGGGGATGCTGAACCAATGTTCCTCGCGCCCCGCGCCTGCCTTTGGCTCGGCAAAGCGGGTGAAAGGGACGAGGCAGCGCCCACCGGGCTTTGCCAGCATCCCGCGCCAGAAGGGGCTATCGAGATTGCGGACATTGGTGACATGCTTTGTCACCACAGATCCCGCGCGTTTCCCCGGCAGACTGAGCGGCACGCCCCAGCGCATGATATCGGCCACCGCGCCGCCATCCGCCACGCTATCCCGCACCACCGCCGCCTCACGCTTTGGCCAGACATCCTCGTCGAGCCCCGCCAGTTCGGGCGGCAGCGGCGCTTTCAGGCTCCACCCGATAAATTCGCGCCAGGTCGACAGCTCTTTCTGGATTTCCGGACTATTGGCGTAGTGGTTGCACATCGCCGCCAAGGTGCGGAATTGGATCGCGGTGGTCAAGCTTGAGCGTATCGCCGAACCAACCTCTCTCCTCTAGGGGAGAGGTGCGAGACTTGGCGGTTTATCCGCCTAGTCGCAGCGGAGAGGGGCTGGAGGGTGAGGTTATGCGCTACTTCCCTCTCTCAACTGTGCCTAGCCGCCTTCGCTAAAGCTACGGCGCCAAGGCTTCGTATCTCTCCCCTAAAGGAGGAGAGAGTGGTGTTGCCCCCTCTCCCATAGGGAGAGGATATGCAGCCTTGTGACCCCGGACTTGATCCGGGGGAGCTAGGCGGAATTGGTGAGGGGTTCTGCCTTGCCGATAGCGCACACCCCCTCACCCAGCTTCAGCTAGGCAGCGCAGCTGCCAAGCTTTCGCAACCCTCTCCCTTTGGGAGAGGGGGCTATCTGTGGGAGAGGGGGCTATCCCCCACCGCCATAACCGGCTAGGCGCAGCCTATGGCTGATCTCTATCTCAAAGCACTCGAATCCGAACGCCGCAGCCTGTGGGCGACGGCCCGCCTGAAAGGCCTGCCCAAGGATTCGCCCGAACGGATGCGGATCGCGCAGATCGATGCCGATATCGCCGCGCATAAGGCGAAGGCGAAAACGCCAAAAGCATGATCGGCACCCCCCACCCCGCCACCGCCTATAAAATCCTGACCGCCGACCAATGGGCACAGTTTCAGGCCGACGATATGTTCCACGGTGCGCCGGTCGATCTGGCCGATGGCTATATCCACCTGTCCACCGCCGACCAGTTGCAGGGCACGCTGGACAAGCATTTTGCGCAGGCATCCGGGCTGGTGATTGCCGAGGTCGATCTGGCCGCGCTGGGCGAGACTGTGAAGTGGGAGGTTTCGCGAGGGGGAGCCCTCTTCCCCCACATCTACGGTCCGCTGCCGATGGCGGCAGTGCTCGGGGTGCGGGAGCTGGATTAGTTCGCGCAAAGGCGCTGAGAACGCAGAGAGAAACCCTGGCGCGCAGCGACCTTCATTGTTTCACACGAAGGCTACGAAGATTTTGAAGAGGGTGGCTTAAAGCCATAGCTCATCCACACTCGCTGCGTAGGTGACAATTAGTGCAAGAGCTGCGCTCTTGAAAATCTTTGTGCTCTTCATGTGAAACGGAAAACGGTGCTGCCACGCCGGTAGCAGCCAAAAACTAACGTCGGCAGGCCTGTGTCGTGCCCTTGTCCACCGACAGCCGTGAGGCTGATACGGTTGAAGAAGTGTTGAGGATGACTCCTGTGGTTTCGCACTTGCGCAGCTGAAACCGCACCTTGCGCGCGCGGAAATCGAGGCTGACGCGGCGGAATGTTTCCATCAGATCGGTGCCCAGCAGCAACGATGGCTGTTGCGAAAGGCCGAACACCTCAAACGGTGGCACATCGGCAAAGGCGATCGGCACATTCCTGAAAACCACCGATCCCAGCCGGATTTCCTTCACCCAGGCGAGTTCCAGATCGACCGTCACCCCGGTGACGCCGGTGATCGCGATCTTCTCGGTCTTCACCCCGCGCTTGGCCAATATCTTGTCGCGCAACGCCGAATTACCGATGGTGATTTCAGACCCGGTATCGACCACGGCATCGACGGCCAGACCGTTCGCTTTGGCCTGTGTGAGGATAAGCTGGCCGCGCCGCAGCCGCGCGGTGACGACAATCTCTCCATCCATGCGCGGGGCAGGCTTGCTGGCATCCTCGATCGTGATGACGCGCTTTTCAAAATCGAGCATCAGCCGTTCTTCAGCCAGTGCATCGATCCCCAGCATCCCGTCTCCGCCCAGATCGGCTTCGGCCAGCACCGGCAGTTCCAGATTGGTAACGCTGGTCGGGCCAAGGCCCAGCTCATCCACCAACACGCGCGGCACGATGCTGCTCGCAGTGATGCCGTTTACCGTTACAGGCGTGCCTGCGGGCAATTGCAGCGAACTGGCGATCCTTGTGCCGATCACCGAGCTGTCCGCACCACTATCGACGACGAAGCGGTACGGCCCGCTGCCATTGACTTGCACCGCGATCGTCATCCGGCTGCGCACCTTGCGCGCATCGATATCGTCGCCGCCAATCGCCAGCGTATCGTCTATCTGCGCCTTTGGAAGTGCGGGCATGGCCGCGGGTTCGACGCGTACCGGCTTGGGCAGATCGACCTTGTCTTGCGCCGGCATGGCCGATGGCAGGAGCAGCGCGCTCAAGCAAAAAGCGATGTAGGATTTCATGCGGGCGTCCGCAGGATCTTGTCCATCGGCCTGCCCTTGGCCAGTTCGTCGATCAGCTTATCGAGATAGCGGATTTCGCGCATCAACGGCTCCTGCACTTCCTGCACCTTCACGCCGCACACGCTCCCGGTGATTTGCAGACGCGCCGGGTTCATCGCCGGGGCTTGCGCGAAAAACCCTTCAAAATCGGTCAAGTCCGCGATTTTTTCGACCAGCGCCTCTGCAGAATAGCCGGTAATCCAACATATAATGGCATCGACTTCCGCCTTGCTCCGGCCCTTCCTCTCGGCCTTGGCCACATATAACGGATACACGCTGGCAAAGCTGGTGCGATAAATGCGGTGGCCCGACATAGGTCAGATGTCCCTGAGTTTTGCGATCAGTGACAGACTAATCCGCTATCTGCGCGAAACAACGAAAAAGGTGCCGCCGATATTGCCCTAATCTTGCCGCTATGGCACAGCTTGGCTCAGCAGGCGTACCGGGCCGCGCGTCCTGTGGAGTTAACGGGTTTATGCCATTTTTCCGTCGGGCAATTGCCGTGCTTGCCCTTGCTACCGGACTGTCGCTGCCAACCGCGCTTTCCGCCGCCAACCCTGCTCCATCAGCGCCTGCACTCATCTGCCCCGCCACCGCGTCGCTGCCAGCCGATCTGGCCGCCATCGCCAAGGCCAAGCCGGGAATCGAGCGCGAGACGGTCAATACGTCAATCACAGGCCCACTGCTGGGTGGAACGCTGGGCTGTGTCGAAACACTCGACGCCAGCGGCAGCAAGATTGCCGTGATGCGTTCGGAAGAATTCACGCTGCAAGGGGTGAAGGGCCGCATCGTCTATAATGAAAGCAGCGTCAGCATCGCGCTCGATCCCACGCGCCTGCCGCGCCGTGTGCTGTCGGGCATCGGCGCTGGCGACTATCATTGCAACTGGCCGCCCATCGGCACCAATTCCGCCCGCTGTATAGTGGGGATCGATCCGGGCGCGGATATGCGGCTGATCGGGCTTGCCGCCAATGAGGGGCAAGTCGCGGCGCTGGAGGTCTATCCCGAACTCTTCCGCACGGGCACCGACGCGGTCGATGCCGACAAGCCCGTCCGGCTCTACAATAGCGCGGGCGCGTCGATGGAGTTGCGCTGGGACAAGGGCCAGATGGTCTATATCCAGTTCCTCAAATCGCTGATGTTCGAAGGCGCGCCTTTTGTTGCCATCATCAACGGCCTGAAGCCAGAAGACCATCTATCGGTCGAGGCCTATGAGCGCGGCAAGGACAAACCCACAATCCGCCGCGCAGAGGCGAGTGCGGTGCTGGGCCATCTCAATACCGCATTGGCACTGGCAGAGGCGCTCAGGAAGAAATGACGATCGACCAGGCGTTCAGCACCAGGGCTGCCGTCCGCCCACATACCAGCGCGCCAGCCCTTCATTGACCAGTGTTTCGCCCAGACTTTCCCCGCCACGCATCAATATGCGCAGCTTGCGCCCGTAGCCATCTTCATCGCGATCTATGCTTTGCAGCGTGAAAGGGCCGGAATTGACGAGCGCGTGCAGACGCTGTGTCGCCTTGGCCCCCAACGCAGCCTCCTCTCCGCAACGCGGTTCGTGGGTTTCGGGGGTGTCGATATCGGCGATGCGGATCTTGGTGCCATGATAATAGATCGTGTCGCCATCGACCACGCAATTGGTGCCGCCGCCTTCATGGCAGAAACCGAAGCTGGCTATTTCCCTGTCTCCCGTCGGTGCCGCGCTGGAACCTATCAGAGCGGCAACCTCCACCGGCGGAGCGAGTGGCTGGACAACCTGCATAGCGGGCTTTGCCTGTGCTGCCTGATAGTCGCGATAATGCCAAACGCCAATCTGCGCCGTGACGACTGCGCCGACAAAGGCGAGAATCGCCTGATGCCAGAGCGGCACGCTTCGCCGCCCCGGAAAGCGGGAAATATTATTCATGATCCACCACCCTTGTCGCCCGAAGGAGACAAAATCGCCGGCTGGATATCCGGCAATCTGCAAAAGCTATGCCTGCTTTAAAGGCGCGTCAACATCAGGGCAAAGCGATGCCGCTCCACAACGGATTTCCTTTGGATTAATCGGCCCTATTATGGAGCAAATGACGCTCGCCGAAATTGCCTCCGCTGCCAACATCTCGACTGCCTTTATCGGCATCAACTTCGCCGCATTTGCGGCGTTCGGTATCGACAAAATGAAGGCGGAGGCCGGAAGCTGGCGGATCGCAGAATCGACGCTGCTGATGCTGGCGCTGGCCGGCGGAACTGCAGGAGCCTATGCCGGGCGCAAGCTGTTTCGGCACAAGACACGCAAACAGCCCTTCAGCAAGACACTGCACAGCATCGCTATGCTGCAAGCGGTCGCGCTGGCATTGGGCGGGGGCTGGTTCTTCGCGGGCTAGGCGGCTGAAGGCCAGCTAAAGTCGACGCTGGTTTCCCCGGCATCGTTGCCATCGGGATCAAACCGGCGCTCGATTATCGTGCCTCGTCCGTCGCGGTCGATCAGCACAACGGTGCTACAGCGTGTGCCGTAAACTGGCGCCCTAATGAAGATCGGTACTCCGCCATCGTCGAGCAGCTTTTCGTCGCGCAACAGTGCGAACAACTCTTCCACCTGTCCGTCGCGTTCGACCCACTGCGCCAGCGCCGCCTCCGCCGTGCTGCGCCGGGGCCACGGCTCGCCCGGATGGCCGTTGGAAAGTCCGTGAATACCGGGCCCAAGCATTTGACGCTGTGGTTCGGGAAGGTTCGACAGCAGCACCGTAGTTTCAGGCCCGCAAAGCAACAGGTTGAACGGGTTGAAACCTGACAGACTGGCCAGATCAGGTGCCTGCCCCGATACAAGCCAATGGCCCACCAGCGCCCCGCGCGAAGCCTTCGCCGGATCAGGCCCATCTGGATTGCGGATATTGGTGACGACCGCGAGCCGCCCCGCCTCGCTAACCCCGAGCCAGCCGCCGCCCGCCTGCCGGTCGCGCCCCGCAATGACATGCGGCGCATCCGCCCAACGGCCAAGCGGATCGGCTGCGCGCGCGTGGAATTCGTCACGGTTTCCGGCCAGCACCAGTTTCCAGCAGGGATGACAATCAAGAGCAACGGCGACGACACACATGGCCTGCCTATCGCCCAACGCAACACAAAAAGCGAGAGTGAGGTACTAAACCATCAACCGTCAGAAACGATTGTTCGCTACCCTATGCTCTCCACAACCAGATCGGACTTGCCATAGGGCTGTATAAGCGCGGCGGCTTCTTTCCAGTCCGCACGTAGCCATTGCTCCTGTCCGGCTTCATCCAACAGCGCAGGCATGCTTGCAGGGCCTTTGCCGCCCTCTACCGGGAGCAGCGCGTGGCTGGGGTCGGTGGTCAGCATTGCGAACACCGGCATATCGGTCAAGTCGCGCCAGATGCCTGCGGCGGCGAAGACAGGACGGGCGTCTATTCGGCATTGCAATTGCCCGCCCTTTGATCCGCGTGAAACTACGAACGATGTCAGCGGAATCAGGCATCGCAACCCCACATGGCGCAAATTTCCGATCCAGAACGGGCTCTCCAGATTGCGCACATAACTCACCCAGCGCATTCCGCCCGGCGGGGTCATCTCTGCCGACTGGCCAGGAGCCGGAAAGCCCCAGTGCATCGGTCGGATCACCTTGCGCCCGTTGCCGCCGGCACGGACGATGACGGGGGCAAATTGTGCTGGCTGGATGACACCGCCTGCCCAGCGATCAAGTCCGGCGACTGCACCAAAATGCCCCCCAATCGCCTCTGAGGGCAGATCGAGAAAACAACGAAAGGTCATGTTCCCATTAAGCGCGGAATTGGCCCCCGACAAATGCTTCAATTTATTGTGCTGCGAATCTCCGACCGTCTGTCAGCGCCATTGCGGCGTTCGGTGCCAGAGCGTCTGTCTTTTCCAGATCGCCTTTCGGGTCCGCTATACCCCGGATCATCCGATCGCCGTCGTTCGTCACCGGATCGCCGTTCTTTGCGTTGTCTGCGGTCGCTCTGCCGTTTGTCGTCACCACCACCCATAGTCGCTCCTCTACGGTGAAACCGCTTCTATTCGAATATTGCGACCTGTTTCTTCCCTGCACTAATCTACTAAAACCAAAGATATAGTAAAGGCAGTTTAGCAAATTGATTGAAGTCAAGGACATCGCATCCAATCGGGCGCAGCGATTTCGCGTTCAAATAGGGAGTGTTTATGTCCGATCTTTCAATTCTGCCCGTCGCCATTTTTGCAGGTATGATGGGATCATTCATGCTTGTAATGCTGTTCGTGGTGGTGACCGACCGGGATCCAAACAAGGGCTGAAGCCCTTTCGGGTTTTAATAGGCTAGCCGGACGGCAATTTTGTCACCGGCGGTCAAACCCTCGGCTTTGCGCACTGCAGCCTTCACCGGCAGCAGATAACCTCCGCTTTCCTTGCTCGGAAAAACCGACGTCTGCCAGCTGGTCTCGCCGATGGTCGCGGTGACTCGGATCGAACCCCAGCCTCGTCGTTGCCCGCCCTCCAGCCGCCGCATCAGAGCGGTGGCACGGATCGCTTCGGCCGCTTCACCTTCGATGGTCAGGAAATGCCAGCTCGCCGGGGCTTCGGGGCTGGTCCAGATCCACAACGCAACCGTTGTTTCGACGCTTTCGCTCATAGCGGCTTGCGTCGCACGGGAACGGGAATGTTACAAATATCCGCACCACCCGCAGGTTTGATGAAGAAAGCATCACGCCGGTTGGCCCGGGCATCGGCATAGGCGGCAAAGCTGGCGCTTTCGGTTGAAAGATATTCGAAAGCGGGCAGGTCAGCGATTTCATTACCAAGACGCGCCGATGCGATCGGAACGCGCTCCTCCTCCTTCTCGTAAAAGCCCAGCGGCCCAGTGCCGCGCGGCAACGAGGAGAGATGTTCGATACCTTCGATCACCCGCCCGACCAGCGCGATATTGCGATCCAGGTGGCGCGGCGCATGACCGATCACGGTATAAAGTTCGGCGCCGGTACCGGTGTCGGGGGACAGGTTGCGGCCCACACCGACCATGGCATAACAGTGGACGGGCCAGATTTCTCCTGTCTTGCCGAACCCCCTAGCGTTCAAATTTCCTGAAACCGGCCAGCCTTTGGAGAACCCTGTTGGCCATCCGTAAGTTTCATTTCTGTATTGACGCGCTTTGGGGGTTTCTTTTTCCCGAGAAGTCTTAATGCGCGCTTTCTTCCTGTTCAGAGGACTAACGGCAATTGGAATCGACCAAACGCCCTCGCCGGAAACATTAGTCGCCCACGGCTGAATAACATGTCCATGTACGACGGGATCAAAAATTGGCGTCTCAGTTATATCCGCCACATACTCACTCTCCGGCACCGTCACCAAACCCTCTGGCAGCGCCTTGGTCTCGGTCGCATCGCCCCATTGCACGACATAATTGTCCTGCACGCGGTTGATGCTGGTGCCATCCCACCATTTCGCCGCCGCCAGCTTGCGGATATTGCCGACCCAGCCTTGCGAGAAGGGCGCGGGCATCAACTGAATTACAACGCGGCGGGATTTGCTCTTGGCATCGGGCGCTAGTTCCATAACCAGCAAGTCCGAAGGCGCAATCGCCAACCATTCTTCCGCCTTCGCCTTGGCGACAATTTCGGGCGGCGAAGGATATTCCTTCTTCTCCTTTTCCGCTGCGGTGGTTTGCGCGGCGAGGGGAAAGGCAGCGAAAATCGCAGCGCTGGCTGCAAGGGTCAGATATCTTTTCATATAGGTGGTTATTGCAAATCAGCGTGACTTGCGAAAGCGCTATCAAGCCGCTAGGGGCGTGCATCCTTTCAAGGATGCGGAGACGTGGCCGAGTGGTCGAAGGCGCTCGCCTGGAAAGTGAGTATGGGTCAAAAGCCCATCGAGGGTTCGAATCCCTCCGTCTCCGCCATTTTGCACTTCATTCGACGATCGCTTCTGCCGCTGCCTCAGCGGAACGGCGCCTCGATCATGGCGGCGATCACTTTTGCTGCATGTTTGAGCGTTGCGCCTGATTGCCACATGCGGTGCGGGCGGGAGCGGTCGGCTAGTTCGCTTTCGCGCGCCGCGAGAATCGCGCCCAGCGTTCCGCCCAGAAAGACGAAACGCTCATTCTTTTTCGCCACCGGCATATCGGGCATCATCCGCCGCAGATGATTGAGGCAGCGCTGGTATCCTGTGTTCCACTGGCCTTCGAGCGCCTCCATAAAGAATCCGCGGTGCGAGAGGCCCAGCAGGGTGAAGAAGCGGTTGAAGCTTTCGTCGCCGGGGGCTGCTTCCGGATCGAGCGAGGTTTCAATCATCCCCTCGATCACTTCGGCAACGCTGTGCGGCCCGCCCTTTGCCTCGCAGCCATCAAGCCAGGCGTTGCGACGGACGTCGATTGCGCGCGCACCGTCAACGATCAGTTCGCGCACCAGCGCCTCTTTCGATCCGAAATAGTATCCGACCACGGCATGATTCTTTTGCCCGGCAGCCTCAGCAATCTGGCGCACGGTGACGCCGTCTATCCCGCGCTCAGCGAACAGACGCAGCGCAACTGCTTTCAGATGTTCTGCTGCCTCGCTGCGCGCTTTTGGGGCCGTGGTCGTCATCGTTGCAGGCTAGGCTTGACTCCCATCTACGTCAACTGCATTATCCATTTGGATAAATTGGAGAGGATTCGCGATAGCTATGGTCGACGGAGTCGATCTCGATGCGCTTGAGCGCTGGATGGACGGGCAAGGGCTTGGAGAGGGGGCGATTGCCGATGCCATCACGCTGGCGGGCGGCACCCAGAATATATTGCTGCGTTTCAGCCGGTCTGGCCGCAGCTATGTGTTGCGCCGCCCGCCACCCGTTTTGCGCGCCAATTCGAACGAGACGATGCGGCGCGAGGCGCGCGTATTGGCGGCGCTCAAGGGCAGCAATGTTCCTCATCCCGAACTGATCGCCACTTGCCCTGAAGAGGATGTCATCGGCGCGTGCTTCTACCTGATGGAGCCGATTGAGGGCTTTAACGCAACGCAAGGCTTGCCCGCGCTGCATGCCGGCGATGCAGCCATCCGCCACCGTATGGGGTTGGCGATGGTTGAGGCCATTGCTGCGCTCAGCCGCGTTGATTATCGCGCGGTCAGGCTTGAGAATTTCGGCAAGCTCGACAATTGGATCGAACGGCAGGTCGGGCGCTGGGCCTCGCAATTGGCCAGTTATGCCGAGATGCCTGGCTGGACCGGGCCAGACGCCATCCCGGGTGTCGACAAAGTTGCAAAATGGCTCGACGCGCATCGGCCAACCAGTTTCCAACCGGGTATCATTCATGGCGACTTTCATTTTGCCAATTTGCTGTTCGACAACGACAGCGGCGAACTGGCAGCGGTGGTCGATTGGGAATTGTGCACGCTGGGCGATCCGCTGCTCGATCTGGGTTGGCTCGCTGCGACCTGGCCGGAAAATGACAATCCGCATGCCACCGACGTGGCGATTACGCCGTGGGAAGGTTTTGCCACCCCTGATGAACTGGTTGCCCATTATGCTGGGCTGACCGGTCGCGATCTGGCCGACTTTGACTGGTACGCCGTCCTCGCCTGCTACAAACTGGGCATCATCCTTGAAGGCACGCACGCCCGCGCCTGTGCGGGCAAGGCCCCGCGCGAAACCGGCGACCGGCTGCATGCGCACACCATCCACCTCTTTGAACGTGCGCTGCGGCGCATCAGCTGAAAGGAATATCCTCTATGGCCAACGACACCGATTTCACTGGCAAGCGCGTGCTGGTCGTCGGCGGATCGAGCGGGATCGGCAACGGCATCGCGCACGGCTTTCGCGAACGCGGCGCCGACGTGCATGTCTGGGGCACCCGCGCGAACGCAGCCGATTATGATCCGGCCGACGGTTCTGACCTGAGCAACCTCGGCTACACCTGCGTCGATGTTGGGGATCCCGAAGCGATTGAGGCAGCGCCCCTGCCCTTCGACACGCTCGACGTGCTCGTGCTGTGCCAAGGCACCGTTGTGTACAAGCGCGGTGAGTTCGAGCAGCCCGGCTGGGACCGGGTGATGGCGGTCAATCTCGACAGCCTGATGCACATTTCGCGCAAGTTCAAACCGCAGCTGCTGGAAAGCCAGGGCAGCATCATCATTGTCAGCTCGATTTCGGGGCTGAAGGCCAATATCGGCAACCCCGCTTATGCCGCATCCAAGGCGGGGGCGATCAGCCTGACCAAGACGCTGGGGCAGGCCTGGGGACCAGAAGGCATTCGCGTCAATGGCCTCGCGCCCGGTCTTGTCGACACCAAATTGACCAAGATAACCACGCAAAGCCCCGAACGGCTTGCAGGGGCCCTCGCCAACATTCCACAACGCCGCATGGGCCTGCCTGCCGACATGGCGGGTGCGGCCATCTTCCTCGCATCCCCGCTCGCCTCTTATGTCACCGGTCACACATTGATCGTCGATGGCGGGCTCTCCCTCTGAAAGGATTTTCCCATGGATTTTGAACATAGCGACAAGGTCAAAGGGCTGCTGGCCCGGATACAGGCTTTCATGGACGAGCATGTCTATCCGAATGAGGAAGACTATCACCGCTTTGTGACAGACCCGGCCAATCTCTGGAAGGAATGGCCGAAGATGGAAGATTTGAAGGCCAAGGCGAAGGCATTGGACCTGTGGAACCTGTTCCTGCCGCATGAATATGGCGAATTCTCTCCCGGCCTCACCAATCTGGAATATGCGCCAATCGCCGAACTGCTCGGCCGCGTGCCTTGGTCGAGCCAGGTGTTCAACTGCTCCGCGCCAGACACGGGCAATATGGAAGTGCTCGCCAAATATGGCTCGCCCGAACAGCAGGAAAAATGGCTCAAGCCCTTGCTCAACGGCGAAATCCGCTCGGCCTATGTGATGACCGAGCCGCAAGTGGCTTCGTCGGATGCAACAAACCTGGAGCTGTCGATCACGCCCGATGGCGACGAATATGTCATCAACGGCCGCAAGTGGTGGATTTCGAACGCGATGCACCCGCGCTGTGACGTCTGGATCGTGATGGGCAAGACCGATTTCAACGCCCCGCGCCATGCGCAGCATTCGCAGATACTGGTGGAGCCGAGTACACCCGGCATCACGATCGTCCGCCATCAGACCGTTTTCGGATCGCACAATTCGCCGGGTGGCGAATGCGAACTGCGCTTTGAAAATGTCCGCGTGCCCAAGGGCAATCTGATCCTTGGCGAAGGCCGCGGGTTCGAGATCGCGCAGGGCCGCCTCGGGCCGGGCCGTATCCACCACTGCATGCGCTCGATCGGGCAAGCGCAGCGCGCGCTCGAAATCATGGCGCGCCGCGTGGACAGCCGTGTTGCTTTCGGCAAGAAGCTCGCCGACCAGTCGTCGATCCGGCAGGATGTGGCGAAGAGCTTCTGCGAGATTGAGATGTCGCGCTTGCTGACGCTGAAGGCCGCCGACGCAATGGACCGCTATGGCAATAAGGTGGCAAAAGACCTGATCGCCGCGATCAAGGTCGTCGCCCCGCAAATGGCGCAGACCGTGTGCGACCGCGCAATTCAGGCGCATGGCGGCATGGGTGTGTCGGACGACACGCCGATTGCACGCTTCTTCACTTTGAACCGCTTCGTGCGCATCGCCGATGGCCCGGATGAAGTGCATATGAGCCAGCTCGGCAAGGCGAAGATCAAGGAATATGTTGCGATGAACGAGCGTTGAGGAGGAGCAAGAAATGGCATCGCTTTTCGACCTGACCGGCAAAGTTGCGCTCGTCACCGGCGGCAATAACGGCATCGGCCTTGGCATGGCCGATGGCCTTGCCGCGCATGGTGCAACCGTCGTCATCTGGGGTACCAATGACGAGCGCAATACAGAGGCTACTGCAAAGCTGCGCACACATGGCGGCGAGGTTCGTTCGGCACAAATCGACGTATCGGACGAGGCCGCAGTCGCCAAGGGTGTGGCAGACATCATCGCCGAATTTGGAAGGCTTGATCAGGCGATTGCCAACGCCGGCATTTCTATCTCGCGCAAGGGATTGTTCGACATCAGTGTTGAGGATTTCCGGCGGATTGAGGACGTCAACATCCACGGCGTGCTCTTCACCCTGCGAGAGGCCGCACGGCACATGGTCGAGCGGTACAGGGCGGGCGATGGTGGCGGCTCGCTGGTGGCAATCTCGTCGACTTCGGCCATCCACGGTGCGGCGCGCAACGAACATTATGCCGCGACAAAGGGCGCGGTCGTTGCGATGGCGCGCGCGATGGCGGTCGAGCTCGCCCGTTGTGGCATCAGCGTCAACAGCGTGCTGCCGGGCTGGACCCGTTCGGGCATGACTGCAGGGCTGCAGGAATGGGACAAGTTCAACGAGGCGGTGATCAGCCGCGTGCCCACCGGTGACTGGCTCGACGGTTCCGATTTCGCGGCGATTGCCGTCTATCTCGCCAGCAGAGGTTCGCGCAACCATACCGGCGACACGATTGTCATCGACGGGGGCTACACCATCTACTGAATATCGCGAGGGAGAGAAGCGATGGGCTGGATCAAAAGCGGCGACCGCACATTAACGACAGCGGAGTTTGACGAACGTGCACGGCGTGCCGCAACGGTCATCCAGAATTTCGGCGTCGAGGCGGGCGATGGCATCGCGCTCTATCTGCGCAACGACATCGCCTATTTCGAGGCTGCCTTTGGCGCAGGAATGCTGGGCATCTATCCGGTGCCGGTCAACTGGCACTATACGCCTGACGAAGCCAATTACCTGCTGACCGACAGCGGCGTGAAACTGCTCCTCATCCACGCTGATCTCTATGAGCCGATCAAGCAGGCAATCCCGGCAGGCTTGCAAGTCGTCATTGTCGAAACCCCGCCCGAGACGCGCGAGCTGTACGGGCTAAACGAGACCCCTCAGCCTGAAGGGCTGCCGCGCTGGCATGAACTGGTCAGTGCGGCGCCCCCCTTTTCGGGCGAAGCGGAAATGGCGCCCAGCACGATCATCTATACATCGGGCACCACCGGCAGGCCGAAGGGCGTCCGCCGCGCGGCCTTCACACCCGAGCAGGCAGAGGCGGTCAACACCATGCTTGGCTGGTCCTATGGCTATACCGATGTGCTGGCGGGCAAGCGCGATCCGGCGACGATTACCACCGCGGTCATCGGCCCGGTCTATCACAGCGCCCCCAACGCCCACTCGTCCTTCTCGATCCGGGTTGGCGCCAATGTCGTCATCTGTCCGCGCTTCGATGCAGAGGCGCTGCTCGCCCTCATCGAAAAGGAACGGATCACGCACCTCAACATGGTCCCGATCATGTTCAACCGGCTGCTGCGCCTGCCCGAAGAGGTGAAGCGCAAATATGATCTCTCCAGCCTCGAATATGTCACCCATGCCGCCGCCCCCTGTCCGCCGCCGGTCAAGCGCGCGATGATCGAATGGTGGGGGCCGGTGATCTGGGAATATTATGGCTCGACCGAGATGGGCAATGTCACCTGCCTGTCGTCGGAAGAATGGCTGGCGCACCCCGGATCGGTCGGGCGCGTGCAACCAGGCGTGACGCTGCGCGTGGTCGATCCGGACGGGAATGATGTGCCACCCGGCACCATCGGCGAAGTGATCGGCAAAGGCCGCCACGGCACCAATTTCACCTACCAGAATTCTCCCGAAAAACGCGCCTCGATGGAGAAATACGGCCTGATCACCCCCGGTGACATGGGCTATTTCGACAATGACGGTTTTCTCTATTTGTGCGGCCGCATCAACGACATGATCATTTCGGGCGGCGCGAACATCTATCCCGCCGAAATCGAAGCGGAACTGCACAAGCTGCCCGGTGTTGCCGACTGCGCGGTGTTCGGCATTCCCGATGAGGAATTTGGCGAAAGCGTGATGGCGGTGGTGCAGCCGATGCCGGGGGTTTCGCTGACCCCCGAAGGCCTGCAGGCCGAACTCAAGCGGGTGCTCACCGGATATAAGGTGCCGCGCCGGATCAACTTTGCCGACAGCTTGCCGCGCGAGGATTCGGGCAAGATATTCAAGCGCAAGCTGCGCGAACCCTTTTGGGAAGGACGAGAGCGGAGAATATGAGCGAAGCCATCATTGAACCGGAACTGCCGATCATCGATCCGCACCATCACCTTTGGGACTGGCGCTCGCGCCTGCCCTATTTGCCTGCCGAAATGTCGCATCCATTCGAGGCGATATTGCGCCAGTCGCCACGCTATTTGCTCGACGAGTTGCTCGCCGATACCGGCAGCGGGCATAATGTAATCGGCACCGTCTATGTCCAGTGCGGCGCCTTTTACCGCGCCGATGGGCCTGAAGCGATGCAGCCGGTGGGCGAGACCGAATTTGTAAACGGCGTGGCTGCCATGGCCGCGAGCGGCGTCTATGGCCAGACCAGGGCCTGCGCCGGCATAGTCGGTCATGCCGATCTGGGGCTGGGCGATGCCGTCGCCGAAGTGCTCGATGCGCATCTGGCGGCGGGCGGCGGGCGTTTTCGCGGCATCCGCCATATGATGGCGCATGACGATGATACTGCAGTGCTGGGTCCGCTGGCCCATGCCGCGCCGAATCTATGCTCGTCTCCGCAGGTGCACGCGGCTTTGAAGCACTTCGCCAAGCGCCAGCTCTCGCTCGATATCTGGGTGGTCGAACCGCAATTGCCCGAAGCCGTCGATCTCGCGCGCACTTTCCCCGATGTGCCGATGGTGATCGACCATGTCGGCACGCCGGTCGGGCTGGGGCGCTATGCCGGTAAACGCGACGAGCGTTTTGCGGGCTGGAAAGCCAGCATGGCGAGCCTCGCCGAACTGCCCAATGTGCATATCAAGCTCGGTGGCCTCGGCATGCCCTTCCCCGGTTTTGAGGGCATGGGGCCCGATGTGCGTCCGTCGTCCGAAACGCTGGCAGAGGCTTGGCGATCTTATATCGAGAGCTGCATCGAACTGTTCGGCGCCAACCGCTGCATGTTCGAAAGCAACTTCCCGGTCGATCGCTGGGGTGCCGATTTTCCGACCTTGTGGAACGCCTTCAAGCGGATCGCTGCGGGCGCGTCTGCCGACGAAAAGGCAGACCTGTTTGCGGGTACCGCCACCCGTTTCTATCGACTGGAAGGATTGGCATGAAAGCCCTGCGCTATTTCGGCGAACGCGATATCCGGCACGACAGCATGGAGGATCCGAAACTCGAATCCGACCGCGATGCCATCGTCCAGATGACCGCCTGTTCGATTTGCGGCAGCGACCTGCACATCTATCATGGCCACGGCTTTTCTGAGGATACCGGCTTTTGCGTCGGGCATGAAGCGGTCGGCGAAGTGGTCGAGGTTGGCCGGGCCGTCACCCGGGTGAAGGTTGGCGACAAGGTGATGATGCCCGCTGCCGTCGGCTGCGGCGCCTGCCGGTCCTGCCTGTCGGGCGTGGTCAATAATTGCGAGAATAATGGCAGCGGCTGCTATGGCCTCTCGGCGCGGCTGCAAGGCGTGCAGGCAGAGGCCTTTCGCGTCCCCGCCGCCGATATGAACGCAGTCAAAATCCCGGAAGGCATCAGTGAAGACCAAGCCTTGATGATGACCGACGCAATGGCGACGGCATGGTTCGGCGCGCGCAACGCCGATATCCGGCCCGGCAGCAGCGTCGGCGTAATCGGCCTTGGTCCCATTGGCTTGATGACCGTAGAGGCCGCCTTCGTGATGGGCGCGCATGTCGTGTATGCCATCGATCCGATCCCCGAGCGGCGCGCACTGGCCGAAGCTGTTGGCGCAATTGCGCTCCACCCCGACGAGGCGATGGAGCGGATCAAGGAAGACACCAAGGGCCGCAAGCTCGATTGTGTGGTCGAGGTGGTCGGCAGCGATGCGACGGTCGATTTCGCGCTGCGCTGTGTGCGGGTGCGCGGGACGGTTTCTGTTATCGGCGTGCAGCAATCCCGCCGCTTCCCTTTCCCGCTCGAACGCGCCTTTGCCGGTGGCCTGACCTTTCGCGTCGGCACCTGTTCGGTTCCCGAGGAACTGCCTGCGCTGTTCCCGCTGATCCAGTCAGGACGGCTCAAGCCCGAACGCTATATCAGCCACCGCCTCCCATTGAGCCAGGGCGCCGACGCCTACAGCCTGTTCGACCGGCGTGAAGCGGGGGCGCTGAAGATGGTGCTGGTCCCCTGACTCCTTGCCCCTTGCCGCTAGGCGGCAGGAGCGTCTAACAGGGCGGCATGACCAGCCTCAGCTTCGTTCAGCGTTCGATCCTCGGCCAGACCTGGCAATGGCGGGGTGGCCGGGCTGATGCAGGCGATCCCGATTTCACGCCGGACGATCTGGTGACCCAGTTGTTGCTGGCACGCGGCGTGGCGCGCGACGATCTGGAACGGCACCGCAACCCGACATTACGCGGCTTCATGCCCGACCCCTCAATCTTCCGCGATATGGATGCCGCAGCCGAGCGGCTGGCCGATGCTGTAGAGCGCGGCGAGCAGTTGACTGTCTATGGCGATTATGACGTCGACGGCGCGACCAGCGCAGCGTTACTGATCCGGCTTTTCGGCGAACTGGGACATGCGGCAGGCTATTATATCCCCGACCGGCTGCTCGAAGGCTATGGGCCATCTGGCGAGGCGCTGGTCCGCTTGGGCGACGCTGGCAACAAGCTGGTCGTCACGGTCGATTGTGGCGCAATGGCCTATGACGCACTCGCGCAGGCGCGAGATGCGGGCATGGAGGTGATCGTTGTCGATCACCATAAATGCGCCGCCGAACTTCCAGCCGCCTTTGCGCTGGTCAATCCGAACCGCCTTGACGAGGCCGACGAAGCCGCAGCACATGGTCATCTGGCCGCCGTCGGCGTCGCCTTCCTGCTCGCCGCTGCGATCGTGCGCGTGCTGCGCGGGAGGGGCTATTTTGCGGAGCAGCCCGAACCACGGCTGATGGATTTGCTCGATATTGTAGCACTAGGCACCGTCGCCGATGTGGCGCAACTGAAAGGCCTCAACAGAGCCTTTGTCGCGCAGGGCTTGAAGGTGATGGCAGCGCGGCGCAATGTCGGGCTCAACGCGCTGGCATCCGCCGCAAGGCTCAACCGCGCGCCGACCTGTTCGGACCTCGGCTTTGCGCTGGGGCCACGTATCAATGCGGGCGGGCGCGTTGGCAAATCAGACCTGGGCGTGCGCTTGCTGACCACGGCAGACCCCGAAGAGGCGCGCCTGATCGCGCAAGAGCTTGACCGGCTGAACGAAGAACGCCGCGCGATCGAGGCGCAGGTGCAGGAAGCCGCCGAAGCCGCGATGGCTACCCAGCACAACCGGGCGGTCGCACTTGTTTCGGGCGAAGGCTGGCATCCCGGCGTGATCGGTATCGTTGCCGGCCGCATCAAGGAAAAGTTCGGCAAGCCCGCTATCGTCGTCGCCGTCGATGCCGACGGCACCGGCAAAGGTTCGGGGCGATCGATCAGCGGTGTCGATCTGGGAGCCGCCATCATTTCCGCGCGCGAAGCCGGATTGCTGGTCGCAGGCGGCGGACATGCAATGGCGGCAGGGCTCACTATTGAGGCTGGCAAGATCGATGCCTTGTCCCAATGGTTGGACGAGCGGCTGGCAGGTGATGTTTCGCGCGCGAGTTCAGACAAATCGCTTTCGATCGACGCAATGGTCAATCCGCGTGGATTGAGCCCGATGTTGATCGAGGCACTGGAGGCAGCCGGCCCTTATGGCACCGGCTGGCCGGGCCCGCGCGTGGTGACCGGGCCGGTGCGCGTCGTAAAATGCGACATTGTCGGTAAGGATCATGTCCGCGCGATTGTGTCTGGTGACGACGGCGCGTCGTTCAAAGCGATGGCGTTCAGGCAAGGCGAAAGCGCAATGGGGCAGCAATTGCTCCACGGCGAACGCGGGCAGAAATACTGGCTCGCCGGGCGCGCGCGGCTTGACGATTGGGGGTCGACGCCCAAGGCAGAATTGCACATCGACGACGTCGCACTCGCCTGACCTCTGCGGGCGGCGGAAATCTTTGAAATCGGGCAAACTCGGTCCTTGACGAGCGCAAATCGAATCCGTAAAGGCGCGCTTCCATCTTCGATGGCCCCTTCGTCTAGCGGTTAGGACGCGGCCCTTTCACGGCTGAAACACGGGTTCGATTCCCGTAGGGGTCACCATCTATTC
>NZ_JBEBKL010000037.1:0-29662 GCF_040079335.1 Sphingorhabdus sp.
TCCCCTAACCCCTCCCGCAAGCGGGAGGGGAACTTGCCCACTGGAATTCGCGCGTCGCAATCCCTACACAGGCCGAATGAGTTTCTTCAAAGACGCATCTGTGAAAGGCGGGGTCGCCGACCTGTTCGGCTATATGCGCGAGCAGCGCGGAGGGCGGTTGCTGATCCTGCTGCTCGCCTGCGTGCCGACCGCGACGATCGTTGCGATGTTTTATTTTGACGCGATGGACAAAGCGACCCCGCCGCCGCCGACCGTCACCTATTTCGAAAGCGGGCCCGCCGACCGTTCGGTTGAGGAGAGCCTCGCCGCGATCCGCGAATATCAGAAGAAAAAGGACGCGATGCGCGCGCGCGAGCGCGAAGCCTACAAGGCCTTGGGCAGTGCCGTGGGCATGGATGTCGAGACACTCGACGCCGAGGCCCGGAAAGACGACGCCGAACGCCGCGCCAAGGCCGAGGCCGAGATCGCCGCGCGCGTAGGGGCATCGAAATAGCTGTCTCGGCAGAAGACCGGCGCTGGTTGGCCGCCGCCATCGCTCTTGCCGAACGCGGCAAGGGGCGGACGGGCCATAACCCTTCGGTGGGCTGCATCATCGTCAAAGACGGCGTCGTCGTCGGGCGCGGCTGGACCCAGCCCGGCGGCCGCCCGCATGCCGAGGCAGTTGCACTCGAACAGGCCGGAAGCGCAGCGGCAGGGGCGACCATCTATGTCAGCTTGGAACCCTGCGCACATGAAAGCGCACGCGGGCCTGCTTGCACGGACAGCCTTGTTGCTGCCAAGCCAGCGCGCGTCGTTGGCGCGCTGACCGACCCCGACCCGCGCACCGCCGGCAAGGGCTTTGACCGGCTGAAGGCGTCAGGAATTTCGGTTGAGCGCGACGCGATGGCTGCCGAGGCGGGGGCCGGGCTTGCCGGCTTTGTGACGCGCATCACTACGGGCCGCCCGCATGTAACGCTCAAGCTCGCTACCTCATTGGATGGCAGCATCGCGATGGCCGATGGCAGCAGCCGTTGGATCACCGGTGAAGCAGCCCGCGCGCATGCCCATCTCGAACGCGCACGCTGCGACGCCATATTGGTCGGCGCTGGCACGGTGCGCGCAGATGCCCCCAAACTCGACGTCCGCCTGCCCGGCCTTGAGGCGCGCAACCCGCGCCGCATCATGCTCGGCAGCGGCGACGCACCCGAGGGGTGGGAGGTCATCCGCGCTCCGCAAGATATCGCTGCGCTCGATTGTAATAGCCTGATTGTCGAAGGCGGTGCGCAGACTGCCAGCGCGTTCCTGCGCGCGAGGCTGGTCGACCGACTTATGCTTTACCGCGCCCCCATCCTCATCGGAGGCGGCAAGCCCTGCCTTGGCGATATCGGCCTGACCGATCTGGCGGCTGCACATAGCCGCTGGCAGCTTTCCGACACGCGGATGCTTGGCAACAACCGGTTTGAGGTTTACGAGGCCATCCCATGTTCACAGGCATAGTCACCGATATCGGAACCATCACCACCGCCGAGCAACGCGGCGACCTGCGGCTCGTCATCCAGTGCGGTTATGACATGGGCGGGGTTGACCTCGGCGCATCGATCGCCTGTTCGGGTTGCTGCCTGACCGTTGTTGATAAAGGCGCGGACTGGTTCGCGGTCGATGCCTCGGCCGAAACCGTCAGCAAGACTGCAGGCGGCCTCTGGGTCCAAGGTCGCCGCCTCAACCTCGAACGCGCGCTCAAGGTGGGCGATGAGCTGGGCGGGCATATCGTAACAGGCCATGTCGATGGTGTGGGCGAAGTGCTGTCGGTCGAACCGGTTGGCGATTCACACAAGGTGACCATCGCTGCCCCCGCTGCGCTCGCTCCCTATATCGCCGAAAAGGGATCAATCACCGTCGACGGCGTTTCGCTGACGGTCAACAGCGTGACCGACGCGAGCGATGGCCGCGCGCATTTCACGCTCAACATCATCCCGCACACATGGGATGTCACCACGCTCGCCGAACTGGCTGAGGGACGGGCGGTCAATCTCGAAATCGACGTGCTCGCGCGCTACCTGAAGCGCATGGAAGAAGTTCGCGCGCGTTAGATTGGTTGCGGCACCGGTCAAACCGACAAAAAAAGGGCGTCCCGCAGGACGCCCATTTGCCCTTCTTGGCGCGACCCAAGGGCTCTTTTAGAACGGCAGCCAGCGCTGCTTCTTGGAAAACTTCATATAGCCGACATTGGCCCCCAGTCGCAGCCCGGCGCCAACGCGGATCGGGATCAACACTATATCGCCGCGCCGCAAATAGCTGGCGTTGAACCCGCCCACCAGATAGGCGACACCCTCACCCGAAGGGAAACGGCGGTAAAGATCTTCGCTATCATAAAGATTATAGACCAACACAAAGGTGCTGCCCGCATTGGCACCTGCGTCAAAACCGATCGAAGGGCCAGTCCAGTACACCGGCTTCTCGCCCTCCACCTTGTGGTGCAGCGTTCCCGAGCCATAGCGCAAACCCACGACCAGCGCGCCACCGCCCTCGCGGCCGACAATATAGCCATTGGGCTTGCCCTGCTTTTTGAGGATGTCCTCGATCAGATTGCCGAGACCCTGTGCGCCTTTGCCAAATACGCCTTCAGCCGCACCGATGAGGTCATCTTCCTGATAGGTCGATTGATCTCCAGCTGGTGGAACAGTCGCAGGCGTTGCTGTGCTTTCCATTCCCGGCGCGACCGTGGTATCGCCCTCGATAGGCGGATCGGTGGGGATGTCGGTGGCGGTCGGTGTTTCAACCTTGGGCGGCGTGCCCAGGTCTGCATCGATCGCGTCGTTAGGATCTACAGTCTGGATTTGCGCGCTGACGGGCGAGCCGACCAGCAACAATGTGGCAAAAGCAAGCGCCAGACGGCTCCCGAATTTTTGCAGGGACAGGCCGGTCATAAGTCGCAATCCTCCATAATAGCTTCAAAGGCTAACGACGCGCTTAGGGCGCGCACAATGAACGGGCGATGAGTCGAGTCGCTTTCGCGCCCAAGCGAGTCAGTTTTCGTGTAAGGATATGCGTGGAATAGGCATTGCAGCCCGATGGCTTGCTCGCTATAGGCCCCCGACGCCAATCGCGCAGGAGACGTGGGTGAGTGGCTGAAACCAACGGTTTGCTAAACCGTCGTACTGGTAAATCCGGTACCGAGGGTTCGAATCCCTCCGTCTCCGCCATTTTGCCGCTTTGACTGAAGCTAGGGGTTTCAGCGCCAGACTGGCGCCTGAAGCGATTCTGGAATGGGCAACCGGACCGAACGAACACAAACCGCGCCCGGCTTCCAGCCAAGCGGGGCTTATGCGCCGCGTTCGTTGCAATCCAATTTTTCCAAACTCAATTTTCGCGACCAGTGCGCCACAGCATCTGCGTCAGCGGTTCGAGTAGATATTGCAGCGCAGTCCGCTTGCGCAGTGGAATCATCACCTCTGCAGGCAAGCCAGCCTTTAACGGTGCCTCGTTCCTGATTTTGGCTATTTTGCTCATTTCGCTCGGCGGAACAGTGACTTCCACCATGAAGAAACGCTCGCCGCTGCGCTCATCCTCCAGGCTATCGGCCGAAATTTTGCTCACCTTGCCGTTGAGAATGGGGATGCTTTTTTCCTGCAAAGCGCTGAAGCGGACCTGCGTTTCCATTCCGATCTTGATATCATCGGCGTCGTTCGGGGAAGCCTTGGCTTCCACCACCAGCGCCCGGTTGTTGGGGACAATTTCCATCAGCTTCTCACCGGGGCCAACAACGCCGCCCACGGTAAAGATGCTCAAACCAACCACTTTTCCGGTTGCAGGCGCGCGAAGCATCGAAGCTTTCAGTTGCTCCCGCGTAGCAGCCAGTTTGGGCATGACTTCATCCAGCCTCACTTGCACTTCACGCAATTGGGTCGCCGCATCCTCGATCGTCCGCCGCTCGATCGAAACCGACTGCATGCGGGCTTCGCCTATCGCCTCTGACGATCTTGCGATCTCCGAATTATAAGCACCAAAATCGCCATCGAGCCGGGCAGCTTCCCTTTCCATTGCCCTGATCCTGTTCTTCGCAACAAAACCGCGTTCGGCCAGTTCCTGCATTCCCTTCAGTTCGTCACCAATCAGGCCTTGCTGGATCCGATTGGCTTCTCTTTGATGTTCGAACGAACCGATCTGCGAGCGATATTGCTGAATTTGCTGGCCGATTATGTCGCGTTCGGACGCAATCGAACGTCGGCGCGCATCGAACAGCGATTTCTGGCCATGAAAAGCTTCCTCGGCCAGCACCAGATCCTGTTGGGTCATCGCCTCAAACTCTGCCGGCCGCACCATCGTGCCTTTGCCATCACGCTCCGCCTCGAGCCTCGAACGCATTGCCAGCAGATTGGCTATCTCGCCAGCCATCCCCTTTTCCGCCGCAACCAGCTCCAGCGCCGAAATCGTCACGAGCAGATCACCCTTTTTGACGAGCTGCCCTTCGCTGACGTTGATGGCGGTCACAACCCCGCCATCGCGGTGCTGCACTGCCTGCCGGTTGCCGGAAACGGCGACCACACCTTGCGCCATCGCGCCTGCATCGAGCGGTGTGAGCGCTGCCCAACCCAGCAGGACCACGAAGAAGCCGGAGGCTATCAACCAGCCCTTGCGCAAATCCTTTTCGGGCGAAAGCAATTCTTCAAAGCTGTCTTCAAGCGACAGGGATGCTGACAGGTCGTTCATCGGCTCAGGCCTTTTTCATCTCGACGACATTGGTTTTTTCCGCAGCTTCCTTGAGAGTTCCTATGACCTCTTCACGTGAACCCTGCATCGAAATGCTGCCGTCAACCATTACGATCAGTCGGTCGGCAAGTTGGAGCATTTGCGGTTTGTGTGAAATCAGGATGATTGCCTGGTTCTGCAAACGCGCTGCCTCAATCGTCCGAACCAGCGCCTGATCGCCTTCGGCATCCAGCGCCGAATTGGGCTCGTCCAGGATGAGCAGTTTCGGGTCCCCGTACAGCGCGCGAGCGAGCGCCACGCGCTGCGCTTGTCCGCCAGAAAGACGCAATGCTGATGCACCGATTTCCGTTCCGTACCCATCGGGGAATTTTAGAATGAGGTCGTGAATTCCCGCCAGTTTGGCTGCCTTCACCGCGCGTTCAGCCACCGTCTCGGCGCTCTCTCCGATGTTGCTCGCAAAACGAGAGACATTTTCAAGCACGGTCCCGGGCAATAGCCCGCAATCCTGCGGCAAATAGCCAATATGGCGGGCAAGGCGTTCACTTTCCCAGCTTTCATATTCCGCACCGTCGATACGCACTTCGCCGACATCGGGTAAAATTGCCCCGGCTGCGATTCGTGCCAACGTGGATTTGCCCGATCCGGACGGCCCCAATATACCGACGACCTCACCCGGTTTGACTTCGAATTGCACGCCCCGGACGATGAAAGCTGTCTGTTGCGGATTGCGCAGTGCGATCCCGGCGAGCGACAAGTGACCCGCAGGTTCGGGCAACAGCATCTTCACGGCTTTGGAATCCGCGCTGGTTTCAAAAATGTCGACCAACGTGTCGAGCGATTGCTTGGCTTGCATCAACTGGGGCCATGCGCCAACCAGCTGTTCAATCGGCTGCAACGCGCGGCTGAGCAGAACCGAACCGGCAATAATCGCACCGGCTGAAATCTGCCCGCCTACGGCAAGCCAAGCGGCTAGACCCAGCGCAAGCGATTGAAGCAGCATGCGCACAAATTTGACGACCGAATTTGACTGCGCAGCGCGGAGTTGCGCGATGGTCGAAAGGCGCAATCCTTCATTGCGATGACCGATCTGCCTGTTCACCATTGCTGTCCGCATGCCAAGAACCCGGACGAGTTCGGACTGCGACGTAACGATATCTTGCGCGGCATGCGCCCCGGCAACAGCTTGATGCGATTGCTTCATGCCCTCCCGAACAGCACGCTCGTTGCGCATCGCGAGAGCAACGAGGAGCGCGCCGCCTGCAATGATGAGCAGTGCAAGCGCGGGATGCAGAAGAAAGGCCACAATGAGGTAAATCGGCGTCCAAGGCATATCGAACAGCGCCATCAGCCCGGGACCGACCATCGCTTGACGCACCGTATCGAACTCACGCATCGCCTGTGCGGCTTTTGCTTTGCCGGAACCGGTTTTTTCCTGATCCAGAACCCGTTCAAAGATCTTGGCTGAAAGCGCGTCATTCAAGCGGAGTGATGCCCGCACCATCAATTTCGACCGGGCGTTGTCCAGCGAGGAGAGAACAGCAAGCGAGGCAGTGAGCACCACGGTCAACCAGGCCAATGTCGCGATTCCGCCGGTGGGTACTACACGGTCATAGACCTGCATCATGTAGATTGTCGGCGCGAGAAACAGGACATTGACCAGCGCGCTGAATGCCGCGCTAGACCTGAAATATTTCACACAATCCGCGAAGGCATTGGCCAGCGGAGCTGGCCATTTTTTCTGAAAATACTGCATTGGAACCCCCTATTCCCTTGATTCCAATTTTGTGGTCGGCACCGGATCCGCGACCCAAACAGAATCCGGTGCCTGCGAAGCATCACTGAGTCATCAGAAGAGATTTTCGTGATGATTGCCGTTCCTATGGAACGCCCAGCTGTCTTCATCCTGAAATTTAACCAAGTGGTTCTGCTCAGCCGAATGGGCGAATGGCAGAGCATCCGAACCCAGGCCCGCCGCAAGGTTTGAACTTCCTTGGCGGATCAGCGGAGCAAGTTCGTCAGCGATATCGAGCAGAGCCGGCTTCTGAGCAACCAGAGCCGCCCCCTTCAGCCAATTGCCGTCTTCGTCGAACAGCTGTCGGCCACGCTCGAACCGGTCACCAAACGACATATTGGCTTCACGAACCGCCCAATCCGCAGCGGCACCCCTGTTGCCGAGCAATCCGCCCGCCAGAGCCAGCCCCATTTCCAGAACCGCCTCTTCACCGGCAGGTTGGGATTTGAACAGATCGGTTGCAAAGCTGCCAAGGTCGGACGCCAGCAGCGAGCCGGTGACCACATCCTGCGGACGCATATCACCGATCACAGCATCTCCGCCACCGTTGGTGTTGAACACCACGCGGTGCGCCGAAGTCAGGGCGGAAATGTCGACTGTGTCGTTCGCCGCGCTGCCTTCAACGGTGATGGTGTTGTACCGCAAGCTGGTAGTGGTGAAATCGCCAACCACACGGATCGAATCACCGCTTGCCGCCACATTCGTCGTCGATCCGGGTGTCGGATTGTTGGCATTGCTGCCGGCCAATGCGCTTATCGGATCGCTTGAAGTCAGCACCTTGATTTCTTCGATTCCGGTCAGTTCGGAAATCACTGCCTCGGCACCTGCCCCAACCTGTCGTGTGACGACAATCTGGGTAGCGGCATTCAAGCCAGCACCGAAACCGGCGGCGATTGCGGCAGTCCTTGTGTAGATCACAAAGTTTTCCGCATCCGAACTGCCAACAAGCTCAAACGTATCGCCCGTCAGACCATTGGTGCTGCCATTCACAAAGTCGCGACCGCCAGTGCTTGCCTGTCGGATAACATCGTCACCGCTGCCAGCGTTGATGCTATCAGCACCGTCGCCGCCGTCGATAATGTCGTTGCCGCCATTGCCCTGGATATTGTCATTGCCGCCACCGCCTTGGAAGTTGTTGGCGCTGTTGTTGCCAACAATCAAATCGCCGAAGCCGGTTCCAACAACATTGTTGATGCCAGTCAGCTGGTCGGTTGTGACAGCCGCAGTTCCGGTTGTTGCCGTGCCCACCGTCAGGTTGGTTTCGCGCACTGTCGGGCCCTGCAGGTTGGCGTAGATGGCGCCAGCCGTGCGATCGGCATAGTTGACAGTATCGCTGCCACCCTGGCCAAGGATGACGTCCGCACCGGACCCCGGCGTGAAGACGTTGTTCCCGGTCGAGCCGACCAGACGGTCACCAAATGCGGTGCCCACAACATTTTCGATGCTGGCGAGGGTGTCGGTAGTCACAGCGGGCGTACCCGTTGTTGCCGTGCCCGCGGTGTGCGCCGTTTCGCGAACGAAGTTTGCGCCAAGATTGGCATAAACTGCCCCGGTTGCGGCACTATAGTTGGCAGTATCTACATCGGCACCGCCATCAAGGATGTCTGCACCGGCGCTGCCAAACAGCACGTCATTACCGGCAAGTCCGGTCATATTGTCCGGATTGGTCGAACCAACCAGCGAGTCAGGGCCAACCGTGCCATTGACAAGGTTGAAGCTGTCATCGTTGGTCACCGTCGCATCCGAAGCGGCACCGATTGCCGCGCCAACGGCATTGGACAGCGCAAGCGCGACCGTTTCGTTGGTTTCCAGCTGCATGTCGCCATTGACCAAGACCGTGACCGTTTTGCTGGTTTCGCCGGGGGCGAAGGTCAGCGAACCCGACTGGCTTTGATAGTCGTTATTGGCAATCGTTGCTGTGCCATCCGCCGTAGCAAAGTCGACGGTAACCGCCGCTGCCGAAGCACCCGAAAGCGACACGGTGAAGACCAGATTGGTTGTTCCCGTATTGCCTTCGGCAATCGTAGCACCCGAAACTGATAGAGTTGGCATCGGATCATTGTCGTTGATGGTGCCTTCTGCGGCGCCATCTGCGACATTTGCACCGACAACATTGCTCAGATTTACAGCCAGTGTTTCTGCCGTCGGTTCATAGAGCATGTCATCGAGCAACGGCACAGTGATCGTCTTGACCGTTTCACCGGGTGCAAAGGTTAGCGAGCCTGAGGCTGCGCTATAGTCCGCACCCGCTATGGCCGTGCCGTCTGCCGTTGCAAAGTCCAGCGTGACCGGCAAGCCCGACGCGCTATCCAGACTGACCGTGAAGACCAGCGATGGAACGCCACCCTCTGTTACTGCAACAGGATCGGAAATCGAAACCTGCGGCATCGGATCCGCCACGTCGATCTGGATCGACGCCGTGGAAGCGGCCGTGTTCGACGTATCCGCGCTGGTGAAGTTGACCGAATAGGTTTCGACCCCTTCGAACAGCGTGTCCTGTGCTGCATTGACGACCAGCGTTACGGTTGTCGAACCTGCCGGGATAGTCAATGAACCGGCTGCGAGCGTATAGTCATCGGGCGACACCGCCGTTCCGTCGACAGCCGCATAGTTGACAACAATGTCCTTGCCAGCGGCCGCATCGATCGAAACCGTGATCGTTGCAACGCCACCTTCGTCGACATTGACGCTATCGACAGTCAACGCCGGTTTGGCATCATCATTGGCGATCGTTACCGTCGCCGAAGCCACTGCGTTCGCGGTGTTTGCACTGCTGAGATTGACGGCAAGGCTCTCATCATTTTCATAGAGCGTGTCGCCATTCACCGGAATGGTGATCGTGGCAGTGGTGTCACCGGCCGCAATTGTCAGCGACCCCGTAGCGCCGACAAAGTCAACGCCGTCGGTTGCGGTGCCACCTGCTGTGGCCCAGTCGATCACTGTGTCCGTAGCCGACACGCCGCTGAGCGTGACCGTCAGCATCGCGTTTGTCGTTCCGGCGTCGCCTTCAACCAAGTTGACGTCGCTGACCGCCATTGTCGGCATCGGATCATTGTCGTTGATCGAACCGCTTGCCGTCACCGCCCCCAATGTTGCGCCGACAACCGCAGTCAGGTTCACCGAAACCGATTCTGGTGCCGCTTCATAGACTGCATCATCAGCCACCGTGATCGAAATGGTCTTGGTGGTTTCGCCCGGCGCAAAGACCAGGGTTCCAGTCGATCCCGCATAGTCGCCGGGAGCAGCGGCGCTACCGTCCGCAGTTGCATAGTCAACCGTCACGGGCAGGCCCGAGGCTTCCGAAAGCGAGACGGTGAATTCAAGTACCGCACCTGCACCTTCAGATACCGCGACAGCATCCGAAATCGACACCACCGGCGGTACATCGCCGTCGGGTGTGATCGTAACGGTCGCATTGAGCGAGGCATTGAAGGTATCGCTGCTGGTCAATGCGACCGTGAAGTCTTCGCTGCCCTCATATGTGTTGTCGTTCACGATCGGCACCGTAACCGTCATCGCGGCAACGCCCGGTGCGAACACCAGCGTCCCCGATGTAGCGTCAAAGTCGTCTGGCGATACCGCGGTTCCGATGGCCGTCGCAAAGTTGATAGCGATCGGGCGGCCCGCAATTTCGGTCAGTTCAACCGTCACTTCGGCAGACCCGCCATCCTCTGCGATTACCACGTTGGAAACCGCCATCGACGGAGCCGTATCATCATTGACAATCGTCGCCGTTCCGCTCGCATCCGCAATTGCGATGCCATAAGAGGCATTGCTCAGATTGATGCTGAACTGTTCGTCATTTTCGAACAGGGTTTCACCCGCAACATCGATGGTGACATCGACGAATGTTTGCCCAGCCGGGATCGTCACTGTTCCTGCCGCGCCGGTGAAGTCCGAGCCTGCCGCTGCTGTTCCAGCTACGCTGGCCCAGTCGACGGTCACATCGGTTCCGACTGCGAAATCGAGCGAAACGCGGAAGGTGGCCGTGGTCACCCCTGCATTGCCTTCGGCAACGCTGATATCGTCGACCGACATTCCCGGGCGCACAACCAAAGTGGCAAAATCAACTGTGCCATCTTCAAACCGGAAGTTTTCGACATCGGCGACAAGGTCGCTACCCTGTCCTGCCTGGGCACCGATTCCGGTCAGGCGAACCACGCTGTGTCCAGCATAGGTGACCTCTGCGACCAGATAGTCCGCACGATTGCCGGCAAGGATCAGCGTATCGGTTTTGCCGGCATCGCTGCCGCCGTCACCCAGCTTGATGTCTTGGAACAGCTTGGTGCGAAGCATTTCGGTGAAGTGCTTTTCATAATCTGCACCACCCAATTGGGCGTTAGCGGCATCGATAAGCCCGCTATTGTCGAGTACATCGTTCCATGCAACGCGGTTGGATGCGCCCTGATAGAGCCAATCCATCTCCTCTTGGGTGTAGTAGGCAAACTGATCAATCGCTGCTGCGGCATCCGGGGTGTCGACATCGAAAATGCCGTCCCACAATTGCGCAGCTGCCGCTGAATAGATCGCGCCGTTGCCATCCCAGACAGCGATAGCATCCCCGTTCACATCGAACAGCTCGCGCAATTCTGCATGCAGATTGTTGGCGTTGTCGTTGTTGTTATTGTGGGTGTAAGCCGTCTGGTATTTACCAATGACCTCGTCAAGCCGCATCGAGCCGCCGATGATGATGTCATCGCCTGCGCCGCCGCTGAACTTGTCACTGCCGGTGCCACCGATCAACCAGTTGTCGTTGGCATCCCCCGTCAGCGTGTCATTGCTGACCGATCCGGCAACAGCTTCGATCTGGGTAGATGCGGGAACTGGCGTTGTGCCGTCAATTTGCACCTGCGGATTGGCCTGATTTTGCAGGTCAAATGCGATGCCATTGGCCGATGCAACATTGTCCGAAAAATCGATCATGTCATAGCCGGTATCGGTGATGCCGTCTCCGCCCAATACCTCGTCGGGTCCGCCACCAAGAGCTTGCGATGGATTGCCGGGACGCAATATGTCGTCGCCGTTGCCGCCGTACAGGATATCTTGATCGGCACCGCCAACGATCACGTCATCGCCATTATCGCCGTAGAGATTGTCGCCGGTGATGCCGCCATCGATAAAGTCGTTGCCGTCGCCGCCATGGGTGAACGGATCGGTTTCGCCTTCGCCATAGATGCGGTCATCGCCGCCACCGCCTGCGAGTTTATCGATACCGATGCCGCCATGGATTTCATCGTTACCCATGCCGCCCATCAGCTGATCGACACCTGCTGCTGCCGTGGCACTGGAGTCACCTGCGATATAGTCATCGCCTGCGCCGCCGTCGGCCAATTCAGCACCGTCGCCACCGATGATCCGGTCCTTACCATCGCCACCATACAGGCGGTCAATGCCGTTGCCGCCATAGATGATGTCGTTACCGCCATCACCATAAACGGTGTCGTCACCGCCACGGGCATAGATGAAGTCGTCATATTTGGTGCCGACAATGACTTCGGTCGATTCCGCGCCCGAATTGTCTGTGCCATCGATGCCGAGGCCGCCGTTAGGAGCATTCGGATCGGTGACGCGGGTATCGCGGATAAACTGCTTGTTCGTAACAACGCCGGTCACTGGATCAGTGATGCGGACGTTGATCGTCTGTCCATCGCGACTTTGTGTGTTGCCACCGTCGGAGTAAATACCCTTGGTATTTCCAACAACATTGATCAGATCGCCATATTTATGGTTGTTGTTAACGGTGTTGGTGTCGTCTCGCGTCGCCCCAAGATCATAATATTGATCATTATAGGAGAAGGCACTTCCACCCATATGGGTCAGGCCGGTGTTGCGTTCGATAATGTCCTTGAACTGGCCGCCTGCGATTTCGTCGGCAAACTGCTGGTTCACCAAGCGATAGAGATAGTAGAAGCGATCACCATCCTGCAGGCGCTCCATCTGGTCAACAAAGACCAGGTTGAAGGTTTCACCCAACAAGCCACCGGTGACATGAACTTCAGCCAGACCGCCGAGCCAGGTGTCGATCATGTCAACGCCGCGATCACCGCCATTCATAAAGTTGAAGGCGTAATCAGAGGCATAGGCCTCGAATTCGGCGTCTGTCATCGCGTCTTGGACAAGGCCAAGGCTCAAGGCTAGCGAGACGGCTTCAGCGGTATCGGCATAGTTTCCTTCGTTTAGCGCCATGACCGCAGCCGCCTTGCCCACGTCTCCGTCGAACGAATAGGCTGCAATGAAGTTCACCAGATTGTCGGGATGGCCCATATTGGCACCGAAATCGGTCCAGCCGGTATATGCTTCCAAGCCAACAGCTGTGCGGAATTCGTTAAGCGCCGGAATGCCGACATCACGACCACGAGCGATATTGATCGCGGCAAGGTCGAGTGGCAAGCCCAGCAAGCCTTGGTTCAACGCAGGGGTAATGAATTCATCGATTTCATTACCTTGCTGGTGGGTCATGCCCAATGCGATCGCCGCCGGTCCAAGATCCGCATATTCATCGGGGTTGAGGAAAGCGAGCTTCAGCGCATAGCCGGTGATTTTGCCGGTAAGGCCGTGGGTAGGATCGATTGTGTCAATCGTCTCGCGAAGCTGTGAGTGGCCAAAGCGGAAAATCGACTGTGCATATTCAAGGCTGACAGTCGGGTTTTCACTGTTTGTGTAGCCGACAAATTCCTTGATGTCGGGCGTAACCGTGCGGGCATATTGGTCAATCGCAACATGCTGATATTCCATTTCAACGGTCAGTTTGGCCGCGTTGAACATCACATCAAGGTTCCATGCGATTTCACCGCCGCCAAGGCCGTCATTGGTTTCCCAATTGCCGGTGGCTGCGTTCCATCCGACGCCTGCAGCATCCCAATTCTGGAAGTCTTTCATATATTCGGCGTCATATTGGCCGTCAGCCATTGCACCGTTGCGGGCGTCTGCTTCCTTGTAGATCGTGTTTTTCAGATTCTCGATCTGGAAATTATGTTCTTCGTGGAAGACATGGTGGACAGTGGTCAGACCGAAATTCTCGTTCACACGACCATCGCCGGCAATATAGTGATCGCCGACCGATGCGAGCAACAATGTGCCCACTGCATCGCCGACAAGTCCCGTCGTCGTATTGCCGATTGCTGAAGTGCTCATCACGCTGAAATTCGCGAAATTCACCCAAAGCATCAACGCGTTGGCGCCAGTATAGGTTCCAGCCGGAATGGTCTGCGGACCGGCAGCCAGATCGGTACCGAGTGTCAGGGTCAGCGTGCCACCCGACAGGGTGAAGCTGTCTCCAGCGCGGATCGCACCATTGTTGACGTCGCCCAGGAAGGCGATGGCGTTGTCGATGGCAATATCCTGATTGGCGTCGCCCTTCATCAAGTGGATTTCGTCAAAGCGCGGATTCATGTCGAGGATCAGCGCCTGTCCGCTGTTCGCATAGTTGAAAACGTCGTTCCAGGTCAGATCGGTTCGACCGGATTCGATCATATGCGCCCGCAGCTCGTTCAGGGTCGGCAGCGTTTCGTTGGTCAGCGTGCCGTCCGGCTTGGTCCACTGTGTGGCCAGCGTATGGCCGTTGAGCAGGTTCATACCGGGCTTCCAGTTGCCATCGACAGGGTCAAGCACCCACTCGCGCAACAGATCGGTAACCGCTGCATCGCTGCCATATGTCTGGCTCTGGTCGATAAAGGGTGACGTATGGTTCAGATATTCGGGATTGCCGTCAGCATCAAAGCCAGCAACATTTGCGCGTGCAACCGTGATCGAGGTTGCCGGACGCCCGTCGGGTCCTGTGGCACCATAGAGCGGATCATTGGCAGCAAATGCAATTTTGATCGTTTTGCCCTGAGCACCCTTGTCAATGAAGTCGAGGCCGTGATCGAAGAACTGGCCGAAAATAGTGAACCAGCCATTGGTCGGTGATACGCCCGGATTCTGCGCCCCGATGAAATACTCGCCTTCGCCGGGCGTGCCTGCAAAGCGCGCCTGCGCATCCTGGATTCCCAGCGTTCCCAGCAAGCCCCAATCGTCGACCGATGCTACGCCGTTAGTATAATCGATATGGCCGTTGCCATCGAGATGGAAGGTTACGCCACCCGTGGTCGTCAGCAAGCTGATCATGCGCGGAGTATAATCTACCACATTGTCCATAACGGTTACCGGATTATCCGGGTCGGTCAGATCCTGCGTGATAGAATAGTTGGTGGTGGCTGAACCCAGACCGGTGCTGGCAAAACCCGTGTTTCCACCAAAGGCGTTGGCGAATGCGTTGTTCGCCCAATAAGCTACGCCGGTGGTTGCATTGCCATTTTGATCAACGCCAGTTTCGAACCCGGCCTCTTCGGCTACATAGACGTGGCCATGGCTGTTTTCGGTATATTGCGCGGCGACCGTCCGCAAAAACGGCTGATCGACGGTTCCATAGGCGGAGTTGATCAGATTGAGGTTGTTGTTCAGCCCGGTGACATCGCGCAGACCATAGGATGAAGTCGCGGACGGATAGGATGGACCAAACAGCTCAAGTGCCACGAGCGCGGCGGCCGCAATTTCGTCAGCCGTCAGGACATCATCGCCGTCGACATTGTCCCAAAGCGTAGCGCCGTTTGCGTCAAGCAGATCACTATATCCATCCCAAATCTGGTTGCCATCGCCGTCAAAGATGGCTCCGGTCCCGTTCCAGTTGATGATCGCATTGCCGGCCGCGTCAAACAGCGGGCGAAAATTGATTTGGCTAAGGATGAACGCCAGATCGCTGGCGTTGAACACAAATGGCTTAAGAGCTGAACTGTACATAATACCCCCTTTGCGCGCAAAGCACCCCTGCATGCACGATCTGTCGATTTCAGTTTCTCGATCAGGTCAATCGGCGACTCTATTACTGTTTTCTGTTGAGCCCGTTTCGATTGACTACTTTCTACACACACCCGCAAAAGCCTTCAATCTTTGTTAACCATCTGGCCTACATAGATAAGTTTTGCACGATGCATCATCGTGTAAATCCATATAAACCATAGGATATACAACCTTTTATATGGCAGATTTGGGCAGAGCTTCTGGAGGTGCGAGTCCCGTTATCGGACAGCTTCACAGCGTCGAACGCCAACCGGTGGCACAATAATTCGCGATGACCCAGCAGATTTATATCCCGAGTCGCGGCAATGTTTCAGATCAATTTTCGTGATTTTCAGACAGAAAAAGCAAAACTGAAATACATATGAGATTTCAGCTTTGCTTTATCTTAATGTCAGCTTCATGACAACTTGAGATTGTCAGATTGCCGATATTTGCGACCCGGAGAGCACGAACTATGCGCCTCAAGGCGGTCCGGGGTAGTGGTCAACTAGGACTGCCTCAAAAATGATTTACGCAACAATGCTGCAAAAACCCTGTCATTCGTGACAATATTTTGCTTATGTAAAATTAATCGCCGCCAATTTCAGGTTCGCGACAGCTTCGCTGCATACAGGCTTCAACGGGGGAAAATGTATGCGATTATTGGTTGTTGAGGACGAGCCGGATTTGGCACGGCGCCTGCGTGAGCGCCTGGCGAGCGGTGGCTATGTTATTGAAAGCGTTGGCAACGCCGAAGCGGTTTTCGATCTTCCAGATCCCCAGCATTGGGCAGCAATGGTTATTGACCTTGGTCTTCCGGGCATGAGCGGCATAGATTTCATCCGCCGCTGGCGTCAATTGGGCTACAATACGCCGATATTGGTTTTGACAGCGCGCGGCACATGGCAAGAGAAGGTTGAGGGTCTGAATGCCGGGGCAGACGACTATGTCGTCAAGCCGGTTACCGGCGAAGAATTGATGGCCAGAATCAACGCGCTCATCCGGCGAGCAGCAGGGCAATCCAATGCCCGCCTTTCTGCGGGCGAAATCGCGATGGACCCGGCGGCACGCATGGTGTGGCGCGGCGATGACCTGCTGGAGCTAACGCAGATCGAATATCGGCTGCTGCACCTTTTCCTTTTGCGCGCTGGCCATATTCTTGCCCAAACCGACATTCTGGATCATCTATACCCGATGGCCGATGAAAGAGATTTGAACACCATTGAGGTCCATGTGGGCAGGCTTCGCAAAAAAGTCGGCAAGTCCGCAATCACCACAATCCGGGGACTGGGATACCGGTTTGAGCGATGAAGCCCGACCTCAACAGCCTTAAAACACGCTTCATTGTTGCTACCGCCGCCTGGATATCGATCGGCTTGCTGCTGACCGGCGTCATCGTTTCAAAAATCGTGCGTGAATATGTCATCGATGGTTTTCACGAAGAAATGCAGATCCATATCGAGGAGTTAGCTGCACTTACGGTTGTCGATGACAGCGGCCAGCCTTTTTTGTTGCGCAGGCTTTCCGACCCGCGTTTTATTCCGCAGAATTCCGGCTTTTACTGGCAGGTCGAACGTGCTGGTCATTCGACCATTCGTTCGCCATCTCTTGGAGCGGCAAACCTTCCCACCGGCATGGCAAAATCGCACATACCAAACTGGAAATTTGCATTGGGTCCAACAGGGCAAACGCTCGAATATGCCATGACAAAATCGGTGGCGAAAGGACAGCCGCCGCTTGCATTCTATATCGCGACCGACAAGCGGCTTATGGATGAGGTGCTGGCGGATATCAATTGGCCGCTGCTGTATTCACTATCCAGCTTTGCTGCAATCATGATCATATTGGGCGCTATCCAGATTAATTACAGTCTGCAGCCGTTGCAGCGGATGAAAAAGGCGATCAGCGACATTCGTGACGGTCACGAACGGCGCATGGTGGGTCAATATCCTGCCGAAATCAGGCCGCTGGTGTCCGATCTCAACCATTTGCTCGACGCAAACTGGGCAATGGTCCAGTCAGCCAGAGTGCAGGCCGGCAATCTGGCGCATGGTTTGCGGACTCCATTGGCGATCATGACCGACGAAGCCCAAAACATTGCCGGTCACGGCCACCCCGATAGCGCTGCGGTGTTTTTGAACGCATGCCGACAGATGCAGCGTTATATCAACTATTACACCACCCGCGCGAGAATGGCCGCCACTGCCGGGCTCCCGGGGCATCGCAGTTCATTGGCTAACACGCTTGAACCTGTCATTGGTGCGATGCGCCGACTGCATAGGGAAAATGAAATTCAGATTTGCGTCGGCGACTTTCCCGATGTCGACACCCGAGTTGAAGATGTTGATCTGGAGGAGATGACATCAAACCTTATCGACAATGCCTGCAAATGGACGAACGGGCGGGTGATCATCTCCTGGGAAACCAAAGCTGGAACGGTTTATATCGATGTCGATGATGACGGCCCGGGGATCGCCCCCGAACTTCGCGAAAAAGCGTTCGATATAGGCGAACGACTGGATAAGGCGCAGCTGGGAACCGGACTGGGTCTCGCGATCGTTAGGGACCTTGCACTCCACTATCGTGGCAATGTTGAAATGTCGGAATCGCCGCTGGGGGGGTTACGCGTAAGGCTGTCCTTGCCCGTGCACTATTCACAAAAAGTCTAAACACGCTGCTTGGCGCACGGACCCGAAAATTAGCCCTGGCACAATTCAAGGAGCTATCAAATTGACGAAAGTGCATGCACTATTTGCCGCAACCTCGCTGGCCCTTGCCATGGCCTCCCCCGCGCGTGCCGACACGCTGCGCGGTGCGTTGGCGGATGCCTATCAGACCAACCCGACACTGACGGGTGCGCGTGAGGGACAGAAGGCGACGAACGAGGGGGTGCCGATTGCCAAGGCCAACGGCCGACCCGATGTGCTGGGCAGTGCAACCTATAGCGAACTGTTCCCCCGCTCGGATGGCACCAACTTCACGCCAGACCGGACGCTGAACGGGCGTGCTGATGTCACCGTGCCGCTCTATCTGGGCGGTGCTGTCAAAAACGCGGTGCGTGCAGCCGAGAACAGGGTAGATGCCGGGATCGCCGGATTGCGCGCAACCGAGAGTGCGATTTTTTCGGCCGTGGTTGGCACCTATATGGATGTGATCCGCGACGAAGCGATTGTCGACCTCAACCGTGCGCAGGTCGGTGTGTTGCAGGTCAATCTGGAAGCGACACGCGACCGGTTCGAGATCGGCGATCTCACCCGCACCGATGTGGCGCAATCCGAAGCAAGGTTGGCGCTAGCAACGAGCAGCATGGAAGCCGCGCGCGCCAACCTGATCCGCTCGAAAGAAATCTACATCCAGTTGGTCGGCAAGGCGCCCGAGGCTCTCGAGGCACCTCCACCGCTCCCCAATCTGCCCGAATCGCCTGATGCGGCGGTAGGTGTTGCGCTGGAGAATAATCCGGACCTGATCGCCGCCAAGGAACTGCGCGATGCCGCGCGCTTTGACCGCAGAGGTGCAGAAGCAAGCCGTCTGCCACAGGTAACCGGCTTTGGCTCGGGCAGCTATTCGAACAATTTCGGCAGCATCGATTCGGGTGCTTTGGCTCCGTTCGACAAGACCTCGACCTCGGCACAGGTTGGTGTGCGCGCCACTTTACCGCTCTATCAGGGCGGCCAACCTGCTGCCCAGATCCGCCAGGCACAGGCGCGGATGGGGCAGGCAATCGAGCAGGAAATTGCGGCAGAACGCGAAGCCATCGCACAGACCCGTGCTGCCTATGCCAGCTGGAAGGCGTCGCAGGATGTAATCGTCGCCTCCGAGCGCGCGGTATCGGCAAATGAACTCTCGCTCGAAGGCACCCGCGCCGAGAACAGCGTCGGAAACCGCACAATCCTCGACATTTTGAACGCCGAGCAGGAGTTGCTCAACAGCAAGGTCCAGCTCGTCACCGCACGGCGCAACGCCTATGTCGCGGGCTTCTCGCTGCTTGCTGCTATGGGCCGCGCCGAAGCACGCGATCTGGGTCTCGAAGGCGGCCCGCTCTATGATCCTGTCGCTGAATATGATGCGGTCAAAGGCAGTTGGAACGACTGGTCGTCCAAACCCGACCCCACCGCCAAAGCCACCCGCACGGTTGACACACCAGCACAAAAGGCGGAAATAGAGCCTGTCTTACAATATTGATATTCAAGGTTTTCTAGGCCCGCCTAAGCCAAGCGGGCTAGTATGTTGCAAATACCGACATTTGCTTCGGACCGAATGCGATAACATCAAAATGCTCGCGCACCTCACCCTGTTCCATTCCGGGTGATCCCATCGGCATGCCCGGAACGGCAAGCCCGACATAGCCAGCAGGGCGGATCGAGAGGAAACGGCGAATGTCGGCAGGGGGAACATGGCCCTCAAAGGCAAAGCCGTCGATCACGGCTGTATGGCAAGAGGCCAGTTGCGGTATTATTCCAAATTGCGTGTGAAGATCGTCGCGCGTGTCACGCTCGATGACGGACAAGCCAAATGGCATTTCGGATCGAAACTTTTCGACCCATTTCAAGCAACAACCGCAGCCGACATCATGGAAAACGGCCGCCTTTGCAGGCGACGAACAGGCATGCAAAAGCGGCATTGTCGCCAAAGAAAGCAGTAGAGACCGGCGCGAAAATTCGCTCATCTCACGCTGCCAACCGCAACTCGAACCGCCCCCATATCTCGACCAGTGCATTGGTCAGGTCCTGCATCATTTCTTCGTCGTGCTGCGGGCCGGGGGTGAAGCGCAGGCGTTCGGTACCGCGCGGGACAGTTGGGTAGTTGATCGGCTGCACGTAGGCGCCATATTCGGCGAGCAGCGTGTCGCTTAACTTCTTGGCCTTGACCGGATCGCCCACCATCAATGGCACGATATGTGTCGCGCTTTGCATCACAGGCAGGCCTGCTTCGGCGAACAATTGTTTCAGGCGCGCAGCATTGGCTTGCTGCGCGGCGCGCTCTTCACCTGACTGCTTGAGATGCTTTACCGACGCGAGCACACCTGCAACCAGCACTGGCGACAGCGAGGTCGTAAAGATGAAGCCCGGTGCATAGCTGCGGATCACGTCGACAATCTTCTGGTCGGCTGCGATATAGCCACCCATTACGCCAAAGGCCTTGCCCAGCGTGCCTTCTATGATCGTCACCCGGTCGGCAACCTCGTCGCGCTCAGTTATGCCACCGCCATGCTCGCCATACATGCCGACTGCATGCACTTCGTCGCAGTAAGTGATGGCGTTATATTTGTCGGCAAGGTCGCAGATCGCGGCAATTGGCGCGATGTCGCCGTCCATCGAATAGACGCTTTCAAACGCGATCAGCTTGGGCAGTGCCGGATCGTCATTGGCAAGCAGCTCTTCGAGATGCGCCAGATCATTGTGCCGCCACACGCGTTTTTCGCAGCCTGAGTTGCGGATGCCCGCAATCATCGAGGCATGGTTCAGCTCGTCTGAATAGATGATGCAACCGGGCAATATCTTGGCAAGCGTTGCAAGCGTTGCTTCGTTCGAGACATAGCCCGAGGTGAACAGCAAAGCCGCACCCTTGCCGTGCAAATCGGCAAGTTCAGCCTCGAGTTCGACATGATAATGCGTGTTGCCGCCGATATTGCGCGTGCCGCCAGATCCCGCACCCACATCGTGCAGCGCCACTTCCATCGCCTCGATTACCTTGGGATGCTGGCCCATGCACAGATAGTCGTTCGAGCACCAGACGGTAATGTCTTTAGGTCCATTGTGTCCTGCAAAGCAGCGCGCATTGGGGAATTTCCCCTTGTTGCGCAAAATGTCGATAAACACGCGATACCGACCTTCCGCATGGAGAGCGTCCAATGCGCTACCAAAGATTTTATCATAGTCCATGATCACCTCCTCATGGTGTCGATGACTGCGCCCGGGCTTCGGGCAATGACGGCAGGCCCTGCCAGGCATAGCCCGCCAGTCCAACCAAAATGGCTGCCATTGAAAGTTCGAGAGCCAAACGCGGCATCCGCCCGAATTTCCAAAGCCCGGCGAAGCAGGCCACGGCAAATATGAACGCAAATACCCAGCCCATCAGCGTGCCTTCCTTTTGAAGCGCCCGCGCGCCAAAAATGCGCCTAGCGCCAGAGCAAACAAGGGGATGATCCACAACGGCGTCGAACTGCCCCCCATTTCGGGTTTGAAGCTGACCCATTCGCCATAATTCTGGATAAGCCATGCCCTGATGTCTTCCGGCTTTTCACCGGCGGCAATCCGTTCGCGGATCATTCCACGCATGTCTGCCGCAAGATCTGCATTGCTGCCGGTAATTGCCTGACCCTGACAAACCACACAGCGGATTGTTTCCATCAACGCCATCGCCTGCCGTTCCTGTTCGGGATCGGGAAGTTGGCGGTCGTTATAAACGCTCTGCGCTGTCACCGGCGCGACCAAAAGCGGGCTGAACATTAACAGCAGAGCTAAAAGGTTCCGGATCATTGTGCCTCCTTCAGCTTGGCCATGATGATCGCGACATCGTTCGGTTTGACGATTCCGATATGCTGGTATCGCACCACCCCTTTACCATCGACAACAAAGGTTTCCGGCACACCCGCCGATCCGAAGGCAATCTGGGTCCGGCTGTTGGCATCATCACCAATCGCGGCATAGGGATTGCCATTTTCGGATAGGAATTTGCGCAAGGCGTCCGGGCGGTCATGGATCGCGATGCCGATGATTTCTACATCTCTAGATTGCAATTGCATCAAGGCAGGCGCCTCTTGCACGCAGGGGACGCACCAGCTGGCAAAGACGTTCAATATCTTTGGCTTGCCCGTTGCCAATGAGGCGGCACTGACTGGCTGGGCGGGATCAAGCATGCCCGGTAACTCGAATGCGGGAACCGAGCGACCGACAAGTCCGGAGGGAACCGAGCGATCTACCGGATTCAGCAACCCAGACGCAAATACGGCGAAAAGCGACGCGAAAAAGACAAAAGGTGCCCAAAGCAGCACACGCCTCATGATGCAGCCACCTTTTTGCCAAAGAGGCGGCGAATGCTGAACAGATCGCGGTTAACCCGTCCAAACAGCGACAACAGGCCACCCAGCGCGATGAATATGCCGCCGATCCAGATCAATGTGACAAAAGGTTTCCAATAAAAGCGGACCGGAAAGCCTGCATTATCCTTGGGTATGCCGATGACGAGATAAAGCTGTCCGTTCCACGCTGTCGTGATTGCGGACTCATTTGTTTCCATCGGCGGATCGGTGAAGGTTCGCGATTGCGGGTGCACGGTGAAAGGCGCGTCATCTCCCTTGCGCACAATCATTTCGGCGTCGAGAGCAGACCAGTTGGGGCCGGGTTCTTCGGTCACTTTATTCAGCGTGACGCTGTAAGGGCCGATCTGCTGGGTTTGGCCGATCTGCATGGCGACCAACGCTTCCTTGGTGAAGGCGCTGTCAGCCGCCATCCCGGCCATGCTGACTGCGCAGCCAAGATGCGCGATTACCATGCCCCAGGTGAACAGAGGCGTGCGGCGCAAATTCCGTTTCCAAAGCGGCGCGATGCTGGCCGCAGCGACGCCCGCTGCGACAACCAGCCCAAGCAGCGGCAGGATACCAATCGGCCCTGCAAATGCGGCCAGCAGCAACGCTGCCAGTGCGAGTGCCAATGCGGGCAGCGCAAGCCGTTCCGCAACCTTCTTTGCCTGATCAAAGCGCCAGCGCATCAATGGCCCAGCGGCCATGCCAATCAGCAAAACCAGCGTCACCGGGCCTGCCGTCGAATTGAAATAGGGCGCGCCGACCGAAATCTTTGTGCCCGTCGTCGCTTCGAGTGCCAGCGGATATAATGTCCCGATCAAGACGATCACCAGGATAATCGACAGCAGTAGATTGTTGAACACCAGCGAGCCTTCGCGGCTGATCGCCTCGAAACGATTCCCTTCGCGCACCGTGTTGATGCGTAAGGCAAATAATGCCAACGCACCGCCAATATACAGCGCGAGAAGCATGAGGATGAAACCACCGCGCCTTGGATCAACCGCAAAGCTGTGCACGCTGGTCAAAATACCCGAACGGACAAGGAAGGTACCGATCATGGACATTGAAAAGGCGACGACCGATAACATGATTGTCCAGGCGCGAAGGCTGTCTCGCGTAGCCAGCACGGTTACCGAATGCAGCAGAGCAGTTGCTGCGAGCCAGGGCATGAGCGAGGCGTTTTCAACCGGATCCCAGAACCACCAGCCACCCCAGCCCAGTTCATAATAGGCCCAATAGCTGCCGGCCGTGATGCCGATGGTCAGGAAAATCCACGCGCCTAATATCCATGGACGCATGGCCCGCGCAAAGGTTGGCCCGACGTCGCGGGTCACCAGCGCGCCTACGGCAAAGCTGAATGCCACCGACATTCCGACATAGCCCATGTAGAGCGTCGGCGGGTGGAATGCGAGACCCGGGTCTTGCAATAGCGGGTTGAGCCCCTGACCGTTGGCCGGTGCTGGATCAATGCGCGCAAAGGGGTTTGAGGAAAAGAGCAGGAAGGCATAGAAGCCCAGCGCGATCGCGCCTTGAGCTGCGAGCGTTGCGGTTTTGGTGCGCACATCGAGCGCCCGTTCAAACAGTGCAACCGTCGCACCGCCGATCGCCAAAATCGTAACCCAGAGCAGCATTGAGCCTTCATGATTACCCCAGGTTCCGGCAAATTTGTACAGCCAGGGCTTATCCGAATGGCTGTTGGTCGCGACCAAAAGCACCGACATGTCGGATCGCATGAAAACGATGATCAGGCACAGGAACGACAAGCAGGTCAACACCATTTGCACAACCGCGACGGGGGCCGCTGAGCCGCGAAGCGATTGGTACCTGTCGGTCAGGCCAAGCGCGCCGAGTGCGAACTGCAATAGCGCCATCGCCCCTGCAAACCAGAGTGCAGCATGTCCGGCTTCCGCAATCATTGGCTCACCTCACCGGTCTTGTGCATCTTGCCGTCAAGTTTTGGCGGCATGTATTTTTCGTCATGTTTGGCGAGCAGATTGGTGGCAATAAACTGGCCGCTGGCATCAAGGCTGCCTTCGGCAATCACACCCGAATTCTCCTTGAAAAGATCTGGCGCAATCCCCTTGAAAACAACGGACTGCCGGTTGCTTTCATCCTGCACCACAAAGCGCATCGTAACGCCATCCGGTTCGCGGATGATCGATTTGTCTGCAACCATTCCGCCAAGCCTGAAGGCTTTACCAGGTTCGACATCAGACGTCGCAAGATCGGATGGGGAATAGAAATAAGCTGCCTTTGATTCGAGCGCGGACAGCGCAAGAAAACCCGCCCCAGATACGGCGAGAACTGCAAAAATTCCAAGAATGAGCCGCTGCTGCTTTGGCTTCATCCTGCATCACCAATAGTCGCCAGCATCCGTTCTGCCGAGCGCAGCGCCGCATAGCTTTGGAAGGCCAAGGCTAATGCCCCGCCCAGCGTAACCAGATAGGAAGCCCAGATAAATGGCCAGTGATTCACTTCATTCTCCTTATGCTTCCGCCATCCGCGCAAGCCTTGCCTCGGCCTTTGTCTTCGCCAGTTCTGTACGCATCCGCACCAGCACCAAGCTGGCGAACAACAGGGTGAAACCCAAAAGCGTTAACCCCAATGGCCAGAGTATCTCTGGCGCAATCGCAGACCCTTTGGTCGAGAAGCTTGGCGCTTGATGCAGTGATTTCCACCAGATAACCGAGCCGTGGATGATCGGCAGGTTGACGGCACCGATGACGCCAAAGACCGCCAGAGACCGATCTGAACCGCCCCGGTTCTGGGTGGATTGTGCGAACGCCAGATAGGCCAGATAGATGAACAGCATGACCAGCATCGAAGTCATCCGGCCATCCCATTCCCACCAGGTTCCCCATGTCGGGCGCCCCCAGATCGATCCTGTGATGAGGCATATTGCGGTGAAGAATGCGCCGGGTGCCGCCATCGCCCTTGCCGCAACCGCAGCCAAAGGATGCCGCCACACCAGATAGACGAGGCTGGACAGGCCGATCCCGCTCCAGCCCCCCATGCCTAGCCATGCGGCGGGGACGTGCACATACATAATTCGGACCGAATCGCCTTGCAGATAGTCGGGAGGGGTGACGAACAGCCCGGCATAGGTGCCCGCGATAATGAGCCCCAAGCCAGGCCAGATCAGCCATGGCGTCAACATTTTGGCTATTCGGACGAAACGGGCGGGATTTGCAAGATAGTGCATCTACAGGCTCAGAAATCTAGCCGGTAACCAAGATTGACCAATATGCCTTGCTCGGTCGTTGTCGACGGAATGCCGCCCATATTCGATTTCTGCTTGTTGAAATTCGCACCGAATTCGAATTCGACTTCGGAATTTTTAAACGGATAATAATTGATGCGAACCGAAGGCTGAATCTGCCTGTAGGAACCGTTGGTCAGGCGATCATCGCGGAAGCCATAGCGCGCACGCGGGTTGAGCTTGAACTTGCTCGTAACGGGAATGCGCGCATTGACATCCGCCGTGTAGCTGCGTGAGCGGGGTGTATCGGCGTAGCGTCCGCCGATGATATAGATGTCGTTGGAAAAAATCATTCCGCTGCCCACCAGTTGGAAGCCGTAATAATATTCGGTTCCGGTCGAGATCGTCGGCGCGATCAGGGTCGAACCTGGAAACACCCGTGTCGATCCGGGCGCTCCGCCCGTATGGTTCATTGTGAAGTCGAGATTAGCCTGCAATTTTGACGTTATCGGTCGCGAGTAAGACACGGTCAGCGACTTGGCGACAATCGTATTGTCGGCGGCCAGCTGGTACACCTGACCGTCGGTGAAGACGCCTCTGAGATCGGATAGTTCGTCGACCGGGGACAATTGCCCCGGCAAAGTCTGCCCATAAAGACCATTGACCACATTCCAGGTATTGAGCAACGGCGACTGGCGATAGTCGGCGGTGATGCTGATGTTCGACTGGTCCTTGAGCGAATAGTTGAGCGACAAAAGGCCGAGATTCACGCGGTTGTAGTGAATATCATAGTCGACCATCAGATACATGTTCAACGCATCCTTGGCGACGCGCAGTTCGGTGCCCAATGCCTGCCGGTTGATATAATCGGGGCTGCGTTCATCATACCAGTAGATGGTCGACTGGATCGTGTCGCGTTTCCCCCCGATATCCACACTCGCGCCATAGAAATAGCGATCGGAGCGGACGAAGATGTCGCGCGCACGAAGGACCGGCGTGCCGCCGACCAGGTTGAAGCGCACCTTCTTGCTCGCCTGAACGCCGATCAATCCGCCGTCGAAGCGACCAAGCACACCCGCGCTGTTGCGCGTCTGGCGACCGATGCGGGCAGAGAGTTTGGTATCCTTGTCCGATGCGTCGAAATAAAGTGCGCTCAGCGTTTTCACATCGCCGCTGCGGAACGAAATCGCGCCGGTGACCGGATCGACCAGCTTTGTCTTTGCTCGAAAACTTTTGGTATAGGAACCCGCAGCCCTGATCAGATAGGTTGTCCGGTCGTTGCCGCCGGTCAGCGTCATGTCGGCGGTGGTGAGCAGTTGGTTAACGTTTACAGCATCGTCTATCACCGGATCGCGGTTGGGATCGTTTGGTGTCAGCGGTGCCGTGACAAACTTGGTCTGGCTCTGATCGCGGAAGTAGAATTGCGAGAAGCTGCCACGCGCGTCCCATTTCCAACCCGCACTGCTTGCCTGGCGCAGGCCCGTTGGATCGCGAAGCGTCTGCCCCGACGCACCCTCTACCGGTGTATCGAGACCTGCCAGACGCTGTTTGACACGGTCAGCGCCCTCTCCGTCGGGATAGCGCCGCAGATATTCCTCATATTCTGCCCGCGCCTGCGCCTTCTGCGCCTTGCGTTCGCGCATCAGCCCCAGCAGTTCCAATAAGCGCGGTGTCTGGGCATTCTCCGGATAGGTCATACCCTTGGTCAACAGCTGGATCGCGCGGTCATAGTCATCCAGCTTGATCGCGGCTTCGGAATCGGCGACCAGCGTATCGAGCTTGGCTTTTTCGTCTTCGGCAAGTTCGCGGGCTGTGGCCGGTGTCGTCGAAACCGCAGGTTGCTGTTCGGCGCTGCTGGCCAGTCGGGTTGCTACCCCCTGCTCGCGCTCGGTGGCGCTGACCTTGACTATCCAGGCATCTGGAAAATCGGCCAAAAGCGCCTTTCGTGCTTCTTCAGCCTTTGCTTTGCTTTCGAAAAACCCGGCGCGCAACCGGAACCATTTTTGTCCGTCGCGCTCATATTCTGTGGTGTAGAGAATCCGGTCCGAAATCTTGGTCAGCTTGTCAGTCGGGACATCGCCGATCGAAGTCGGTTGAGAGGCCAGATTGATGACATAGAGTCCAGCTGGAACTGCCTTCGCCGTTTCAACAGATGCAGCACCGGGATCAAGCGGCAGCTCTTGATTGCCCTGCGGCACAGCCGCGGCCAAATCGCCCGACAGGCCAGTACAAGCGGATGCGCCAAGTTCCGACAGCGTGACGAGCAGCACATCGGGATCCAGTCCGGCGGCGACTCTGAACTGCATGTCGCGCCGGAACAGGAGCGACAGCGTTGGTCCGCTTGCCGGGTCATTATCGAATTCGATCGATCGAACCGCCGAAGCGCCCGTCGGCGCACGTAAAGATTCGCGTCCCGTCACTCCGCCATCATCGAGCAGGCGCAGGCGGATCGAGAGCTGGCGGCCGTGGGTTTCAGGAAAGGAACTGAGCAGCTGGATTCGGCCCTGAAAGCGAATGGCCAAGGTCGAGCAATCGCCCACCGTCTGTGTCGTCACATCCGAAAGGACACGATCTGACACAGTTTGTGCAAAAATAGGCTGGACGGTGATCGCACTTGAAATGACCGAAGTTGCCAACAGGTACGAAACGCACCGCACTCGATTTATCTGCATTAAAACCTCATCAGAATTCTGGGGAACTGACCCGATGCTCGCCGGTTCGGCGTTTCTTGATCGTGATCATCGTCGCGTCGGTATACTCATGGCACGCACCGGTGCAGTCACGCAGTTCGGACACTGTGTAGTTCGTGTTGCCAAACTTCTTGTGCTCACCCGCCTTATAGTCGTTCGTGTGGCACGCTGCGCAATTCGGAGCATAGCCGGGATTCTGGTACGGAACCGTCTGCGCATTGGTCTTGTGGCAATCGATACAATCGAGTGGTTGCGCGTGTGTTCCCGGATAACCAGCGCCGGTGTGCTGGTAGTTGAGCACTGGCGTCCAGGTAGTCGTGCGATGGCAAGCAACGCATTCGACCGTTGTCACAAAGTGATTGCCTGGCTTGCCGGTCGCTTTGGTACCGTTGTGGCAAGTACCGCAATTGCCGGTTACGCCAGCATGGTCGAAGGTTGCAGGCAGCCATGCGGCGGTCTTGTGACAATCGCCACAGTCTGCGGACGTCGTTATATGCGAAGCCGACTTACCCGTAGCCTTTGTACCATTGTGGCAGCTCGCGCAGGTGCCGAGCGCTTGGCTATGATCCATGCGTACCGTCGTCCAAGCTGATGTTACATGGCAGCTGTCGCATTGATCGGTTGTCGAAATATGATTGCCGGTTTTTCCGGGCGCTTTGGTGCCGTTGTGGCAGCTGGCGCAGGTACCGATTGCTTCGACATGGTCGAAGGTTGCAGGTGACCATGCCGTCGGGCGATGGCAGCTTTCGCAAACTGTCGTCGTCGTCAGGTGGGTGGCCGACTTGCCGGTCGCCTTGGTACCATTGTGGCAGCTGGCGCAATTTCCGGTGACACCACTGTGGTTGAAGGTCGCCGGGGTCCAGCCGGTGGTCTTGTGGCAATCCTCACAAACATTGTTGGTTGCAATGTGGTTAGGTGATTTGCCTGTCGCTTTGGTACCGTTGTGGCAGCTGAAGCAGTTGTTGCTGATGCCGCTATGGCTGAAGGTCGCGGGCGTCCAGCCCGTCGTTTTGTGGCAATCCTCGCAAACATTGTTGGTTGCAATGTGGTTGGGTGATTTGCCGGTCGCTTTGGTACCGTTGTGGCAGCTGAAGCAATTATTGCTGATGCCGGCGTGATTGAATGTCGCAGGCGTCCAGCCGCTGGTCTTGTGACAATCCTCGCAGACATTGTTGGTCGTGATGTGGTTCGCGGATTTTCCGGTTGCCTTGGTGCCATTATGGCAGCTGAAGCAATTGTTCGTAATGCCCGTGTGGGTGAAGGTTGCGGGTGTCCAGCCAGAAACCTTGTGACAGTCTTCACACACATTGCTTGTCGCCAAGTGCGTTGCTGACTTGCCCGTCGCCTTAGTGCCGTTGTGGCAGCTGAAGCAATTATTGCTGATGCCGGCGTGATTGAATGTCGCAGGCGTCCAGCCGCTGGTCTTGTGACAATCCTCGCAGACATTGTTG
>NZ_JBEBKL010000038.1:0-28988 GCF_040079335.1 Sphingorhabdus sp.
CTTGCCAAGGTTGGGGTCGAGGGTTCGAATCCCTTCGCCCGCTCCAGTTTTCTTCGGAAAATTCAGTAGGTTAGATTGATCGGCATTTGGCCGATCATGATGCCTCTTGGTTGGTATCCCACCAGTATACCACCGATCGATGCCCACATTTTTTTGGGGAAAGTCTTCCCCTGAGCCGAAGCCGCTACGCAGTCTTCGGCTACCCCATCTGCGGGGTCACCCCGCAACGCCCCACGAATCGGAGCGGGGCTGATGACGCGCTCTTATCCGCAGCCCCTTCGGCTCTGCTCCCGAGGGCGCGGTGTTTTAACGAAAATGGCCCCGCACGCACTCTGAACCGGCGGTCATGGTTGCATGTGCAGGCGATGAAAGCCGACAAGCCCCGCCTTTCCGCCTGCACAAGCAAAATGAATAATCCCCGCCTCCATTCAGGGTGCGGTCTATTGTGTTGGCAATCTCGCTGACCGCTCGCGCGACTTTGGCCGTATGAGCAGGTGAGAGTTAGAGGATGGCGGGCTTCGCCGTGACGGGATGAGGGTCGAGAGAGAGGCTCCCGACCGCCCGTCATGGAGGTTTTCCCATGAATATGCAGGTTCTCGATGCGCGCCGCGATGTGAGCGGCGGCTACAAGGTCGATATCTCACGCGGCCAGAGGATTGGCCGGGTCTCATCAGAGTGGTTCTCGCGCCCCGATGATGAGCGATTTCTTTCGCTTGGCGATCTGGCGCGGTCAGTGCGCGGGCGTTCCGAACGCAGCCGCACCCGGGTGGTTGAAAGCGCGCTCATCCACGTCGAGGCAAACCGCAGCGATCCTGAGCGTCTGGCGCTGATCATGCCCGGCACCGATGCGCCCGTCACACCGACCCACTGGAGCTTTGGCCAGTTGGCAAGTCAGGTCGGCGCGCCTGCGGCCTATCTCCGTCAACTTCCGGCACCGCTCGCGGCGATCAACCTGCAATATGGTCTGACCTCGCACCGCGCCGAACAGATCAAAACGCTCGAAACCGACAACGGAAGGCTCGAACTGCGCGCCGTGACCGGACCCGACTATGGCCGAATCTACGACCATGAACTGGTCGAAGCGGTGCAGAAGATCGCTGGCAACGGCACGGGCGACACGCGCTGGAAGGTGCCCGGCATGCTCGACTGGTCGACCGGCGTCTACAATCCCCGCGTCGACATCACCCGCGACACGACCACGCTCTATGCATCGGACCGCGACGTTTTCCTGTTCCTGGTCGACGATCTCAACCCGATCGAAGCAGGACGCCTGCCCGATGGGTCGCCCGACCTCTACTTTCGCGGGTTCTACTGCTGGAACTCAGAAGTCGGGGCCAAGACGCTGGGCATGGCGAGTTTCTACCTGCGTGCTGTCTGTCAGAACCGGAACCTGTGGGGCGTTGAGGATTTCGAGGAAATCAGCATCCGCCACAGCAAATATGCCGCCAACCGCTTCGCCCACGAAGCCGCACCGGCGCTGGAAGGCTTCGCCAATTCCTCGCCGCTACCTTTCGTCAATGGGATCAAGGCGGCGCGCGAGCGGATTGTTGCCCGCACCGACGAAGATCGCAGCGATTTCCTGCGGGCACGAGGATTCTCCAAGGCCGAGACCGGCAAGATAATCGAGACCGTGCTGTCCGAGGAAGGCCGCCCGCCGGAATCGATCTTCGATTTTGTGCAGGGCATCACCGCTCTGGCGCGCGACAAGGCGCACCAGGATGCCCGCCTCGAGATGGAGGGCAAGGCGAAGAAGCTGCTCGACCGGGTGCACTGAGTCCCGTTCGGTCCCGGACAATTTTCCAGCGCGGCGCTGCCTTCTCAAGAGTGAGAGGGCGGCGCTTCGCTTCGTGACGGGTCGAAGCCGAGAGAGAGGCTCCCGGCGGCCCGTCATGGAGAAACCTCATGACCAAGTCCCAAAACAAGCCGCTGCCCAAGCTGGTGCTCAGTTCCTCGCGCGACATCCCCTTTTCCCAACTGGTGCTGAGCCAGAAGAACGTCCGGCGCGTGAAGGCGGGCCTTTCGATCGAAGATCTGGCCGACGACATCTATCGCCGCACCCTGCTTCAGAGTCTCAATGTCCGCGCCCTGCTCGACGATGATGGTCAGGAAACCGGCATGTTCGAGGTTCCGGCGGGCGGGCGCCGCTTCCGCGCGCTCGAACTGCTGGTGAAGTCCAAGCGGATGGCCAAGGACCAGCCGGTCCCTTGCGTGATGCGCGATGCCGGCATTGCCGAGGACGACTCGCTCGCGGAGAACGTCATGCGCGTCGGCCTTCATCCGCTCGACCAGTTCCGCGCATTCAGCGCGCTGATCGAGGCGGGTCTGTCCGAAGAAGACATCGCGGCGCGCTTCTTCGTCTCAGGGCAAACCGTGCGGCAGCGGCTGCGGCTTGCCTCGGTCTCGCCCAGCCTGCTCGATGTTTACGGCGAGGATGGCATGTCGCTTGAGCAGCTTATGGCCTTCTCGGTCACCGACAACCATTCCCGCCAGGAGCAAGTCTGGGAACAAATCAACCAGGGCCAACACGTTCCCGCCTACCACATCCGCCGCTTGCTGACCGAAGACGCCATTGCCGCCAACGACCGTCGCGTGCGGTTCATCGGCATCGATGCCTACACCGAGGCTGGCGGCTATGTGATGCGCGACCTGTTCTCCTCCGACGAAGATGGCTGGCTGCAGGATCCGGCGCTGGTAGAACTACTCGTCAATGAGAAGTTGTCCGAAGTGGCGCAGGAAATCGGCGGTGAAGGCTGGAAATGGGTCGAGGCCGCCATCGATCTGCCCTTCGGCTGCGAACGCGGCAAACGCCGCATCACCGGCACCACCGTTCCGCTGACCGACGAGGAGCAGGCCCGGCTCGACGCGCTCATTGAAGAATATGACGCCATCGGCGAGCAATATCGCGACGGCTGCGACCTGCCCGACGAGGTCGATACCCGGTTGACCGAAATCGACGCGGAGATGACGCCTTTGACATCTCGCCCCGTCGTCTTCGATACGGAAGAGCAGGCGCTTGCAGGCGTGTTCGTCTCGCTCGCGCACGACGGACGGCTTCGGATCGACCGGGGTTATGTGCGGCCCGAGGATGAGCCGGCTGCCGACTCCGATGATGCGACGGTCGCTGCCGAAGGTGCCGACCAGCCCTCCGGTCCGGCAATCATGGTCGCCGGTCAGATGCAGGACGAGCGGGCTGCAGACGACGAGGATGATGTCATCCGTCCGCTGCCGGATCGGCTCGTCTCCGAACTGACTGCGGTGCGCACTGTGGCGCTGCGCGATGCTCTCGCAAATTCACCGGAAGCAGCCTACACCGCGCTGCTGCACGCCTTGTGCCTGTCAGTATTCCGCTCGCACGGACAGTCTGGTTGCGTGCAGATCGGTGTGACCCAGCCCTGGCTTGGCAATGTCGCGCCAAACTTGCGCGAAACGGTGTGGAGCGTGGCAATTCAGGAACGCCACGATCAGTGGTCTGAGCGCCTGCCTGACGAACCCGGCGCGCTGTGGGATGCGCTGACCGCACTCGCCCCCGAGGAGCAGATGGCGCTGCTCGCCCACTGCGTCAGCCAAGGGGTCAATGCGCTGTTCGAGCCGGTCAAGGGCTATGGTGGACAAGTTTCCGCGCACGGCATTGCCCAGCGGATTGACGCCGCCGATGCACTGGCGGCTGTGGTCGGGCTCGACATGGCCGAAGCGGGTTGGACGCCGACGGTCGACAATTACCTCGGCCGCGTGACCAAGCCCCGGATCATCGAGGCCGTCCGCGAAGCCAAGGGCGATGCCACAGCTGTCCTGATCGAGCATCTGAAGAAAGGCGACATGGCGCGCGAGGCCGAACGGCTGCTCGAAGGCACGGGCTGGCTGCCCGAACCGCTGCGGCTGCCGGTTGTCGAAACGGCGATCGAGGAAATCGCAGACCTGCCCGACTTCCTTGATGGCGATGCCGACCAGGCTGAGACTGACGACGCATACGCGATCGCTGCCGAATGAACCTCTTGCGCGGGGCGGCACCATGCCGTCCCGCGCCCCATTTTCCGACATTTGAAGGAGCCAGTTCATGGCAATCCCTGACTATGCCCGCACCAATTTCGAGACACTGATGAAGGCGGCGAAAGCTGGCGATCTCGCGTTGATGGAATGCACAGAGGTCGCCAGCGGCGAGACCCGCTACGTGCTGTGCGCGGTCGGTCGTGATGACGGCGACTATGTGATGACGCCATTCGGCCATCTTGCGCCTGGCAACCCCTACGAAGCCTATATCCCGCCCACCTGAGCGCTACTCCGGACCGCACAACTTCCCCAATCCAAAGGATCGATACCATGACCAACTCGCCATTGGCGGGTGCCTCCGCGCGCCCGCTTGCCACCGCTTGTCCTGCTCAAACCGCCGCCTGCATCGTTGCTGCAACCCATGACCTTCTCGGTTATCTCGCCGCCGGTCGCCGCATCGACGCACCCGCCATCCGCACAGCGATGCAATCCGCCTTTGGGGCAAGTGATGCGAGCGGCGCCTGGAACTGGAAGGCCGCTTACGAAGCGGTCGAGATCGCGCAGTTGCTGTTCATGCGGCGCTACGGTCCGGCCATTCATGCCAAGACCTCCGACCCGTTCGAACGGCTGAAGCTGGTTGAACGCATTGCCCGGCTCGCACCGACCCAGACCCGGCGCAGCGAAGAAATGCAAGCCTACCAGCAATTTTCGACACCGTTGGGACTGGCATGGGTTACCGGGTTCGCGGCGGAGTTCAGCCCGGGTGAGCTGGTGCTCGAACCCTCGGCGGGCACGGGGCTGCTCGCAATCCAAGCCGAGATGGCCGGTTGCAGACTGGTACTGAACGAAGTTTCAGAGGTGCGGTCGGCGCTGCTTGGCAGTCTGTTCGATGGCTCGAGCGTGTCGGCGCACGACGCCGCGCAGATCCATGACCGGCTTGATACGGGCCTGGTGCCGAGTTGCGTCGTCATGAACCCGCCATTCTCAACCGCGCTTCATGTCGAGACCCGTGTGGCTGACGCAGCCTTCCGGCATCTGTCCTCGGCGGTTGCGCGGCTTGCCGACGGTGGACGCCTTGTCGCAATCACTGGAGCCAGTTGCGCGCCCGATCACAAGGCATGGCGCGACGGCTTCGTGCGGTTGCAAGACAAGGCCCGGGTGGTGTTCACCGCGACGATCTCTGGCAGCGTGTTCGCACCGCACGGCACTTCGGTCGAGACTAGGTTGACGGTGATCGACAAGGTTCCCGCAGACGATCCATCGCAGTTTTCGGCATCGCCGGGCATGGCTCCCGATCTTGCCACCCTGCTGCGCTGGCTGACCGATAACCTCCCGCCGCGTGCACCCATCACAGCATCTGAGCTCCAGCCGTTTAGCACACCGCGCAGTCCAACGGCCATCAGAACGGCGGTTGCGAAGCCGCGACTGGCTGCTGCTCCTGCGAATGAGCCATCAGGCATTCCACTCGAATATGAGTTGATCAACTGGCAATCGCCCACCGACGGCAAACTCTCGGACACGCTCTATGAGCCCTACACGCTCCAATCGATCCGCATCACCGGTGCCCGACCGCATCCGACGCGATTGGTGCAATCGGCGGCGATGTCCTCGGTTGCACCGCCCAAACCGAGCTATTGCCCGCATCTGCCTGCGGGTCTCGTCGAACAGGGACTGCTGTCCGATGCCCAGCTTGAATCGGTTGTTTATGCGGGCGACGCCCATGGCGACCATCTCTCTGGCAACTGGTTGGTGGATGCGACCTGGGACAAGGTCGAAGCAGCGCCCGACGACAGCGAAAGCGCAGTTCGATTCCGTAAAGGCTGGTTCCTCGGTGACGGCACAGGCGCGGGCAAGGGCCGTCAGGTTGCGGGCATCTTGCTGGACAACTGGCTCAAGGGTCGCAGGCGTGCAGTCTGGATTTCGAAGTCCGACAAACTGCTCGAAGATGCCCAGCGCGACTGGAAGGCCGTGGGGCAAGAGCCTCTACTCGTCACCCCACTCGCCCGCTTCCGTCAGGGCACGCCGATCCGGCTTGAGCAAGGTATCCTTTTTACGACCTATGCCACGCTACGCTCCGACGCGCGTGAGAATCGGGTTTCACGCGTCCAGCAGATCGTCGATTGGCTGGGGACCGACTTCGACGGGGTCATTGTCTTCGACGAAAGCCATGCCATGCAGAATGCCGGTGGCGGCAAATCAGACCGGAGCGATTCTGCTCCTTCGCAGCAAGGGCGTGCCGGACTTCGCCTGCAACACGCACTTCCCGATGCTCGTATCCTCTACGTCTCGGCGACCGGGGCAACCACGGTCGAGAACCTTGCTTATGCCCAGCGGCTCGGGCTGTGGGGTGGCGCGGACTTCCCGTTCGACAAGCGCACCGATTTCGTCGCGGCTATCGAGGCGGGCGGTGTTGCCGCGATGGAAGTGCTGGCGCGCGACCTCAAGGCGCTCGGCCTCTACGCCGCCCGCTCGCTCTCCTACGAAGGCGTCGAATATGAGCTGGTCGAACACCAGCTGACCCCCGATCAGGTCCGCATCTACGATGCCTATGCCGGGGCTTTTCAGGTCATACACAACAATCTCGACGCTGCGCTGGAAGCCGCGAACGTCACCAGCAGCGAGTGCACTCTCAACCGGCAAGCCAAGTCGGCAGCACGCTCGGCGTTTGAAAGTGCCAAGCAGCGCTTCTTCAACCATCTGATCACCGCGATGAAGACACCGACGCTGATCGCTGCGATCGAACAGGGTCTTGCCGACGGCCATGCATCCGTGGTGCAGATCGTTTCTACCGGGGAAGCGCTGCTATCGCGCCGTCTCGCCGACATCGATCCGGGCGAGTGGAACGACGTCCAAGTGGACATCACGCCGCGTGAATATGTTCTGGACTACCTCCTGCACAGCTTCCCGACCCAGCTCCATGAGAGTTTTACCGACGGCGATGGCAATCTCGCGTCGCGGCCTGCCTATGATGATGATGGTAATGTGGTGCAGTGCCGCGAGGCCCTCGAGCGGCGTGATCGGCTGATTGAGAAACTGGCTTCGATGGAGCCGGTCCAAGGCGCGCTTGATCAGATCGTCCAGCGGTTCGGGACCGACATAGTGGCTGAGGTGACAGGTCGCTCGCGTCGGATCGTGCGCAAGGTCGATGCGAATGGCGACCGTCTCGCGGTCGAGAACCGGCCCGTCCATGCCAACCTCGCCGAAGCGCAAGCGTTCATGGAGGACAGGAAGCAGATCCTCGTCTTCTCCGATGCCGGTGGCACCGGGCGCAGCTATCATGCCGATCTGGGCGCGCGGAACCAGCGGCTGCGGCACCATTATCTGCTCGAAGCGGGCTGGAAGGCCGACACTGCGATTCAAGGCTTGGGGCGCACTAACCGCACCAACCAGGCGCAGCCGCCGCTGTTTCGGCCCGTTGCCACCAACGTTCAGGCCGAGAAGCGCTTCCTCTCGACCATCGCCCGACGGCTCGACACGCTGGGGGCGATTACCCGCGGACAGCGCCAGACCGGCGGCCAGGGCCTGTTCCGCCCGGAGGACAATCTTGAAAGCCCCTATGCCCGCGACGCGCTGCGCCAGCTCTATGTGCTGATCTATGCGGGCAAGGTCGAACATTGTTCGCTCGGCACCTTCGAGAGCATGACTGGCCTGTCGCTGAGCGATGGCAGTGGGTGCCTGAAGGACGAACTGCCGCCAATCACGACCTTCCTCAACCGGCTGCTGGCACTGACGATTGCGATGCAGAATGTCCTGTTCACGGTGTTCGAGCAGCTGCTCAACGCGAAGGTCGAGAGTGCGATTGCAGCGGGCAGCTATGATCTGGGCCTCGAAACGCTGATTGCCGACAGCTTCACTGTTACCTGCAGCGAGTCGATCTACGTCCACCCGGCCACTGGTGCCGAAACCCGGCTGCTCACCATTGCCATGCGCGAACGCAACCAGCCGGTATCGCTCGACAAGGCGCTCGACCTGTTGCGGGAGCCCGGGGCGCGGCTGCTGGTCAACGCCCGATCGAAACGCGCGGCGGTCCAGCTTCCTGCCCGCAGCGCCATGCTCGACGATGGCGAAGTGGAACGGCGCATTCGCCTGATCCGGCCAATGGAGCGGCTGAACCTTGCACTGAACCATCTAGCGGAAACCAGCTGGGAGGCAGTTGACGAGCGGACCTTCGCTCCAGTCTGGCAATCAGAGGTGACGCAGGTGGATGAGTTCACGCAGAGTGAACTGCACATCGTCACCGGCCTGCTGCTGCCGATCTGGAAGCAGCTCTCTGAAGAATCGACCCGCGTTTACCGGCTCCAGACCGACGATGGCACTCGCATTGTTGGGCGCAGGGTCTCTCCGGCATGGGCAGCGAGTGCGACAGCCAGACAGGATGCCCCGATACTGTCGCCGCCGCAGGCACTGGCCCTTCTTCGAGAAGGCCATACCATTCTCGACCTTGCCGATGGGCTGCAACTGCGCCGATCACGGCTGATGCAGGTGAACCGTATCGAACTCACAGGGTTCGGTTCGACCGCGGTCGACCGGCTGAAGGCCATGGGGCTGTTTTCCGAGATCGTCAGCTGGAAACTGCGCCTGTTCGTCCCCGACGATATGGTGGCAGGTTCGGCAGTTATCGAGCGATTGTTCGAAAGGCACCCCTTGACGCGCATCGCCGACCGAAAGGCTGCCTGACATGAGCAGGATTTCCACCCGCGCAGCGGAACTGTCGGAGCGGCTTGCGCAAAACGCGCAGGCTGTTTGCCGCCACTATCTGCCCGCAGGCAGGCGCGAAGGCCGTTATTGGATGGTCGGCGATGTCGCCGGAGCGCCTGGGCGCAGCCTCTATGTCCGTCTGTTCGAGACCGAGCGCGGCACAATCGGCAACTGGGTCGATGCCGCGACCGGCGAACGTGGCGATCTCGTCGATCTCATCCGACTGAACCAGCGGCATGGCCGATTGTCCGACACAATCGACGAGGCCGAACGCTTCCTTAGCCTGCCGCCCTCGGCTTCCGATGATGGCAGCAGCGCCTCAGCCTTCACCAAGCCCGCACGAGCAGGATCGGCGACTGCCGCCAAACGCCTGTTCGCCGCCTCGAAGCAGCTGACCGGCTCGCTGGCGGAATCCTATCTGCGGTCACGCGGCATCAGGCGGGCATTCGACCTGCCAGCCCTGCGCGTCCATCCGCGCTGTTACTACCGGCCGAATAACGATGATATCCCCGGAACACCCGGCGCTTTCCCGGCACTGATAGCAGCCGTGACGGATACCGACGGCGTGCAGACCGGCACGCATCGCACTTGGCTCGATCCTTCGGGCGGCATGAAAGCCAATGTCGCATCGCCGCGTCGGGCCATGGGTAACATTCTCGGCAACGCCGTCCGGTTCGGAACTGTGGGTGATGTCCTGATTGCAGGCGAAGGCATCGAGACCATGCTGTCGTTGCGCGAAGTCCTGCCGACCATGCCGATGGCAGCCGCGACTTCATCGGCTCATCTCGCCGCTATTCTGTTCCCGCAGACACTCCAGCGCCTCTATGTCGCACGCGACCGGGATGCTGCAGGCGACGCGGCCTATGCCATCCTGACAGACCGAGCGCAGGCAGCAGGGATCGAACTCATCTCGCTTATGCCTGAATTAGGCGATTTCAACGACGATCTCCGCCAGCACGGTGCAAGTGCATTGGGTAAGCGGGTTTGCCTCCTACTGTATGAGCAGGATCGGACACGCTTCTCCGTCGATTGAGGGCAAGCCGATACGGGATCGGAGGATCGAGCTGTGGAGCGCGCATCATCCGGGGCCAGTGTTCCGGCCAAGCCCGGCCTTCTTCGGGAGGCGTCCGAGAGACCGGCTGCCGGGAGGCCGCAATGGCGGTCAGGCGGCTATTTTCCGGCGCCGCGGGAAGCCGCGCCTTTCCATCGCGAACCAAAATAGCCGCCCGCCCGCCATCCTCCGCTGCGCTTCGGCCACAAAGGTGCGCCCTCCCGTCAGCCGGTCAGAGGGACGCCCATGAAGGCCGGGCAAGGTGCCCGGACCCAAGACCCTAAGGACAAGCGACATGACCATCTTGCCCGATTCTGAACCCGAACACGAAATTTCGCCCACCGCCCATCTTCTCGATGAAATCGCCCTCTACGGCTATCGCCCCTTCTCGGATGAAGCCGACCCGCGGCCACTGCCCGAAGAACGCATCGCTGCAGGCGCTGTCGCCGATATGTTCGACGCCCTCATCGCAACCATGATCGATACAAGGCTTGAACCTGATCTTGAAGACCTGTGCTGGTCGCTCGCGAACCTCTTCCACCGCGCTGAATTCCGCATCCAGCGCGAGCTTGACGACAATGAAGACGCCCAGAAGCGCAGCCAGCGCGAACAGGATGGCAGCGAGGTCAAGTCGGTCGAACTCGAACGGCAGATCCGCGAAGGCATCGGCCTGATTGAACGGCGCAACGCCATGGAGTTCATGCGTGAAGCTGCTGCCGACCAGTTTGAAGTGCATTTTCGCAAAGCCTGGACACCGCGTATCGGATCACTGGTCAACCATCGCACATTGACCGCCGCGATGATCGACAGCCGCGACTTCCTGGCAGCCAAGCGCCGTTCGGAAACCGAGCCGATGCTGCCCGTCGGCACGCGCATCGCGTTTACGTCCGGCCCCACCTATCAGGATCACAACCGTATATGGGCTGCCCTCGACAAGGTTCTCGCCAAATATCCAGATATGGTGCTGTTCCACGGCGGCAATCCGACCGGCGGCGAACATATCGCTTCGCTCTGGGCACGAACGCGAAAAATCACCCACGTCCCGTTCCGCCCCGACTGGGACCGGTTCAAGAAGGCTGCCCCCTTCCGTCGCAATGATCAAATGCTCGAAGTGCTGCCCAAGGCAGTCGTTTCCTGCCCTGGCAATGGCATCAACGCCAATCTGGTCGACAAGGCGCGCAAGATGGGGATTTACGTTTGGGCGATTGAATGACTGGCCCAGCGGACAGTCTGGAACGTCTCCTTCGGAATGCTGAAAGCCAAAAGCAGCCATTCCAACTGACCGGCGCTAGCGTTAGCTGAGGCGTTGGCGATAGCAAAGCTCGCGCTACGCACGGCTTCTTGGGAACCCATACCATACGCGAAACCGTTGCCTGATGGCTCGAAGCGTCGATTGGGAATGGGGCGGTGTGGATACCGCTCGGATGTATCGACGCATTGTCGCCCTTGCTCCTGCCACCTGTGTCGGCAATTGGGGCAGTCGCTTCAGGGGCAGCGGATCAACTATTCCGCCGACTGATAGGTTGTGATCGCCGTTTCCTTGGCATCATTCAAAGCCTGCAGCTCGTTCTGCAGCTTCCCGGCCGCGGTCGAACCGGACAATGCAATGATGCCGATGATGGCAAAGCCGAAGTCGAGGCAGGCACAAATGCCGCGGATCGTCTCGTGGTGATCTGAGCCGTATAAGCTGGTGTGGGTGACGGCCACCATGCCGTCCGATCGATCATCGTTGATCGACACATGGCCGAAAACGCCCTTCAGATTTGGGTGCGCGCCGTGGTCGATCGCGCCCTCGTAGGCCTCCTTGGCAAGCCTTTCGATATCCGGAGCCTTATCGGCAAGGCCCTTGATCGCCTTATCGAAGGTAAATGCTTTGCGGCAAGCCTTCTTGTCGGCCTCGCTGCGGTGACGGTTGCCCCAGACCTCAGAGAGGGCGGGCTGCTGTTCCATAAGGTAACCATAGCTTGCAGATTCGAGGGCGGTCCGCACAAGTGGAAAAACCGCTGCCGGATGACCGCTTAAGGCCATGCGCGCCGCGCCAAGAAACATCTGGTAGGCGTTGAGGAAGAGGACCAAGCCGAAGGCTTGCGTTGGCGATACGTGCTCCCACAGATCGCGCCGGAAATAGGCGTCGTACTGCAGCAGTACCCTCAGTATGGGGCTGTCAGCTGCTTGCAACTCGCGGATGTTCTCGTCGGCCACCGCCATGTAATGCACGAGTCCATTGCCTAACTCGACCCGTGCTTTGCCTTCCATCATGCGCCGCCCGTCCACTGAACGGAGCGGATGAGGTCTTCCCGATTCCATTGGCTGAGCGCGTATTCGCCCTTCTTGAGGGGAATGCCGCCAGTCATGCGCCGCGCCAGTCCTTCGCCGGCGAGAAAGAAAATGTGATTTTCGCACTCAAGGAAAACATAGCCTGTCGCTCTTTTCCACTTCTCAATGAACTGCTTGCTGCGGCCCATCCACTGCATGATCGCGTAGCGGCGGCCGTCGATCTCGACTGGCCGGGCTCCCCAATTCATTGAGGCCTTGAAATTCCAGCCCGTGAAGCTCGACGGTCCATCATGAACGTGGACGAGCCAATACATGCGATGGCCCTGACGATAGAAGGCTTCCCGCGCCACCCGTTCCTCCTCTGAAATTGGAGAGTATTGCAGCTCCAGAACGGCCGCGTGCGCGGTGCCGGCGTTGCAAAGCACGTCGGCCCTGTGGTGCTCGCCGGTCACTTGGTCGACCAGACCGATCTCGCGATTGCTCTCGGGAAAGGCCTCTTTCCAGGCTAGATGCCAAGGACCTTCCGGCTCGCTCCACGGATCGCAATCCCCGGCCTTGTGCCGCCAGTGCGGGACATTCTCGACCGGCATGACGGAGGTAAGCGGTCCGCCGCAATCGCGGCAGATCGTGCTTTCCCCTTTGGCGAAGGGAGGGCGCTTTATTCCATCAATCCAGGCGTAGAGCATTCATCCCCGCTACAGTGTTTTGAGCCTTTTAGCACCGCTCTCCCTGAAGCGCCGCGTTTGGCAGAATCTATTGTGAACTCTGGCGCCTGACCATGCAGGAACGCGACGGGACTATTTCGCTTCCGTTTGGACACAGCATTCTGCGGCGCGCACTTCAGCGAACGCAATGTCGAAGCTAGCCCCCGCCCAGCACGGCAGCTCGTATCTGAAGTCTAGTCTTCGGCATCCTCTAGTCCCGCAACAGAATGGAATGATATTTGGCTTCGACTAATCCCGCCCTTTCGCTATCAAGCCGCAATGGAAAGAGAAGCCAAGACTAAGACCGTATCGGTAGCGTGTGCCGGCTGCCGACAGCGATTCGTCACAGATGTTCAAACGTCCTATACATGACGCCCCAGCAGATCATTGAGAACGCGAGAATTGCTGGGACGCAAAGCATTCTCGTGCTGGGGAGTTTTGAGAAGCGCGTCACCGTCTACGCTCAGCAGGTGCGAGCGCTCAATCTCGTTGACGCGATGCTTTCGGAGAACCTCGTCCGGCCTAATGGCGGGAAGGTCGCGATCATTGGCGGTGGCGCTGCGGGCATCACGGCCGCAGTGGCGCTCGCTCGAGCCTGCCCCGAACTCCAATGGTTGGATCTCTTTGAGAGGAGCTCAGGCATCCTTGCGCTGCAGCACGGAAGCCGGCGCTTTCTTCATCCGCATTTCTACGATTGGCCCGCGGCGGGATCCGACTCCGAAGATGCAGGCCTCCCGATCATGAACTGGACTGCTGGACCGGCCGGGGATGTCGCAGCAATGCTGCGAGCTGAGTTCGAGGCGGCGCGGCATAACTCCGTGTTGACACTGCACCCCGACCAGACTGTGACCAAGCTTGTGCCAAGCACGCTTGGCCCAATCAGGGTCGTGGTCGACAAGGGTTCTGCCGTTAGGCGCATATACGATGTCGTCATTCTCGCTATCGGCTTTGGCCTTGAGGCTCATCTTGACGGCGAGACACCGACATACTGGGCACCTTCGGGCTTGGCGGGGCCCATTCATACCCAGCTGCAGAACCCATTGTTGTTCGTTTCGGGCAATGGCGATGGGGGCCTGGTCGATTTCCTCATGGCGGCCTTCAACGCGCTCGAGCATCACCAGATCGGCGCCATGCTCATGGGTCTCGATCTCGGACCGGCACGCGCCGAGCTTGAGGCGATCGAGCAGGAGGCTTGGGCAGCAGGAGCGGATGTTGACATCCTCGCCGCTTATCGCGCCCGCCTTACGCCGATTATGCCCGGGGCCGTATGGCAGGCGATTGCCGATAGACTGCGACCTGGAGTGCGCATCCATCTTCATACCCGAGAGCCGCGCCTGCTTCGAAAGACAAGTGCGCTTCACAATCGTCTCGCCGTCTACCTCGTGCTGGAGGCCGATCACGAGATCGGCAGCGACGCAATCACCGTCACCACCGGCGTGGAGTTCGAAGGGGACATACCGAAGCGCGGGGCGATCACCCTAGTCGGGCAGGCTCCGTTCGAGCCGTTTCGCCGGTTTCTTCGACTTGGCCCCGACTCAGCGCCCAACCTCGAGCCCTTCGAGGACGTTTTTGCCGCCTACCCCGGAGCGGTGAACCCGCCGCTCTCGGCGACCCGACCCGAGTCACCGGCGCTGACGGCAAGCGCGGCAGCGCGGTTTATGGGTTTAGGTCCAGGCCCGGCGGTGGAGCCGGATCCGGTGGCGCCAGCGCCCGCCACGGGACCTCTGACTATCAGTCTCGCATCGGGCGCGGCGGGCGCTGTTGTTTGGTCTTGTGAGCTCGGCCCCGACGACGCAGGCCAGATCTGGTCGGGAGGACGAAGCATCGCGCTTTATAGCGAGATCTCTGCTGTCGATGCTGCTCCGCTCGCCGCGGCGCTCGCTCGGCTCGGAGCCCATGCATCCAGCTTCACGCTCTACACGAAGGATGCTGCTGGCTGGCGCGCAAGCTTGGGCGCGTTTTGCGCCAGCAAGGCGCTGCCGGGCCCTGATCTCGAGATACGCTGTCCCGTCGCTGAGTGGCAGGAAGCTGCTATCGTCGGTCCGGCTGTCCAGCTCACTGCGCAATTGCTCGCGGCAACCATACAGAGCCGGCTCGATCGCGAGGTTCTGCGCCAGCTGCACGCCGTTCTTTACGAGATATTCGGTCCCCCGGCGGCTCCGACCGGCTGGCCGATCGAGCCAGCCCTTCGCGCACGTCTTTGGGATCGATGGAGCGAGTGGCATGCCGTGCTCGCGGCGGATGAAGCGCTTTGCCGGCGCTTCCTTCGCCTACTCACCTCGGAGGACGATCGGGAGCCGGCGGCCGAGGCGGCGCTCGTTGGGCTCGGGCCAAGGACGCTGCGGCCGTTCATGACGAAATCGACGATCTTCGCTTTGGCTTTCGCGGTCTGCTCGGGAATGCCGGTGTCGCCGACGGGCGTCCATCCGGGTAACGTTGCATTCGATTCGCTGACAGGCCACAGCTGCGGCGTAAGCTGGATCAATGAGCGCAGGCTCGGCACGCGCTGCGTTATGGATCAAGCCTGGACCACGGGCGTGGTGCTGCTTTCGCAGTTGCAGGAGGCGGTACGGATGATGGAGGGGGACCTCAGGATGGATCGGAACATTTCAGACGCGCCAGCAGTCGGAACCATCTCGGCCAGCGAGGAGCCCCTGATCATCGGCGCGGATGAGGGCTTTGTTGCAGCTCTCGAGGCGGGCGAGCCGGAACTGCAAGAATATCTTCAGTCGATCTTCCGTTGGCGCAATGAAACCGCGGCGCCGATGCTCGAGGAGGTGGCTGATGACGCAGCGTGAGCCTCCTCCGCTGATGCTGCTCATGATCGAGGCGGCGCAGAGCATAGGGGCGGTCGTGACAGAAGCTCCCGAGCAGCTCAGCGGATCACGGTTCAACTCGGAGGTGCTTAGCGACGCGATCGCCGGCAGCACAATTGATAGGCGCGAGAGCGATCTCCCTCACCACGTCGCCGCAGCAACCTTGGACGGCATCCCCGTGCTGTTCGGCATGCTTGATGGATCAGCGTTGAAAACGAGCGTTGATCAGCAGATGCGTCGATATCGCAACCAGGCGACAATCGCACGTTCGTGGCTTGGCTCCGATGCGCCAAACCTGCAGCTGTTCGTGTCGGCGCCGAGCGGGGCCTTGCGCGATCCAGCTTGGCGCCAGCTCGCGGCAGAGATCGAGGCAGACGATCGGACGTGTCGGAAGCTCGTCTGGCTTTTCGAGGGATCACCCACGCTTGACGACGCCAAAGGCTTTTTCGAGCGCACCTTCATCGCTCGGCCTTGGCCCGCCGAGCAGCTCACGCAGCAGCTCGACAGCATGGCCAACATTAGTCTGCCCATCGGGTGGGAGGAGGCTATCGAAGATCCTGATCTCGACTTCAGCGGGCTTGTCGAGCGGCTCATCGGGCTGGAGCGGGGAGCGCCGGCATGAGCGATCTTTACTTGCGCAGCGTCGAGCTCTCGAACTTCCGCATCTATGGCGACAGCTACGCCTTTGAGCTTCCGGACGGGCCGGGTGTCACGCTGATCACCGGGGCGAACGGCCTCGGAAAGACCAGCTTCTTCGACGGCGTCGAGTGGGCGCTCACCAATCAGGTCAGCCGCTTTCAGGACATTCCGACGGACGCTCGTCGCAAGGAGCCCGATCCGCTGACCCGCATCGGAGCGCCCGCGAACAGCCACCGGGTGAGCCTGCAGTTCAGCGACGGCGATCCGATCGACCGTGGCGCCGGCTTCGTTCCGGATGAGGGCGCGATCGCGGCGCTTCTGAAGCGCCCGGAGTGGGCGGAGATAGCCAATCTACATGGCTACCTCTCCATCACCCACTTTCTGGGACAGGCAGCGACGCAGCGCTTCTCTCTTCGCAAGCCTGAAAAGCAGTGGGAAGCCCTGAAAGGTCCCGCTGGCGTGGATCGAATAAACGCGCTCCGTGAGCGGATGAGCGGTCTCGGCGTGCGACGGGCTTTCACTCGCGCTCTGGAGGACCGGACGAAGAGGCTCAGCGAGACGTCAGAGGCGCTGGCAGCCTGGACGTCGCTGCTTGCCGAGCGTGATCGTGCCAGGCAGCTTTCCTCCTCGGACGAAGCTGTTCCACCCGCAGCGCTGCGCAACGCTGTCGAGCTGGCGGGGGCTCAAGTCCTTATGCTGGTGCCTGGTGTCGATTGGAGCATCCCGGAACCATCCACGCCTTCGGAGGCGCTGCTCGAGGCACTAGCCGAGCTTCTTCGCGCAATAGAGCAGCGTAGCGTGGCCGACACCGAGGCCGTCGACGCGCTAGCGAAAATTGCGACTGATTTCGACGCAGCCGGCGCAGAGACGCAGACTCTCCGGAGCAGGGCCGACGATATCGAGCAGCGCCGGGCCGCAGCCGTCGAGAAGCTTGCGGAAGCCGAGGCTTCGCTCTTGAGGGTGACAGCGAATTTGGCCGCCATCGAGCGCCAGGCTGCGCAGGCGCAGGCCCACTCGGTGATCCTGACGCGAGTGCGGGTTGCTCTTCGTCAGCTGGAGGATGCGCAATCGCGGCGTGGAGACGCGGCTGAGCAGCTTGAGCGCTCGCAGGATGAGCTTGGCCGGATCGAGGTCAGCAACGCTGCTCTGCGGGAGGGCCTTGCGCGCGCGACCGCCCAGCGAGCCGATCGCCGAGCTTTAGCGGACAGGGTGACTCTTGCGCGGCGCAGGGCCGAAGTCTCGGGAAAGCTGACTGCGACCCGCGCCGAGATCGACCGGCTGACGCCGCTTTTTGCGAGCAGGCAAGCGGCGGACTTGCGGGCGCAGCGCGAAGATCTGGTCGGGCGGGATGCGGCTGCTCAGACCATGATCGCGCGCATCAACGCGGATTTGCGCGCGCACGACGACCGCACGCGGGCCATCTCCGAAGCCGTCTCGGTGATTGCACATCGGCTGGGGCAAGACGACGTCACCTGTCCCGTCTGCGCCTCTGAGTTCCCGCCGGGGCGGCTTGCCGCGCTTGCCACCCAGCAGAGCGCCGCCGATGCTCGGCCTGCATCGCAACTGGCCACGGCGCTGGCAGAGGCCCGTGTGGAAAGCGAAGGGTTCCGGCGTCAGATCGTGGATGTTGAGCGCTCCGTCGCCGAGTTGGAGCAGCTGCAGGCATCGATGGCGGCCTTGCGTGCACGGGAGCAGGAGCTGCGCCAGCAGCTTGTAGAAGCGGGAGGTTCGGCAGACGGGGTCTACGACCAGTCCGAGACGCTTTTTCTGGAGCAGGAGCTTGTCGAGACTGATGCGAACCTCGCCGCCAGCGACACTCCTGAGCAGATAGACGTGCGGCTGAAGGAAGCTGAAGCGGTTCTGAAGGCGGAGCTGACGAAGCGTGGCACGCTCCAGCAATCCAGGGATGCAGCAGACGAGGATGTTGAGGCGGCACGAACCACATTGCGGCAGCATGCAGAATTATGGGCTGACGAGAAGGGGCTACTCGTCGACCTCGGTAAAGAGCAGGCAACTATAGAGAGCCAGCTTTCCGACCTCTCTTCACGGATATCCGTCGAACGTGCCGCTGCCGATGAGGCTCGCTTGGCTCGGGACTCCCAACGTGAGGCTGAGGTTCGGGAGACCGAGGCGCAGACCGCGTCCAACGCTCGTCTCGATAGTTTGGCCAACATTAGATCTGCGATCGTCAAGCGGTGGATGGATGCTGGCCAGAGCGGGGAGCCCGACACAGCGCGGGTGGCTCAAAGACGCGCCCGGATCAAGGAACGTTCGGCGCAGCTTGAGCAAGTGCGCGCGACGCAGCAGCAACTTGTTGCCGGCTATCGTAAGTGGATGAGCGACGAGCAGCTGCGCCGGCTCGAGGCGCGAATTGCCGAGATCGTGCGTAGCGAGAACGCCGCAACCGATCTTGATGTCCGCCGGCTGCTGGAAAGTCGCGCTGACGAAGCGCGTCGCGAGCTTGAGTTCACGCAACGGGCGCGAGATCGAATTGACGCCGTTGGCAGCCAGCTCCAACAGCGAGCGGAGTCCTATGCCGATGATGTGCTGGCGCCGCTCAACGCCACGATCCAGCGGTTTGCTCGGACGCTAATGACCTGGGCGGATGCATCGATCATCTACCGCGCCGAGCATCATGTCACCCGATCCGAGCTGCGCCCCGGGATCGTGCGAAGCGAGGCTGACGGATCGGTGACGCAGCTCGAGATGAACCCTAACCTTTACTTCAGCGAAGGCCAGCTCTCGGCGCTGAGCGTAGCCGCCCTGCTCGCGGCCAGCACGAAGTTTGGATGGTCCCGGTGGCGGGGCCTGCTCCTGGATGATCCGCTTCAGCACAACGACGTGATCCACGCGAGCGCGTTCATGGACCTGCTTCGGCAGATGGTGCGCGAGCTAGGCTATCAGGTTATCCTTTCCACGCATGACAGCTCCGAGGCAGAGTTTCTCGGCAGGAAGTGCCGCAGCGCCGGCATCCCCTTTCATGTTCATGAGTTGGTGCCTCAAGGTGAAGATGGGCTGATCTCCAAGGTCGCTTAGGCGCTCCCCTCTTTTCAAAGATTTCTTCGTCCAACGATTTGCTCCGAGAAGCTGTCAGTCCGCTGTCTGCCCAAGAGGTGCCATAATTTGCCGCGTGAATGAATGGCCGGTTTCGACAGCCAAGCGGGGTGTCGTGAATGTCGCCTTTGTTGGCGAACACGGCGCCGACCACGACTAGCTTCAAATCGTTGCGCGATACTTCAACGACAATTCATGCCTGTCTGGAAAACAACCACCCCGCTCTCAAAGGCCAATCCGTTGGCCGCCCCAAAGCCTCCTTCAATCAACCCGTGAAGGGTCCGCTACGCTGGGCGTGCGGCCACTGCGGCTAAGCCTTCGTGGTGATTGCGGCTTTGCGCCGTCTGTTCGGGGCCTGTCGAGCGGGGATGGTCCCTGCTCCGAGACAGGAGCTCGAACATGTCACTCACCATCGCACAGCGTCACGCTTGGAGCCTCGCCCGCACCCTGATGGTCTGCGTCACCCTGTTCCACGCCGGTTACGGCTATGCCGCCGTTCCAACATCCGAATTCGACGGCGATGCCGACAGCGTCGTTCGCGAATATGACCCATTCAACCCCTGACCGCGCCAAATCGCGTTGCGCCGCATGGCAGGATGCCCATCGGGTATTCATGTCCGCGGGCATTTCTGCTATGGATTCCATGCACATTGCGCTGTGGTGGTGGTGGAGAGCGCGTCCCAAACCCTTGGTTCCAAGGAGGACGCCATGCTGATCGGTTTTGCCCTGATAATCGTCGCTGTGTTTCTGTGCTGCGCGCTCTTGTACCGTCTTTCGATCTACGCCCTACCGCTATTCGTCTCCTTTCTCGCGGGTTCAGCGACCTACCGCAGCGGCAACGGCATTCTCGTTGCGCTCGCCGCCGCAGCCATCGCTGCGATCATCCTGCTCGCTGTTGCTCAACTCGCACTGGCGTTTGCCAAGTCTGATCTGACGCGGGCTGTGGTCGGCATCGCCTTTGCCGCGCCCGCTGCTGTTGCGGGTTATCACGCTGTCCACGGCATCGCTGCGGCGACCATGCCGCCAAGCGCATGGCAGTTCGTCATCTCGCTGCTTGGCGCTGCGATCGTCGCTGCTACATCTTGGACGCAGTGGAGCCGCGTACGCCCTTAGCTTCTTCGTTTTCCAAGCGCCGCCCGGCAAGTACAGGGCGGGTCTGGCACAGCCAGGTCAGCCGGTACGAGGCAGGCGTTGTGATCAAGTTGCAATTCCCGCCTGCTCCGTCTTGGGTCGGGTTGGTCTGGGCAGTTGCGGGGTCGGAGCAAGACCGAAAACCCGCAGCCAGTAAGGTACTGGGTCTTGACGAGCCGAATGCGGGGATCCCGATCAAACCGGCGGTGGCGCATCGCCGTTGCCGACGTCCGAGGTTGCGGGGATGACTAGCAAACGCACCATGTGACGATACCTTCCTCATCGCAGCTCGGTCTTGGAAGTCCGGGAAATGCCATGGCTCCCACTCAAGTGTGACCCGAGCCCAATGCCGCCTCTTCAATGGCTTTGGTTGGCAGGGGATGGCTTCGCCGCTTGATCCCTTGCTGCAACGCCGTCTGCACCGACTTTCTTCCCCTGGGTTTGCGACCCATTCCTCGCGAGGCAAGAAAGCCGTCTGGCCGCCGTCCTCCACTCTGTTCCGGTCCTGCGGATGCAGCGGGCGCAAGCCCCTGCCTTCAACCAGCCATCGAGGCCGCGATGGGCGCGGGCTCGACAAACTTGAAGGAAATCATCATGGCCAACATCGGAACTTTCACCAAGACCGGCAACGAATACAAGGGCGAGATCGTCACCATGTCGGTGCAGCAGAAGAACGTCCGCATCGTCCCCGAAACCAGCGACAACGAGAACGCACCGTCGCACCGGGTCTTCGTCGGCCGCGCGGAAATCGGCGCCGCCTGGACCAAGACCTCGAACGAAGGCCGCGACTATCTCTCGGTCAAGCTCGACGATCCCAGCTTCACCGCCCCGATCTTCGCCAACCTCTTCGACGACGAAGACGGCAAGAGCTACAACCTGATCTGGTCACGTGCCCGCCGCACCAACGGCGACTGATCGGAACGCCAGCGCCGCCCGGCAACCTGCCGGGCGGCGCTTCGGCTTGTTTAGGCCTCGCTAGCCGCGGACGGAATCACAAGGAGTTCGGATGCTTCGATCCCCAATGCCACCGACAGGCTTTCGATCTTGTCAATCGACGCACTATAGCGCCCGCGCTCCAGGCTGCTGACGTAGGTGCGATCAAGATGCGCACGGTGGGCCAATTCTTCCTGCGACAGTCTAGCCGCAAGGCGAAAGTGTTTCAGATTGGTGGCCAGAACCTCGCGCAATTTCATCGCACGCAATGACCACTGTTGCAGAGTATTTAACCACGGAGTATACTCTACAGGCCAATCAATCGGGCCAAATCAGCCACTTGGTAGACCAAGACGCTTATCCGAATGCGGGCACTATGCTCTCCAACAAGTCGGATAACCGTAAAAGTCACCATTTCGGAGAGGCTTCGTGCTATGCATACCGACATGATCAACGAGTCGAAGCGAAGGCTCGTCCTATGACGACACCGCCATTTGAGGACCGCGCGCCAGCCGATGATCGCATCACGGCTTATGACGAGCGGAATTTTGTCACATATTTACGGATACTTGACGCCGCTGAGGAAGGTGCAGACTGGCGCGAAGTGGCTCAAATCATCTTCGGCCTTGACGCCGCAGTCGAACCCGACCGCGCACGCCTGGTGCACGACAGTCATCTTGAGCGCGCGCGCTGGATGACCGCCCACGGCTATAAGCATCTTCTTGAAATGTCGCGCAAAGGTTGATTGAAATCGGCAATTCACGTTGAATCACATAGTCATTCATTTATCTTCACTCAGATTGTCGCACAATATCCCGCATCTTTGGTTACTTGCGGCTTATCCTTGATCCACAAAGACTTGATACTTGGCCTTTTCGCCTGTGCATGCAGGGGGCGCTATGTCCAGTGGTTCGTCATGGCGGTCACCATCGACCGCAGATCAGTATCAACACCATGACTATGCGGATTTTGCGCAGGAGTATCTGCAACGCAATGCCGACTATCGGCGCGACCATGCAGATACAGCAGCACGCATTGCCAAGAAGCCCGCTCTTGAAAGCAAAGAACAGGAGGGTCTGGCCGGGCGATGGGGCCTAAGCTTTCCCCACTGTGCCTGGGGCCGATCCGCGAACGGCACCAGCCTTATGGTCGCCCGCAACCGCAACCGATCTCGTCATGCTGGCGACTGCCAATACCGGGACCACTGTCCCGCTACTGCCCGGCTTTGATCGCCTCGCTGAGATAAGCTTTGGAACCGACTACCATTTGGTCGCCGCCAACGGCGACGCTCGGCTCCGCCTTTGCATTCACATGTCCCCGGCGCACTCGCATGACTGTCTGATCATCCCTCATGACAATCATTTGGCGGCCCGCCTTGCAGCGGCTGCGCGCTATGAAAAGGCAGCACATGGCCGTCGCCTTGGTACGGATCGGACCGCGTCGCCGCCTGCCTACCGGCGCGCCCGCCTTGCACTGTTGCTCGCCATCCATGATGGTCTTGAGGCTGGCGCATCAGCGCGCGACCTCGCCTTCAGCCTCGTCTTTGCGCGCCATCAGCCCTTGGCAGGTGCGGCATGGAAGGGTTCCGATGAACGTCGCCATACACTTCGTCTGATCGCTGAAGCTAGGAAAATGGTGAATGGCGGATATCGCGCATTGCTGCTTCGCGGATGATTTGCGTCAGGGGTGACAATCTTTGTCCCTGATATTCTGTCACTCCCTCCCAGCATTCCAGCTTCGCCATTGATCTCCGCAACCAGCGGCAGCCCGCCGCTGTGCTCGAACCTCAGCGGAGCAAGCCGATGGATGCCAGACCCACACCCGTAATAGCCCGCTTCTTGCGGACGCCCGATGCCGCTGTGCATCTGGGGCTGTCCGCAAGGACACTCGAAAAGCACCGCTGTTTCGGGACCGGGCCGGTCTACCGCAAGCTAGGCGGGCGCATTGTCTACTCGCTTACCGACCTTGATGCCTGGGCCGAACTGGGCCTGCGCCGTTCGACCAGCGATCCAGGCAAAGGTGTGGTCCACCCTGCCAAGCGGCTCGACGGCTACACGCCCCCGGTGCGGCGCTGAGCGATCTCGTGCGCCGCACTTCCCCCTTTCCGGTTTCTAGCCAGCAGCTTGAATTGTTCGTCAGCGCAGGCGGCGACATCGCGGCGCGCGACGCGCAGGATCTGATGGCTTGGCCCTTCTTCAGCCTAGCCAAGTCGAAGCGGGTGCGTCCGATCGACTTTCGGATGGGCGAGGTCTCGATCCTGGTCGAGGCGACCGCCGAACATGGCATGGCGACCATATGGGACGCCGACGTCCTCATCTGGGTAGCGAGCCAAATCGTCGAGGCGCGCGACATGGGCCGCCCGACATCACGGTTGATCGCTGCCACCCCGCATGAGATTCTCGCCTTCACCCGGCGTGGCACCGGCAAGGCGAGCTACGAACGGCTCAAGGCCGGGCTGGATCGGCTGCAATCGACTACGATCGCGACCTCGATCCGCCAGCGCGACGCACGGCGTCGGCATCGCTTCTCGTGGATCAATGAATGGAAAGAGCGGCTCGACGGTTCGGGCCGCGCGCTCGGGATCGAGATGATCGTCCCCGACTGGTTCTACGAAGGGGTGATCGACCAAGCACTCGTGCTGACAATTGACCCAGCCTATTTCGCGCTGACCGGCGGGCTGGAACGCTGGCTCTACCGCCTCGTGCGCAAGCACGGCGGCAAGCAAAAGGGTGGCTGGAGCTTCGATTTCCAGCACCTGCACATGAAGTCCGGGGCGCTCTCGCCGCCGAAGCGCTTCGCGTTCGAGCTGCGCGACATCGTGCGACGACAGGCACTGCCCGGCTACGCGCTCACCATCGAACACGCGCTGGGCCGTGAGCGGCTGAGCTTTGTTGCGATCCCACCCGATCCATTCGACGCGGCCATGCGGCGCGTCGGTCTTCAGCATGTGGATATGTCGTGATGCAACACGGACTATCAGGAACCGCCAGACTCGGACGATCAGGAACCGAAAGTTCGGACTATCAGGAACCGAAATGGCCTTCAAAGCCGCAGAAAACTGCGCCGAATTTCGCCCTTAACTTAGCTAACAAAGAATCCTTCGGATTCTTGCTAACGGACTCGGCGCTGTGGACGAATGGCGAAGCACCGCCGCGCAGGCCTGCCGAAACGAGGGTAAGCGATGGACCGCAGTTGACTCATGTCACGCTGTTCTGGCGCAAGGGTGAACGCGAGGACTGGCTTAAGTTCGGCAAGCCAGTAGCGGACCGGATTGTCAGCCGCAGTGAGCGCATCGAAAGCTATGCGGCGGGACAGCTGTTCGCTTTGGTGCGTTGGGCCTCCAATGATTACGGCACCATTCGCTCGACGCTCGACATCGTCCGTGCCGTTGATGGACACGAGCCTTGCACACCGGTGCCGCAGGTTGATCCGGGCGGAGACGTCCTGCTCAGCGTTCATGGCTGGCCGAAAGTCGCGCAGGTCTTCCGCCTGATCGACGCCATTGAGGCGACGGGTATCGACCCTTGTGACGTCGCGCACGATCATTGGCGCCACATCCACAACCGGATGGCGGGTCGCGAAGTTCCGCGCAGCTACAGCCCAGCGCGCCATCGCGCATGGCTCCAGCGCAAGGCGCTGTTGCCATGATCCGACGCAGCTTCGTCCTGGCTGGCGCCGTTGTGGCCGCTACGCTCGCGACGCTGACCGTTCCGGTCTCGCGTTACGCGGTATGGAACGCGACCGCCTCCGTTCCGACCGGGTTTTATGCCATCCGTGGCAAGGCAAGCCTGCACGTCGGGGAGCGGATCGCCATCGAACCGCCGCCCCAACTGCGCCGCTTGCTCGCGGAACGGCATTACCTGCCGACCGGCGTACCGCTCTTAAAGCGCATCGCAGCTGTGCGCGGCCAGCGCGTCTGCCGCTTCGCGCATGGCATCACCATCGATGGCCAATATGTCGGCGCGGCGCGTGCGCGCGACCGTCTCGGCCGCGCGCTGCCCGCATGGTTCGGTTGCCGAACACTGCGTGCCGGCGAGCTGTTTGTGATGAACCCGGCTGCGCCCGACAGTTTCGACGGCCGCTATTTCGGAGTGCTGCGCCTAGCCGATGCCATCGGCCGCGCGACGCCGGTTTGGACCGATGAAGCGGGCAACGGCGACTATGTCTGGTTCGCCGATCCCCGCGCCTCCGAGCCTTCCCCCACCGCAACCCAAGGAGACTAAACCATGCGTATTGGAACATTCATTGCCGCCGATGGCGGCTTTGCCGGGCATCTGCACACGCTGACGCTCGACATCGATCTTGTCCTCTTGTCCGCAGACCCATCGAACAGCGAGAACGCCCCTGACTTCCGCGTGATCGCCGGTGAGGGTGACGAGGCGCGCGAAGTCGGCGCGGGCTGGAAGCATGTCGGCGAGAAGGCCGGTGACTATGTCAGCATCCAGATCGACGACCCATCGTTCATCCAGCCGCTGCGCGGCAACCTGTTCAAGGGCAATGACAATGGACACGTTCTGGTCTGGTCACGTCCGTCCCGGCGTGAAAAGGCGGACTGAGCCATGCAGCAACGCCGCTTGGGGCTGGCCGCTTTCGCCGCACTCGCTCTGTTCGGTGCCGCGCCTGCCCCTGGGCAGGACGCTTCCGAACAGGTTACACCGCGCAACGTCGACATCGCTTCGCACGTCGCCGAGGCGTCGCAGCGCTTCGGCATCCCGGAGCACTGGATCTACGCAGTGATGCGCACCGAAAGCGCAGGCCGGATTGGAGCGGTGTCGTCCAAGGGTGCGCAAGGCCTTATGCAACTCATGCCCACAACCTGGGCGCGCCAGCGCGCCCGGTTCGGGCTTGGTCCTGACCCATTCGATCCACGCGACAACATCATGGCGGGCACATCATACCTTCGAGAAATGTATGACAGCTACGGCGCCTCCGGCTTCCTTGCTGCCTATAATGCTGGGCCGGGCCGCTACGAACAGTGGCGCGATAGTGGTCGTCCGCTCCCCGCCGAAACCCGCGCCTATGTCGCCAAGATTGCACCGATGCTGCAAACAGGCAGCGCGGCAACAGTCGTTGCCAGCGCATCGCCCGTGCAGCCGGTTCGCCCATCCTGGACACAGAGCCAGTTGTTCGCCGTGCGCGGAGATGAACCCACCGACGCATCCGGCAGCTTCGCCGCCGCCGCGCCGCCGACCTCCATTTCAACTTCGTCTGCGCCCCTGAACGGCCTCTTCGCCCCCGTTTCGGGGAGCCGTCCGCAGTGATTGACCGTTTGTCTTTCTGGCGTGTCATGGCGTGTTTCGGCGTGAGGAAGTGCGGAAGGTCAGCTGCAGGAGGGGAAGGTTCAGGAGGATGGCCAGATAAAAGCGCCGCCGTCGGTGTGGGTGTAGGTGATTGGAACAAGGCGATAATTTCAGCCGTCGCCCCACCAGCCCTGCTGGCTCTCTCCCCATTTTCTGTAATGTTTTCAATGCAAAATGCGCCGTCAGCCTTCAAGCGGCCTCAATTTGTGATCTTGCCGCAATGAGTGACGACGATTTCCGCGTTCGACCCGGCAAGGGGCGTAGCCGGGGCAGCGGCGGTGGTAAGCGGGCACAGTCCTTTATCGGCCAGGTTGTCAGCTACTCGATGAAAGGCGGGCACCGGCTCGCACGATCACGCTATTCCGGAACGGGGCGATCAGCACGAGGTCGGCGTGCCGGACTGGCCGCAAGATTACGGTCAACCAATCGCCGCGTGGTCGTCAAAGCGCGCGTGGTCCGGCACAAGGGAGCGCGGTTTCGAGCAGCACCACTCGCTCGCCATGTTGCCTACCTCAAGCGTGATGGCGTAACCCGTGACGGCAAAGAGGCAGGTCTCTTCGATGCAGGATCCGACGCAGCTGATGGCGACGCCTTTGCCGGACGCTGCGAAGAGGATCGACATCACTTTCGTTTCATCGTCTCTCCCGAGGACGCGGCAGAGCTCGAAGACATCCGGACCTTCACGCGTGAATTGATGGACGACATGGCCCGCGATCTGGGCACAAGGCTCGACTGGGTCGCGGTCGATCACTGGAACACCAACAATCCGCATGCCCATATCCTCGTTCGTGGTCGCGCCGAAGATGGCAAAGACCTCGTCATTGACCGCGACTATATCCGCGCCGGACTTCGTTCGCGCGCCGAGGAGCGCGTCACGGTGGAACTGAGTCCGCGCAGCGAACGCGAAATTGCCCAGGCCATCGCCCGAGAAGTTGATGCTGAACGCTGGACCAGCCTCGACCGGTCCTTGCAACGATTGGCGGATGACAATGCCGGCCTGGTCGATCTTCGCCCAAATCCCTCGGGCTATGACCGCTCCGACCATGCTCATCTGCTGGGCCGTGCCACCAAGCTGGAACGCCTCGGTCTCGCGGACCGTGTCGCCCCCGCCTGCTGGACGCTGAAGCCGGGCATCGAGCAAACATTGCGCGACCTTTCGATCCGGGGCGACATCATCAAAACCATGCACCGGGCAATGGGGGCAAGCGGACTTCGCCCTGACACAGGTCGCTTTGCGCTGCATGACGATCTGGCCGCCGACCCGGTGATCGGACGATTGGTCGCGCGCGGTCTGCATGATGAGCTGACTGGCAGCGCCTATGCGGTGGTCGATGCGACCGACGGGCGGACACACTATCTCCGGTTTGACGATATTGATCAAACCAGCGACGCCAAGCCGGGCGCGATAGTCGAACTTGGCCAGTGGCGTGATAATCGCGGTAATGACCGACAGTCTCTCTCGGTTCGGTCCGACCTGTCGCTTGCCGAACAGATCAGCGCGCCCGGCGCGACATGGCTCGATCGTCAGCTGGTCGCCCGTGAGCCTGTAGAAACCGCAGGAGGGTTTGGCGCAGACGTGCGCGATGCGCTTGCCGCACGTTCAGAGCATCTGGCAAGCGAAGGACTAGCGCGTCGGCAAGGCCAGCGGTTCATCTTCGCCAAAGACTTGCTCGATGAGTTGCGCAGCCGCGAATTAGCTGAGGCGACCAAGCATATAGCCACACGGTCGGGGCTGGAACATATACCGGCAAAACCCGGCGAACATCTTGCCGGGATATACCGCGAGCGCGTCCCGCTTTCGTCGGGACGCTTTGCCATGATCGATGACGGGATGGGCTTTCAGTTGGTGCCCTGGCGACCCAGCCTTGAACGTCATCTGGGTCAGGCCGTCAGCGGTACAATCAACGCTCGCGGCGGAGTCGACTGGAATTTCACCCGCAGCCGGACGCTGGGATTGTAGGCCATGCTTCTGTCTGGCCTCTTCGCCAAGCCTCGTCCTTTTTCGCCACATTACGCCAGCAGGAGTTCCGGCCTTGCGTCTGGCCAACGACCAATGATTGGGCTTGTCCGAAAGGAGAAAATCATGGCCGCAACCAAAATCCTATGGGGACAGATCCTCGCCGTGTTCCTGCTCGTGCTCACCGGCATCTGGGGTGCAACACAGTGGACCGCGTCCGCTCTGGCTTACCAGCCGGAACTGGGCACGCCGTGGTTCAAGCTGCTGGGTTGGCCAGTTTACCGGCCATACGACTTCTTCTGGTGGTGGTTTAGCTACGACGCCTATGCGCCAAAGATATTTGAAACCGGCGGGCTGATCGCCGTCACGGGCGGCTTTGCCTCGATCATCGCCGCCATCTCAATGTCAGTCTGGCGCGCCCGTGAGATGAAAACAGCCGCA
>NZ_JBEBKL010000039.1:0-28517 GCF_040079335.1 Sphingorhabdus sp.
CTGTGGTACCGCCCCCTCTCAAACTACTGCCGGGGTAATGTCTTTATCGGTTAGGCAACCAGCGGCTGCTCCATATCGTCGAGATCGCGCAGCACATAGCCGCGGCCCCAGACGGTCTCGATATAATTTTCGCCACCGCAGGCCAGCGCGAGTTTCTTGCGCAGCTTGCAGATGAAAACGTCGATAATCTTGAGTTCGGGTTCGTCCATGCCGCCATAAAGGTGGTTAAGGAACATTTCCTTGGTCAGCGTGGTGCCCTTGCGCAGCGAAAGCAGCTCGAGCATCGCATATTCCTTGCCGGTCAGGTGGACGCGGCTGCCGTCGACTTCGACGGTCTTGGCATCGAGGTTGACCGCGAGCTTGCCGGTGCGGATGACCGACTGGCTGTGGCCCTTTGAACGGCGGACAACCGCATGAATGCGGGCGACCAGTTCTTCGCGGTGGAACGGCTTAGTGACATAATCGTCGGCGCCAAAGCCGAACGAGCGCACCTTGCTGTCCATTTCCGAGATGCCAGAGAGAATGAGCACCGGCGTCTGCACCTTGGCGACGCGCAGTTTCTTCAGGACGTCATAGCCATGCATATCAGGCAGGTTGAGGTCGAGAAGGATGATATCATAATCATACAACTTACCCAGATCGAGGCCTTCCTCGCCCAGATCGGTCGAATAGACATTAAACCCTTCGGTCGCGAGCATCATCTCGATGGCTTTCGCGGTGGTCGGTTCGTCTTCAATCAGCAACACGCGCATGCGGCTGGCCCCTCTTTGCTTTTGCAACCCCCGATGCCTGTGCTGCCCGAAGCGGCGACGCAGCCATCGATCGTTATTAACCATAAGGGAAATGAACTGAAAAGGTTAATTTCGTCTTAACGCGCAGGAATCCGCGAGTCGCAGGGAGTCGAATTGGGCAAAAGTGACTCAAATCCTAGGGTTTTGGAGTCTCGAAGGCGTTTAAAAAAATTTCGCCACGGCGCATCAAAAGACCTCAAAATTATGTCCAATTGCCATTTGCCAAGCGGATATTGCGTTGCTAGCCTTAACTTTCAGGGTTTTAACATGCCGCAACTGCACAGCGGGGCGGCATAAGCTGGAGGGCTATGACATGAAATTGCACAAGCTGGCATTATATCTGAGCGCCGCGAGCCTCGCGGCACCGGTTGCGGCGCAGGATGCGAGTATCGCGACCGATACTAAAGCGGCTGAGACTTCGGAGCAGGCGATTGTTGTGACCGGCTCTCGAATCAAGCGCGATCCGAACGACAGCGCTCTGCCTTTGACCGTCATTTCGACTGAAGAGTTGGCCCGTGAAGGCATATCCAGCCCGGAGCAGCTAATCTCCTATCTGAGCACCAATGGATCGGGACCCGACAATTTGGCATCTAACTCGGATGTCGTGACCGGTGCACAGCGCGGCACCAACGGCCTGTCAGCGGCAAACCTGCGCGGACAGGGCTCTGGGTCGACACTGGTGCTCCTCAATGGCCGCCGTGTCGCCGCGCACGGCCTTTCCGGTGCGGCTGTCGACGTCAACCAGATTCCATTTGCTGCAATCGAGCGGATCGAAGTCCTGAAGGACGGTGCCTCGGCAATCTATGGCACCGATGCGATCGGCGGGGTGATGAACTTCATCACCAAGACTGACTATCAGGGTATTGGCCTGTCCGGACTGGTCGATATCACTTCACGCGCCGACAGCGCCATTTATCGCATCGGCGGGATCGCGGGTTATGGCGATCTCGACAATGACGGTTTCAATATCATGGCGGCGGCCAGCTATCGCTGGAACACCGGCCTTCGTGGTGCTGACCGAGCCTTTGTAAATGGGCAGCAGCCTGATCGCGGGCTTTCGATCGATACACGCGGCGTGCCCTTTGCAACCGTGTTCCCGATTAATCCGACATCCAGCGGCGCCAATTATGCGCCGACGGGCACGCTTTTGGGTGCGACAACCACAACCAACTCGACCTATCTGCCCACGCTGGTTTTTCCAGGCACGACCACCCGCGCAGATGGTGGCGTGAACTTGTTGGACATGCCGGGTGGTGCAGGCTGCGAAACGATGGATGGCGGACTTCCCTACGATGATGCGCTGTGGAACAATACCGGAGCGCGTTGGGCATGCGCTTGGGATACGGGCCGTGCGGCTATGCTGCAGCAACCGATCGAAACATTTACCTACTATGGCCGAGGCGTAGCGCGGTTCATGGACGACCATGAAGTGTCGCTGGAAGTTACCGGTTCGAACGCCGTGTCGTCCAAACGGTTTTCCAACGCGCAGGTGTCTTCGAACAACACGACGACACAGGCATTCTATCCGCTGAATGCCTTGACCGCGAGCACGTACAACTATGTGTACAACACACTTTTGGCCCAGTTCCCGGCAATAGCTGCCAACTATGGCAAGCCGATCGGCTTCCGCTGGCGTTGTATCGAGTGCGGTACACGTGAGTACAATACAGATTCAGAGACCTTCCGCGTTGCTTTGGGTGTCGACGGGCCGATTTCGGATACATGGGATTACCGGGCAGGCGCCTCTTACGCACAAAGCGAGACCTCCTCGACTCTCGGCACAGGCTATTATTTCCGCGATACCGTCAACGGAACTCCGGGCTTGGTTACACTCCTGAGCACCGGCGTTCTCAATCCATTCTTGCGCCCGGGCGAGTCTCAGACACCGGCAGCACTTGCAGCACTTGCTGCGGCTTCGGCAGAGGGCGAAACGCTATATGGCGGCCGCTACAAGGTATTGCAGCTCGACTATTCGGTATCGGGTTCGCTGTTTGAGCTTCCCGGTGGAACGGTACAGGCGGCGCTTGGCATCGATTATCGCCGTGAAACATATGAATTTAACGGATCTGCCGCTGCAGCTGCAACGGCACCTGTGATTTTCCTCGCTGCATTCGACAATGTGAACGCCCTGACACCCAAGCACCGCGACATCAAAGCCGCTTATGCCGAAGTGCTGTTCCCGATTATCGAAAGTTTCGAAGTCACGGCTGCAGTACGCATGGACGATTATTCGGATTTCGGTTCGACCGTGAACCCGAAAGTCTCGGCCAAATTCCGTCCTTCCGACTGGTTGATGTTCCGTGGCTCGTACAATACCGGTTTCCGCGCTCCGGCATTCAATCAGATCTATAACGGCGCGACAGAGTCTACTTATTCGGGAAGCGATCTCGTCGACCCTGTTTTGTGCCCGTCACTGACACCATCTTCAACTGCAAGCTCACCTTGCTTCCGAATTCGCCCTGACATCATAACGCGCGGCAATCGCGATCTGCAGCCTGAAACATCCGAGCAGATGAGTTTGGGTGTCGTATTTGAACCGTCTTCGAACTTCAGCGCTTCGGTCGACTGGTGGTCGATCAATATCGACGACAACATCCAGTTGCCGACCTTGTTGCAGATCATCCGCTACTCGACAGATTTGAACCACCTCATCATCCGCAACCCCGCAGGAACGATCACCGATCTGGATCAGGTTTGGCAGAATATGGGTAATCGCCGAACTCAAGGGCTGGAAATCACTCTGCGCGCTGGAGCCGACGCTTTTGGTGGTCGGGTGTCAGCCGGTATGGACGGCACGTACTTGCTGAAGAAGAAAGAAAAAGTAACCGCCAGCGCTCCCTATCAGGATCAAATCGGCATTTTCACCTTCACCGGAGATCTTGGCATTCGTTGGAAGCATAATGCTTTCTTGAGCTGGTCGAATGATGAATGGAATGTCTCGCTGTCGCAGATTTTCCGTCTCGGATACAAAAATGGCGTGTTGCCGGGAATTGCCAATGGCACAGTCACCCGGCCCGGTTATAACAAGCGCGTTAGCGACTATGTGACATACAATCTGTCGGCTGGCTGGAATGCGACGGAAAAGATGCGCTTGACGCTGGGCATCAAGAACATCTTCGATACCGACCCGCCGTTCGCGATCACTTACGACGGCAATACCGGTGCTGGCGGCAGCTGGGAACCACGTGTGGCCGACCCGCGCGGACGCTCGTTCACGGTGGCGGCAGAGGTGAATTTCTGACGCCGTCGCGTCGAACGATCATGACGGGGCTGGCGGCGCTGATGGCGTCGCCGGCCCTGCCTGCTTTGAACGGTGCAGCTTACGCTGCGCCCTTGGCCGGCAAGCGCATCAAACCACCCCGCATCAAGGCCGGCGATACCATCGGCCTGATCGAACCCGCTTCGGCGAGCGATGATCCGTTCGATCTGGTGCTGGTCGAGGAAGCGATCCGGGCGATGGGGCTGATGCCAAAGCGCGCGCCCAATCTGCTCAAACGCTATGGCTATCTCGCGGGGCAGGACAGGGAACGCGCGTCGGATATCAACACGATGTTCGCCGACAAGGATGTGAAGGCCATCTTCGCCGTGCGCGGCGGATGGGGTGCGGCGCGGGCCTTGCCCTTTGTCGATTGGGATGTGGTGCGGGCCAATCCCAAATTCCTGATCGGCTATAGCGACATTACCGCGCTGCACATGGCAATCGCGGCCAAGGGTGGGGCGGTGACGCTGCATGGGCCCAATGCCAGCAGCGCCTGGGGCAAGGCCTCGGTTGAAAGCTTCAAGGGCATTGCCTTTGACGCGGCGACGCCCTTGTTTGAAAACCCGAAAGCCAATGAGGACCGGCTGGTCCAGCGCCGCTGGCGCACGATCAAGATCCGCGGCGGCAAGGCGCAGGGGCAATTGCTCGGTGGCAATCTGACCGTGCTGACCGCGCTTGCAGGCACACCCTATCTGCCCGATTTCACAGGCGCGATCCTGTTCCTCGAAGATATCGATGAAGCCGAATATCGCATCGACCGGATGCTGACCCAATTGGGGCAGGCGGGCGTGCTCAAAGGTCTGGCTGGCGTCGTCTTCGGGCAGTGCACCAACTGCAAGAATGCCGAAGGTAGCAGCTTCACGCTGAACTCCATCCTGCGTCAGCATTTCGAACCGCTGGGTATCCCTGCGTTCGAAGGCGCGTGGTTCGGGCATATTTCCGACCAGTTCACGATACCCCAGGGCGTGCTGGCGGAAATTGATGCCGATGCGGGCACGCTCCGCTTGCTCGAGCCTGCCGTCGCATGATCCGCACCGCGCTGCGACTACTGCTGGCGCTATTCTATGCCTTTGCTGGGGTCGCGCATCTGCAGAACCCGGGCGTGTTTCTCGCGATTACGCCGGGCTGGGTGCCCTATCCTGCCGAGGTTATCGCGCTGACAGGTGTTGCCGAACTGGCTGGTGCGGTTGGCCTTCTTGTCCCGCGTCGCTGGCTCAACTGGGCGCGACCGGCGGCAGGCATTGGTCTTGCGCTTTATGCACTGTGTGTCTGGCCGGCCAATTTCAACCATGCCATCAACAATATCGCGATGGGCGGCGAGACGATGAGCTGGTGGTATCACGGCCCGCGCCTCGCGGCGCAACCGCTGATCATCTGGCTGGCCTTGTGGGTGGGTGAAGTGACCGATTGGCCGTTTCGCAAACGGAACTGATCAGACCGCCGATAACTTCTCCGCCAAAAAATCGATCAATGCCGTCACCCGGCGCGGGCGAAAAGTGCTGGGCGGGGTGACGATGTGGATGGCGATCGGTGGGGTTTTCCAGCCCTGCAATATGGGCTTCAGACGCCCTGCTGCGATGTCTTTCTCGCAGATGAAATCAGGCAACATGCCGATGCCGAGGCCTGCACACAAAGCAGGCAACATCGCCTCGCCATTGTTGACCCGCAGCGGCCCGGATAGGCGCACGACGGTCTCGCTGCCGTCGGGGCCGGTGAACCGCATGCTTTCGGGATTTGAGGCGAGCGAGTAGCTGAGGCAGCGATGCTCGCCCAGTTGCGCCGGATGGCGCGGCTCGCCATGGGCGGCGAGATAGTCAGGGCTGGCGAGGATATAGGCGGTCACGGCGCGCAGACGCCTTGCACGCAACGAACTGTCGGGCAGTGCGCCGATGCGCAGCGCCAGATCGAAGCGTTCGCCGATCAGGTCGACCTTGGCGTCGCTCAGATGCATGTCGATGCTGATGCCGCGATGGCTGCACAGAAATTCGGACAGCAAGGGCGCGACGCGGCTGATGCCATAGTTCATCGGGGCGGCGAGGCGGATCTGGCCGACGGGTTCGCTGGCCTCGTCACGCGCTGCCTCTTCGGCGGCTTCACCGGCCGCGACAATCGCCTTGGCCTGTTCGAGCAGCGACACGCCGCTCTCGCTCAGCACCAGCCGCCGCGAGGTGCGGTGGAATAGCGGCGCGCCGACTTGCGCCTCGAGCCGGGAGACGGCTTTGGAGATGGTGGCTTTGGAAAGGCCGAGCAGTTCGGCCGCGCGCGAAAAGCCGCCTTGTTCGGCGACGGCGGCGAAAATGCTCCAGGCTTCATAGTCGGGTAATCGCATATTTGGAAACAATAGGTTTCTAATGTTTCTATTTCAATCCCAATTCGCAGGCCTATCTTGGCATCATAGAAAAGCCAAAACATAGGTAAGGTATCTCGCTATGATCGACAGCAAAGCAAAGGTGGAAATCCGCCCTTTCGCCAGTCTGGGCGCCGCCAATCACGGTTGGCTCGATGCCCACCACCATTTCTCCTTCGCCAACTATCACGATCCCGACCGGATGAATTGGGGCAGCCTTCGAGTTTGGAATGATGACATTATTCAGCCGCAAACCGGCTTCCCCCCGCACCCGCATGCCGACATGGAAATCATCACATATATCCGCACCGGCGCGATCACCCATCAGGACAGCCTCGGCAACAAGGGCCGTACGGCGGCAGGCGATGTGCAGGTGATGAGTGCGGGCACCGGCATCCGCCACGCCGAATATAATCTGGAGGATGAAGCAACCACGCTCTTCCAGATATGGATCGTCCCCAAACGGACTGGAGGAGCCCCCAGCTGGGGCACAAAGCCATTCCCCAAAGGCGACCGTTCGGGCGCGTGGCAGGTGCTCGCCAGCGGCTTTGAGGAGGACAGCGATGCACTGCCCATCCGCACCGATGCCCGCGTGCTGGGCGCGACACTCAAGGCGGGTGAGAGCTTGACCTATCAGGTTGGCGATCGGCGCTATGCCTATCTGGTTCCCGCCACCGGCGCGATCGAGGTGGATGGGCAACGCGCCAATGCCCGCGATGGTGTTGCCGTCACAGCTGGCGCCATCACCATCACCGCGATCGAGGACAGCGAAATCGTCCTCGTCGCTGCAGACTGAATTCAACTTTCAACAAAGGATCAGGAAATGAACAACATCAACGAACATACAAATGGTGCAGCCTGGCAACCCTGGATCGCAACTTCGGGTCGGGTGCTGTTGGCGGCGATTTTCGTCCTCAGTGGTATCGCCAAACTGGCCGATCCGACGGGCTCGGCGGGCTATATCGCCTCGGTCGGCCTGCCGGCTCCTCAACTTGCCCTTTGGGGCGCTATTGCTGTAGAACTGCTGGGCGGATTGGCGTTGATCGCCGGGTACAAGGTCCGCCTCGTTTCGGCAGCTTTAGCCGCGTTTAGTGTGGTGACCGCAGCTTTGTTTCACGCACAACTCGGCGATCAGATGCAGTTCATCATGTTTTTCAAGAATGTCGCGATGGCAGGCGGCCTGATGCAAATCGTTGCCTTTGGCGGTGGCCGTCTGAGCCTCGACAGCCGCTTCGCGACAACAGCCGATTAATCATGGCAAGGCAGCCCGCCCTATTTATTTCGCACGGTGCGCCTACCATCGTGATCGACAACACCCCGGCCCGGCATTTCCTTGCCGGACTGGCAGGCGGGCTGCCTGCGCAGCCGAACGCGATTGTGATGATTTCGGCACATCATGACGAGCCGCTGGCGTCGATTACTTCTGCCGCCCAACCCGGAACGATCCACGACTTCGGTGGTTTCCCAGAAGAACTGTATCGGATGCGCTATCCCGCGCCCGGTTCGCCTGATCTGGCGCAGCGCATTTCCGGGTTGTTGCAAGGGGCAGGCATTGCCAATCGCCTCGACGCCGAACGGGGTTTCGACCATGGTACTTGGACGCCGTTGATTCTGGCATGGCCTGATGCCGATATTCCGGTCGTTCAGGTCTCGATCAACTTGCGCGAAACACCAGAATATCATTACCGACTGGGGCAGGCGCTGGAGCGACTGCGCGACAAGAATATCCTGATCATCGGCTCGGGCGCGATCACGCACAATCTGCATGCCTTTTTCCGCGGTGGCTATGCGGCAGACGCGCCTGCCCAGCCTTGGGTGACGGACTTTCTAGGCTGGCTCGATGCGCATTTGATTGCTGACGACCATCAGGCGGTCCTCCGCGCTATCGGGCAGGCACCGCATGGCACCGACAACCACCCGACAATGGATCATATCCTGCCATTGTTCGTGGCGCTGGGCGCTGCTGGTACGCAGGGCAAAGCGACCAAGCTCCACGCCAGCGTCGAATATGGCGTGCTCGCAATGGACGCATGGCGTTTCGACTAGCGCGGATAGCGGCGGCTGCCTAAAAGGCCGCATGCCATTCGAACTGCCTGAAGATTTGCTTGAAGAGACCTTTTTGGCGTCAACGGGCCCGGGCGGGCAGAATGTCAACAAGGTGGCGACGGCGTGCCAGTTGCGGGTCGATGTCTATCGGCTGGGCCTGCCGCTCTATGTGTTTCGCAAGCTGAAGACACTCGCAGGCAGCAAGATGACAGGTGCAGGCGAGCTGATCGTCACCGCACGTAGCCATCGCACCCGCGAGGCCAACCGGGCCGAGGCTCGGGCGCGGATCGTCGACCTGATCGACAAAGCTTTCATCCGCGAAGCTCCTCGCGTGAAAACCAAACCCAGCCGCGCTGCAAGGGCCCGACGTGTCGATGCCAAAAAGGGGCGCGGGGAAATCAAGAAGGGCCGTGGTAAAATCCAGCTCGATTGACTATCTGGGCACATATGTACGCATTCGATATCGCAACCGATGTTCCCAAGATGGAACTTTATGCCGAACTGCTCAAGGCCGCTGATGCACTGACGGCTGGTGAACCTGACGGCGTTGCCAATATGGCGAACATCGCTGCTTTGGTCTGGCAATTCGTCCCCGATCTCAACTGGGCAGGCTTTTACCGCATGATCGAGGGCGAACTCGTCCTCGGCCCTTTTCAGGGCAAATCGGCCTGTATCCGCATTCCGCTCGACAAGGGTGTGTGCGGGGCAGCCGCGCGAACTGGAACGACGCAACTGGTCGAGGATGTCCACGCCTTTCCCGGGCATATCGCCTGCGATGCCGCCAGCCGGTCTGAATTGGTTGTGCCGGTGGAGCGCGACGGTTCGGTGATTGCGGTAATCGATCTCGATAGTCCGCTGCCGGGGCGGTTCGATGCTGACGATGCAGCGGGCATCGAAGCGCTCGCCGCGCTGCTCGCAACCCGCATCTGAACCACTGCTTCATTTTGGAACAAAAGTTCTAGGGCGCCCGCAATTTACATTCGCGTCATGGTGCCACCTTCAAAATAATGTTAAGCACTTCTTAACTATCGAAGAATGCGCACAAAGCGGCTCTTCGTGACTAGGGAGCGATTAACCATGAAAGTCCTCTTGATTGCGAGCCTTGCGACCAGCGTCTTGGTGGCGATGCCAGCACAGGCCGTCAGCGACTCGGGCAAGAAACATCACGATCACGCCGAATATGGCCCGGCCATGGGTGCTGATAACGGGATCTATGATCTTGATGGGCCCGGCATGCCGACCTATTCAGATGCCAGCGGCGTGCGCTATGAATATCAGGGTGAATGGACCAAGGGCCAATATGTCGACAAGGCTGGCCGGGTCTATGAAGGCCAGTGGAACGGCACCGTGACCCGTCATGGCGAGGGCCATGCTGCCGTCCCGCATCATCCGATACCTCCCCATGCCATGCCCGCGCCGGGCGCGCCTTATGACGTGCCTCATGCCGCTCCTTATCCGATGCCGCCCGCACATGGTGCAGGCTATGACAATCGCGAATATGAAAAATGCTTGAAGAGCGACGGCGTTGGCGGTGCAGCCATCGGCGCGATCTTGGGTGCGATTGCAGGTAACCGCATTGCAGGGCGTGGCAACAGGACCGAAGGCTCGCTCATTGGCGGTGGCCTAGGTGCGCTGGCAGGTCTCGGTGTCGAAAAGTCGATGAAGAAATGCGAAAAATATCTGTCGCGCGACGGCGGATATAAGGCCGGCTATGGCCACGCCTATGGCGCCTATCCCTATGGCTATTATTACTATCCGGCGCCGATGGTCACCTATTCGATGGTGCCCGTTACCACGACCACGGTTACCGAAGAAATCTACTATGAAACGGTGCCGGTAAAGCGCAAGGCCGTGCGCAAATGGAAAGCAAAGCCCAAGGCGAAACCGCGCTGCGTTTGCCGCTAAGCGGTGGCCGTACTATCAATGGATTTGTAGTAGCGGCTGCTCAATTGCGAAACATTCTGTTCGTCTTTCCCGCCTTCGCGGGAACGACGAAGTTTTTAATCGTCGAAACTTTTGCATCTTAATCTCTTGAACCAAATTCTCCGCGTTTATGCGGGAAGCCTAGACGCATCCCAACGTCAAAGTTGACAAAACTGACACCAATGCCGCTCATGGGATTTTGCCCATCGTTACGATCAGGGTGACAAATGGGTGACATAGATGACGCCAAAATTGGCACTTTCAAAAACTGTGGCGACAGGAAATTTCCAACATAGCCTAAATGTGGTTTTGTGCTTTTTTTGAAGACATGAAACTCAACATTGTCAAAGAGCCATCCCTCTGCACTTGAGCAGCGAGCATGGTCAAGCTGGCAAAAGAAATCCAACATTTCAAGAGGATGTTGTATATCGGGGCGAGTTGCTCGCCGCGCAATCCCGAGCCAGATCGTCAGCTGAAAAGATCGGCCTGTTCGCTGCTTTCGAATTCGACCCAGCCATCGGGGCTTAGCATTTCGAGCGGTCGGTAGCGGGTCTTGTACTGCATTCGCGCCGCACCTTCGACCCAATAGCCCAAATAGACATAGGGCAGGCCGGCGTTGCGAGCACGCATGATGTGATCCATGATGATGAAGTTGCCCAAGCCCGGCCGGCCCTCGGCTTCGGCATCATAGAAACTATAGACCATCGACAGACCGTCCGACTGCTGGTCGGTAATGCACGCGCCGATCAGTTCACCCTGCGCGCCATAGCGGGCAGGCAGGCGATATTCGACGACATGGCTGTGCACCGGGGTCTGCTCGACCATGTCGGCATAGTCCATATCGTCCATGTCGGCCATGCCGCCTTCTGGATGGCGCTGCTTCAGATAGCGGCGGAGCAGATCATATTGTTCATTGGTCGACCAAGGGCGACAGGCGCCGACCTGAAGGTCGGAATTGCGCTTCAATATCTTACGCTGCGTGGCATTGGGCTGGAAACCATCGGTCAAGATGCGAACAGGGACGCACGCCTTGCAGTCGATGCAGCTCGGGCGATAGGCGACATTCTGGCTGCGACGAAATCCGATGCGGCCCAGCGCTTCATTGAGTTCGCTTGCATGCGCGCCGTTGAGTTCGGTGAACACCTTCCGCTCGGTCTTGCCCGCTATATACGGGCAAGGGGCGGGGTTTGTGACAAAGAAGCGCGGAAAGCGGACTGGTGCGCTCATAGTAAACCCGACCTCGCCTAAGCTTGTGTTATGCTGGGGTTATGACGCTTTACACCGGTGCTGAAAAGAGCATTTACCATCATTGTCCGATGGCATTGATTTTGTTCAATTCAGTTCGACGCGTTCGACCTTGTAGCCTGCATCTTTAAGCGAATCGACCAGGCCCTGCAGCTGCTCGGCATCGCGCGCCTCGCACTCAATATCAGTGATCAAGCCCTTGGCAGGCAAGGTCGTGAAGATGCGCTGGTGATAGATTTCGATGATGTTGATGTTATGCTCGTTGAACAGCTTCATCACCTTGTACAGCGCGCCCGGGCGGTCCTGTAGCGTGATGCGCAGACGAGCGAGACGACCCGAACGGGCCAAATCGCGCAGCAATACATTGGCGAGCAGGCGGGTGTCGATGTTACCGCCGCTCAGCACGATTCCCACATTCTTGCCTTTGAACTTTTCAGGGTAAGCCATCACAGCGGCGAGGCCCGCTGCACCACCGCCTTCAACCACGGTCTTTTCGATCTGCAGGAGCAGACTGACTGCGGTTTCCAGTTCAGGCTCAGAGACCAACACGATGTCGTCGACGATGTCGCGAATGACTTTCGAGGTGAATTCGCCCGGCACCTTTACCGCAATACCTTCGGCTAGCGTATCGCCCTCGCACGGCATCTGCTTGTTATTGAGCAGCGCGTACATCGAAGGATAAAGCTCTGCCTGCACACCGACCAGTTCGATATCCGGATTGATGCCGCGCGCAGCGGTGCCCATACCAGAAAGGAGGCCGCCGCCGCCGATTGGCACAACCAACGTGTCGATCGTCGGGATCTCTTCGAGCATTTCGAGGGCAACGGTGCCTTGGCCGGCCGCAACATCTGCGTCGTCGAAGGGATGAACAAAGGTCAGCCCCAGTTCCTTTTCGAGCAACCGCGCATGCTTGTAGGCGTCGTCGAACTTCTCACCTTCAAGGACCACTTTGCCACCGACAGCCTCGGTCTGCATCACTTTCACTGTCGGCGTGGTTTTGGGCATCACGATGGTGACGGGAACGCCCAGCCGTGTGCCGTGATAACTCAAGCCCTGCGCATGATTGCCAGCCGAGGCCGCAATCACGCCGCGACTGCGCGCTTCCTCTGGCATTAGCAGCAGCGCGTTGAGCGCCCCGCGTTCTTTATAGGCGGCAGTGAACTGCAGATTTTCGAACTTCAGATAAATATTCGCGCCGGTCAGGTTGGACAGCGTTTTGCTGTGCAAAGTGGGCGTCGCAACGATTGCATCACGGATACGCTCGTGCGCGGCGCGGACATCGGCAAGGGTCAGAAGATCGGACATAGTGGCGCGGGCCCTAACCTATCTGGCGCAAAGTGAAAACAGTGATTAGAGCGAAGCTATGGGAAGAATAGCTTTTATCGGATTGGGCGTGATGGGCGGCCCGATCGCACGTCACCTTCGCAATGCTGGTCATGCAATGACTGTGTACAACCGTTCGTCCGTCAAGGCGGACAAATGGGTTGCCGAACATGGCGGGCAAAAGGCTTCGTCGCCGGCTGAGGCGGCAAAGGACGCCGAGTTTGTTGTCAGCTGTGTGGGTACCGATGACGACCTGGCCAGCATCACCCTTGGCCGCGACGGCGTCTTCGCTGCAATGCCCAAGGGCAGCACCTTCATTGACCATACGACTGTATCAGCCAGGATCGCCCGCCAGCTGGCGGTGGAAGCCAAAGGACGCGGTATCCATTGCGTTGATGCGCCTGTGACCGGCGGGCAGGCTGGAGCAGAGAATGGCACGCTGGCGATCATGTGCGGTGGCACTCAGTCCGCGGTGGAATCGGCCACGCCAGTGATGGCGGCTTATTCCAAAAGGGTGGTCCATGTTGGCGGCCCCGGCGACGGGCAAACTGCGAAGATGGTCAACCAGATTTGCATTGCCGGCGTATTGCAGGGGCTTTCCGAAGCGTTGCACTTTGCGCAATGCGCCGAACTAGATCTCGACAAAGTGTTTGATGCGATTTCGGGTGGTGCTGCGCAAAGCTGGCAGATGGATAATCGTTGGGCGACGATGGCGAAGGGCGAGTTCGACTTTGGCTTTGCGGTCGACTGGATGCGCAAGGATCTGGGGCTGGCGATCGATGAAGCGCGCGCCAATGGTGCGAGCATACCTATCGCCGCGATGACCGACCAGTTCTTCTCAGACATCCAATATATGGGCGGCGGGCGTCAGGATACGAGCGCGCTGGTGCGGAGGTTGCCGAAACGATGAGAGCTATGTTGCTGATGGCTGCGGCGTGTATCGCTCTGTCCGCCCCTGCCTATGCCGATGGCATGGTTGAAAATGTCAACGGCATCACGCTCGACAAGGATGGCAAGATCATCCGCTTCTCGGCGCTATTGATCGACAAGGACGGCAAGGTCAGCCAGCTTTTGACCAGCAAGGAAAAGGCGCCCAAGCAGCTCGATTTCCGCCATGACGGGCGCGGTCTGACGATGCTGCCAGGGCTGATTGATGCGCATGGCCATGTCATGGGTTTGGGTTTTGCCGCACTGACACTCGATCTGTCGGGGACAAACTCGCTGGCCGAGGCGCAGGCAGCTATCAAGGCCTATGCCGCCAAATATCCCGAGCGGCGATGGATCGTCGGGCGTGGTTGGAACCAGGAAAAATGGGGGCTGGGTCGTTTTCCGACCGCCGCCGATCTCGATGCAGTTGTAGCCGATCGTCCAGTCTGGCTGGAGCGGATCGACGGTCATGCAGGCTGGGCCAACAGCCGCGCGATGGAAATTGCAGGTGTCACTTCGGCGACCAAATCTCCAGCTGGCGGTCGTATCGAAATAGCTGGAGCAAAGCCCAGCGGTATCTTTGTTGATGCAGCCAGCGAGCTTGTGGCCAAACATATTCCGGCGCCCAAACCGGGCGAACGCGATCTAGCATTGGCGGAGGCGCAAAAAGCGCTTCTGTCGGTGGGCGTAACCAGCATTGCCGACATGGGCACCACAATCGAAGACTGGCAAAGCTACCGCCGCGCGGGTGACGATGGCTGGCTGTCGATCCGTATCGCTGGCTATGCCGGCGGCATCGACAATATGGTCGCGATCGCCGGGCCGCGCCCGACGCCCTGGCTTTATGACGACAAGCTGCGCCTTGGTGGTGTGAAGCTCTATCTCGACGGCGCGCTGGGTAGCCGCGGAGCCTGGTTGAAGAAGCCTTATGCCGACGCACCGGGCCAAACCGGCCTCTCCTTCCTTGCCAGTGCCGAAATCCGCAATCTGATGGTGCGCGCTTCTATGGACGGTTTCCAGACGGCGGTGCACGCGATCGGCGATGCTGCCAATGCTGATGCCATTGGAGCGGTGGAGGATCTGGCTGAAACCTATCCGGGTGACCGGCGCTGGCGGATCGAACATGTCCAGATTGTCGACCCAGCCGATTTGCCGCGCTTGGCCAAGCACGGCATCATTTCTTCGATGCAGCCTGTGCACCAGACTTCGGACCGGTTAATGGCCGAGGTTCGGCTTGGGCCTGGCCGCTTGGCCGGAGCCTATGCTTGGAATTCGATCCTGAAAGCGGGTGGAAAGCTTGCCTTTGGTTCAGATACGCCGGTTGAGGCACCCAACCCATTTGCGGGCATCGCCGCCGCAATCACGCGTGAAGATGAAAAGGGGCAGCCTTTCGGCGGCTGGATACCCGCCGAGCGCGTATCGCGCGAGCAGGCCTTGGCAGGGTTCACTACCGGCGCTGCCTATGCAGCCTTTGCTGAGGGGAAAGTCGGATCTCTAACCCCGGGACACCGTGCGGACTTCATTCTTGTTGATACAGACCCGCTATTAGCGGCGCCTGCCCAGATCCGTGGAACCGTGGTCAAAGAAACCTGGCTGGGCGGCCGACCGGTCTATTCACAGGGCAGTATCTCCAAATAGACGCGTCAAGATTATCGGCCTCGGTCAAGAGCGACCGCGCAACAATATGTTTAATTAATCGATTAAACTATTCTTTGCTATTGCAGCTTGTTGCAGTTGAGCAACATTCTTTGAAAATATGTTGCCGAGATGCCGGGCGCAGGTGACTTATGTGTATAGAGCGCATAGGTATGCAGCCAATAATATAAGTTAATACTGAAGGAGAGGAACATGAAGGCCACCACTGGCATCCGGAAAACTGTGCTCGCATTGTCGGTCGCTACTTGTGCGTTGGCGATGCCTTCATTGGCCTTTGCGCAAGACGAAGCGCAGGCCGACGATGTTGACAGCGAAACTATCGTCGTGACCGCGACACGCCGCGCCGAGGCGCTTTCCGAAGTTCCGCTCGCCGTTTCGGCTGTCGGCGGCGAAATGATGCAAAACTCGGGCGCGACGGATATTCGCCAGCTGACCCAGTTGGCGCCTTCGCTGCTGGTTTCCTCTACCGGTTCTGAAGCCAATGGCTCTGCCCGTATTCGCGGTATCGGCACGGTGGGCGACAATCCGGGCCTCGAAAGCTCGGTCGCCGTTTTCATTGATGGCGTCTATCGTTCGCGTTCGGGCATCGGCCTAAACGAACTGGGCGAAGTCGAGCGCGTTGAAGTCTTGCGTGGGCCGCAAGGCACTCTGTTTGGTCGCAATGCCTCGGCTGGCCTTATCCACGTTATCAGCAAAAAACCGTCCTTCGATTTCGGCGGTTTCCTAGAAGCGACCTATGGCAATTTTGATGGCATGCGCTTTTCCGGTGCATTGACCGGGCCCGTGACCGAGCAGCTCGCTGCGCGCATCGAAGCGGTATATGCGAAACGCGATGGCTTTACCCGCCTTGTCTCGCCGACCGGTGCGCCAACGGGCGAACGGGTGAACGACCGTGACCGGTTGTTCGTAAAAGGGCAGCTGTTGTTCCAACCGAGCGATGCGCTCGATATACGGATCATTGCTGACTACACCAAACGTGATGAAGCCTGTTGCTCGGGCAGCTATTATTCGACCGCAGAAACTTTTGATCCGACACCAGGCGTGCCCGGTGACTATGCCATTCGTGCGCCCGGCACGGGCGGTTCGGCGAGCGGCAACCGCGTTGTCGACATATTGACCAGCATGGGCGCGTTCATTCCTGCTAACCCTTACGATCGTACCATTTCGATCACCCCGGGACGGACGCTGGATGGCCACACGCGCGACTGGGGCGTTTCAGCCGAAGTGAACTGGGATTTGGGCGGTGCTGAACTGTCGTCGATTACCGGCTATCGTCGCTACAAATCGAGCCAAGCCGGCGACGTCGATTATTCAACACTCGATCTTCTGTACCGCAATGATGACGGCAGCGCCTTCCGTCGCTTTACCACTTTCACGCAAGAATTGCGACTGCAGGGTTCGGCGTTTGACGACAAGCTCGACTGGCTGGTCGGTGCCTATTACGCCAACGAGAAACTGGCTCTACAAGACAATTTGAATTTCGGTTCGGACTATGGCCAATTCCTTGCATGCCGCGTCGTCGCATCGGTAAGCGCCAATGCGGCACTTCGCGATCCCGATCGGGATGGCGATGGCTGCCTGAGCGCGGCTGGATCAGCGACTGTGGCGGGGGCTTTTCCTGGTGCGAATACTGCCGGCGGAACCGATGGGGCCCAGTTGATTGCCGCATTGCAGCGCCTGAGCTCGATGCCGGCGGTCACGCAGGCTGGATCGCGCATGGATCATACGAGCCGCAACTATGCGTTCTTCACGCATAACATCTTCAACATCACGGATACGCTGGCCCTGACTTTGGGTGCGCGCTACACCAATGAAAAGAAGACAATTACCGGTGCGTTCAACATCAACAATCCGTTCTGTGCGGCTCAGCAGGCATCGGCTGGCGCTGCGGCTGCGGGCGCTACAAGTGCAACAGCTCGGGCATTAATCGGTGCGACGACTCAGTTTGCCTGTCTGTTCAATACCAGTTCGCAATTGAACACACTTGCACTGGCTGACACGATCAAGGAGGATCAGATCACCGGCACCGCCGTGTTGAGCTGGAAACCTGTTGATGATGTCATGACCTATGTCAGCTATTCAAAGGGCTATAAGGCGGGCGGTTTCAACCTTGACCGTTCGGCGCTTGGCTCGCCGCTCACACCGCGCGCCAATGCAGATACGGCCAATCTGAAATTTGGTGCGGAAAAGGTCGATGCCTATGAAATCGGCGTCAAATATGACAGCGCCCAACTGGACATCAACGTCGCTGCATTCCGGCAGGAATTCAAGAACTTCCAGCTGAACACCTTTAACGGCCTGTTCTTCCTGGTGCAGAATGTGAATGGTTGTTCGGATCTGGTTGGCGGTTCCGGTGCTGACGAAGATTTGTCAGCCACGTCGGGCACCTGTGCGACGGACAATGTCAAACCCGGCGTGATTTCGGAAGGTCTTGAAATCGAAGCAACCCTCTATCCGGGTGAAAATGTCACCGTTGGTCTAGGCGCAACCTACCTCGACTCGCGTTACGTCTCTGACCTTGTTGGCACAGCCAATGGTGCCGTCGCACTGGCCCCAGAACTGTTCCAGCTGCCGGGCAATTCGACGTCGTTCGCGCCGACTTACTCGTTGACCGGCTCGTTCAGCTGGACTCCGCCCATCGGCGGCAGCGGCCTTTCCGGCCTGTTCTATATCGATACGCGTCTGACGTCAGACCATAATACCGGCTCTGACCGTTTCCCTGAAAAGGTACAGGATGGCTATTTCCTTGTGAATGGACGCATCGGCATTCGCGGTCCGGACCGGAAATGGGGTGTCGAACTGTGGGTGCAGAATTTGCTCGACGAAGAATATCAGCAAGTGGCGTTCAACACACCGCTACAGGCAACCGGCAATGGCTCGCGCGCGCATGTGCAAGAAATTGGCTCGCCTACCGTTTCGCATTCGGCGCAGCTTTTCTCGGCTTTCCTTGGCGAGCCGCGGACATGGGGCCTGACGGCGCGTTACCGTTTCTAGGGCTTTGGGAACGCCAACACAGAAAAGGCCCGCTTCGGCGGGCCTTTTTCGTTTGAAGCGTGACAGAAGATTAGAGCGGTATCGTAACGCTTAAAAAATCGGGCATCGGGCCGTTCCATGCGCCGTCGTCGGCATTGTCAACGCGTTCTTTGGCTGCGGGTTTGATGCGCTCCTTGGGTTCCGATTTCGCAGGACGAGAAGGTGCTTTCGCTTCGCTAGGCTCTTTCGGCTTTGCGGGCGCCTTGCGGCGCGACGGGCGCTCACGTTCAGCGTCATCAGCACTTTCGCTTGCTACCTTACCCAGGCGTTCGATCTTCAGGCCGATCAGCTTCTCGATATTATCGATCGCTTCTTCGTCGGCCTTGGTCACAAAGGTAAAGGCCTTGCCCTTGGCACCTGCGCGACCGGTGCGGCCGATACGGTGGACATAATCGTCGGGGTGCCAGGGCGCATCAAAGTTGAACACATGGCTGACGCCCTTTATGTCCAGACCGCGCGCTGCAACGTCGGATGCCACCAACAGATTGATCGTGCCGCTCTTGAACGCGTCGAGCTGCCGCTGGCGCGATGCCTGATCGATGTCGCCATGAATCTCGCCCGAGCGGAAACCATGTTGTTGCAGGCTCTTGTTGAGTTCGCGCACAGTCGTCTTGCGATTGCAGAAAATGATCGCGGTGTGCACATCTTCGCTGCGCAAAAGGCTGCGCAGCACTTCGCGCTTTTTCATCGGCGCAACATCGACCAGCTTGGCTTCGATGTTGAGGTTCGATGAGGCAGGCCTAGCAACCTCGATATATTTCGGGTTCGACAGGAATTTGTCCGCCAGCTTTTTGATCGGTGGCGGCATCGTCGCCGAAAACAGCAAAGTCTGCCGCGTTGTTGGCAGCTTGGTGCAGATATTTTCAATGTCGGGGATGAAGCCCATGTCGAGCATGCGGTCAGCTTCGTCGATAACGAGCAACTCGCAGCCATTGAGCAGGATATTGCCACGCTCGAACAGGTCCATCAGGCGGCCCGGGGTCGCAATCAGAACATCGACGCCTTTTTCGAGCGCCTTGATTTGATCACCCATCGACACGCCGCCGATCAGCAACGCCATCGACAGCTTGTGATTGACGCCATATTTCTCAAAATTCTCGGCAACCTGCGCAGCCAGTTCCCGAGTCGGCTCAAGGATCAGGCTGCGTGGCATGCGTGCTCGTGCACGACCGTGCGCCAGAACATCGATCATGGGGAGCACGAACGACGCGGTCTTACCAGTGCCCGTCTGCGCAATGCCGATGATGTCGCGCATCATCAAAACGGAGGGGATTGCCTGCGCCTGAATCGGCGTCGGTGTATCGTAACCGGCAGCTAAGACGGCACTCAAAAGTTCATCGGAAAGGCCGAGATCGGCAAAGGACATAAGGTTCCAATATCAAGGAAGGTAGCAAGCCGGTCGGCGCATTCCCGCGCGTCCGGTGCGGGCCGCTTGGCGAAACAAACGCAAAAAGTCAAGGAAATTGGGGCGTCTTACTCTGGAACGAGTAAGCGAAATTTGTCGATTTCACATTTCGCCCCGGTGCGGGCATGCATCAGGTCGCGATCGACACATAATTTGCCGTCTTTCGATCGCTCGACATAGGCGCCTGCATAAAATTCGCGTGCGAGGCAACCATCACCTAGATAAGCACGTATCAACTGTCGCTCACGGGTTACCAGCTCAAGGCTGTTTTTGGGACCGGGGCGCGATGCCACGAGTCGGTCCATCATCAGACATTTACCAATCTTTTCCTCATTATAGATGGGCGCCTTGCGCTTGTCTGTCTTGCCGGGCGCCGCAGCGACCGGCTGATTGGGAAAGCGGATAATAACCCTTTGCTCGACCCTAGCCTGAAACTCTTTTGTGTTTACCAACAGGTCGATCAGCGCACTGGAGGATTGCCCATAAGCGCCGTAAGCCACGCTTAAAGCGACCGCGAGCCCGGCAATGACAATCAGAAAAATGCGCAATGTCGGGTCCCGACTAGATTTCGCCTCTAGCTGCCAATAGCCGTAACGGTTGAACGGAGCATTAATCCAGCCCTATGAAGGGCAACCAGTCGAGTCAATCGCAACAGGGCCGGGAAGCAGTTTTTTGTCACATAATGAAACATTGAAGCAATTGCAGCAGCTGCTGGGCCCCAAAGGCTTCAGTGCCGACCCAGCCGAACTTGCGCCGTGGACGACCGACTGGCGCGGGCGATATTCGGGCAAGGCTGCGGCTTTATTGTCCCCGGCTTCGACCGAAGAAGTTGCGGCGATCGTCAAACTCGCCAGCACTTCTGGCTTAGCATTGGTGCCACAGGGCGGGAATAGCGGAATGGTTGCGGGTGCGACACCGGATGCGAGCGGAACAAGCTGTTTACTGTCGCTGCGCCGGATGAACCAGATCGAGAAAATCGATCCCGCTGCCCGGCTGGTGCAATGCGGCGCGGGGGTTATCCTGCAGAATCTGCACGAAGCCGTGGCGGCGCACGATTTGCGGTTTCCATTGACCTTGGGTGGGAAGGGTTCGGCGACAATTGGCGGGCTGGTGTCGACCAATGCGGGTGGAACGCAAGTTTTGCGCCATGGCACTATGCGCGCGTTGGTCGCGGGCCTTCAGGCGGTACTGCCGGATGGCTCCGTATTCAACGGGCTGACACCGCTAAAGAAAGACAATCGCGGCTATGATCTGAAGCATCTGTTGATCGGCGCTGAAGGTACAATCGGCATTGTTACCAAGGCGACGTTGCATCTTGTTCCAGCGCTGATCGAACGCTCGGTGGCCTGGGCGGCGGTCGACAGCCCCACCGCCGCTTATCAGCTTTTGCTCGCGGCAAATGCTGCTTTTCCATCGATGCTTGAAGGGTTTGAGATACTTCCCGATACCGCGCTCCGTCACGTCTTGAAGCATATTCCGGGCACCCGTGATCCGTTGGAAACGGGCTATGCCTGGCATGTTGTGATGGAACTGGCCAAAGATAGCGCCGATCAAGAGCCACCTTCGAATGCCGCCGAACAGTTTCTGGGCAAGATGCTGGAAAAGGGTCTGGTGCGCGATGCTGTAGTGGCGGCGAGCGAAGCGCAGGCCGAAGCATTCTGGAAAATCAGAGACAGCATTGCTGAGGCGGAGCGTGCCGAAGGCCCTGCATTGCAGCATGATATCAGCGTCCCCGTCGATGCGATGGCGCGCTTCATCGAGCGGGAATCGCCGAAATTCGAAGCGCGCTATCCGGGGACTGCGATCATTGCGTTCGGCCATTTGGGCGATGGCAACATCCATTTTCACGTAAAAGCGCCCAAAGGCATTGCGGCAGACGCGTGGTACGCAGACGATGGTTTGCGGATCAGCGCGGATGTCTATGATCGGGTCACCGAATATAGCGGTTCGATTTCTGCGGAGCATGGAATTGGTAAGGCCAAACTTGCCGAGTTTGGGCGACTGTCCGATCCGGCCCGCTTATGGGCACTGCGTGCGATCAAATCTGCTCTTGATCCCCAGGGCATTATGAACCCTGGAAAGCTCGTTCCTCTTGCCAGCGACAGCGCCGCCGCCTAAAGCCGCCGACAATCTTTAATTCCAATCCATTTAACGGAGTATAAAATGGCTACCCAGCCCGCGCCGCAAGGCTTGCCCCTTTTCTATAAAGATCTGGTTCCGCTGAACAGCAGCGAACATGGCGCTTTCAAAAGCCGTCAGCTGGACAATGCCAAATTCATGCAAGATCAGCATGCCATTCCGTTGACGGTCGAAGAGTTTGTTGTTGCATCGCGCAACTACCCGATCATTTTTTCGGCAGGCGACAATCCTGTGCCGCTTGCGCTCATGGGCATGAACGAAGGCGTCAATGTATTTCTCGACGATGAAGCGAAATTCGGGTCGCCGGTGTATCTGCCGGCTTATATCCGCCGTTATCCCTTCATGCTCGCGCGTATTCGCCCTGACAGCGATGAGCTGACTTTGTGCTTCGACCCTTCGTCCGACGTTGTTGGCGACTTCAAAAAAGAAGGCACCGCACTTTTCGACGGCACCGAAGCCACCGAAACCACGCGTGAAATCCTGAAGTTCTGCGAAGATTTCGAACAAGCTGGCGCCCGCACACAGGCTTTTGTCGAAGAACTGAAGAAATATGAGCTGCTTATGGATGGCGAAGTTGCGATCCAGCAAGAAGGCAAGGAAGCGCCTTACGTCTATCGCGGTTTCCAGATGGTCAACGAAGAAAAGCTGCGCGACATGCGCGGCGACGAACTGCGCAAGATCAGCCAGAACGGCATGCTGCCGCTGATTTATGCCCATCTCTTCTCGTTGCAGCTGGTCCGCGAAATATTTGCTTTGCAGGTTCAGCAGGGTAAGGTGCCAGTTGCCGATGGGGCAGCCACCGCCTGATGCTGTGGGGCGGCCCCCTTATAGAGGAGGGCCGCCATGACCAATAAATACAGTAAAATCGCAATCACGCTGCATTGGGTGATTGCTTTGCTGATATTCGCCAATTTCTACCTCGCCAGTGCTGCAGAGGATTTGCCGCGAGAGGCGCAAGGCGCGTTCATGGCACCGCACAAGGCCATCGGAATTTCGATCCTGACGCTATCGCTGCTGCGACTATTCTGGCGCATTGGCCACAAACCGCCGCCGCTTCCATCCGCTATCCCGGCTTGGCAGGCAGGTCTGGGCAAATTTGTACACCTGCTATTCTATTTCCTGATCATCGCCGTTCCATTTTCGGGCTGGCTGATGGCGTCGGCGCATCCGCAAGCGCCGCCAGTTGACTTTTTCGGCCTGTTCGATGCGACGCTGCCTATCGGCAAAAGCAAGGATCTGGCAGGCATCGGGCACGAGGTGCATGAAATCCTCACAAAACCCCTTTTCCTGTTGATATTGCTGCATATTATCGGCGCTTTGAAGCACCAGTTTGCCGATCGATTGCCCTTCATTCAGCGCATGTGGCCCTAGGAATTTTGCTCGTATCACAGGGGCATTTCGTCTCGATGATACGAGTTGATACAGACTCGGCTATTGATTTGCCGAAATGAAAACCCCATCTTTGCTTCAGGACGGATATCTCCCCTCCCTTATCCGTCCTTCGGCGCTGCTGGTCAGCGCCACCTCCCTGAACCTTGGCCACCCCGGATTATTCCGGGGTGGTTTTTTCTTAGGCCGGGAAATGGCGGTTTTTGGGGCTATTCGGCCGCCATCGGCATAGAGGCACCACCCGCTAACTCGGCCAGCAACATCAGCAGTTCGGTTATAATGGTGCTGGTAGCATCGAGTCCCGAAGCCGGTTCGCGCAATTCCGAGTCGAGATAGAGCGCGCGATCGACCTCGATCTGGATGGCGTGAATATTTTTGCGCACATTACCGTGCCGCCGCAGGATATAATCCCCGGGATAGGGGTGGTTGAGCGCCGCGGTGACACCAATCTGCTTCAACCGCTGCAGAAACATTTCCGAATAGAGCGATGCAGCACTTTGCCCGAATCTGTCTCCGATCACGATGTGCGGCTGGAACCCTCCCACAGGCAGCAGCGGCGGCATCGAATGAATGTCGACCAGCACAGCGATGCCAAAGCGGTCGCGCATCTGCAGCAGGGCCTGTTCGACCTGCTGATGGTAGGGGCGGTGAAAGCCGCTTAGGCGTTGCTCAACGTCTTGCGCTTCAAACGGGTGCAGCCAGATATCACCGCTATGGATAAGCCTGCGGGGCACAAGACCCAGCCCGCCTCGCATTTTGGCGCTGCCGACAATTTTCCGATTGTTGATTCCGCCCTTGACCATCTCTGGATCGAGTTCGTCTTCACCCCTGTTCAAATCGATCCAGGCGCGGGCACGGCGCGCAACAATAGCGGGCATGCCCGCCGCGATTGCAGGCGTAACCAGACGGTCGGCATAGCGATCTTCCAACCGCTGCAGCTCTGCGGGGGCGATTCGCAGATTTTCGAGCAATTCCGCCGGATATTCACGTCCGGCATGCGGCACGGATATCAGAATGGGCAGGCTGGGCGAATCCAGATTGAACAGCTGAAACCCGCAATTTCCGCCGTAATCGGAAGCGTCGGTGTCATCCTCCTGATCCATCACAACGCTGGATAGGACAAAATTGGTAAATGCGGTGCAATATTTTTACCGTCTGATGGTATCAGAGGCGGAAGCGGGACTCGCGAAGGCAAAAATGCCCGATGACAGGACAAGCAATGACGAGAATTCTACTGGCGGAAGACGAACAGGCGATGCGTGAATATCTGGCGCGTGCGCTGGAACGTTCCGGATATGATGTTGTGTCCGTCGACCGGGGTACCGAAGCGGCGCCGCTCTTGGAGCGCGAGCATTTCGATCTGCTGCTGACGGATATCGTCATGCCCGAAATGGACGGTATCGAACTCGCCCGCCATTGCAGCAAGGTTTCGCCGCGCACCGAAGTCATGTTCATCACCGGATTCTCTGGGGTTGCATTGCGCGCCGGGCAGTCGATGCCGCAGGCGAAAGTGTTGTCCAAGCCGTTTCACCTGAAAGATCTCGTCCTGGAAGTGGAGCGACTGTTCGCCAAGGAAAGCGCGACCGGTCTCAACTGAAGCCCCATATTCGGGCTTGAATGGAATCATTTAGGCCGCTAGAGGGCCCGCAGCGTGGGCGTATAGCTCAGTGGTAGAGCACTGTGTTGACATCGCAGGGGTCGCAAGTTCAATCCTTGCTACGCCCACCATTTCTCCCCTTTTGTCAACTATTTCACAGCTTGGTGCGGGATTGCGCCAAGATTTCCGGCTTGCCTCTTCAGATGCGCGATGCCAGCATGCTGGCAATAATCTGGTCGTCTAGAAAACAGGTCATGACCGGGCATAGATTTCGCGAGTGCGGATGCGAGGGGCATTATGCGCAGTGCAGGCAATGCTATCTTCTTTTGGCTGATTTGTTTCGCGACCTTGCTCGGCGGCTGTGACAAGCAGGTCGGCAATCCAGCCCCCCCGCGCATCGAAACCGCAGCCCAGCTGCCCAAACAGACATCGACGATCATTGTACCCTTGAACATCGATATAAGTGGGCTGGAGGCAAAGTTGAACAACTCAGCGCCGACACGGCTTTGGGCGATCAACCAATATGAACCCAAATGCATTCCCGCCCAACGGGTAACGATTTGCCCGGTGCACAAGAAAAAATGCAAAGGGAAGGCGTGCAAGAATGTCGACTGCAAAATCGGCCTGAAACGCACCAAAATGACTCCGGATGTCGCTTGCACGATCGTCGGCCACGTCAATCGCGGGCGAATTCGACTTTCCGGACGTGGCGATCTGTTGATGGTGACCATGCCCGTCAATGCCATCGTCAGCGCGCGCGACGTGGGCGGTGTCATCAAGCGTGAAACCGCCAATGCATCAGCGGACGTGCGCGCCCATGTCCGCATTTCGATTTCTGACAACTGGTCACCGCGCGCCAAAGTCGACATCGACTATGATTGGCGGGAGCCACCGGGGATCGATTTTCTGGGCAAGCGAATACGCTTTGTCCGTAAGGCCGACGCTGAACTGGCCAAGGTGATTGCCGGGCTAGAGCGAGATCTGTCTCGAGAAATTGCCCGCGTGCAGACCCGAAAACTTGTGGAGGGAGCTTGGGGTGAGGGGTTTGCTACGATCATGCTCAACCGCGAACGCCCACCCGCATGGATGCGGGTGACACCTCAGAAGCTAGGGTTCGGCGGATACCGTATCAGCGGGCGGCAGTTGATGATGACCCTGTCTGCTGAGGCCGTTACCGAGACCTTTATCGGCGACGAACCGGACAAACCGGAGATCACCCCGCTGCCGCCGCCTGCGCGGATGACGGGCGATCATGGTTTGCGATTCCATATCCCCGTGCTCGCCGATTATCGCGAACTGGAGCCGGTGATCCTGCGGGCGCTGCGCAAGCTCGCTGCCAAAGGCATAGAGCTCGACCAGATCGGACAAGTGAATGTCGATTTCAAAAACGTCACGGTCTATGCGACCGAGGGCGGCAGAATAGCTGTCGGGATCGAAGCAAATGCGGATGTTATCCGCAGCCCGCTCAAAGGCACCAACGGCGCCATTTGGCTGTCAGCCATTCCTTACAACAAAGACAATTCCGAGGTTGTTCAGGTTCGCGATTTGCGGATCGCAGGAACGACCGATCGCGAGGCTGTCAACCTGCTCTTTGCGCTGTTTGAGGATCCCGAAGTGCTCGCCGAAATCAGCAAGGCATTGGTCACCGATTTCAACAAGGATTATGAGAGGGTATTGGTAGCTGCGAAAAAGGCCATCGCATTGCGCCGCGAAGGGGATTTCACGCTTTCAGCCGAAGTGAATGAGGTGAGCCATGGGACCGTTATAGCAACAGGTCAGGGGCTGTTCCTCCCCGTCGATGTGACCGGCAAGGCGGATATCCGCTATACGCCGCGGATCAGGAAATAAAAAAGTCGCTTACCCGCGCGTGGAGGTTGCAGCAGATTGCCAGCCTTTGCTCGGCGGCTCGCCATACCAGCGCCGATAGGCGCGCGTGAAGGCGCTCAATTCGCCATAGCCGAGCAGTTCGGCGACCTCGGCGAGCGCACGTTTATTCTCCAGCTTGTAAAGGTCGCACATGCTTTTGCGTATGTCATCGAGCATGGTGCGGAACGGATTGCCTTCGTCGACCAAGTGTCGCCGCAAAGTGCGCTCTGCTATGCCAAACGACCGTGCGACACGGTCCAGCGTGACAGGAGACTTGTTGAGTTCGGTCCATAAATAGAAATAGGTGAATGCAGACAGGCGCATGCCTGCATCGAACCATTTGACCGGATGCGAATGGCAAATGGTGGCTGCGTTGAGAAGTTCAGGATTTGCGTGCGGAGTGCGCAAGCGGCATTGCTCGGATGAAAAAAGAACGGTCGTTTCCTTGGTGCCAAATCTAACCGGATAGCCAATATATTGTTCATAAAGGGCACGGTCGAACCGCGGCTGATGCTGAATTGTCACACCTGCAATATTCAGTTTGTCGCCCCAAATCTCTCGTGCGAGCCTGACATAGGTGACGATCGAAAATTCAACAGCCGGTGCAATTTCTTGTGCGTTATTGCCCATTGCATTCCATTTCAGGGCGGCGACCTCCCCTTGGTCGGCGAGTGAAACGCGATAGATATTCTGCCGCAATTCCTGCATTTGCACATTGGCATCAATCACATCGAACAGTGTCGGCAAGAGGCGTGTCGCATAGCCGATGTCTGAGAAGCAACGCGGCCTGGAATCGCGTCCGATTTCCAATACGGCAGCGGGTTTTTCGAGCTGGATTTCGATTGCCATCAGCAACCTGTTCAGAACCACACCCGGAACGCGGCTCAATTGGTTGCGGATTGTCGCTTCATTTATGCCAACGGCATCAAGCAATGCAGGTCGGTTTGCGCCGAGTGCCACCGCAGCAGCGATGGCCCTGCCGATCAGATTGGCCGAAGCTGTATTCGGCGGAATCGGAACGCCGCCGCCTACAAGCTTTTGCACCCAAGCAAATTGGTCTTGCCCCTCCATGCGCGCGACTCAACCACCGCAAGCTGCGCTATGCAAGCCTATTGTCTTGATAGCTTGCGACAATAGAATGCGCGCGATATGCGGCATGCATGAACCTTGCAGACATTCTTGCGCAACTTCGTGCCGATAGCGCCGATCAGAAAATCACCATCCCCTCGACTTGGCATCAGGGGCGGACGGCCTATGGCGGGTTGAGCTCGGCGCTGGCCTATCAGTCTGCAAAGCTGGCGGCGCCCGATCTGCCGCCACTACTGACCGCGCAGATCGCCTTTTCCGGCCCATTGTCGGGCGAGATTGAAATCCACAGCAAGGTTTTGCGCCGTGGCCGTAACAGCGCCTTCATCAAGAGCGAAATCACTGTGGGCGAAGAAGTAGGCCTGAGCTGTGTTTTCGTCTTCATGGCGCGGCGCGAAAGTCATATCGACTATGAGGGCCTGCCCCGTCCCGAATTCCCGCCCATTCCCGAAGAGGGCAAAACCCGCAGCGGCCCGCCTGAATTC
>NZ_JBEBKL010000040.1:0-26967 GCF_040079335.1 Sphingorhabdus sp.
GTTGCGGGGTGGCGGGGACTATCTCTTGGGCCATTGCCTTTTCCTTCATGCACGAAAAGGCTAGGCAGTTATGCCATCAGGGGGTGTGTAGGACAGCGGTTTTTTTGATCAGGCGGCGTCGGCTATCCGGTAGCGCGCTTCGGTCTCGGCCACCGACTGGCGGACGAAATCGCCGATATGATCGAGCAGTGCGCGGATGTGCGGTTGTTGGCGCCCCGATGCGCTCGATACCAGCCAGCCGGGGGTGGTGAGCTCCGGAATCGGCGGGAAGAGGCGGACGAGGCTGCTGTGCGTATCGCCGATCAGGCAGGGCATGACCGCGGCGCCCATCCCTGCCCTTGCCGCAGAGATCACGGCGGAGAGCGTGTTGGCGCGGTGGACGATCTGCATTTCGGGGCCGAGGCTGGTCACCCAGCGTTCGATCTGCCCGACGCCGGGGCCGGCAAAGCTGATGAAGGGGAAGCGGGTGAGCCCGTCATAGCTGTTGGGAAAGCCCAGTTGCTCGGCCAGATCGCGGTGGACATAGACGCTTTCGTGCAGTTCGACGATGCGGCGGATGATCAGGCTTTCGTCTTGCGGCGGGTTGCCGAAACGGATTGCGATATCCGCCTCCCCCCGCGCAATATCGAGCGCGCGGTCGTCCACGATGATCTCCGCAACCACGGCGGGGTGTTTGGCGCGGAAGGCGGCGATTGCAGGCATCAGCCAGACATTGGCGGCGGACTCGACCGTAGTGAGGCGGACGGTGCCACTTAAGCGACGCCCTTCGGCAGCGACGCTGCTTTGCAATGCCTCGACCTCGCGCTCGACGCTTTCGGCATGCGGCAGCATCGCTTGCCCCCTGACCGAGAGCGTATAGCCGCTGGGGCTGCGCACAAAGAGCGGGGTGCCGAGGGCTTCCTCCAGCATGGTGATGCGGCGCGAGACGGTGGCCTGCGCGACCTTCAGGCTGCGCCCCGCGGCGAGCGTGCTGCCCGTGCGCGCAACGGCGAGGAAAAAGCGCAGGTCGTTCCAATCGAACATGCAGTCCATATAGCATCGGGCTATTCATTTTTGAATAACCGTTCGCCGAAAGAAATGCTCACACCCGCGCAAGTTTATATCTATCTAGGGGTCATCAGGAAAACACCCTCTCCCCCCGTTTCCTGAAAGAACAAAAGCATAAAAGGAAAAGACAATGACTTATGACTATCGCCTGCGTTCCGCCGTTGCCGCCGTTTTTGCGACCGCATCGACCTTCCTCTTCGCGCTGACCACGATAACCGGACAAGCCGGACTGGTCGGGGCGCTGTAAGGAATGACGCAAAAAACCCCTTTCCTCTCCCCGGAAAAAAGAAGAGCCCGACGTTGATGCGCCGGGCTCTTTTTATATGGTCCGAAGCTCATCGCCCGATTTACACCCTTCACCGCAGGTAAACGTGCTTGCCCTTGGTCTTAATTTGACTTTAACCCTGTCTCGTTACTAACCGTTCGGCAAGAAAGCCCGACCGGAGCGAGACGGGGGAATAAGGGTCCTAGTGTTCGGCAAGAAAGAATCTGGTTTTGCCGCTGTCGGCAACGGCGGTGAGGTGATAATTGCCGACGCGATGGTTCAACCTTTGCGTAGCCTGCCCCTGCCCGATTGGCGCGAGAAACTCGCCGTGATCGATTGGGTTCCCGATTTGGGCGAAGATATCGGCTCGCTGCGCTGGTTCCGTGGCCTTGGCACCCTGACACTACTGACCGTTGGCGCGCTTTCGCTGGTTCCCGAATTCGGCCCCGTTTATGGCGCGCAGGCCCCGATGCCCTCGGGTGCGCAGCTTGAGGAAGCCCGCGCGCAGATGATCATGCCGATCGCTTATGGCAGCGATACCGGAAGGCGTATGGCCGCGAATGACAGCGTCCGCGCACTCGCCGCCAGCCCCGAACGCCCGCGCATCGAACTCACTGCCACGCTCGGTCGGGGAGACAGTTTCGCCCGCGTGCTGCAGCGCGCCGGTGTCGGCAGCGGTGATGTCGACCGCGTCCTTGGCCTTGTCAGCAGCGCAACCCGCCTCACTGACATCGAACCGGGAACGCCGGTGGCGATCGTTCTCGGGCGGCGCACCTCGAAGAACAGCGCGCGTCCGCTCGAAAGTCTCGATTTCCGGGCAAGGTTCGACCTGAAGCTTGCCGTGAACCGCAGCGAAAGCGGCGCATTGTCGCTCAACCGCCAGCCGATCTTGGTTGATACCACCCCGCTGCGCATTCGCGGCGTCGTCGGCCAGAGCCTGTACCGCTCCGCCCGTGCGGCAGGGGCGCCGGCAGAAGCTGTGCAGAATTTCCTCAAGATCATCGCCAGCCGCGCTTCGCTGAACAATATTGCCGCCGATGACGAATTCGACCTTGTCGTCGATTACAAACGCGCCGCGACGGGCGAAGTGCTTGTCGGCGACCTGTTATTCGCAGGCATTGATCGCGGTGGCAAACCGCGCATCCAGATGCTCAAATGGAACAATGGCGATAGCAGCCAATGGTTTGAAGCCTCTGGCGTCGGCGAATCGCGCGGGCAGCTCAGCCGCCCGGTCAATGGCGGGGTCAGCTCTGGCTTCGGCATGCGCCGCCACCCGATCCTCGGCTATAAACGCATGCACAGCGGGCTCGACTTCAAGGCTGGCTATGGCGCGCCGATCTTCGCCGCAACCAATGGTGTAATCGCATATGCCGGACGCAAGGGCGGCTATGGCAATTTCGTCCAGATCAATCATGGCGGAGGCATCGCCACCGGCTATGCGCATATGAGCCGCATTGCAGCCTCCCCGGGGCAGCGCGTCCGGCAGGGGCAGATTATCGGCTATGTCGGCTCCACCGGCCTGTCGACCGGCCCGCATTTGCATTACGAACTCTATCGCGACGGCCGCCCGGTCAACCCGCTGTCGATCACCTTCACCCAGCGCGCCCAGCTTTCGGGCGGCGATCTTTCACGCTTTAAGGGCGAATTGGCGCGCTTAAAGGCGGTGAAGCCCGGTGCCGCGCTCGCCCCCCTCCCCGCCGCATCGCGCCGCACCGACGAGCCACAGCGCGAGATTGACCGGCTTTCGGCGGCGAAAGTTGGACCTGTCCGGCCGACAGGTTAAGCCGTTGAGCGCAACAGCTTCGTCCGCTAGGAACCGGCAATGACACAAAGCTATCCCAACACCCGCCTGCGCCGCAGCCGTACCACACCTTGGAGCCGCGCGATGGTGCGCGAAACGCTGCTGACGCCCGCCGACCTGATTTGGCCGCTGTTCATTACCGAGGGTGAGGCGGTGGAGGAACCCATAAGCTCGCTCCCCGGCGTGTCGCGCTGGTCGGTCGACCAGATCGTGGTGCGTGCAAAAGAAGCGATTGATCTCGGTATCCCCTGCATAGCGTTATTCCCGAATACGCAAGCCGATCGGCGCAGCGACGATGGCGCGGAGGCGCTCAATCCCGACAATTTGATGTGCCGCGCGATCCGGACGATCAAGCAGGCGCACGGTGACGCAATCGGCATCCTCACCGACGTCGCGCTCGACCCCTATACCAGCCACGGACAGGACGGTCTGATCGACGATGCGGGCTATGTGCTCAACGACGATACGGTCGGCGTGCTGGTCGATCAGGCGGTCAATCAGGCTAGGGCTGGCGCGGATATCATCGCGCCGAGCGACATGATGGACGGCCGCATCGGCGCGATCCGCCGCGCGCTCGAAATGGACGGGCATGTGAATGTCCAGATCATGAGCTATGCCGCCAAATATGCGAGCGCATTCTATGGCCCCTTCCGCGATGCCGTAGGTTCGCGCGGGCTGCTGAAGGGGGACAAGAAAAGCTACCAGATGGATCCCGCGAACAGCGACGAGGCCTTGCGCGAAGTCGCGATCGACATCGCCGAGGGTGCGGACAGCGTGATGGTGAAGCCCGGCCTGCCCTATCTTGATATCATACGTCGTTTGAAAGATAACTTCCAAGTTCCTGTTTTTGCTTATCAGGTTTCAGGCGAATATGCGATGATCGAAGCCGCAGCGGCGGCTGGTGCCGGAGACCGCGACGCCCTCGTCCTCGAAACCCTCACCGCCTTCAAGCGTGCGGGATGTTCGGGAGTGCTGACCTATCATGCGGCGCATGCAGCGCGGTTGTTGCAGCGTTAGAAATATTTCACGCGAAGAGCGCGAAGGTGCGAAGATTCGCGAAGGGGGGTTGCGATGGACGTAGAGCAATTGTCGGCGATCGCGGTCGATTGTGGCTTGAAGGTCCACAAAGATTTGGGTCTTGGGATGCTGGAGTCAGCTTACGAAGCCGTATTGGCGCGTCTCTTGATGAAAAGAGGACTTTCTGTCGAAAGACAGAAAGTCATTCCAATTTCCTATGATGGTTTGATCATCGAACAGGGATTCCGGGCTGACCTGATCGTTGAAGATATGCTGTTGATCGAATTGAAAACGGTTGAAAAACTGTCGCTCGTGCATGCCAGGCAAGTCAGAACATACCTGAAATTTACTGGCCTGCATGTCGGCCTTTTAATGAATTTCTCGACCGAAAAATTCACAGATGGTTTGAAGCGGATCGTCAACAACCACGTGGCAACCCAAAACTCGCTTCTCAATATCAACCAAACCCCTTCGCGTTCCTTCGCTCCTTCGCGGCCTTCGCGTGAAATCAAAAATCCCAATGCCTGAAATAATCGCCGAAACAGCCCGCCTCATCGTCCGTACCGAAGCCCCTGGCGATCTTGATCGCTGGATGGAGGTTATGAATACGCCCGCCGTGCGTAAACATCTGGGTGGGGTTCAGGAACGGCATGAGGTCGAAGCTGGCTTTGCGCGCAAGGCGGCGGGCATCGCCAAGGACGGCTATAGTTTCTGGCACCTGCAAACCAAGGACGACGGCCAACTGATCGGCCAATGCGGTTTCGGCCCAATCGAAGTCGATGCGGCGGCGCCCTTGTTGCAAGGCCAGATGCAAGTTGGTTGGAGCATCGCCGAAAGCCACTGGCGCAAAGGCTTTGCGATGGAGGCTGCGCGCGCGGTGATCGAACTCGCCTTCACCCGCCACGGCCTCGACCAACTGTACGCCCAGACCAGTAACGCCAATGTCGCGTCATGGCAGATGATGGAAAAACTCGGCATGGAGCGGGTGCGCGAGCTAGATTATATCGATCCAGAATATCCGCCTGAAGAAAACCCGACGATTGTTTATCGGTTGACCCGCGAGAAGTGGTACGCGTAGCGTCGTGCAAATATGGCAGGAATGTTGGCGGGTGCGGACTGGCGGGTTTTGATAAGCATTGATGGAAAGCTGCCACTTGTTTATCCTATGCCGGAACGGCGTTAAACGGCCTAATAGCGGTCACGCGGTCGCTTACGCTTCCGATAAACACGTCATTGCGCGACAGACACTTTTTTGCAGGTAGGCGGTCTAAGGAGTGCGACTTGAAAACGTTGATCACATGCGGGCTTGTGCTGGTGGCTCTTATGTTCGTCGCCGCCCGAGCATTTGGCGGTGGGATGACTGATACCCGCTCGAGTGGTCGCACGCCTGCTGCCGTAGTTGTCGGGTCAGGCCCTCTTACCGAAAAGAATTTTTGGGATTTGATAGACCATTCTGCGGCGTTGGAGGCGAATCCTGACGCACAATTGGCTGATCTACGAGCCTCCCTTAGCGGCTTATCTGCTTCGCAAATCGCGGATTTCGAGCGTATGTTTGATGAATCAATGCGTCGGTCATATTCGTGGGACTTATGGGGCGCTGCCTTTCTGGCAAACGGCGGAGCATCAGATGATGGCTTCGAGTATTTTCGTTGCTGGTTGATATCGAAGGGGCGGACCGTCTTCCATAAAGTATTGGCCAGCCCAGACAACTTAGCTAATCTCTTGGCTCCGGGTAGCGCAGGCGATTTTGAGTTTGAGGAGTTCGCATACGTAGCGCGTGAAGCTTGGCAAGCAAAGACAGGGCGAGACTGGAGTGACATGCCGGTGATCGCAAACATGGCATATGACAAACAGCCAAGTGGCGAGACATTCAGTGAAGACCCCGCCGACCTTGCCAATCGCTACCCTAAATTGTGGAAACGGTTTGGCCGCTGGTAGGGGTGCGGTCTGACACCGGAGGCGGCACATTCTGAAAGCGGGCTGTCGGCTGGGCACCAGATGTTGCCGTATCTTTGAACCGACTGCTCATCGAAAAAGGTCTGCTTTTAGCGGTCCCGATTTCATGAATGAACGACCGAAATCTTGTCGGGATCGGACATCCCTCAACGACATCGCCCCGTGCTTGACACGGGGCTTGGCTTTTCCTTGTCAGGTTCTTGCCAAACTTCGCCTAGGCCCGCATCAAGTGCGGGCCTACGATAGAAGTTGAAGTCCAACGTTAAGGAGAATTTCGGGTAGCTGTGACGACCGGAATCCTATCGATTGCAACAATCATGCCCCCCTAGCCCCAATCGCTCAAACCCTTTACAGCCAGTTTCATGCCCGAATTCCGCATCGAAACCCCTCGCCTCATCCTCCGCCAGTGGCGCGAAGAGGATATCGATCCGTTCCACGCCATCTGTTCCGACCCCGTCGTGATGGAAACGCTGGGCCCTTGATGTCGCGCGATGAGGTCGCGGCTCTGGTGGCGCGGATGTACCGGATGCAGGTCGAAGACGGCCATTGCTTCTGGGCGATGGAGCGCAAGGAGGATGGGCAGCTGATCGGCTGGTGCGGGATTATTCGCGGGCGGCCGGGCACCTCGATCGACGGCAAGCCCGAGGCGGGCTGGCGGATGACGCCTTCGGCATGGGGCAAGGGCTATGTCACCGAGGCCGCGGTCGCATCGGTGCAATGGGCGTTCGACAATCTGTCCGACGACGCGGTCTGGGCGATCACCAACACCGACAATCGCCGCAGCCGCGCGGTGATGGAGCGGATCGGGATGGTTTATGACCCTGCGCTCGATTTCGATCATCCGCAGGTCGCCGCCGACAGCCCCTTGCTAAGGCATGTAACTTATCGCATTGACCGTATGGATTGGGGCCAAGGGGGATAGAGCGGGATGAGCGAAGCAAGCGGAATGCGCGGACGGGGGCTTTTCGTCCTTACCATTTTCACCGGCAGCTTCCTGCTCTTCCTTGTCCAGCCGATGGTTGCGCGCATGGCACTGCCCCGGCTGGGCGGCGCGCCCGCGGTTTGGAACAGCGCGATGCTGGTCTATCAGGCGCTGCTGCTCGCGGGCTATGCCTATGCGCACCGGCTATCGCGCGAGGCACCGAAACGGCAGGCAGGTGTGCATCTGGCAGTGCTGATCGCTGCAGCCTTATGGCTTCCCATCAGTCTCGCGAGTTTTGCCATCCCGGCTGATGGTTCGCCTATTTTCTGGGTGCCGTGGTTGCTGCTCGCTTCGATAGGGCCACTATTCTTTGCTGTCGCAGCCCAAGCCCCGCTGATGCAGCGCTGGTTCGGCCTCGCGGGCAATAGCGGTGAACCCTATGCGCTCTACGCCGCCTCCAACCTGGGCAGCTTTGGCGGGCTCATCGCCTATCCTTTGCTGGTCGAGCCCATCCTGCCGATCAAGGCACAGACATGGGTGTGGAGCGGGCTCTATGCCCTGCTCTTCCTGCTCGTGCTGGTCTGTGCGCGGGCAATCTGGTCAGGCAGAAACATCACGAGCGAGGCAGCCGCGCCCGCAAGCGCAGCACCCATAAGCTGGCGGCAGCGGCTCTACTGGATCGCTCTTTCGGCGGTGCCTTCAGGCCTGATGCTCTCAACCACATCCCACCTGACGACCGACCTGATGGCGATGCCGCTGATCTGGGTGATCCCGCTCGGGCTCTATTTGCTGAGCTTCTCGGTGGCATTTGCGGATTATCGCCTCCCCGCCGACATATTGAGCCGCATCGCCCCTGCCATTCTGGTTGTTGGCGGCGCATCGGTGTTCATGATCTGGGGCAAGGCCGCCTATAATGGACTTATCGTCAGCGTCAGCCTGTTGTTCGTGCTTGCGGTGGCGCTGCATGCCGAAATGTATCGCACCCGCCCCGATGCTTCGCGCCTCACCGAATTCTATCTGATGATGTCGATTGGCGGGGTGATCGGCGGCTTTTTCTGCGCGATCGTCGCACCCCTGCTGTTCAACTGGACGTGGGAGCATCCGATCCTGCTGATCGCCGCTGCATTGCTGTTGCCGCAATTGCGCCTGTTTTCGCTGGGCGAGGAGGCGACGTTCGGGCAAAGAGGCTGGACTATCGCGACGCTGGTGATCGCTATCGCCGCGCTCGCGATCGGGCTGTATATCGGGATGACCTTTCCGACCGAAGGAAGTCAGCTGAAGACCGCGTTGATCGCCATCATCCTGATCGCCGGTCTGGTCGTGACCGGTCGGCGCATTGCGTTCGCACTGGCGGTGATGGCGGCAATGCTGGGCAATGGGGGCTGGGATAATGTCGAGTTGAGCAGCAGCGGCGCCCGCCTGCGCAGCTATTTCGGCACTTATACGATAAATCAAAGCGAAGATGCCAGTGTGCGCTGGCTGAGCCATGGTACAACGATGCACGGCATGCAGTTGCGTGATCAGCCGACCTTACCGGTGAGCTACTATGGGGCGACATCGGGCGTCGGCTTGGCCTGGCAACGTGCCGAAGAACTCTATGGTGCTGGCGCGACCTTGGGGGTTGTAGGGCTCGGCACTGGCACACTCGCCTGCTATAAAAAGCCCGAGCAGATTTTGCACTATTTCGAAATCGACCCGCTGATGGTCGAAATAGCACGCGACCGGAAGATATTCAGCTTCCTCGAAAAATGCGCACCAGATACCCAAATGCATCTGGGCGATGCGCGGCTGACGCTGGCGCAGCAACCAGCGGGTACGTTCGACATGCTCGCTATCGACGCCTTTTCCTCGGACTCTATCCCGCTCCACCTGCTGACCAAAGAGGCGTTTGAAGTTTATCGTCGCGCGCTCAAGCCAGATGGGCTTTTGCTGGTGCATATCTCGAACCGGCATTTTGACCTCAATCCCGTGATCGCGGCGGAGGCGGCATCGGGCAAATGGTTTGCCGCGCTGCGTCATGACAGCCCGCCAACTGCGTCGGTTGATCAGGGCATGCGCCCATCGCAATGGATCGCGATGAGCCCCGATGCCGGGAAACTGGCGCAACTGACCGGCATTGTTTATGAAAAGCGCCCGGCCTTTTTCTATCCGGACCGCTGGATAAAGCTGAAACCGCCCCGCGCTGACGACCGTTGGACCGACGATTATGCTTCGGTCCTGCCCTATCTGTCTTTCTGGAAGATTTTGTGATGATCCACCGACCCGATGTTTCGATAATTTCCATCCACGGCAAGACGCCGCAGATCGACGACAGCGCCTTTATCGCACCCGGCTGCCGGATCATCGGCGACGTGACAGTCGGGCCGGAGGCGAGCATCTGGTATAATTGCGTGCTCCGCGCCGATGTCAGCCGCATCGTGATAGGTGCGCGCACCAACATCCAGGATGGCAGCGTCGTCCATTGCGATGGCCCCAAGCCCGGTGAACCCGAATGTCCGACGCTGATCGGCGACGATGTGCTGATTGGCCATATGGCGATGGTACATGGCTGCACGATCAAGAACCGTGGCTTTATCGGCCTAGGCGCGATTATCATGAATGGCTGCACGGTCGAGGAAGACGGCATGCTCGGCGCCGGCGCGCTCTTGCCCGAAGGCAAAACCATCGGGCCCAAGGAGCTATGGGTCGGTCGCCCGGCCAAGCTGGTACGTGAATTGCCCGAGCCGGCCCTCATCGGCATGCGCATGGGCGTGGCGCATTATGTCAAAAACGGGAAGGCACACGCCAAGGCGGTGGCGGGCGTCGAATAGTTTCACGCAAAGACGCGAAGGCGCGAAGGAGGCAGCTTGGATATCGAAGAACTGGCTGCAATCACCGTCGATTGCGGATTTCACATTCACAAGGAAATCGGGCCCGGATTGCTCGAGTCTGCTTATGAAATCATTCTTGCGGACAGCCTCGCTTCGCGAGGCATTAAAGTTGATCGGCAAAGGCCGATTGATATTGTTTTTCAGGGAAGAACTCTGCCCGAATGCTTTCGGGTAGACCTGCTGGTCGAGAACTGCCTTATAGTCGAATTGAAATCGATTGAGAGGCTTGCACCTGTACACAGCAAACAGGTGCTCACCTATCTCCGTTTGATGAAGCTCCCGCTCGGCCTTCTCATGAACTTTGGCGGAGCCACTTTCAAAGAAGGCATCAAACGGATTTCAAACGGGCATAACCTCTTGGCGCCTTAGCGTCTTTGCGTGAAACTAATCCAATCCTGCCCTAGAACTTCACCCTAACCGTCACCCGGCCGTTGATCGGGCCGCCGGGGGTGATGTTGTTGTTGTTATGCGCGTCGGCGAAATAGTTGGCGTCGAACAGATTCTCGACATTCGCCTGCAACTGCACCTTTTCGCTGACATTGTAGAACAACGCGGCATCGACGCGGGTGAAGCCGGGCAGTTTGGTCGTCGTGGCGCTGGTGCGGATCGCGGCGAACTGGCTCGATTGGTGTATCACGCCAAGGCCAACACCCAGGGCATCGCTGACATCATAGCGGTTCCACAGGCTGAACTGGTGCTTGGGCAGTTGCCCCAGCCGGACACTGTCATTGCCGCGCAGTGTGCCATCCTGATAGGTGTAGCCCGCACTCATCTGCCAGTCGGGCAGCACCCGTCCGGTGAGTGCCAGTTCAAGGCCCTTGGTGCGCGTTCTGCCGACATTGATGCTCACCAGCGGATTGGCCGGATCGGGGGTGGTCGCGTTGCTGCGATCGAGCTGGAACAAGGCGGCGGTGACGTTCAGATTGGGCAGAATATCCCATTTCGCGCCGAGCTCGTAATTGGTGAACTTTTCGGGCGCGAGATTTTCCTGCGTCGCGGTCAGCGAGACAAACTGGTCACCCGAACGCGGCAGGAAGGAGCGGCTGAAACTCGAATAAATCGAGACATTTTCCTGCGGCTTCCAGATCAGGCCGAAACGCGGGCTAACTTTGTCATCGCTGCGCGCAAAGGGGCGGTCGACGGCAGGGATGAAGTCGATGCCATCGATCTCGAAATGGTCATAGCGCAGGCCGACGACGATATCGAAATGTTCGCCGATGCCGATCTGGTCCTGCGCATAGGCAGAGAAGAATTCGACGTCTGACACAGTGTTGCGCGATGGCGTCGTGAAGACGACCGACGGATAGACAGGATTGGTCAGACTGAAGATATTGCCCGAGCTGAAGGTCCGGTTGAAACGCATATTGCGCGTTTTCTGGTCACCATATTCGATGCCAAAGAGCAGCTTGTGCTCCAATGCGCCGGTTTCGATATCCCAGATCAGATTGGCCTGCCCGATCAGGTTTTCGCGCTTGGTCGGGTCTGAATAGGCCTCAAGCGTCACGGTATTTGTCGCGGATACCGTGCTGTTAGCATAGGCGTTGACGTAGAGTTTATCGTAATCGCCATAGAGCAAAGTGCTGGTGAACTTCAGATTATCCGCCAACTGACCGTCGAGACGCAGCTTGGCGATATGCGCCTCCAGCGTCGTGCGGTTGATGCCGGGGATGCCAAAGAACAGGCGATCATAGCCGCGAACCGGGGTGTTCGGCTGCCCTGCTACGGTCGCGATGGACGGCACGCCACGATCGGGCACGCGATCATCATGCACATATTCGTAAGAGAGCCCCAGCTTCCAGTCGTCACTCAGATCGACCGCGAGATAGGGGTTCCATGCATAGCGCTCACCATCGACAAAGGCGCGGTCGCTCTCCATTTTCTCATAGGTGGCGTTCAGGCGGATGGCAGCCTTGCTTCCCAGCGGCGCATTGAGATCGGCGGACAGATCCCAGCCGCCAATACTGTTGAGGCTGGCACGCGCGGCACCGAAAGTCTCGTCGGCGATCGGGGCTTTCTGCACACGGTTGATGATCCCGCCACCACCGCCACGTCCGAAGATCAGTGCATAGGGGCCCTTTAGAATTTCGACGCGCTCCACATTATAGAGACCGCGATAATATTGCACGTCATCGCGCACGCCATCGAGGAAGAAATCGGCGGTCGTATTCTGGCCGCGCAGGGTGATCTGGTCACGGTTGCCCTCGCCCTGCCCTACCGTTGCGCCCGGAACATAGCGCAGCACTTCGCCAAGATTATATTGCGCCTGATCGTCGAGTTGTTCGCGGGTGACGACATGGATAGTCTGGGGAACGTCTAGGATCGGGGTATTGGTCTTGGTTGCCGTGACGATATCCTGGGCGACATAGCCCGTGCTGGCGCCCGTGACGATGATCGAACGGCAATCCTCGCACTGTTCATCGCCTCCCACATATTCGCCCGCAAATGCCGGCACCGCCATTGCCATCGAAACTGCCAGTGCCGAAATTTCGGAAACGCCGATTTTCATTCAAATTGATCCTTTGTTAAGAATGATTCTCAACATTCGCTCGCTCCACTATTGCGAATCGTTATCATGTGCAATTGCAAAATCGACGGTCGGTTGAACTTTTTCACAGACGCCATAGATAGGAGGTGAAGGAGCTAGTCGTGAAAGCAACCATCTGGCACAATCCGGACTGTGGAACCTCGCGCAAGACGCTGGCCATATTGCAAGAAGCACCGGGCATAAATCTGACTGTCATCGAATATAAGAAGGTGCCGTTCGATAGGGCAAAGCTGGTGCAGCTGTTCCGCGATGCGGGCCTTACTCCGCGCGAGGCGCTGCGAACACGCGGATCGCGTGCCGAAGAATTGGGTTTGATCAATGGCGGCGAAAACCAGCGCATCCTTGACGAAATGGCGAGGGACGCCATCCTCGTCGAGCGCCCCTTTGTCGAAACCGAAAAGGGCGTGCGACTATGCAGGCCACAGGAAATAGTGCACGAAATACTATAAACGACGTGCGGCAATTGGAAGGGAAACGGGAATGCGCAAATTTCTCAAATGGTTCGCGATCATCGTGCTGGTCTTGGTCGCAGCATTGTTTGCATGGGGCTATGCGCCGGACATTCCAGCAAAGGAACTGCGCGCCAAATATGCCAATGCAGAATCCGAATTTGTCGATCTGGGCGATGGTCTGACCGTCCATCTGCGCGACGAAGGCCCGAAGGATGCCCCTGCCCTGATCCTGCTCCACGGATCGAACGCGTCGCTACACACATGGCAGCAGTGGGTCGACCGGCTGGGCAAGGACTATCGCATCATCCGCTATGACCAGCCCGGACATGGCCTCACCGGCCCGCATCCGAAGGATGATTATACGGCAAAAGCCTTCGTCGATGTTGTCGACCAGGTAGCCAAGAACCGCGGACTGACCAAATTTTATCTCGGCGGCAACAGCATGGGCGGATGGGTGACGCATGAATATGCAAAGGCGCATCCGGAAAAGCTGCAGGGTATCATTCTGGTCGACGCTGGCGGAGCGCCAGATTCGCAACCCAAATCGCTGCCGGTCGGATTCCGCATCGCCCGCATGCCGGTACTGAACCAGCTGGCTCGCATTATCACGCCGCGAAGCATGGTCGAAAAATCTCTACGTCAAAGCGTCAGCAATGCAGCGGTCGTTACCCCCACCGAGGTTGACGAATATTGGGAACTGCTCCGGCATCCGGGCAATCGCGAGGCAACCGGCAAACGCTTTGCCCTGTATAGCAACCGAAATACGCAAACTGCGGTTTCAGACGCCACCCGCAAGGTGCCTGCGCTGATATTGTGGGGCGATGAAGACAAGCTAATCCCCGTGGACGCAGCCAAATGGTTCCAGTCGACCTACACCGGCAATGTCACGCACATCTACAAGGGCATCGGTCACATGCCGATGGAGGAAAGCGCAGACAAAAGCGCCGAAGATGTGCGTAACTGGCTTAAAGCCCGGACATCCACTCAGGCTGATTAATCAGGCAACGCCGCGACTGACGGCGGCTTTCTGGAACAGCTCGCAGGCATCCAGAAACACCATCGGGCGTCCGAAATAATAGCCCTGAATCTTGTCGCAGCCGAATTGCTGGATCATTGCCAGTTCGGTTTCATTCTCGACACCCTCTGCGGTGGTCGCGATATCGAGCGCGTCGGCCATCGCGACGACGGCGCGGATAATTGCGACGCATTCGGCCTTGCCCTTGGCAGCGCCCGTCACAAAGCTGCGATCGACCTTGATCGTATCGAACCGGATATTGCTGAGATAGCCGAGCGACGAATATCCGGTTCCGAAATCATCAAGCGACAGTTTGATGCCCAGCTTGCGCAAGCGGTCGAGCACTTGCACCGCCAAGCCACCATCGCGCACAAAGATGCTTTCGGTCACTTCGAGTTCCAACCGCCAGGCGGGCAGACCCGTGTCATGCAGCGCCTGCACCACCGATTCAACAAAGCCCTGGCTGGTCAGCTGGTCGACGGAGACATTCACCGCGACCTTGACTGTATCGGGCCATTTCATCGCATCGGCGCACGCCTTTCGCAGCACCCAATTACCAATCGGCACGATCAGGCGCGCGTCTTCGGCGACCGGAATGAATTTGGCTGGCGACACAAGTCCGAATTTCGGGTTGTTCCAGCGCAACAAGGCTTCAAATCCGGTGATGCCATGTTCGCCATTGGCCTCGACAACTGGCTGATATTCGATATGAAACTGGTTGCCTTCCAGCGCATTGCGCAACTCGAATTCGAGCACGCGCTTTTCTTCGGCATTGGCATGCAGCTTGTGCTGATAGCTGTGGTGCGTGCTGCCACCATCTTCTTTGGAACGATAAAGTGCAAGATCCGCGCTGCGCATCAGCAGTTCGACGGTGCGTCCGTCCATCGGCCCCACTGCACTGCCCACACTCGCACCGATAAAGAGTGTGTTCTGGTCAACCTCATAGGGTTTGGACAGCGTGTCGATGATATTCTGCGCAACCGAGGCGACGTAAACCGCGTCCGAGGCGTCTTTCAGAACAACCGCAAATTCGTCACCTCCGAGGCGCCCGCACAATTCGTTTGCGGACATGATCATCTTCAAACGCTTTGCCACTTGCGCCAATAAGCGATCGCCGACCGGGTGACCGAGTGTATCGTTGACAGCCTTGAAACGATCAAGGTCGATCATCATGAAGCCGCAGCGGCGACGCCATTGATCGGCGTCGGCCAGCGCCTGGCCCAATGCTTCGGTGAGTTGCAGGCGGTTCGGCAAGCCGGTGAGCGTGTCGAAACGCGCAAGGTGCGAGATTTTTTCCGCAGACTCACGCTGTTCGGTGCAGTCGGAACCGACGCCGCGGAAACCAAGGAAAGCACCGCTTTCTGACTGGCGCGGCGATGCGGACAATTCCCACCAGCGACGAACGCCATTGATCGTAACCGGAACGATCAGGTTGGAAAAGGGTTCACGCCGTTTCAGCCTTTCGGCAAGTTCGTGCAGCGCCTCGGGATATCGGCCGGTTTCCCAGCTGTCGCCAGCGATCAATTTGAGCAAAGGCTGACCTTCGATCGCCTTCGGATCTTGCTCCAAGGCATAGGCGAAGCGTGGGCTGGTATGCGTTACACAGCGCGCCGTGTCGGTCTGCCATAGCCAGTCGGCACCGCTATCTTCGAATTCGCGCAGCAGCAGGCTGACCGTTTCGGACTTTTCGTGCAGCACATTGCTGGCCAGCTCATACAGCACCTGCGCCTTTGCACTGCGCATAACGCCAAAGATCATCAGCGTGCCCAAAGCAGCATTGGCCAATGCCAGATAATATTCGCCATGCAACACCCAACCGACAAATCCGCCGAGGGTAGCGATTGCGATGAAGGCTGTCGCCGCGATCGGCAGGCTGGGTATCACCATCGAGGCATATACCATCATCGCAAGACTGACCGACCATATACCAAGCCATTGCGCCATCGCGCCATAACTGCCCAGAAATGGCAGGGCAGAACCCCAGATCACACCGCTAATGCCGGCGTTACGTCCCATCTCCAGAAAGTCGTGACGCGTAGCGCGACGACCGGCCGAGATGCCTTTGTTACGCAACGCAGTGTACCAGATCACATTATAGGCAACCAAAGCACCTACCCAGGAGACGATCGCCCAAACAGGCGCCGAACCGAAACTGATCGCCAGGACAAGCACCGCACAAAACAGGTTGGTCGCCACATGAATCGCACTGCGGTCGCGTATCGATCGCGCCTGAATTTCTTCAAGCTGCACGGCTTCCATGCCGCCCGGGGTTGCAAAGCCCAAAAGCGCCATCGCGGAAATATCGCTGGGCAGGTCGGTTCTTGAATCTTGTTTGCTCACGCTTTCCGCATAACGCCAGAAACTTACTGAATCGTAAGCGCCGCGTTCAGGAAATCTGCCTGCGATAAATTTCAGGCAGCGATAGCGTAAGGCTGGATTTCACCCGAGAGATAAAGGTTGCGCGCCTTGGCCCGGCTGAGCTTGCCCGAGCTGGTGCGCGGCAAGGTGCGCGGCGGCACCAGTTCGACGACGCAGTTCATGCCTGTTACCGAGCGGACCTTGTCCTTGATCTGTTCACGCAATTTGGCGCGTTCGGCTTCGTCCGACGTGCGGCACTGGACAAGAACGGCAGGGGTTTCTTCGCCCCCATTGCTCACCGAAAAAGCCGCAATGTCGCCAGCTTTGAAGCCTGGCAGCTGTTCGACCGCCCATTCAATATCCTGCGGCCAGTAATTCTTGCCATTGATGATGATCATATCCTTGGCGCGGCCAACTATATATATGTAACCATTGGACATATATCCCATATCGCCGGTATCGAGCCAGCCGTCCTTCATACAGGCCTCGGTTGACTCCGGATCGCGGAAATAGCCGACCATCAGCGACGGGCCGGTGCACCAGACCTTGCCGATCGTGCGGTCGGGCAGGATGCTGCCATCGGCATCGCGCACTTCGATGGTCATGTCCTTCACGGCTTTGCCGCAATTGACGATGGCGCGATAACGGGTCGGGCGGTCGGGCGAACCGGGTACGCCGGTCAGTTCGCTTTCCTCGACCAGTTCGACCTCAATCCCCTCACCCGGGGGCATGATTGAGACAGCAAGTGTCGCCTCAGCAAGGCCATAGCTGGGCAGGAACGCGCTCGCTTTGAAGCCCGCATCGCCGAACGCATCGACAAATGCCTGCATCACATCGGGGCGGATCATGTCTGCACCATTGCCGGCGAGTCGCCAATGGTTGAGCTTGAACCGCTCGGAAACATGCGTCTGGCTTGAAATGCGGCGTGCGCAAATATCATAGCCAAAGGTCGGCGAGTAACTGATCACCGTACCGTCGGCGCGGCTGACCATGTCGAGCCAAGCGAGCGGGCGGCGGGCGAAATCCTCGGTCTTCATATAATCGGTCGATACCTGGTTGGCGACGACAGACAGGAAGCATCCGACAAGGCCCATATCGTGATACCAGGGAAGCCAGGATACGCAGCGGTCCTGCGGCTTCAGTTCCATCCCGTGGCTGTGAGCTGACAGATTGTTGAGCAGCGCCTTATGCGTCACCGCAACGCCATGCGGGAATCGGGTCGAGCCACTCGAATATTGCAGATAGCAGATTTCGTCAGTAGTCGCTTGCGGCAGATCGGTCTTGAGTGCGATGCGATCGTTGAATTCGGCCCAATTCACACCTTCGACGCCACATTTGGTTGCGGCTTCACCCGCCATTTCAGCTAGTTCGGGTGGAAAAAACAGGATCGAGGGATCACAACTGTTCAACTGGACCGACAACTGGTCAATATAGCTTTCCTTGCCGCCAAAGCTGGTTGGCAACGGAAGCGGCACAGGCCACGCGCCGACATAGACACAGCCGAAGAAGAGTGCGGCAAATTCAGGCCCGGTTTCGGCGATCAGCGCGATGCGGTCTTCCTTTTTCACGCCGTGGCTGATCAGGCGATAGGCAACATCAAGCGCGTCGTCGCGCATCTTGCGAAATGGATAGGGCCGAGCCAGTTCGCCACGCATGTCGTGGAAATTGAGGCCGCGTGTGCCCTGCGCTGCATAATCCAGCGCTTCCCCCAATGTTGCAAAGTCTGAAAACCGGCGCTCCAGCGTGTCGCTGGAGGGCGTGGGTGTTAGACCTGTCATGTGCTTTCCCTTAATCTGGCGATCCCTTATCGAGCCGGTTTACACGACCTTTGGAGTTCAAATTTCGACCCGACTGTGGCAACAATGCGGCGTGGCAGATGAACCAAAATGGAACAAGGCTCCTAAGCCACTGAATCCAGTGAAGTTACGTGACTTGGCACTACACTATGTCGGTCGCTATGCCACTAGCCGGAAGAAGCTTTCCGACTATTTGAAGCGCAAAATGCGCGAACGTAGTTGGGAGGGCGAAAATCCCGCTGATCTGGAAGGCCTGATCGCTGATTTTGTCCGCCTCGGCTATATCGACGATGCAGCCTTTGCCGCAGCCAGAGCCCGAACGATGGCCGCACGCGGTCTGGGGCAGCGACGAGTGAACGAAGATCTGCGCGCCAAAGGCATTTCAGAAGCCGACGCGGGCGATGCACAGGCAGAAAGCGCTGCGCAAAAATGGCAGTCCGCCGAGCGTTTTGCCCAGCGCAAGCGGATCGGCCCCTATGCCAACGAACCTGCTTCGGAAGAGCAGAGGCGCAAGCAATTTAGCGCCTTCCTGCGCGCCGGGCATGATTTTGAAATCGCGCGCAAATTTGTTGCGGCTTTGCCCGGCGAGGATTTGGAGGCAGATTGAGGCAATGAACCGCCGATTCGTCCTCTCAGCCTTGCCGCTGCTCTTCGCCCTCACCGCCGCCACTCCTGCCAAAAAGGCAGCTCCGCCTGCACCGCTGCCCGATCAGGTGAAAGTGGTGCTGACGACCGAATTAGGGCCCATAGAGCTCGAACTCGATGCCAAACGTGCACCGATCGCGACGCGCAATTTCGTGCGCTATGTCGATCAAAAACGCTTTGACGGGATCACATTCTATCGCGCGATGAAACTGGCCTGGGGTGAACAGCCCAATGGCCTGATTCAGGCAGGCACCCGCGGCGACCCGAAACGCGATTTGCCGCCAATCGCGCATGAAACCACCGACCAGACGGGAATCCTGCATAAGGCGGGTGCAATCTCCATGGCGCGCTGGGCGCCGGGCACCGCAAAAGGCGATTTTTCGATCCTGCTGGCAGACATGCCTAGCCTTGACGCCGACCCTAAATCGACCGATCCCGAGGCCCGCGCGGGCTATACGGCTTTCGGGCGTGTGTCGGGCGGGATGGAGGTGGTGCGCAAGATATTCGACGCACCCATTTCCCCCACCCTTGGCGAAGGCGCGATGAAGGGGCAAATGATCGCAAAACCGGTCAAGGTGCTGACGGCGCGACGGGTTTTTACACCCTGAGCCAATACCGGCCTTCCCCTAGCGTGAGGGGAGTTAGGGCGCCCCTCAAAAGTCCCCCTCCCGCAAGCGGGAGGGGGATTTCGCTTGCTCAATTCCGCGGTGGTTGCCTGCGGTAGGATAGTGCCTCTGCCACGTGGATACGCCCGACAGTTGCGCATCCCGCCAGATCAGCAATCGTCCGCGCCACCCGCAAAATCCGCGTATAGCCGCGCGCCGAGAGCCGCATCGCTTCGCTGGCCTGGGCGAGCAACCGCTGGCCGGGTTCGTCGGGGGCGGCATGGGTTTCTAGCAATTCGCCATCAAGGCCAGCATTGGTGCGCATCGCCGTTCCTGCCAGCCTTTCGTTTTGCACCTGCCGTGCCGCTAGCACCCGCGCGGCGACCTGTTCGGAGCCTTCGGCTGGAGGTGGTAGAACAAGGTCGGCGGCGCTGACGGCCTCCACCTCGACATGCAGATCTATCCGGTCGAGCAGCGGCCCAGAAACCTTCGATTGATAATCCGCTGCACAACGCGGCGCGCGGCTGCAGGCCAAGGCGGCATCGCCCAAATGCCCACAGCGACAGGGGTTCATCGCTGCCACCAGTTGCACCCTTGCCGGAAAGGTCACATGGCTGTTCGCGCGCGCCACACTGACCTCGCCAGTTTCCAAGGGCTGGCGTAAACTATCGAGTACAACCCTCTGGAATTCTGGTAGTTCATCGAGGAAGAGAATGCCTAGATGTGCAAGACTTACCTCACCCGGACGGACCTTTAACCCACCCCCAACCAGCGCGGGCATTGAGGCGCTGTGATGCGGGCTGCGAAATGGACGGTTGCGCGAAATCCGCCCGCCTTCGAGCGAACCTGCAACCGACGCAATCATCGAAACCTCCAACGCCTCGGCGGGCGTCAGTTGGGGCAATATCCCCGGCAGGCAGGAGGCCAGCAGCGATTTGCCTGCCCCCGGCGGCCCAACCATCAGCAGATTATGCCCGCCCGCCGCAGCAATCTCCAGTGCCCGTTTTGCGATTTCCTGCCCCTTCACCTGCTTGAGATCGGGCCCGCGCACGGGAGCCTCGGCAATGCCCGGCTCCGGCGGGCGCAATATTCCCTGCCCTTTCAGATGGTTGAGCAGCGATAGCAGGTCGGGTGCTGCGATTACCTCGACCTGTCCAGCCCAGGCGGCCTCAGCACCCTGCATCGCCGGACAGATCAGCCCCATCAGCCGCCCTGAAGCATGCAGCGCTGCCAGCAGAACGCCGGGCGACGCAGCGACCCGGCCGTCCAGCCCCAGCTCCCCAACCACGACATAGTGCGACAGCGTCTCTGCATCGACCAGCCCCATCGCTGCCATCAACGCCAGCGCGATCGGCAAATCGTAATGCGAGCCTTCCTTGGGCAAATCGGCGGGCGAGAGGTTGATAGTGATCCGTTTGGGCGGCAGCGAAAGTCCCAATGCGGCGATTGCGGCGCGCACCCGTTCACGGCTTTCGGCAACCGCCTTGTCGGGCAGCCCGACGACGGCAAAACCAACCATGCCGGGCGCAATCTGGCACTGCACTTCGACAGCGCGGGCCTCAAGACCCAGATAGGCTACGGTAGAAACGATTGCGACCACGGCAAAGCAACTCCCTGAAACAGGTTCAAAAGTTGCGCCATTTTGGCCACCGCGCGCAGCCACCGGTTAGCATGAAATCGGGCGAAGGCAAATCATGCCTAAATTCCTTTTAACCCTTGCTGCAGAGGAAATCGCAATCCGCTCGCGCGCAAAGGGCACGCATGAAGACGAGAAAATTCCTTGAACAATTCGGCATGGCGACGCTGTTTGCGCTCGTCCTGATTGCGGCACCCGTGCGCGCTGCGACGCTGGAAACCGAGGAAATCGTCTATGAGGTCGAGGAGGTTGCCGCCGGCGACCAGCAAGAAGGCACGACCGAACGCTTCGTCGCCCAGCCATTTGGCGATATCGCGCCCAGCCGCACCCCGATCGCCAGTTTCGGACCGTTCCATATGGTTGCGCCTGATCGCGCCGAACTGATCGGCAGCGTCGAGAGCGAAACGCCCGCGCAATTTGCGGCTCTTCTCCGCGCTTTCCCTGCGCTCAAGCAGATCGATATGGTCGACTGTCCAGGCACCGGCGACGATGGAGCCAATCTTGCGCTCGCCCGCATGGTGCGGCGTCATGGCGTCATGACTTATGTGCCTGAAGGCGGCTCGGTCCGTTCCGGCGGGGTCGAGCTGTTTCTAGCGGGCGCCCGGCGCCGTGCCGCGCCCACCGCCGAATTTGCCGTCCACAGCTGGCGCGACGAGGATGGCTACGAGGCGAGTGATTTCGCTGCAGACGATCCGGTGCACCAAGAATATATCGCCTTTTACCGCGAAATGGGTCTAAGCGAGGGCGAGGCGCGCAACTTCTACGCGATGACCAACAGTGCGCCGCACGACGACGCGCTGTATCTCAACAGCCGCGATCTGGCGCGCTATGTAAGGCTCGACTGAGTTTCTGCCGCTTGATCAGGCGCCACATTTTCCCTTAAGCCCGACGGCATGGGGGCAACTTCGATCCAGTTCAGGCATGACCGGCGACTAGGCGACGACCAGTTGATCGTTGACCTGCACCGGCTGGGCTATGCCATCGAAGGCGACCGCTTCGGTGAAACCTTTTGCGACTTTGTTGCCGAAACCGTTGCCGAGGCGCAGCTAGATAAACGCAACCGCAGTCGGGTCTGGTTTGCGGAACTGGAAGGCAAAGCAGTCGGCTGCTCGGCATTGGTTGACCGCGGCGAAGTTGGCCAATTACGCTGGGTGGTGCTACTCCCCGAAGCACGCGGCATCGGTGCAGGCCAAAAGCTTGTCGACCTTGCGCTCGAACATTCGCGAACCAGCGGCCACGACGAAGTCTTCCTCGAAACCACCGATGGCCTCGCCTCCTCAATGGCGCTTTACGAGAAACTCGGCTTTCAGACGAGCGATGCCCATGTCGAACGGCTCTGGCATGGTGATGGCGTGCACATCACCATGACTCTTAAACTCTAAAGCCAGACTCATCGATGCGCTGAATACGCGCGTCAATGCACAGCATTTGACAAACATACCGACTGGTCGGTAATGTTTATTTCATGTCGAGTCGAAACGCCTCTGCTCCGCGTCCATCCGCACGATCAAAGCTGATCGATGCAGCGCATTTGCTGGTGCGCAGGCAAGGCTATGCCGCGACCTCGGTGGATCAGATTTGCGCAGCTGCGGGCGTATCGAAGGGCGCCTTCTTCCATCATTTCGCTTCGAAAGAAGAATTGGGGGTGGCAGCTGCCGAACAATGGACCGCGCGCGCCGACGAACTGATCTTCACTCTGCCCCCCTGGGTGCGGATCGAAGACCCGCTCGAACGTCTCCTCGCACATATCGATTTTCGCCTGTTCATGCTGGAAGGCCCCACAGAGGGCTTCACTTGCTTCGTCGGCACGATGGTGCAGGAAAGCTTTGCCAGCAGCGAAGCACTGCGCGCTGCGAGCGATGCCAGCATCAGCGCCTATTGCGAACGGCTGGCCGTGGATATCGAAGCGGCCATCGCGCGGTATGGAAACCACGACGATGTTTCGGCTATAAGCCTTGCCTACCACATTCAGGCGGTGCTGCAGGGTGGGTTCATCATCGCCAAGGCCAGAAACAGCCCGAAGGAGGCGCGCGACAGTGTGCTGCACCTCAAACGCTACATAAAAATGCTGTTCGATAGAGGAGAACCCAGATGAGCAAGATGATTTTCGTCAACCTGCCGGTGGCAGACCTGCCCAAGGCGATGGCCTTTTACAGCGCATTGGGTTTCACCAACAATCCGCATTTCACCGATGAAACCGCCGCCTGCATGGTGTGGGACGAAGGCATTCATGTGATGTTGCTCACCCACGCGAAATGGGGTGGTTTCACGACAAGGCCGATCTGCTCTGCAGGGTCGAGCGAGGTCGCACTCGCGATCAATTTCGACAGCCGCGACGAGGTTGACAGGATCATCGCCGCCGCTGCCGCGCATGGCGGCGTGGCGGACATCAATCCGCCCGAGGATCATGGCTTTATTTACCAGCGCAGCCTGACCGATCCTGACGGCCATGTCTGGGAGCCGTTCTGGATGGATCCCGCAGCCGTGCCGCCCAGCGACTAAACAAGCGACAAGGGGGCGATTGGAGGAGAGAGCAAATGAGTTACATCGACGGTTTCGTGATCGCCTGCCCCAAGGCGAACAGGGAGAAATTCATCGCACACGCCAAGATGGGCGACAGTGTCTTTATGGACCTGGGCGCTCTGCGCGTGGTCGAATGCTGGGGCGAGGATATTCAGGATGGTCACACCACCGATTTCCGCATGGCGGTGAAAGCCGAAGCCGATGAGGAGGTGCTGTTCAGCTGGATTGAGTGGCCCGACAAGGCGACCCGCGACGCCGCCTTTGCCAAGATGACCGAATGGATGGAAGACCCATCCAAGGCCGACCCGCGGATGGACCCCACAAAGAACCCGATGCCGTTTGACGGCAAGCGGATGATCTTTGGCGGATTCACACCAATTGTTGAACTCAAAGCCTGAAAGGACGGATCATGACGACATTGCAGGGAAGCTGGATCTGGTACGAATTGATGACCGCCGATTTCAGCGGTTCGAAAGCCTTTTACGAGGCGGTTGTCCCTGGCTGGTTGATAAGCGCTGGACCGTCAGAGTCCAATGGTTATGGCTTCATCGCAAATGCCGATGGCGGGATGACTGGCGGAGTGCTGACGCTGACCGCTGAAATGTCCGAGCACGGCGCCCGCCCCAGCTGGCTGGGCTATATCGGTGTCGACGATACCGATGCCAGCGTTGCTGCGATTGAGGCAGCAGGTGGCAAATGCCTGATGCCCGCGCGCGATGTGCCGATGGCAGGGCGCATAGCGATGGTCGCCGACTGCTGCGGAAGCCCCTTTTATGTCATGACACCGACACCGCCGCCGGGTGGCGGTGAGAGCACCGCCTTTTCGACCAGTCTGCAGGGCCGCTGTTCGTGGAACGAGCTATATGCGGGCAATCAAGCCAACGCACTGGCTTTCTATACCCAATTGTTCGGCTGGACGCTGCCCGAGCCGATGGACATGGGCCCGATGGGCACATATCAGTTTATTGACCATGAAGGTGGCGGCGTCGGCGCGATAATGCAGGTGCCCCAAGGCGCTCCGACAGGCTGGGCGCATTATTTCCGTGTCTCCTCGATAACCAAGGCCCATGCAGCCATAACAGCCCATGGCGGGCAAGTGATCAACGGGCCGATGGAAGTACCCGGCAATGACTGGATCGTGCAGGGCATTGACCCGCAGGGTGCGCTATTCTCGCTTGTTGGCGGCAAAGGTTGAGGGAAATAAGACAATGGAAAGCAATGCACCACGCTGGCTGACAATCGCTGGCATATTGTCCCTATTGTGGAACCTGATGGGCGTCTGGTCGTTCGTCACCAACTGGCAGTTGAGCAAAACCGACTACGCTGGCCTGCCCGAAGTCCAGCGCGAGTTGTGGAACGCGATGCCGACATGGACATGGATTGCCTTTGCCGTGGCCGTGGGCTGCGGAACGGCAGGCGCAATCGCGCTGTTGCTGCGCAAACGTTTGGCGACGCCGTTGTTCCTCGTCAGCTTCGTTGCCATCATCTTCCAGTTCAGCTGGCCGATCTTTATGACCGACGCTTATTCCAAAATGGGCGCGGAACTGGTTACATTTCCAGCGATACTGGCGTTGATGGGGGCGCTTCAATTCTATCTTGCCCGCCGCTGGGCGTCGCGTGGCTGGCTGAAGTGAGGAGAGCAACATGACAACCGCCAAAAACACCATTTGCCTGTGGTACGACAAAGACGCCGAAGCCGCCGCCAACTTCTACGCCGCAACCTTTCCCGATAGCGCGGTCACGGCGGTCCACCGCGCACCCGGCGATTTTCCCGGGGGTATGGCAGGCGATGTGCTGACTGTGCAGTTCACCGTCTGCGGCATCCCCTGCATCGGCCTCAACGGCGGCCCGATTTTTCCGCATAGCGAGGCCTTTTCCTTCCAGATTGCGACCGACACGCAGGACGAGACAGATCGGTACTGGAACGCCATTGTCGGCAATGGCGGCGCGGAAAGTGCCTGCGGCTGGTGCAAGGATAAATGGGGTCTCAACTGGCAAATCACGCCACGTGTCTTGACCGAAGCAATGGCCGCAGGCGGCGAAGTCGCGCAGCGGGCATTTGCGGCGATGATGACGATGCACAAGATCGACCATGCTGAGATAGAAGCAGCGGTAAGCGGCGCATGAGCAGGATCCTCTATGGCCACTCCTTTTCCAGCTACACATGGAAAGCGCTGATCCCTCTTTACGAGAAGGGTCTGGATTTTGAGTTCCGCATCCTTGACGATGCCCATCCGGAACATTGGGAGCAATTGCGCGCACACTGGAAGCGCGGGCAAATGCCGGTGCTCGACGATGGCGGGCACGGCGTTGCCGAAAGTTCGATCATCATCGAATATCTGGATATCGCCTACCCAGAAACATTGCGGATGATCCCCGACGACCGCGAAGCCGCGTTAAAAGTGCGCCTGTTGGACCGCGTGTTCGATTGCCATCTGGAAGCCAGCTTTCAGGCGGCGGTGTCCGAATATATTCCGTTCATCACTGAAACGCCTGATCCCGTGCGCGTCGAACGGGCCAGAGCGACTCTATCGTCTATCTATCCCTGGCTCGAATCTGTGTTGCCCGAAGATGGCTGGGCCTGCGGCGGCGAGTTTTCGATGGCCGATTGTTCGGGCGCACCCGCTCTGTTTTACGCAGACTGGACGCAGCCCATTCCCGACGAGTGCAAAAAACTCAAAGCCTATCGCGCCCGCTTGCTCGCTCACCCCTCGGTTGCGCGCTGCGTCGAGGATGCTCGCCCTTACCGCGCATATTTCCCCCTCGGCGCGCCTGACAGAGATTGAAGGATATGATTATGACAGCAACCGAAGAAAATGGCTGGGAGCTCTCGATCAGCCGCTTCATTAAAGCGCCGCCGCCAAAGGTCTGGGACATTATGACCAACCGGATCAACGACTGGTGGTGCCCCAAGCCGTGGCGCGCCGAGTTTGACAAGCTGGAACGCCGCGCGGGCGGCGCGTCCTCCTGCACCATGTTTGGCCCCGAAGGCGAGGTGCACCCGCACCCCGGCACCGTGCTGGCATGGGATGAGGGGAAGCGATTTGCCTTCACCGATGCAGTGGTCGGCGACCTGATGCCTGCCGGTCCGTTCATGATCGGTATTTGGTCGATTGAGGCCGAAGGCGATGGCACGCGCTATACAGCGCTGTGCCGCCACTGGACCGAAGATGATTGCAAGCGCCACGCCGAAATGGGCTTTGTCGACGGCTGGGGTGCCTGTGCGGATCAATTGGTGGAGATGTGTGAGGGGTAAAATAAAACGTCGCCCCTGCGCAGGCAGGGGCCCATGTAGTTTTACTCAACCCCTTTTGTATGGACTTCCACCGGCCCAAGCCTTCGCTGGGGCGACAGATGCTTGCAATGGCAAGTTCGCAGCCCCACATCCGCTCCATGGCCACGCGCAAACTCTCCGATAACCGCTCCTTCCAATGGGCGATGATCGTAATCGGCTGGTTCCTGATGGTCCTCGCACCGCTGATCGGCTGGCTGCCGGGACCGGGCGGGTTGATCC
>NZ_JBEBKL010000041.1:0-26831 GCF_040079335.1 Sphingorhabdus sp.
TTCGGCAACTTAGTGCTGAGCCACGGTTTCATCGTGCCGAGTTCGTCGATGTCCCGCCGCTTCAGGTCGGCGCGGAGACGGCCCACGTCCTCCTGGAGCGCGGCGACCGCGTCGGCGACCACCGGGGAGGGGGCGAGCGAAGCGAGCCTTGTGCCCTCACAGGCCCTCCCCCGGCCCCTCCCGTAAACGGGAGGGGGGGGAAGTAGCGTATCAATCGATCGTGAACCGCACGCTCAGCGTCTGCCAGTCCTCAACCGGAACATCCCCGCGCATAGCAGGCGTGAAGCGCCATGCCTTCAAAGCCTGTTTCACCGTCGCTCTGCCGAAATCGGGGTGGGTCGCCCGCACCACCTGCGCCTCGCGCACACGGCCATCAGTGCCGATTAGAACGCGGATCGATGCGCTGCCCTCGATTTCCTTTTGCAGCAGACCTGACGGATAGTCGGGCTGGAAATCGCGGGCAAAGCGCGGATCGCGGCTGGCTGCGCGGAAGATCGGGGCAGGCGGTTCGACGATCGGATCCTGAAAGTGGATTTCGCCACCGCTCTTTCCATCAACATTGGTGAAAGTGTCCGTTTCGGTGGTACCGGTGCGAATGTCGTTATCGTTTTCTGTTTGCGTATCGGTTTTGATCGGCGGCACATAGACATCGTCCTTGATCGGCTTGGTGTCGGTGTCCGGCTTCTTCTCGTCCACCTTGGGCGGCAGAGGTTCGATATCGATGGCCTCGCCGATAAACGGATCGCGCTTGATCTGTTCGACCACCACTGGCGACAGCGCGACCGCCAGGATGATGCTGCCATTCAGCCCGATGGCGAGCGCCATGCTCATGGGGTTGGGGCGTTTGTTTTCGGATGCGTAACTCATTGCAGCTCCTCTCCTGTAGCTGTGCGGCTACCGGCCCGGAGCGAATGCGAATCAGCCGATCCGGGCCGATAGTCGCGAGTTAATGATACAACATAACATAGCAGTGTCAAGAGGATGACGTAACGGAAATCCGTGCTCCGCTACATTCCTATCGCTTCAGCTTTTGATCGCGCAGATCACGCCCGACGAAGTCACCACGCCCAAAATCTCCGGATCCTGCAGCGCCCTGGTGCGCTTGACGAACTCCTCGATGGTGATCTGGCTCGCCTTTTTGCCCTGCAATTTCTTGAGGCCGTTGAGCTTGTTGAGCTGGAACAGCGACAGCCGGTCGACCATACGATCGGCCATGCAGCCCGCAATCGGCTTCGATAGCCCAGCATCGGTCAGCGCGGTGCGGATGCGCGTTTCCGGGGTCGCACAAGCGCCGAGCGCCAGCGCAATCGCTGGAACCAGCATCGCCCGCTTCATACGCCATGTTCCCTGGCACGCTCGACGCATTCGACGATGATGCGCTTGGCCTCGCCGACATCGCCCCAGCCATTGAGCTTGGCCCATTTGCCGGGCTCAAGGTCTTTATAGTGGGTGAAGAAATGCTCGATCTGCTGCAGCACGATCGGCGGCATATCCTTATAGGTCACGACGTCTGCGTAATAAGGGAAAGTCTTGTTCACGGGTACGCAGAGCAGCTTCTCATCGCCGCCAGCGTCGTCTTCCATCATCAGCACGCCGACTGGGCGGCACTTAACGACGGCGCCCGCAACAATCGGCGAACGAGCGACGACGAGTGCATCGAGCGGATCGCCGTCTTCACCCAGCGTGTGCGGCACAAAGCCATAATTGGCGGGATAACGCATCGGGGTGTGCAGGAAACGGTCAACGAACAGCGCGCCAGACGCCTTGTCGAATTCATATTTCACCGGCTCTCCGCCGATGGGAACTTCGATCAGCACATTGAGGCTTTCGGGTGGATTATCACCAGCAGGGATCAGGTCGATACGCATGGGAGTAGGCCTTTATGGTTGTTTGGCGCGGCCCCTAGTCGAATATTGCGGCTTACGGAAGGCTGAATAGGGGGGGCTACGACCAAAGTTTGCCGTGATAATCCTCCCCATCGACTTGCGATGGGGAGGGGGACCGTTCGGCGCGAAGCGTCGAATGGTGGAGGGGACAGCGACGATGCAATTCCCCTCCGTCATCGCTTCGCGATGCCACCTCCCCATCGCAAGTCGATGGGGAGGATTTGTGCCTATTCCCCGGTCCACAAAAAGCCGCTAGGGACGCCCGCATCATGGCAAAGATTCAGACCCCCCAGCCGGTGCGCGGCACGCAGGACATGTATGGCGAAACCGAGGAGCGGTTTGCGCATGTTGTCTCGACCTTTGAACGCGTGCGGCGGCTCTATGGTTTCAAGGGGCTGCAACTGCCGGTGATCGAGCTGACCGCCGTTTTTTCGCGATCCTTGGGTGAAGCAACCGATGTGGTGTCGAAAGAAATGTACACCTTCGATGATCGCGGCGGTGATTCAGTCACGCTGCGGCCCGAATTTACCGCCGGGATTGCGCGGGCGTATCTCACCAACGGCTGGCAACAACATGCGCCGATGAAGGTGACGACGCACGGGCCGCTGTTCCGGTACGAACGCCCGCAAAAGGGTCGCTATCGCCAGTTTCACCAGATTGATGCAGAGATTATCGGTGCAGCGGAACCGCAGGCCGATGTTGAATTGCTGGTGATGGCGGATCAGTTGCTGCACGAGTTGGGCATTAATGAGGGTGTCACTTTGGAGTTGAACACGCTCGGCGATGTGGCGAGCCGTGATGCGTGGCGAGCGGCTTTGATTGCCTATTTCAACGACCATAAAGATGTGCTTTCTGAAGACAGCCTCGCGCGGCTGGAGAAAAACCCGCTGAGAATCCTCGACAGCAAAGACCCCGATGATCGCGGTGTCGCCCATGCAGCACCCCGGATAGACGATTTTTTGAGCGGCGAGGCGCAGGATTTCTTTGGCGCAGTCACCGCCGGTTTAGACGCCGCAGGTGTGGCGTGGACGCGCAACGCCAAATTGGTGCGCGGGCTGGATTATTACCGCCACACCGCGTTCGAATTCACCACCGACCGGCTGGGCGCGCAAGGGACAGTGCTCGGCGGTGGGCGTTATGACGGGTTGATCGAGAATCTGGGTGGCCCTGCGACGCCTGCTGTCGGCTGGGCTGCGGGTATTGAGCGGTTGGCTATGTTGGCTGGGCGAGGCCAAAAAGCCAGAACGGACTACGTGTTAATTCCGATAGGGGTGCAAGCCGAAGTCTACTGCGCCAGCCTTATTGCCAAACTTCGCCGCAAAGGCCTATTTTGCGACATGGCCTTTAAGGGCAATGTGAAAAAGCGCATGCAGAGAGCTGACGCTGCAAATGCCCGAGCTGTTATCATTGTGGGCGACGCCGAATTGGCATCCAGAACCTTGAAGGTAAAACATTTGGAGACAGGTGAGGAGGCAGTTCGCGAGCGTGTTGAGATCGAGCGACCGGAAAATGGCGCTTCTTATACCGAAGCTTGTTTGCTTCATGGTTTGGGTGGATTGACCTTCAATCAAGGTGGCAAAGAGTTTAGCCCAGCGTGACCCAAATTTCCCCCCAACGCATCGCGCAGATCGAGGCGCGGTTTGCCGAGCTTGAGGCGCGAATGGCGTCCGGCACGCTGGAGGGCGACGCCTTTGTGCAGGCGTCGAAGGAATATTCGGAAATCGAGCCGGTGGCGAAGGCCGTCGCCGACCTGCGTGGGTTGCGCGACGAACTGGCGGGGCTGGAGGAGATGCTCGCCGGGGACGATGCCGATCTGAAGGCGATGGCGGGCGAGGAAATCGATGCCGTGCGCGCGCGGATCGAAACCGCCGAACATGATCTCGCCATCCTCCTCCTCCCCCGCGATGTCGCCAACCAGCGTTCGGCGATGCTTGAAATCCGGGCAGGCACTGGCGGGGATGAGGCGGCGTTGTTCGCCGGCGATCTCTATCGCATGTACGAACGCTATGCAGCGGCGCAGGGCTGGAAGGTCGAATCGATTTCGATGAGCGCCTCCGACGTCGGCGGGTTCAAGGAAATTGTTGCCGCGGTTTCGGGCGCGGGCGTTTTTGCCAAGCTGAAGTTCGAGAGCGGCGTGCACCGGGTGCAGCGCGTGCCGGTGACCGAAAGCGGCGGGCGCATCCATACCAGCGCGGCCACGGTTGCGGTGCTTCCCGAGCCGACCGAGGTCGATGTCCATATCGACGACAAGGATCTGAAGATCGACGTCTATCGCGCCTCGGGCGCAGGCGGGCAGCATGTGAACACCACCGATAGCGCGGTGCGGATCACCCACGCGCCGACCGGCATCGTCGTCACCTGCCAGGACGGGCGCAGCCAGCACAAGAATAAGGAAAAGGCGATGCAGGTGCTGCGCGCCCGCATCTATGAAAAGGAGCGCGAGGAGGCGCAGGGGGCAGAGGCCGAGGCGCGCAAGGCGATGGTCGGCAGCGGTGACCGCAGCGAGCGCATCCGCACCTATAATTTCCCGCAAGGCCGCGTCACCGACCATCGTATCAACCTGACGCTGCACAAGCTGCCCGAGATATTGGAAGGCGGCGGCCTTGCCGAAATGGTTGATGCCCTGATCGCCGAGGACCAGTCGGCGCGATTGGCAGGGATGGACGCCGGACAGAATTTTTGACCGAAAGAGGAGAGTGCGACGATGAAATTATACCAGTCAGTTGGCCCCAACCCCCGCGTTGTCCTCTTCTACCTTGCCGAAAAAGGCCTTGAGATCGACCGCGCCTTTGTCGACATCCGCGCTGGCGAGAACCGGCAGGGCGAATGGCTGAAAAAGCACCCGCGCGGTGGCATTCCGGTGCTTGAGCTTGACGATGGCAGCCTGATTTCCGAAGCCACGGTGATCTGCGACTATCTGGATGAGCGCTTTCCCGATAAGCCGTTGGCAGGGGCAACGCCCGAGGCGCGCGCTGCCGTCCGTTCCGCGATCCGCCATATCGATTACAGCATCGGCAGCCCGATGATGAACGGCTTTCGCAGCGCCGAAGGCCTGCCGATGTTTGAGAACCGGATGCTCTGCGTTCCCGAAGCGGCGCCGGGCAACAAGGCCTATGCGCAGGATGGTATGCGGCAGGCGGATGCGCTTTTGGCAACGCAACCCTTTGTGGCGGGTGACAGCTTCTCCCTCGCAGACATCGCCTTGTTCTGCTGGGTCGAATTTGGCGCGATGGTGGGGCAGAACATGCCCGACGATGCGGCGCATCTGAAAGCCTGGCGTGACAAGGTGGCGTCGATGCCGTCCGCAATTGCCAGCGCCGATCCCAAACATGGATTGGCTGCCTAAGCGCAACTAACGATTTGGGGAATGCCGGGACGGGTTGGTGCGAGACCAGTTAAGCAACCAACCCGTCCATGGCGTGTGGGTGTTGAACATCTATCCTTATGCAGTGCCCGTGCCAGTTTTGATACGCGCAATAAAAACAATGTGTTAGTTGGTTATGGCGGCGTTAACTTTTGCCGCGCTGTAAAATTTGCCGACATTTTGACACGCTTTCCCCTTTTGCCATTCATCCACCGGCAGATGTCGTTTGTCGAAGCGATGGTTTACATCCGTAATCGACATGACTACGCCTGTAATCGAATATGGGGCAACATAGGTAAGGTGATTCTGATGTCCGAACGTATCAGCGAGGCAGAACTGGCGGTGATGGAAGTTCTCTGGGAGGAAGCACCCCTGACCGCCACCGATGTTGCCGGTAGGGTGGCCCGCCAGCGCGACTGGTCTTTGGCAACGGTGAAAACCCTGCTCTCGCGCCTCGTTGCGAAAGAAGCCATCGGCCATCATCTCGACGGTCGCCGCTTCCTCTATTCGCCACTGGTTCAACGCGAAGCCTATGTCTCGCGCGAATCGCGCCGTCTGGTCGACCGCTTTTTCGGAGGCAAGCTTATGCCGCTGGTCGCGCACCTCGCCGAGCAGCAGAGCCTGAGCGACGATGATATTGCCGAAATCGAAAAGCTGCTGAGGGAGATGAAATCATGACCGAATGGCTGAGCGATACATTGCTGGCGACCAGCGCGCTGCTGTTGCTGGTGCTTCTCATCCGGACCCCTGTCGCCCGCCATTTCGGGGCGGGGACGGCCTATTTCCTCTGGGCACTGCCCGCCGCACGGCTGTTCATGCCGACCCTGACCCAAGAGGTTAGGGCTCCGGCTTTGCCTGCTGACAGTGCGATTGTTGCGGGTGTTCGCGATGCAGCGCTTTCTGCTGTTGCCACCGGCGCGCCTGTTTCTCCGACAACGGGAATGGCAATCGACTGGTCTATGGTCGCTCTATCGCTCTGGCTGGGCGGTGCGGCTTTGCTCTTCATTGTGCAGATGTATCGTTATACCGCGATGCGTGAGGAATTGTTGAGCGATGCGCGTGAGATTGATGTGATCGATGGCATCCGCATCATCCAGACTGATCGCATTCCGGGTCCGCTCGCCTTCGGCCTGCTCAAACGTTATGTCGCCGTGCCACGCGAATTCACCCGCACTTTCTCCCCCCGCGAACGCGAACTCGCGCTGGCGCACGAACTGGCCCACCATCGTGGCGGAGACCTGTTCGCCAATATGGCAGCCTTCATCTTCCTGTGCCTGATGTGGTTCAATCCGCTCGCATGGATGGCGTGGAGCGCCTTCCGTTTTGACCAAGAGGCAGCCTGTGATGCGCGCGTTGTCGCCGGTGCCGACGCCTCTACCCGGCAAAGCTATGGCCGTGCCCTTGCGCGCACAGCCACCGAAGGGCTGCCTGCTTTCGCGATGGCGCTCAATAATCCCAAAACGATAATCCAGAGATTGAGGAGATTGATGATGAACGAGACCAGCAAGGGTCGCCGGTTGACGGGCAAGCTGGCGATACTGGCAGCAACTGCCATTGCCCTCCCACTGACCGCTACAGTTGTTCCCGTATTTGCACAGGACGAACCGGCGTCCACCGAGAGTCGGGACGACAAGACGACCGAGGTGCGCAACCACAAAGTGGTTATCGTCAAAAACCAAGGCGGTAAGCCGGTCGAAATCGACATAGCTGGAGATGCCGAAACGCCGTTCGTCAAAAAAATCGAAAAGGATGGCAAGACGATCATCCTGCGATCGAACAAGGAAATGAGCGAAGCAGACGTGGCCAAGATGGTTGCCGATGCAGAGGCCTCCCGCGCCGCGGCTGAAGCGACTACCGATGGCTCAAAAAAGACCGCAACGTTCATCCGCGTCGATAGGGACGGCAAGCTGGCTGATCCTGCTGGCGCTGAACATATGCACTTCGTTGTTGACGAAGTGGTGATGCCCCCAATGCCTCCGGCAGCCCCAGGTGCCCCGGCTGTCGCCGTGCGCAAGGTGCAGTTCAAATGCAATGACGGCGATCTGGTTACAGCCAATGTAGCAGGTAGGAACGGCGACGAAAAAACGAATGTTAAAATTGCAATGTGTGCGAAGACGCATGCCAAGATTGCCCGTACCCATGCTATTCAGGGCCTTAAAGAAGCCCGCGAGAGCATCAAGCGCGATGCGGACATACCCGAATCGGTACGCAAGGATGTCCTGAAAAGCCTTCAGGAAAATATCGAGCAGCTGGAGCGTGAACTGAAGAACGCGCCCGAAGCCAGCGGCGACTCCTGACCAATTTCAGCAACAACGGCCAATTAGGGGGTTTTCTCCGAAGCTAGCTCCCCAGCATCGCTTCGCAAACTTGAAGGGGCGGATCTTGATGATCCGCCCCTTCTTGTGTCAGTTGGGTGACGTTCCGAACTGTCCAGCGATCGCTTTGCTGACGATGCGGAAATCCTTACGTCGGGCATCGGTCAGATATATTTGGGCGATTTTTTGAAGGTCGGCTGCGGTCACAGTTTCGATCATTGAGCGCGTCTTGCGCACGCGCTCCAGCCGCACCGGATCGCCCTGTGCTTGGGCAATCGCCGACTGCCAGAAGGCGTTTTCACGGCTGTCCTTGTCGAATTTTTCAAGCAAGGGCTTGCGAGCGCGGGTGAGCAGATCGTCACTCACCGGTGTATCGCGCATTTCCTTGGCGATCCTGCCAATCGCCGCATCGACCGCCGCCATCTTGCCGGGTTCGGCGACAATATCGACCGAGATATAGCCAAAACCAGGGAATGCATCCGATGCAAAGGACTGGGTAATTGGCGAATAGGTCGCCCCCAATTCTTCGCGCACCACATCGGTCAGCCGGATTTGCATCACATCCGCCAGCATGTCGCGCAGAAAATCTGACCGCATGTCGCTGTCGTCAGTTGTGGCCCAGCGAACCGAAACCACAGCCTGGTCGTCCTTGCCTGCGTGGGTCACCGTTACTGGTTCGCCTCCTGTCGGCATGGTGATTTTTAGCGCCTTATCAGATGGCTTTGCCAGCCCGCCACGTTTAGGCAGAGCACCAAAGGTGCGGGCAACCATGTCGATCGCCTTGGCTTCGTCGATATCACCGGCCAGACTGACCTCAATCGGGCCGCTAGCAAGTTGAGGTTGCAGAACAGCTTTGAGTTCTGCCGTGTTGCGCTGGATCATCTCGGTCGGCTCTGAAAGCCCGATCCGTCCGTCGCCACCCGCCATCAGGCGAGGCAATTTGGTCTGCGAAATCCCGATAGGATTGGCGGCCAGCTGTCCAGTAAAGCCGGGCACCAGATTCTTCCAAAGCGTATCGGCTTCGGGGCGGTATCCGAACGCCTTCGTGTAAGCTGCCAGCACCTTCATCTGCAATTCGGCGTCTGCTGGTGTGGTTGTGCCCGATCCGCCAAAATATGCGTCGTCGGCGACCAGACGATTGAAGATGTTGCGCCCGGCAAGCAGCTTTTGCAATTCGTTCGAATCATGCGCTTCCAACGCGGCCTGTGGCGACATCGATGACATAAACGTACCTAGACCGGGCTTGTCGGCGGGGAAGGCTTGCTGGCCCTGACCGATACGAACGCCGAATGCGATTTTGCCCGCTTCGAAATCGGTTTTCTTGATGTTGAGCATCACGCCATTGGCAAACTTCACCGTTCGGACGCCAAGATCAGCGATCCGCGTATCGCTCGTAACCTTTCCTGCGGGTCCAAAATCGTCATAGGCGAATGCCTTGGCTACAGTCTCGGCCGGTGCTTCGACTGCAACTTTCATACTGTCCTGTAACAGCGCCATCGCGGTCGTCTTCAGATCGCCTATTGGTTCCTTGGTCGAAATGTGCAGGAAATTGGGTCCGCCCGCCCAAGCCTTGCGCAGCGTATCGTTGACCGCAGCGAGCGTGATCGAAGGCTTCATCTGGGCGAAACTGGCCAGACGATAGGCAGATGTCGTAACCACCGCCTTGTCATTCAGCGAATCGACAATGCGGTTGGCAATCTGTCCGCTCTGCTCTGAAGACGCCTGCAATGCCGCCGTTTTCAGGCTGTTTTCGCTATTGGCCAAGGCCTCGTCGAGTTCGCTTTGCGTGAACCCATGCATCAGCGCCCTGCGCAGTTCTTGCTCGGCGGTGGTGGCTGCGCCTTGCCAGTCGCCCTCTTTGCCATTGACCATCAACATATTCATTTGTGCGGCCTGAAACAGCTCGGTGATCGCGCCAAAGCCACCCGAAATACGGGTATCGCTTTTCAATGCGAGCTTGGCGAGCCGCTTGCTCAACATTGCGCTAACAAGGCCATCGACGATTTCCTGCTGGCGAGAGGCGTTGCTATCCTGCTTTGCGACATAGGGCTGAATGCGATAAAGTACCGCCTGTACCGGAATCGCCGCATCGACAAAGTTAGAGAGTTCGAACGGTTTGGCGGGATCGATTTTCCCACGAGCCATCGCTGCGCCCGCATCACCCTTGCCTTTCCATTCGGCGAAGCGCGATTTAATCTTGGCCTCTATTGCATCGACGTCGAAATCGCCGACCAGGACCAGGGCTGCATTTTCGGGTCGATAGTAACGTCGATAAAAGCTGCGTATTGTATCGGCGGAAACTGTTTTCAATACGTCTTCGGTGCCTATGGGTAAGCGGCTACCGAATGGGGCCTGTGGCATCAACGTCTGCATCTGCTGCTCGAACTGCCGAAGCCCCGGGCTGTTGCGCGTCTGCCGTTCAGACAGAACAACGCCGCGTTCACGATCGACCGCACCTTGCGAAATTGTCAATTCGCTCGCGGTTTCGCGCATCAGCATCAGCGCGGAATCGACCAGAGCTTCGTCGTTGCGCGGCAGTTCGAGCATATAGACGGTTTCGTCAAATTTTGTGGTCGCATTTGTATCCGCGCCAAAGGCCAAACCCAATCGTTCGAGAATTTTGACCATTTCGCCTTCAGGCACATTGGTCGAGCCATTGAAGGCCATATGCTCAAGCAAGTGCGCGATGCCGCGCTCGTTTTCTGCCTCAGCAATCGAACCGACGCCGATGCGCATCCGCACCGAACCGCCGCCCTTGGGCGTGGTGTTCTTCTGGATGGCATATTTCATCCCATTGGGCAGAACGCCATAACGCACCGCCGCGTCCGGGGTCAGGTCATTGACCGGATGGCCCCACGGCGTTTCCGTTGCGGCAATGGAGGCGGTTGCGGATGGCGCATCTTCGGCATGTGCCACGATCGGTGCGCTGCCGAGCATGAAGGCAATGGCGATGCCGGATGCCTGCAGGGTTCGGGTAAAAGACTGTTTCGTGGACATGATATGCTCCCCATGATGAATAAGCTGTCCAACACTCTTTACATGTCTGTCGAGAATGTTTGACATCATTGTTCGACAAGCGAGCAACAGCAGGCGGCGAACGACATGCGGATGATGCGTCAAAAATCCTTCCGCGACCGTTCGCAATGGGCCATAGCCGAATCATGAGCGACTGGCCCGACAGCATCCACGCAGGCGAAACCGAGCAGCATGAGCTACTGGTGCGGCGCGTGCTGGCGCCCAACCCCTCGCCGTACACTTTTACCGGCACGCAGACCTGGCTTGTCGGGGCCGGAAACGAAATTGCGGTCATCGATCCCGGCCCGGCCGGAAGCGGGCTTAGCATCGGCGATCCCGCCAACGTCACAAATGGGGATATGAATGGGGAGGGCCATGTCGAGGCGATCCTGCGCGCCGTCGGCGATGCCCGGATCATAGCGATCCTCTGCACCCACACCCACCGCGACCATTCGCCCGCTGCTGCACCGCTGAAGGCTCTGACCGGCGCGCCAATCATCGGCTGTGCTCCTTTGTCGATTGCCGACGATGGCCCCCGCGCCGACAGTGCCTTCGATCCGGACTATGCCCCCGACCGCATCCTTGCCGATGGCGAGAGCATTTCGGGCGAAGGCTGGACGATCGAGGCGGTCGCGACCCCCGGCCATACCAGCAACCATCTCTGCTATGCACTGTTTGAAAGCCGTGCGCTGTTCACCGGCGACCATGTGATGAAATGGTCAACCAGCGTGGTCAGTCCACCCGACGGCGATATGGCGGCCTATATGGAAAGCTTGCAAAAGCTCTACGACCGAGAAGACCGTGTCTATTACCCGGCGCATGGTCCGGCGGTTGAAAATCCAAGGCAGCTGGTGCGCGGCATGATCGGCCACAGGCGGATGCGTGAGCGGCAGATATTGAACTTGCTCGAACAGGGGCCGCAGGCAATCCCCGATATGGTCACCGAAATGTATAAGGGCCTCGACCATCGTCTGAAAGGCGCGGCGGGACGCTCGGTGCTCGCGCATCTGGTTGATCTCGAAAAGCAGGGCCGTGTGGCGCTCGATGGTGAGGCATGGCAGCTGGCGGCCTGACAGAGGGCGAGCTGCGCAACTGGGCGATGCGCGGGGCGGCGCTTGCCACTCCGATATTGTTCATCTTTGCAGTCTGGTGGGCGATGGACGGTTTCCGCTCGTTGCGCGACGGGCCAGCCCCCGAAACCGTTGCCAGCGCGAGCCTGCAGGGCCTGCGCGAACAGAATGTCCTGTCGGCTTTTGCCGCCAACTATGCGGCGGTCGTCACCAGCGAACAAAGCCGCTTCGGCTTCAGCGCAAAGAAGACGCTGATCATGCAGGGGCTGGTGCGGTATGAGGTCGATCTGGCAGCGCTGAAGGAAGACGATGTCCGCTGGGACGCCAATAGCCGCACGCTGCGCGTCAAAATCCCGCCGATCAAAACCGCCGATCCGCAGATCGACCTCAAGACTATACAGGAATATGGCGAAGGCGGCGTGCTCAGCACCCTGACCAATGTCGACGAGGTGCTCGACGGCGTGAACCGCGACAAGGGGCTGGCAGAACTGAGCAAACAGGCCAATGGCCCAGTCCCAATGAAGTTGGCGCGCGATGCCTTCAAGCGCGCAATCAAACAGAATTTCGAGGCCCCGCTGCGCGCCGCCGGGCTCGATGCCACGGTAGAGGCGTATTTCGCCGATGAGCTTGGCGGTGATGTGACAACCCGCTGGGATGAATCGACGCCGCTGGAAGAGATCGTCGGGAAATGATTTTGTTTCACGCAGAGGCGCAAAGAACGCAGAGGGTTTGGTTTTGACTCTCTGCGATCTCTGCGCCTCTGCGTGAAATAATATTTGCTCGCACGAAGACACGAAGCCACATAGCCCTTATATTGTATGCGATTGGCTTCGCCCGATTGGAGTTAGAAAATGAACGCCCCCGTCCGTGAAAACCTGTCCGGTCTTGACCTGCTCGCCGAAATCAACCGGCTGAAGAAGGAACGCAACGCCGTCATCCTCGCGCACTATTACCAGAAGCCCGAGATTCAGGATCTGGCGGATTTCGTCGGAGACTCTCTCGAGCTTTCACGCCGCGCAGCGGAAACCGATGCCGATGTCATCGCCTTTTGCGGGGTCAAGTTCATGGCGGAAACGGCAAAGATTCTCAGCCCGCAAAAGACCGTGATCCTGCCCGATATGGCCGCCGGCTGCAGTCTAGAGGATGCTTGCCCGCCGGGTCGGTTCAAGGCTTTTCGTGAGGCGCATCCCGATCATATCGCGCTCACCTATATCAACTGCTCGGCCGAGGTGAAGGCGCTGTCCGACATCATCGTCACCAGCAGCAGCGCTGAGACCATCCTTGCGCAAATCCCCAAGGAGCAGAAGATCATCTTCGGCCCCGACCGGCATCTGGGCGGTTATCTGAGCCGTAAATTCGGGCGCGAGATGTTGCTGTGGCCCGGCGTGTGCATTGTGCATGAGGCATTTAGCGAGACCGAATTGCTCAAGCTCAAGGCGCAGCATCCGGGCGCTCCCGTCGCCGCGCACCCCGAATGCCCGCCGCATATCATCGACCATGCAGATTATGTCGGCTCGACCAGCGGCATCCTGAAATATGCCAAGGAAGTACCCGGCGACACAGTAATTATCGCGACCGAACCGCACATCATCCACCAGATGCAAAAGGCGCTGCCGGAGAAGAACTTCATTGGTGCCCCCGGTGCAGACGGCAACTGCGCATGCAACATCTGCCCCTATATGGCGCTCAACACGCTCGAAAAACTCTACCTCGCGCTCCGCGACCTGCAGCCGCAGATTCATTTGGATGAGGGCGTGCGGCTGGCGGCCAAGAAGAGCCTCGACCGGATGCTGGAGATGGCGTCGAAGACCGTGGGGCAGGGGGATTTGGGGCGCAAGGATCTGGCCACTCCCAACCCATGAAGCATCGGTTTCGAATAGCTTTGGCAACAATAGGATTGGCGCTCGCTAGCCCTTCTTTTGCCAACCAGCCCGACGTCTCTATCACCGCCGAAGGGCAGGTCATCTATTATAGTGGCGAAGGCCGCCCTACACGGCTGAGCATACCGGGCAAATTCAAACAGGCCGCGCTCGCCCCCGACGACCGCACCGTCGCCTTCATCGAAATACTGGTCGAAGGCACCCCGGCCTATGACGATACGCGCACGCAGTTGTGGATCGCCGACGGCCCGACAGGACAGGCGCGGATTTTGTTCAAGCCCCGCCCTGCGGATGATCGCAAGGCGAATATGGCGGCGCTGTGGAATCCGGTCTTCTCGCTGAACGGCGGATTCATTTATGTCGAATCAGAAGCATGGGTCACCTCTGCGGCGATCCACCAGATCAATGTGAAGACCGGCACGGAGAAATATGTGGTCGATGGTTCGATCCATGCGCTGGTTCGTACCGGGCCGTATCGCGGTTATTTGCTGGTGCAGCGGCATCTCTATCCGAAAAATCCGGAGGATGGCGCCTATGACGAGGTGCATCTGATCCGCCCCGATGGCAAATTCATCGTCGCAGTTCCGGGTAGCAAGGATGGTGATCCGGTCGAAGCTGTCGAAGCCTGGGTGAAGGCCAAGGGCTGGAGCGCCTGGTAGCGCCCATAACCAAGGGCATAGACTCGATTCGCCTTTGCCCGAAAATCATTGTATAATCTTGAAAATTTGGAGTCGCGCAGATGCAAGTCGCTTGCGTTCCGGCTCCGGCCAAATAGGCTTCGCGCTCTTTAGAAACCTGGGGTGTGGCATTGTGCCATGCAGGGCTAAAACCGTGCTGCAGATAAGCGGCACATGGCATGGAAGGAAGCGTTTATGGCTGAAGACTGGCTGGCAGATGTCCGCAAATATGTGGCGGATGCTGATGAAACCGTAGTAAAGGCGATCGTTCGTTATTGCGGCATCGCCCTGCAGAATCGCGACAGTTCGCTGGTGGCATTTTCGGATTCGAAGGAAACCGACCGCGTCCGCGAGAATTTCCTGAAAAAGAAGCTGGGTCTGACCGATGGCGACGATGTGCTCGATTCGGCGATCGCCGCTGTCGGGCAACGGATGAAGGAAGACCGGACCAAGAACCGTGTCACCGTCTATTATCTGCTCGCCGAACATTTCGGTCTGCTCAACACCTTTGGCGGCGTTGCCGGTGTGGTTGGCGCAGCGGGTGCCGCTGCAGCGGCTGTGGCGAGCGCGGTTGGCGGCGATGATGACAAGGATGACGACGCCTCGGCAGCTCCGCTTGCAGCTGCAGGTCTTGGCGCTGCGGCAGTAGGTGCCTCGGCGGCAACAGCCACACCCGAACCTGTTGCGGTAGCAGCACCAGTCGCGCCCGAACCGGCTCCCGCTGCGGCGGCACCTGCCTATGCGGCATCAAGCTACGAGGATGAGGATAATAGCGGTGGTGGCCTTGGTTGGCTCAAATGGTTGCTGCTCGCTGCCTTGCTTGCAGCCTTGATCTTCTTCCTGATGCGTAGCTGCTCACCTGAAGCAACCGCTCCGGTCGATGATGGCACCACTACCGAAGCAACGGGCGGCGAAACCGCCGATGCGCCAAGCGACGCGGCCGCCGGCGATGCCGTCGCAAGCGAAGCGACAGCCGCTGCTGCCATTCCGCAAGGCGCGGGTGTGGTCGCGAGCGACGTCGCGGGCAAGCCCAAGCTCACGGTCTATTTTGACAGCGGCAAATCCGCCGTCACCAACGATCTGGCTGCGGCCGCGGCAAATGTGAAAGCCTATGTCGACAAGAACCCGACCGCAAAGTTGGCGGTTTCGGGTTATAACGACCCGACCGGCAATGCTGAGATCAACGCGCGGCTTTCGAAAGAACGCGCGCAGGGTGTGGCCAAGGCGCTTGAAGCAGCTGGAATCCCTGCGACAGCGATCGAACTGGTGAAACCAGAAGCGACCACTGACGCAGCCGTGGACGCAGCGGCGGCACGCCGGGTTGAAGTCACCGTCAAATAAGCGGGCAAGCATGCACGCGAAAAGGGGCGGAGCTTTGGCTGCCGTCCCTTTTTCTTTGCTCAAATCGCCGTTAAAGCAACATAATGACTTGGTTGATCCCGATCCTTCTGATGATAGCCGCTTTTGTCGGCTTCGGCGTCTGGCGAGGACGACAATTCGGGGAGTTGGCCCGTCGCGGTGTGCCTGTGACCGGACGCATCGTGCGTAAATTCCGCGCCGGAAGTGCCGAAATGTCGGGAAGCCGGAGCCGCCGTCTGGCATTCACCTATACTGGACCCGACGGGCGCGAATTTCGCCGCGCCGCATCGGTCAGTATCGGCAAATGGGCCGAATATGAGGAAGGCAGTGCAATCGCCTTAATCTGTCTGCCCGACGATCCGGGTGTCAGCGCACCGGCCTGGTTGGTAGAGCTTGCGCGGGAAGCTTTGGCGAAAAAAGGCAGGTTGTAGCAAATTCCGCTTTTCCACGGTGGCGACTTCAGTCTAGCTGCGACGATGACAGATAATTCAGAAGTTAAGGCGTCTATGCTGGCCCGTGGCCAGGCCGCCCTCGCCAGTCAGCCCTTCAGCGCGCTTATCGGGACCAGACTTTCCAAATGGAGTGCGGAGGAGGTCGAACTCGAGCTCGAAATAAGCGACAAAGTCCGCCAGCAGCACGGCTTCGTGCATGGCGGCGTGGTTGCGTATATGGCCGACAATGCCCTGACATTTGCAGGCGCCGCCAAGCTGGCGGGCACGGCGATCGTAACGGGCGAAATGAAAATCAACTATATTCGTCCGGCGGTTGGTGAGAAACTGATCGCTCGAGCATCAGCAATCAGTGGAGGCTCCACCCAATCGGTTGCGCGCTGCGAGGTATATTGCGTGATCGACGGCGTTGAAAAGCTGTGCGCAGCCGCGCAAGGCACAATCAACAAGCTGCCCGAGCGAGGAGAGAAATGATGGCCTTCGATCTTCCCGGCTTTGATCTTGACGATTTCGTGCGCGCTACGCTCGCCGAAGACCTTGGCCCGACGGGGCGCGACGTCACCTCAGAAAGCGTAATCCCAGCTGATATGCGCTTTGCAGGAGTAATGGACAGCCGTGACCCGATTGTTGTGGCGGGGCTTCCGATAGCGGCGGCCTTTTTCCGCCATCTCGATCCCGAAATGGAGATAGAGGTGTTAGCGCACGAAGGCCACGGCGTTGAGGCTGGGACAGACTTGATGCGGATTCGGGGCAAGGCGCGGGCGATGCTGACAGCCGAGCGGTCTGCTCTCAACACGGTGCAGCATCTGTCGGGTATTGCGACGATGACGCGGCGTTATGTGATGGCGATCCGGGGCACGGGTTGCACGCTGCTCGACACGCGCAAGACCATCCCCGGCCTGCGCTTGCTTGAAAAATATGCAACGCGGATGGGTGGTGCCACCAACCATCGCATGGGCCTGTGGGATGCAGCGATGATCAAGGACAACCATGTCGCCGTCGCCGGCGGCGTGGCCGAAGCGGTCCGGCGCGCCAAGGATGCTGGCGTTGAGCGCATCATATTGGAGGTCGACCGGATCGAGCAGATTGAACCGGGCCTGTCGGCTGGTGCGACGCATTTGCTGCTAGACAATATGGACGTTGAGGAGTTGAAAGCGGCGGTGAAGCTGGTCGATGGCCGCGTACCCACAGAGGCGAGCGGGGGCGTCACGTTAGAAACCATCCGCGCCAAGGCCGAAACCGGTGTGACCTATATCTCGGTCGGCCGACTGACGCAGAGCGCACCTGCCGCCGATATCGGGCTGGATTTCGATGTGGTCTGACGAAGCAGGCGCGAAGAATCACCGTAGCCCTGAGCTTGTCGAAGGGCGCTTTGATGCACGGCGTGCTTCGACAGGCTCAGCACTACGGTTTTCGATCCTGTTCGCGCTTCTAGCCCTGCTCGCAACCTCGGCGCCGCACCAACCGGCGCTTGCCCAGGCTTGGCAATGTCGCCCGGCCGCCAACCTGCCGCGCCCACAGCCTGAATATTCCGAAGCCAGAGAGGTGCGTCGCACGGCGATTGACGGCTATATTCTCGCGCTCAGCTGGAGCCGCGAACATTGCCGGGGTCGGGAGAACAACCCCGCTGATGCGCTGCAATGTGACAAGTCGATGGGCGAATTCGGCTTTGTGCTGCACGGGCTATGGCCTGAAGCCAAGGGCCCAAATTATCCGCAATGGTGCCGCAGGGCGGAGCCTCTGTCTCGGGCAGTTGTGGCACAGAATATCTGCATGACACCCTCGGTGCAGTTGCTCCAGCACGAATGGGCAAAACATGGCACCTGCATGGCGCGCAAGCCTGAAACCTATTTCGGCGCGGCGCGGCTGTTGTTCGATGCGATGGAATTTCCCGACATGGACCGCTTGTCACGGCAAGGCGAAAAGGAAGGCACGCTGACGGTTGCACAGCTGATCGAGGAATTTGCCCTCAACAATGAGGGGCTTTCGGAGAAGGCGATCAAAGTCAAAACCAACCGCCGGGGCTGGCTGGAGGAGGTGCACATCTGCCTCGATAAGAAGTTCAAGCCGCGCGCCTGCCCGGCCTTTACCCGCGGTGCACCGACAAGCGCGCAGATCAAGATTTGGCGGGGCAGCTAGCCGTCTATCACCCGTGTGCCGGGGTGATGTTTATCGAGATGCTTCTTGATGATCCGCAAATTCTTGCTGTTTGACCGCCAGATGAAGTCGAACGCGTCGCCCACCAGCGGGATGGCACCCAGCGCGGTGTCAATACCGACATTGGCGGTCATGCGCATCAGTTGCCACTTCGACATACCCAGATTTCGGGCTTCCCAGACCATATAGGCCCCCATGGCTGCGGTGATCAGATCGCCGAGCACCGGAACCAGACCGACAACCGAATCGAGCCCGAACGGGATTTTGGTGCCGGGAATATGGAAACTGCGTTCGAGCAACAACTCCAGCGCCTCAACGCGCTGCCGCACCGAATGCGGATCCCTGCTCATGGTAGGCAAGGATTTGGCTATCTGGTCTAACTGGTCCTGCGAAATGGGCATAGGGCCCTCCTTCATCCGCTTATGTCGGGTCGTGCCCCAGATATTGCAAGGGATGCCATCCACGCGGGTTCTGCGCAAAGCCCAGCAGGCCGTCGCGCACCAGCGACCAGCGCACCGGGTTGGCGATCGGAATGAAGTTGCGGGTGGCGATCAATTCCCGCTCAGCCTCACCCCAAAGTCGGATACGCTCCTCGCGCGTCAGGGCCCCTCGTGCTTCATCGAGCAGACGGTCGGCCTGTGCGCTGCAGACCGGCGTTGCCCGGCACGACATCTGGTCAAGATACCACCCGGGGCTGGAAATATCCGCGACGCGATCGACAAGGACGAGATCGGCGTCTTGGGCATAGGTCACGCGTTCAACATCGAGGCCGATCGCTGCAAGGTCGCTGCGGATGCGCGCGAAGAGGATACGGCTGCCTGTTCCGCGCGGCATGGCAATGCGTAACGGGCGCACCCCACCATTTGCCGCTTCCCATGCGGCTATAGTCGAACGCGCGCTGGCCTTGCGTTGCTGGGCATTCTGGCTGGCCCAGCTTGGCCGTGGCAATTGTTCGCGGTTGGTGAGTGCTTCGGGGGCGAGCGTCAGCGTTTCTCGCCAGTCGGTAATGCCAAAGGAGGTAAGCAGGCGCGGGCGATCGATTGCCATAGCGATGGCTTCACGGTTGGAGGAGCTAGACAGGAAGGGACCATCACCCTTTACCAACAGCCCGAACAGTCCCGGAACGGCATCGAAACGCGTTCCGGCTTCATTGCCGTCCGTGGCGGTCAGCAACGGTAGATGCTCGAACCGCCCGTTCAGCACCAAATCGCTCTGCCCAAGCGCAAAGCGGGCGAGCGCGCGCGAAGGCGCGTGCGCGGCGAGGATCACCCTTTTTTCGTCAAAGGCAATCGAGCCATCGATTTCGTCGATCCGGTTGCGCAACTGCAGGCTTCCCGAAATGCGCTCGGCCACCATCGGCCCCGAACCATTGGCTTTGTGGATCATGCCAAATTCGGGTTGGGCCAGCAGTTCCAGCAGATTTGGCACCGGCGCTTTCAGCCGGATTTCAACCACCTTGCCGGTCATCGGCAGGATCTTGTCGATTTTGGCGAGCTCATCGCCAAATCGCGATCCGCGCAACTCGGCAACGCGGGTTTTCAGTGCAGCGGCCACCTCAACCGAACGGACCTCGCGGCCATTGTTCCACCGCGTTTTTTGCAGGCGGAAAATATAGCCGAGATCGTCATCGGTCACGATCCAGCGGGAGGCCAGCGCCGGAACGACGCGCCCTTCGGCATCAAAGGCGACAAGTCCTTGTGCTGTTGCATTGCGCAAATTGGCCGACGCCGGCGACAGCGGCATGCGCCCGACCGCGATTTCACGCGGGCTGTCTTCGACAACATCGACCCGCAGACGATTGTTGTCGATCCCGCCCGAACAGGCGGACATGGTCAGCAGCGCGCCGAAAAGGGCCAAAGCGCGCTTCATTGGGCTTTCCATAGCGTGCGGCTGGGGTGGACGTTGCCCGGATTGTCCTGCCAACCGCGAACCTTGGGGCTCACGAGCGAGCGCGATGCGTAGAAATAGAGCGGCAGGATCGGCATATCTGCCATCAATATCCTTTCCGCCGCGCGCATCAACCCTGCACGACGCACTGCGTCGGGCTCGGCCATCGCCCGCTCAACGGCTGCGTCGTAATCCGGGTTTGCATAGCCCGAATAATTTTGCGGACCTGTTTCGCTCATATGGACCGTCAGAAAGTTTTCGGGCGCGGGCAGGTCGGCGATCCAGCCCGAACGGGCAAGCTGGAAATCGGCGCGTTTCAGGCTGTCAAAATGCAAGCTGGCCTCGCTGTTGAGCAGCTTGGCCTCGACGCCAAGGTCGCGCCACATTGTTGCCATCGCGACGGCAGCGCGGCGATGTTCGGTCGAGCTGTTGAAACGGATTTCAAACCGCAAAGGGCGTTTGGGGCCATAGCCTGCGGTTTCGAGTATTTCCCGCGCGGCCTGCAAACGCTCGTTGCGCGGTTGCGCTGCCCAGTCAGGTCGGAAACTGTCACCGCCGTCCAGTCCTGGGGGCAATAGTCCCCAAGCCGGGATGTTGCCCGCGTCGACCATTTGCTTGGCAATCCAGTCCCGGTCGATAGCCATGGAAAGCGCGCGGCGAACGCGCGCATCGTCAAACGGTGGTTTGCGCGTGTTGAAAGCGAAATAATAGGTGCCGAAGAAAGGCGAATTGCGGACGATCGCGGGATGTTTCTGGAGCAGCCAATGATGCCGCGCGGGGGTATATTCGCCGACGATGTCTGCTCCGCCCGCGAGAACAAGGCGCATCGCCGAGTTGAGATTGTCCATCGGTTTCCAGACAATGCGCGCTGTTTTCGGCGCGCCGCCATGCCAGTGCGGGTTTGCTTCCAATGTCAGTTGCTGGCTCAGCTTCCATTCGGTCAATCGATACGCCCCGCTTGTCACCAGCGGGCGTTCGGCCGCCCATTTTTCTCCCGCCGCATCAACGCGGTGAAACGGGAGCGCTGCGATCGCAGGATGCGCGAGCAAAGCCGGCAATTGCGGAAAGGGGTTTTTGAGCCGAACGATGACCGTTTCCGCGTCCGGGGCTTCGATGGCTTCGATCACGCCGAACAAGGCCCCATGGGGTGAACCGCTTTGCTCATCATGGATACGGCGAAATGCCTTGTCGAACACTTTGGCGGTCAGCGGATGTCCGTCGGAAAAGCGAAGGCCCGGTCGCAAGCGGAATATCCAGACGTGACCGTCCGGACTGGTTTGCCAGTTCTCCGCTAGCCCGGCCTCTGCTGCGCCCGTCGCATCGAACCGTGTGAGCCCTTCGAACAGGTCTGCAGCGATACGCGTCGAGGCGAGGTCAGAAACTATCTGCGGATCAAGGCCACGGGAATCGACCTCCATCACGCGGATGATGCTGCCTTCGCCCGCATTTACTTCGTCATATTCTGCGCCGCAGGCGAAAAGGAAAAGGGCAAGGAACGGGGCAAGCCAGCGCATAGCGCAAGACTAGGCGGTGCCCCGCATGAGAGCAACTCTGCATTCGCAAATAAGGGGTTGGTGCGGACGGCGGGACTTGAACCCGCACGCCCAAAGGGCGACAGATTTTAAGTCTGTTGCGTCTACCGGTTTCGCCACGTCCGCACACAAAGGCGCATGGCACAGCACAAGGCGCGATGCCAGACTTCTGTTATCGAAAACTGCGATTGTTACTTGTTCAGGCGCTCGCGGATTTCTTTACCGGGCTTGAAATAGGGCACGCGCTTGGCAGGAACGTCAACCGCATCGCCGGTGCGTGGGTTACGGCCTTTGCGCGGGTTGCGCGATCGGGTCGAGAAGGCGCCAAAGCCGCGAATCTCCACACGACCACCTTCGGAAAGGCGCTGGATGATCTGATTGAAGAAGAGATCGACGATACGTTCGACCTCTTCGCCGGTCATGCCCGGATTTTCGGCTTCTAGTTTTTTGACCAGCTCAGATCGGATCATGGCAAATGCCTCCAAAACAAACCGGCCCGCAGACTCGGTTTCACCCCTCAACATTGCAGATGGTGACAGAAAAGTGCCGCGCTTACAATGGCATTATGACGATTTGTAAAATCGGGAAGGCAACAAAAAAGGGGCCGTTCCATAACGGAACAGCCCCTCTCTATAACCTTTGTTAGGTCTTACTTCTTGGCACCCTTCAGGGCTTCGCCAAGAATGTCGCCGAGCGAAGCGCCCGAATCCGACGAACCATATTGCTCGACAGCCTGCTTTTCTTCGGCAAGCTGCAGCGCCTTGATCGAGAAATTCGGCTTCTTCGAACGGTCGAAGCCGGTGATCATGGCGTCAAACTTCTGGCCAACCTGGAAGCGGTCAGGGCGCTGTTCGTCACGGTCACGGCCAAGATCGGCGCGCTTGATGAAGCCGGTCGCACCATCTTCGCCAGCCTGGACTTCGAGGCCGCCATCGCGGACTTCGAGGACGGTGACGGTAACGGTCGCGCCCTTTTTCAGGCCGCTCGACGAAACAGCACCACCTGCGGTCGGCGCGCCCTTTTCGAGCTGCTTGATGCCAAGGCTGATGCGTTCCTTTTCGGCGTCGATATCGAGGACGATCGCCTTGACCATTTCACCCTTGCGGTGGAGGTGGAGCGCGTCTTCACCCGAAATGCCCCATGCGATATCCGACATGTGGACCATGCCATCGACATCGCCATCGAGGCCGATGAACAGACCGAATTCGGTCGCATTCTTGACTTCGCCTTCGACGGTCGAGCCAACCGGGTGCTTTTCTGCAAATGCTTCCCAGGGATTGGCCTGAGCCTGCTTGAGGCCAAGGCTGATGCGACGCTTTTCCAGATCGACATCGAGAACGACAACGTCGACTTCCTGGCTGGTCGAAACGATCTTGCCGGGGTGGACGTTTTTCTTGGTCCAGGACATTTCCGAAACATGGACCAGGCCTTCGATGCCGGCTTCGAGTTCGATGAACGCGCCATATTCGGTGATGTTGGTGACGGCACCATGCAGGCGAGCGCCCACCGGATATTTCGCAACGGCACCTTCCCAGGGATCCGATTCCAGCTGCTTCATGCCGAGGCTGATGCGCTGTGTATCGCGGTTGATGCGAACGATCTGCACCTTCACAGTGTCGCCGATGTTGATCATTTCCGACGGGTGGTTGATGCGCTTGTAGCTGATGTCGGTGACGTGCAACAGGCCATCGATGCCGCCCAGGTCAACGAACGCACCATAATCGGTGATGTTCTTGACGACGCCTTCGATGATCTGGCCTTCAGCGAGATTCAGGATCAGGCCCGAACGCTGTTCAGCGCGGGTTTCTTCGAGGATCGCACGGCGCGAAACGACGATATTGCCACGGCGACGGTCCATCTTCAGGATCTGGAACGGCTGGGCGATATCCATCAGCGGGCCAACGTCGCGCACGGGGCGAACATCAACCTGCGAACCGGGAAGGAACGCAACGGCGCCGCCGAGATCGACGGTGAAGCCGCCCTTGACGCGGCCGAAGATGACGCCTTCGACGCGGTTGCCAGCGGCGAATTCGCCTTCCAGCTTGTCCCATGCGGCTTCGCGGCGTGCGCGATCGCGCGACAGCACGGCTTCACCGTTCATGTTTTCGACGCGGTCGACATAGACTTCGACTTCGTCACCGACATTGAGATCGGCTTTCTGGCCGGGCATCGAGAATTCGCGCAGGGCCACGCGGCCTTCGCTCTTGAGGCCGACGTCGATCATCGCGAAGTCGTTTTCGATTGCGGTTACGGTGCCTTTGACGACGCGGCCTTCAAAGCCGCCTTCTGCACCACCGAGTGATTCGTTGAGCAACGCTTCAAAATCGTTGCGGGTAGGGTTAGGCGAAGTTGCCATGGTTAGAGTTCCTTACTTACGCTTTATCCGGCCAATCGGTTGGTTCCGATGGTCTTTGACCAGACTGCCCTATTGGCCCCATGCCAATAAAGCGTTCGTTTTAAGAGGCTTAGCAAAGCACTTTATCGTCATGCTGAACTTGTTTCAGCATCCATCCATCAACTGAGACCGTCGGTCTGTGTGGCGAAATGGACCCTGTGACGAAGTCCACCAGCGGTGAACCAAGTTCAGGGTGACGGCGCTTTGCTATTGCAGCGCCCCGCCGTTCAACCACCCCGAAGCTTATGCTCCACAGCGGCAATCGCGGCTTGAACGGCTGCGCCTATAGTCAAATCGCCTGTATCTAGCAAGTGCGCGTCTTCCGCGGGTTTCAGCGGCGCATCGGCGCGTTCGGTGTCGCGTTTGTCGCGGGCACGGATATCGGCAAGAATTGTTTGATAGTCGACCTCGGCGCCGCGGCCCTGCATTTCCCTGAAACGGCGTTCGGCGCGGATTTCAGCGGAGGCAGTGACGAACAGTTTTACGTCGGCATAAGGTGCGATCACCGTGCCGATGTCGCGCCCGTCGAGCACCGCACCGCCGGGTTGGTTGGCGAAATCAACCTGACGCTGATTGAGCGCGGCGCGCACCTGCGGATGCACCGATACCCGGCTGGCAAGCCCGCCCGTTGCCTCGTCACGCAGCACGGGATCGTCGAGAAGGCTGTCGGGAAAAGTGCAGGCCGCCACAGCGTCAACAGGGCTGTCTGCATCACCGTCATTGAGCGCCACCTGCCGCCCGACAGCGCGATAGAGCAGGCCGGTGTCGAGCCACGGCAATTTATAGTGTGCGGCGAGCGCCTTGGAGATGGTGCCTTTGCCCGACGCGGTGGGGCCGTCAACCGCGATGATCATGCGACGGCCAGACCTGCCAACATTGTTTCGAAAGTGGGAAAGCTGGTCGCTATCGGCGACACATCGTCAACGGTCACGGCCTCACGCACATTCTGTCCTGCAACCGCAAAGCTCATCGCGATGCGGTGGTCGAGTGCGCTGGCAATGGTCGCGCCGCCGGGCAATGGCGCGCCGCCGCTGCCATCGATGATCAGACCATCTTCGCACTCGTCGACCGTGGCTCCAATCGCAGTCAACCCCGCCGCCATCAGCGCCAACCGGTCACTTTCTTTGACGCGCAATTCGTCCAGACCGCTGGTGATCATGCGCCCCTCGGCCATGCTGGCGGCAACAAAAAAGACCGGGAATTCGTCGATCATGCTCGGCGCAACATCGGGCGGAACCTCGATGCCTTTCAGCGCCGAATGCCGCGCCGTGATATCCGCGACGGGTTCGCCGCCGACCACACGCTCGTTCGAATAGGTGAGGTCAGCCCCCATCGCCTCGAGCATTTTGAAAATGCCGGTGCGCGTCGGGTTCATGCCGACATGGGTGACGGTGACTTCGCTGCCGGGCGTGATAAGTGCGGCGACAATCGGGAAGGCTGCGGAGGAGGGGTCGCCCGGCACTTCGATCGTCTGGGGTTTCAGCTCTGCCTCGCCGTGCAGGCGGATATGGCGCACACCTTGCGCGCCGGTTTCGATCGACAGTTCGGCGCCAAAGCCCGCCAACATTCGCTCGCTATGGTCGCGGGTGGGCACGGGCTCGATGACTTCGGTGATCCCCGGCGTGTTGAGCCCAGCCAGCAACACTGCCGATTTGACCTGCGCCGAAGCCACAGGAAGACGATAACTAATTGGTATAGCAGGGCAAATTCCGCGCACCATCAAAGGTAAACGCCCGCCGGGACTCGCATTGAATTCCGCGCCAGTCAGCGACAATGGATCGATCACCCGCCCCATGGGCCTTTTGGAAAGGCTCGCATCACCAACAAAGGTCGCGCTGATCGCATGGCTGGCGACCAGCCCCATCAGCAGGCGGGTAGAGGTGCCGCTATTCCCCATATCCAACGCATTTTGCGGCTGGAGCAATCCGCCAACACCTACGCCATGGATGCGCCATTCACCCTCACCAGAGCGCTCGATGCTCGCGCCCATCGCGCGCATTGCGGCGGCAGTGGCCAACACATCTTCACCCTCGAGCAAACCCGACACCCGGCTTTCGCCAATGGCAAGTGCTGACAGCATCAGCGAACGGTGGCTGATCGATTTGTCGCCGGGAACCCTGACCGAGCCGCGAAGCGGCCCGCGAGGGGCAAAGGAAGCGGGGCGGGGAAGGGCGCTGTACATAGGTCAGGTGCTTTGCTTTCACACCGTCCTTAAGTCAACGCTTACACTAATTTTTGACAGGCGGTCTGCACTGTGGCAAGGGCGGCGCCTGTTTGCAGCGAGTCTCCTTTGCGACCTCGCATTTCACGCAATTTTGAAAGGATTACAGGCCCACCATGGTGAAGGCTGAATGGGGAACCAAGCGCACTTGCCCGAAATGCGGCACGCGATTCTACGATCTGACCAAGGACGAACCGGTTGAATGCATCGAATGCGGCAACCAGTGGACGCCTGAGCCGGTGCTGAAATCAAAGCAGCCGCTGCCTTATGAAGAGATCGAAAAGAAAAAGGACGATGCCGATCTGGGCGACGACGATCTCGACATCGATGTCGACGCGGTCGATGGCGATGTTTCGCCCGACAACGACGTCGATCTTGGCGGTGATGACGACCTTGGTGTTGCCGGAACCGAAGGCGATGGCGACGAACAATAATGCTTAAACGGGCGGGGGAGTGGTAATGCCATTTTCCCGCTTGCAAATCCGGGGGCAGTGCGGCTAAAGGCGCGCCTCTGAAATGCATAGCCGCCCCGTTGCGCGGCATTCGGGGCCTTAGCTCAGCTGGTAGAGCGCTACACTGGCAGTGTAGAGGTCAGGGGTTCGACTCCCCTAGGCTCCACCATTT
>NZ_JBEBKL010000042.1:0-26740 GCF_040079335.1 Sphingorhabdus sp.
GAATAGTCGTAGATACCAGCCGCTCGTCGTCTTTTATATATTGCAAAATGAGCAGTGCTTGAACCCTTGAATAAAGTATTGATGCTACCCATGTAGGTATTGATCAAGCAGTAAAACGCAGGGGTAAGCATAAATGGCAAAGTGTACAGCACCAGTTCGAGGTCATACAGGTGGCGGCGCGGCGTCCTGCCCCGCTTGCTCCAGCCGTTCGCGATACGGCGGCTACGGGCGCTACGACTCTGGATCGTACTCCTCGTCTTCATACTCCCCATCTTCATACTCTTCCTCGGGAAGCAGCGGCGGTCGGAGCATTGGCAGCGGTTCAGGTAGCCGCACAAAAAAGGCGCGTTGGTCGGGAGCAGGTTCGGCTGTATGGTACACACCTGAACAAGTGCTTGCGCTAACGCCGGTTCGCGAAAACGTCGAGATTCTAGCGTCGTCGCAACCCGACCTTCGAGATGTTTTTCTCTGTCACGCATGGGACGACAGGCAGGGCTCCGCCAAGGAACTCAATGATCTGCTCGAGGCAAAGGGCGTCCGAGTGTGGTTCAGTGAGAAAGACCTTGGCCTTGGGGTGCCGATGATGCGGGCGATCGACAAAGGCTTGGTTAATTCGCGCGTCGGTATAGTCTTGGTAACTCCTGCTATGTTGCAACGCCTCAAAGCGGAAGGCGTGGCAGACAAGGAGCTTTCGGCGCTCCTCCGGCGCGAACGACTCGTGCCGGTTGCGCACGGAACGACTTATGAAGAACTTGAGAAAGTTAGCCTCCTGCTAGCCTCGCGTGCCGGACTAAGCACCGCAGAAGAGACAATGGCTGAAGTTGCGACAAAGATCGCCGAACTTGTTGCTGCATAGCGACTTCAATAATCGCACTTCAAACGACTGCTACCGCAGAGTGAGCGAAACGCTGGAATCCCTAACAAAACTACCGTTCAAGTACACTAGGAACCCAGCCTCCTCACCCCATGCTTCGCCGTCATCCGGTGCAAGCCGCCCAGCCGTGGCGTGCGTTGCTTCACGGTTTCGACAAAGCGCCATTCGCTGGTGGTGCGTTCTGGGGTGAGTTCGATCAGCATGTAGCCGCGACGGCTGCTGTCCATCCATTTCAGGCCCTTGTTGCGGGCCATCACGCCTTTCGCCACGGTCGCCGGGGTTGCGCCGGTGAAATAGGTTTCGAAGCCCGGTGAGCTGACGCTTTGGCCTGCCAGTTCGACGCCAGCTGCCTTGCCATCGTGCCGCAGGTCGAAGGCCCATGCATTGTGGCTGTCTCCGGTCAGCACGATCAGGTCGGCCTTTGAATTTTGTGCGGCGGAAAGTGCACGGGCGCGTGCCGCCGGATAACCGTCCCACGCGTCCAGATTGGCGGGGATTCCGGCCTTGGCCGCCATCGCGCCGCGCCGGACGCGCGCCTTGGCAAAATCGGGGGCATCGGGGGCGAGCCAGTTGACCGTGGCGTCGGGCTGGAGGATCGTTCCCATGATTGTCTGCTGCGCCCAGATATTCCACTTCGCCTTGCTGTTTTGGAATCCGCTGCTCAGCCAGCTTTCCTGGACTTGCCCCAGCATGGTTCGTTCGGCTGACTGCCATTCGCCTTGGGTAAAGCCCTTGATCGCCGCCAGCGTTGCCGCCTGATCGGCACCTTTGGGGATTTGCAGTTCGGCTGGTTTCGAACGCGCACCGATGCGGCTTTCGGTCATGAAGATTTCGGCGAGATCGCCGATGCGATAGCCGGTCCAGCGTTCGCCTGCGTCCAGATCGCGCACCGGCATCCATTCACGATAGGCCTGTTCGGCGGCGGCTTTGCGCGCCTGCCAGTCGCCCTCATTCGCCTGATGGTTCTGCGCGCCATCGGCATAGGCATCGTTGGTAAATTCATGGTCGTCCCACATGCACAGCATTGGCGCACGGGCGTGGATCGCCTGCAGGTCCGGGTCGGCGCGATAGCTGGCATAGCGCAGGCGATAGTCGGCAAGGCTGACAATCTCGTTCGCCGGTTCGATCAGGCGTCCGGCGACAGTGTCTTTCACCGAAGGATAATCGCCGCGCTGATATTCATAGATATAATCGCCAAGGTGCAACGCGATGTCGAAATCGCCGACCTGAGCGGCATGGGCATAGGCGTTGAACCAGCCAAAGGGCATGTTCGAACAGGAGAAGACCGCCATGCGATACTTGTCGATCCCGCCTTCGGGTAGGGTGCGGGTCTGGCCGATAGGGGAGATGCTGCCGTCAGGGGCGATGAAGCGGTAATAATAGGCCCGGCCGGGTGCGAGCCCACGCAATATGGCCTTCGCGGTATAGTCGCGGCCCGGTGCTGCAACCGTTTCCGCGCCTGTGGTGATCGAGCGGAAATCGGGGGTTTCGCTGATCTCTGCCCGCAATTTGGTCTCTGCCAGATCGGAAACGAAGCGCGTCCACAGCAGCACCGAATTTTGCGATGGCTCGCCGCTCGCGACGCCATGGCTGAAGCCTTTGGTGAGCGCTGCCTGCATCGCCGCCAGTGCACCGCCCGGAAGGCTGAGCGCCCCCAGCCCGTAAACACCGGTTTTCAGAAGCAGGCGGCGGTCGATCGGAGCAGTCATTCGGTTATCCCAACATTCCAAGGAAGAGCAGAATCGAGGCAAACAGTACCAGCACCATCCAGATGAAGAATGACAGGATGATTAAACGGATCACCGCCCCCGTCCGCGACAGCGAATAGGCATGGCGTAGCTGCCTGTAGAGGTGGAGCGGCGGGATCAGCACGAAGCCGAAACCGAGAATATTGTCCGAAACCCCAATCTTCGACAGCAACGCCATTACTAGAAACAGCAGGCACATGAAGGAAATCGAATAAGTGGTGAACACTGCATGGTCGTAAAAAGGGTGCCCACGCACACCGAGGGTGGCGAGCCAGACGAAAGGCAGGGATAGCGGAATCAGCAGCCAGGCAAATTTATATCCGTTCGATTGCAATTTGTAGAAGGTGAGGCTGGGGTTGGCGACCATCTTCTCCCCGCCCTTGCGGATGATCTTGTCGAGCCAGACTATACCCGTGCTCGAGCCTTTGAGCACCGAGACCTTGGCCCCTTTGGTCAAGCTGTTCCTTATATCCGCATCAGCATAGATGGGCTTGCCGGTTTGGATGAAGGCAATGCCGTTGCGATCGGATTTGAGTTCGTTGAGCTTGGCCTGAAGCCCCATTCTGAGCGCATCAGGGGTCTCGGGATTTTTGATCTGCGCTTGCGTTTTTGCGATTTCCGCGTCGAGCTTTTGGGCTTCGGTTTCCATGTTGACCTGAAGTGGACCTTCATTCGATGGAACACCCGACTGGAACGGACCGCCAGTGAAACTGAACACCGCGAACATCAGGAAGATCGAAAACAGGAACAGCGCCATCGGCGAGACGAATTTGGCACGCTCACCAAGGACATAGCGGCGGGTTAATTCTCCGGGCTTGAACAAGAGCATGGGCAGCGTGCGCCACATCTTGCCATCGAAATGCAGAACCGAATGCAATATGTCGTGCCAGATCGCCGACAAGGTCCGGTGAACATGCGCCTTTTGCCCGCAGGCTGCGCAATAAGGCCCGCTAAGGGCCGTGCCACAGTTCACGCAGGCGCCTGTCTCGCTCGTGCCCGCACCACCCTGCGATGGTTCCATAGCGGCACCAAATAAGGCACCCTCGATGGCCGTTCCGGCTGCGTCCAATTCCCCCGACATGGGTTCGATGTATCACCTGTATTCGAAGCTGCAAAGCCGCTGTGCAGCGGAATCAATTCGCGTGACACTATAGCTATAATGATATAACATCTCTTTATCGTCAAATGAGAGGAGAGACGATTTGGGAGAAGTGATCTATTTCCGCCACCGTACGCGGTACAAGCCAAGCGACACGCCATTTTCTCAAATGAACATCACCCCGTTGATCGACGTGATGCTGGTGCTTCTGGTGATGCTGATCCTCGCGGTCCCGGCGGCCATGCACCAGACCAGCGTGAACCTGCCACCACCCGGGCCGATAACGACCCAAAAGCCGCCGATCATCCAGAATCTGGTAGTGACTTCCGACGGGGTCGCCCATTGGAACGGCACTATAGTCGATGACTTCGCCTTGCAGGCCAAGCTGCGCACATTGGCCGCCGCCGGAGATGCACTGCGCATCGAAACCGATGGCTATGCGCGCTATGAACGGTTCAACCAGCTGATCGCGATGGTGAACGAAGCGAGGGTCGAAAATCTCGGCTTTGTCGGCAACAGCCGTTACAAGCAGTGGGACAAGCCCTCCGACAGTTGACGAGCTAGAGCAAGCCGTAGCGGCATGGCGTTGCGGCTTGCCTTTTCGATTTTCTTCGGCACTTTGCCCTTTGGATAAGAGGGGAAATGCCATGCCTAGCCTGACCGCGCGCCTGATTGCTTCGCTGTTCCGGATGACCGGTTCATTGCGCAAACGCTATTCGGACGGCCCCGATTTCCTCAATAATATCGAACATAGCCGGGTCGAGCAGCAATTTCCCGATGCCAAAATGCGCAAACGGCTCGATGTGCGCGAAAGCACTTATGAGGGGCGCAAGATCTACCGCATCGCGCCGCGTGACCGGCCGGTGGCGGGGCATATGCTCTATTGGCATGGTGGCGGCTATGTCTATCCGGCGGTCGATATTCACTGGAAGTTCCTCGCCCATATGGCGGAGACGCACGGCATCGTCACCACTGCCCCACTCTATCCGCTGGCCCCCGAGGCATCGGCGGCGGAAGCAGTCGACTGGGCGATGAAATTCTACCGCGAATTCACGCCGGACAGGGCAGGGCCCTTTGTGATGGGCGGAGATTCGGCAGGCGGCGGGCTGTGCGCGGCGGTTGTGCAGGCGGCGCGTGCCGAAGGGCGGTTGTTGCCAAAGGGCCTGATCCTGATCTGCCCCTGGCTCGACGTGGCGGTTGCGCACCCCGACCAGCCCGCGATCGAACCGCGCGATTGCGTGCTCACCATCAACGGCACCCATGCCGCGGCAAAACTCTACGCTCGTGACCTGCCGCTCAGCGATCCGAAGGTCAGCCCGTTATTCGGCAATTGGGAAGGCCTGCCGCCGATGCTGATGTTCGGGGGAGGCGATGACATTTTGGTTCCCGATGCCCGCGCGTTGAAGGCCAAGCTACCGTCGATCGACTATCATGAAGAAGCCGGGATGATGCACGACTGGCCCATCTTCTTCCTGCGCGAAAGCCGCGCCGCACAGGCGCAGATGGCGGCGTTTATCGGGCGAAATAGTGTGTAAGGAATTGCGCTGTTGCGGCGCTCCTTCACGCTTGACCACCCGAGACATTGCCGCTAATGGCCCGCCTTCCCGAAAGCGCGAGGAGTGATTCTCCGCGCCCACAGGAAAACCCACATAGGCTGAACATTGTTCGACAGGCCGGGCGGAACCAAGGCTGAGCCTCCGCCGCGCCCCTTAAAGGGCATCGTCTTGTCGCGCAAAGTAACCAACTTATTTTCAAGGTGAAGATATGCCAACGATTAACCAGCTGGTCCGCAAGGGCCGGACGCCGCAGAAGGCCAAGTCAAAGGTCCCTGCAATGGATCAGAACCCGCAAAAGCGTGGTGTCTGCACCCGTGTTTATACCACGACTCCGAAAAAGCCGAACTCGGCTCTGCGTAAGGTTGCCAAGATCCGTCTGACCAACCAGCGCGAAGTCATTTCCTATATCCCGGGCGAAGGCCACAACCTGCAGGAGCACAGCGTTGTGCTTATCCGCGGTGGCCGTGTGCGCGACCTTCCCGGTGTCCGTTACCACGTCCTGCGCGGCGTGCTCGACACACAGGGCGTCAAGGACCGCAAACAGTCGCGTTCGAAATATGGCGCGAAGCGTCCTAAGTAAGATCGGGAGAATAGAAAATGTCACGTCGTCGTCGTCCCGAAAAGCGCATCATCCTTCCCGATCCAAAGTTCGGGGATCTGGTGCTTTCGAAATTCATGAACAACCTGATGCTCGATGGTAAAAAGTCCGTCGCCGAACGCATCGTCTATGGCGCGCTCGAAACCGTCGAAGCCAAGGCGAAGAAAGATCCGGTGCAAACCTTCCACGATGCGCTGAACAATGTGAAGCCCGGCATCGAAGTCCGTTCGCGTCGCGTTGGCGGTGCAACCTATCAGGTTCCCTGCGAAGTCCGCCCCGAGCGTGCGCAGGCCCTCGCCATTCGCTGGCTGATCGGTGCCGCGCGCAACCGCAGCGAAACCACTATGGCAGCCCGTCTTTCGGGTGAGCTTCTCGATGCTGCCAACAACCGTGGCAACGCCGTCAAGAAGCGCGAAGACACGCACCGTATGGCCGAAGCCAACCGTGCCTTCGCACACTATCGCTGGTAAGCTTTAATCCCTCTCCCCTTGCGGGAGAGGGAAGTGAGACTTGGTTCTGCTTTAGCAGGACCTAGTCGCAACGGGAGAGGGGATGACCCCTCTCCAACGCCGACTAGGCAACAAGTTGCCAAGTCTTTGTATCCTCTCCCGCAAGGGGAGAGGAAATCGTTTCTCAACTGGAGTGAAGACCATGGCACGCAGCCATCCGTTGGAAAAATATCGCAATATCGGCATCATGGCGCACATCGATGCTGGCAAGACCACGACCACCGAGCGTATTTTGTACTACACCGGCAAGTCGTACAAGATCGGCGAAGTCCATGATGGCGCGGCCACCATGGATTGGATGGAACAGGAACAGGAACGCGGCATCACGATCACGTCGGCTGCCACCACCTGCTTCTGGAACGACCACCGCATCAACATCATCGACACCCCCGGCCACGTTGACTTCACGATTGAAGTTGAACGTTCGCTGCGCGTGCTCGACGGTGCCGTTGCTTGTTTCGATGGCGTTGCCGGCGTAGAGCCGCAGTCCGAAACCGTGTGGCGCCAGGCGGACAAGTATAAAGTTCCGCGGATGTGCTTCATCAACAAGCTCGACCGTACCGGTGCGAACTTCGAATATTGCGTGCAGTCGATCATCGATCGTCTGGGTGCAAAGCCTGCTGTCCTGTTCCTTCCCATCGGCATCGAAGCCGATCTGAAGGGTCTGGTCGATCTGGTCGAAAACCGCGCGATCATCTGGAAGGATGAAAGCCTGGGCGCTGAATTTTTCTATGAAGATATTCCGGCTGACATGGTCGATAAGGCTGCAAAATATCGCAGCGAACTGATCGAACTTGCCGTTGAGCAAGACGATGACGCGATGGAAGCCTATCTGGAAGGCAATGAGCCTGACGTGGCAACGCTGAAGGCGCTGATCCGCAAGGGTACGCTTGGTCATGCGTTCGTTCCCGTGGTTTGCGGTTCGGCGTTCAAGAACAAAGGCGTTCAGCCTTTGCTCGATTGCGTTGTCGACTATCTGCCTTCGCCGCTCGACATTGAAGATGTTCAGGGCGTGAAGATGGACAGCCTTGAGCCTGACAGCCGTCCGGCAACTGACGAAGCGCCGTTCAGCGCGCTGGCGTTCAAGGTCATGAACGACCCGTTCGTGGGCTCGCTGACCTTCATCCGCATCTATTCAGGTTCGCTCGTCAAGGGCACCTACCTGAACTCGGTGAAGGACAAGAAAGAAAAAGTCGGCCGCATGCTCGAAATGCACGCCAACGAACGTAAGGACGTTGACGAGGCATTTGCAGGCGACATCATCGCGCTTGCCGGTATGAAGGAAACGACCACCGGCGATACGCTGTGCGCCGAACGTCAGCCGATCATCCTTGAACGTATGGAATTCCCCGAGCCGGTTATCGAACTTTCGGTGGAACCAAAGACCAAGGCTGACCAGGAAAAGATGGGCATCGCGCTCAACCGCCTGTCGGCTGAAGATCCTTCGTTCCGCGTTTCGACCGATCATGAATCGGGCCAGACGATCATCAAGGGGATGGGCGAGCTTCACCTCGACATCATCGTCGATCGTATGCGTCGCGAATTCAAGGTCGAGGCCAATGTCGGCGCGCCGCAGGTGGCCTACCGCGAATATCTCGCCCGTGCCGTCGACATCGATTACACCCACAAGAAACAGTCGGGTGGTTCGGGCCAGTTCGGTCGCATCAAGTTCAAGGTCACTCCGGGCGAGCGTGGTGCAGGCATCACCTTCACCGATGCGGTCAAGGGCGGTAACATTCCGAAGGAATATATCCCCTCGGTTGAAAAGGGTATGCGCGAAACCGCCGAAAGCGGCTCGCTCATCGGCTTCCCGATCATCGACTTTGATATCGAACTGTATGACGGCGCCTATCACGATGTCGACTCGTCGGCACTGGCGTTTGAAATTGCTGGTCGTGCCGGTATGCGCGAAGCTGCGCAGAAGGCAGGTATCAAGCTGCTTGAACCGATCATGAAGGTCGAAGTTGTTTCGCCTGAGGAATATCTGGGCGATGTCATCGGCGACATGAACTCGCGTCGCGGCATGATTCAGGGCACCGACACCCGCGGTAATGCGCAGGTTGTTGAAGCCATGGTGCCGCTGGCCAACATGTTTGGTTATGTGAACCAGCTGCGCTCGTTCACGCAGGGACGTGCCAACTACTCGATGCACTTCTCGCATTATGACGAGGTTCCGGCAAACGTCGCGACTGAAATTAAAGAGAAGCTTGCCTGACAGGCAAGAACGGACTAAGGGCGGCGCCTGATTCAGCAGGCGTCGTCCCAACTGATCAAAAGACACCTAATCCAGAAGAAGGTTTGAACAATGGCAAAGGCTAAATTTGAGCGGACGAAACCGCACTGCAACATCGGCACCATCGGTCACGTTGACCATGGCAAGACCACGCTGACCGCAGCAATCACCAAGATCATGGCAGAAGCCCATGGCGGTGAAGCTGTTGATTTTGCCAACATCGACAAGGCTCCCGAAGAGCGCGAGCGTGGCATCACCATTTCGACCGCACACGTCGAATATGAAACCGCTGCACGTCACTATGCACACGTCGACTGCCCGGGCCACGCTGACTATGTGAAGAACATGATCACCGGTGCTGCGCAGATGGACGGCGCTATCCTGGTTGTGAACTCGGCTGACGGCCCGATGCCGCAGACCCGCGAGCACATCCTGCTGGCTCGCCAGGTTGGCGTTCCCGCTCTCGTTGTTTACATGAACAAGGTTGACCAGGTCGACGACGAAGAAATTCTCGAACTCGTCGAAATGGAAATCCGCGAACTGCTGAGCAGCTACGGCTTTGACGGCGACGCGATCCCCGTTGTTAAGGGTTCGGCACTTGCTGCACTCGAAGGCCGCGACGACGAAATCGGCAAGAACTCGATCCTCGCGCTGATGGACGCTGTCGACAGCGCCATTCCGCAGCCCGAGCGTCCGGTTGACAAGCCGTTCCTGATGCCCGTCGAAGACGTGTTCTCGATCTCGGGTCGTGGTACCGTTGTGACCGGCCGCGTCGAAACCGGCATCGTCAAGGTTGGTGAAGAAGTCGAAATCGTCGGCATCAAGGACACCAAGAAGACGACCGTTACCGGCGTTGAAATGTTCCGCAAGCTGCTCGACGAAGGTCGTGCAGGCGACAATATCGGCGCGCTGATCCGTGGCGTTGGCCGTGACGAAGTTGAGCGTGGCCAGGTTTTGGCAAAGCCCGGTTCGGTTACGCCGCACACCGAATTCTCGGCTGAAATCTACGTGCTGTCGAAGGATGAAGGCGGCCGTCACACGCCGTTCTTTGCGAACTATCGTCCGCAGTTCTACTTCCGCACCACCGACGTCACCGGCGAAGTGATCCTTCCCGAGGGCACCGAAATGGTGATGCCTGGCGACAACGTCACGATCGCTGTCAAGCTGATCGCGCCGATCGCTATGGAACAGGGCCTGCGCTTCGCAATTCGCGAAGGTGGCCGCACCGTTGGTTCTGGGGTTGTCAGCACCATCACGAAGTAATATAGGCCGCGCATCCCGCCCGTATCACTGATTCGGGCGGGGCGGTTTATTTGAGATTCACAAACAGCTGTCCCGGCTTCCATATGAGGTTGGGTTGGCTGTTTTCGCTCTTTGATATTGGTAGAAACAGGAATACGGTCCGTCATGGAAACGCAGAATATTCGCATTCGTCTGAAAGCTTTTGACCATCGCGTCCTCGATCAGGCGACAGGTGATATTGCAGAAACAGCCCGCCGCACCGGCGCGCTGATCCGTGGCCCTATTCCTCTTCCTACCCGTATCGAAAAGTTCACCGTCAACCGTGGCCCGCACATCGACAAAAAGTCGCGCGAGCAGTTTGAGGTGCGCACATACAAGCGGCTGCTCGATATCGTGCAGCCCACCCCGCAGACCGTCGACGCTTTGATGAAGCTCGACCTTGCTGCTGGTGTAGACGTTCAGATTAAGCTCGCTTGAGCTTAAGCGACCTGCCCTCAGGCGGGTTGCGGGACATCGGGATACCGCCGGACAATCTGTCCGGGCTGCGTCCCCCGTCTTCCTTCCTTTTTGGAAGGGTTCAGCCCGGACGGGGCGATGCATCAAAATTTGGGCTGACATGCCGTGGGGAATGGTCCCTTCGGCCTCTGTAGGAGTGATTGGTCATGCGTACTGGCGTGATCGCTAAAAAAATGGGCATGATGCGCCTCTTCAACGAAGATGGCCGTCATATTCCCGTTACCGTTCTGGCGCTGGAAGGCTGCCAGGTGGTCGGTGCTCGTAGCGAAGACAAGGATGGCTATTTTGCTGTCCGTCTCGGTGCAGGAGCCCGTAAGGCGAAAAATGTAAACAAACCGCAACGTGGCGAATTCGCCAAGGCACAGGTCGAGCCCAAGGCTCGCGTTGCCGAATTCCGCGTTGAAAATGCCGACGGCCTGCTGCCGGTCGGCGCAACCATTTCGGCCGAGCATTTCGTTGCCGGCCAGCTGGTGGACATCACCGGCCACACCCAGGGTAAAGGCTTTGCCGGCGCTATGAAGCGTTGGGGCTTCGGCGGTATGCGCGCCACCCACGGTGTTTCGATCTCGCACCGTGCGCACGGTTCGACGGGTAACCGTCAGGATCCGGGCAAGGTGTTCAAGAACAAGAAGATGGCGGGTCACATGGGTGATCGTCAGCGTACGCAGCAGAACCTTGAAGTGGTTCGCACGGACGTTGAACGCGGCCTGATCTTCGTGAAGGGTTCGGTCCCTGGTTCGAAGAACGCATGGTTGCTCGTCAAGGACGCCGTCAAGGTTGCTGCTCCCGAAGGCCTGCCGTTCCCCGGCGCGCTGAAGGGTGACAATGATGTTGCTCCGATCGTTACGGAAGAAGTCGTCGTTGCGACCGAAGCCACCGAAGTCGAAGCCGTCACCGAAGCGCCCGCCGCCGAAACCGCTGCAACAGAGGCTCCTGCCGCTGACGCCAGCGAAGAAAACAAGGAGGGCTAAGCCATGAAACTCAAGGTTCAAACCCTCGACGCCAAGGCAAAGGGCGACATCGACCTGAACGACGAAGTCTTCGGTGTCGAACCGCGCGCAGACATTCTGCACCGCGTCGTCACCTGGCAGCGTGAAAAGGCCCGCGGCACGGCTCGTCCGACCCGCGAGCGTTCAGACGTTTCGCGCACCGGCAAGAAGTTTGGTCGCCAGAAGGGCGGCGGTACTGCCCGTCACGGCGATCGTGCTGCACCGACCTTCATCGGCGGTGGTAAGGCACATGGTGCCCGCCTGCGCGACTTCAATCCGCTGTTGAACAAGAAAATCCGCGCTCTCGGCCTGAAGATGGCTCTGTCGAGCAAGGCGAAAGCCGGCTCGCTGATCGTCCTCGAAGACCTCGACGTCAAGGAAGGCAAGACCAAGGCGCTTGCCGGTCAGATCGCAAAGCTTGGCTTTGGCAAGACGACCCTTGTGATCGACGGTGCCGATGTCGTTGGCGGCGTGAATGACAATTTCCGCAAGGCTTCGGCAAATCTCGTCGGCGTCAATGTGCTTCCCGCTGTGGGCGCCAACGTCTATGACATTCTGAAGCACGAAACGCTGGTCCTGACCCGCGCCGCGGTTGAAAAGCTGGAGGCCCGTTTCAATGGCTAAGAAAGAAGCAATCGACGTCCGTCATTATGACGTGATCGTTGCGCCGCACATCACCGAGAAGGCAACTCTGCTTTCGGAAAACAACGCGGTTGTTTTCAAGGTAGCGGGCGATGCCACCAAGCCGCAGATCAAGGCGGCGGTCGAAGCATTGTTCGATGTCAAGGTGAAGGGCGTGAACACGCTTGTTCAAAAGGGCAAGGTTAAGCGGTGGAAGGGCAAACCCTACACCCGCAACGACGTCAAAAAGGCCGTTGTGACGCTGGCTGAAGGCCAGTCGATCGACGTCACCACCGGTATCTAAGGGCAGGAAAATGGCACTCAAGAGCTACAAACCAACCAGCCCGGCGCGTCGCGGCCTCGTGCTCGTCGACCGTTCGAGCCTTTACAAGGGTAAGCCCGTCAAGGCGCTGACCGAAGGCAAGCGCAAGACCGGCGGTCGCAACAACAAGGGCCATGTCACCTCGCGTGGCATCGGCGGCGGACACAAGCAGAAATATCGCATTGTCGACTTCAAGCGTCGCAAATGGGATATGCCCGCGACTGTCGAGCGTCTGGAATATGACCCCAACCGTACCGCTTTCATCGCACTGGTGAAATATTCGGACGGCGAACAGGCTTATATCCTTGCACCGCAGCGTCTGAATGTCGGCGACACCGTTGTTGCTGGTGAAAAGACCGACGTGAAGCCGGGCAATGCGATGCTTCTGTCGCAGATGCCGGTTGGCACGATCTGCCACAATGTCGAGATGAAGCCGGGCAAGGGTGGCCAGATCGCCCGTTCGGCAGGCACCTATGTGCAGCTCGTCGGACGTGATGGCGGCAAGGTTATCGTTCGTCTGAACTCGGGCGAACAGCGTTATATCCTGGGCAGCTGCATGGGCACGGTTGGCGCGGTTTCGAACCCCGACAACTCGAACCAGACGCTGGCGAAAGCAGGCCGCAACCGCTGGAAGGGCATCAAGCCCCTTACCCGCGGTGTTGCCAAGAACCCGGTCGACCACCCGCACGGCGGTGGTGAAGGCCGGACCTCGGGCGGTCGCCATCCGGTGACGCCATGGGGCAAGCCGACCAAGGGTGCACGCACCCGTTCGAACAAATCGACTGACAAGATGATCATCCGGTCACGTCATGCGAAGAAGAAGAGGTAAGTCATGGCTCGTTCCGTCTGGAAAGGTCCTTTTGTCGACCTCTATCTGCTGAAAAAAGCAGAAACCGCGCAGGATGCGAACAGCAGCGCGCCGATCAAGACCTGGTCGCGCCGCTCGACGATCCTTCCGCAGTTCGTTGGTCTGACGTTCAACGTCTATAACGGCCACAAGTTCGTCCCTGTCTCGGTCAACGAAGACATGGTCGGCCACAAGCTGGGCGAGTTCGCGCCCACCCGTACCTATCATGGTCACGGCGCAGACAAGAAGGGCAAACGCTAATGGGTAAGCAAGCCGCCCCCCGCCGCGTTGGCGAAAAGGAAGCTTTGGCTGTCGGCACCACGATCCGTGGTTCGGCGCAGAAGCTCAACCTTGTTGCAGCGCTGATCCGTGGCCGTAAGGTCGAAGAAGCGTTGAACATCCTCAGCTTTTCGAAGCGTGCGATGGCTGTTGATGCAAAGAAGGTGCTGGCTTCGGCCATCGCCAATGCGGAAAACAACCACAATCTCGACGTCGACAGCCTTGTCGTTGCCGAGGCAAGTGTCGGCAAGGCGCTGACCATGAAGCGTTTCCACGCTCGTGGCCGCGGCAAATCGACCCGCATCCTGAAACCGTTCAGCCGCCTGCGCATCGTCGTTCGCGAACAGGAAGAAGAGGCTTAATCATGGGTCAGAAGAGCAATCCGATCGGCCTGCGCCTGCAGATCAACCGCACGTGGGACAGCCGCTGGTACGCCGAAGGTGCGGACTATGGCCGCATGCTGCTGGAAGATATCAACATCCGCAAGTTCATCATGAAGACGCTGCCCCAGGCTGCGATCTCCAAGGTGGTGATCGAGCGTCCGGCCAAGCTGTGCCGCGTTTCGATCTATGCAGCACGCCCCGGCGTCATCATCGGCAAAAAGGGTGCCGACATTGAAAAGCTGAAGAAAGCCATTGGTAAATATACCGATGCCGACGTCAGCCTCAACATCGTGGAAATCCGCAAGCCCGAAATCGACTCGAAGCTTGTCGCCCAGGGTGTTGCAGACCAGCTGATCCGTCGTATCGCCTTCCGCCGCGCCATGAAGCGTGCGGTTCAGTCGGCGCTGCGTCTGGGTGCAGAAGGCATCAAGATCACCTGCGGTGGCCGTCTTGGCGGTGCTGAAATCGCCCGTACCGAATGGTATCGCGAAGGTCGCGTTCCGCTGCACACGCTGCGTGCGAACGTCGACTATGCCGAAGCCGAAGCACTCACCGCTTATGGCATCATCGGCATCAAGGTCTGGATCTTCAAGGGAGAAATCCTTGGTCATGACCCGATGGCGACCGACCGCTTGATGATGGAAGCGCAGACCTCGGGCGTTCGTCCGCAGTCTGACCACCGTCGCTGATAAGGGAATAGGCAAGCATCATGTTGCAACCTAAAAAAACCAAGTTCCGCAAGCAGTTCAAGGGCCGCATCTCTGGCAATGCCAAGGGTGGTACCGAGCTGAACTTCGGTTCGTACGGCCTCAAGGCGCTGGAACCGGAACGCATCACCGCGCGCCAGATCGAAGCGGCTCGTCGTGCGATCACCCGCCACATCAAGCGTCAGGGACGTTTGTGGATCCGCGTGTTCCCCGACGTTCCCGTGTCGAAAAAGCCTGCCGAAGTCCGTCAGGGTAAGGGCAAGGGGTCGGTCGAATATTGGGCAGCCAAGGTTAAGCCGGGCCGCATCCTGTTCGAACTCGACGGTGTTCCGGGCCAGATTGCTGCCGTGGCATTCAGCCGCGCTGCAATGAAGCTGCCCATCAAGGTCAAGGTCGTTGCCCGTCTTGGCGACACCTCGCATCTGGGAGCAGAAGGATGAGCAAGATCGAAGACCTGCGCGTCAAGACTGACGACCAGCTGGCAGTCCAGCTTGGCGAACTGAAACGTGAAGCGTTCAACCTGCGTTTTCAGGGTGCCACTGGCCAGCTCGAAAAGCCGGCCCGCATCCGCGAAGTGCGCCGCGACATCGCGCGTATCAAAACCCTGCAAAGCGAGCGCGCAAGCGCCGCCAAGCAGTCGGCATAAGGGAGCATATACGATGCCCAAACGTATTCTTACCGGCACCGTGGTGTCCGACAAGAACGACAAGACGGTCGTTGTGCTCGTCGAGCGCAAGGTGAAGCACCCGCTTTACGGCAAGATCATCCGTCGTTCGAAGAAGTATCACGCACATGATGAAGCCAACACCGCGAAAGCTGGTGAAGTGGTCCGCATTCAGGAGTGTGCGCCGATTTCGAAGAACAAGACCTGGACTCTGGTGGAGCGCGTTGGCGCCGCACCTGAGGCTGCAGCCGAACTCGCGGAAGGTTAAGCCATGATCCAGATGCAATCCAATCTCGATGTGGCTGACAACAGCGGCGCCAAGCGCGTCCAGTGCATCAAGGTTCTCGGCGGCTCCAAGCGTCGTACTGCTGGCGTTGGCGACATCATCGTGGTGTCGATCAAGGAAGCCCAGCCGCGCGGCAAGGTGAAGAAAGGCGACGTCCACAAGGCCGTCATCGTTCGCACCCGCAAGGATATCCGTCGTGCCGACGGTTCGGTCATCCGTTTCGACTCCAACGCTGCCGTGCTTATCGGTAACAATAAGGAGCCGATCGGCACCCGTATTTTTGGCCCCGTAGTTCGTGAACTGCGTGCCAAGAACCACATGAAAATCATCAGCTTGGCACCGGAGGTGCTGTAATCATGGCTATGGCGAAAATCAAAAAGGGCGACACGGTTGTCGTGCTCGCCGGCAAGGACAAGGGTAAGACTGGCGAAGTCACCCGCGTCGATCCGAAGGCGTCGAAAGTCGTCGTTTCGGGCGTCAATGTTGCCGTGCGTCACCGCAAGCCGAGCCAGGCAAACCCGCAGGGCGGCCTCGACCGTTTCGAAGCCCCGCTGCACATCTCGAACGTTGCGATTGCCGACAAGAATGGCAAGCCGAGCCGCGTTCGCATTGAAACCGGTAAGGACGGCAAAAAGACTCGCGTCGCCGTGAAAACCGGGGAGAAGATCGATGGCTGATCAAAAATACACCCCGCGCATGAAGCAGCGCTATGACGACACCGTCGTCAAGGCCCTGACCGAAAAGTTCAGCTATGCCAACCGCATGGCCGTTCCGAAGATCGAAAAGATCACGCTCAACATGGGCGTCGGCGAAGGCTCGCAAGACAAGAAGAAGGTTACGACCGCTCTTGAGGAAATGAAGTTGATCGCTGGCCAACAGCCGGTTGTCACCCGTGCCCGCAAGTCGATCGCAGGCTTCAAGCTGCGTGAAGGCATGCCGATCGGCGTCAAGGTGACGTTGCGCGGTGCCCGCATGTATGAATTTCTGGACCGTCTGGTCACGATCGCAATGCCCCGCATTCGCGACTTCCGTGGCCTGAACCCGAAGAGCTTTGATGGTGCCGGCAACTTTGCCATGGGCCTGAAAGAGCAGATCATCTTCCCGGAAATCAGCTACGATTCGATCGATACCGTACGCGGTATGGACGTGATCGTTACCACCACCGCGAACAGCGATGATGAGGCTCGTGAGCTTCTTCGCCTGTTTGGTTTCCCCTTCCCGCAAGAACAAGCTGAGGAAAAGGAAGCCGCGTAAGCGTGCTTCCTCGTCAAGAAAGGACGAGAACTTAAGTCATGGCGAAACTGAGTTCGATCAACAAAAATGAGCGTCGCAAGAAGCTCGTCAAGAAATATGCAGGGCAATATGCCCGGCTGAAGGCAATTGCCAATGACGAGTCGAAAGACGAAAGCGAGCGCTTGATCGCGCGCCTTAAACTGGCCGAGATCCCGCGCAATGGCAACCCGACCCGCGTTCGCAACCGTTGCGAAACCACGGGCCGTCCGCGCGCTTATTACCGCAAATTCCGGCTCTGCCGTATCCAGTTGCGCGATCTGGCCAATAAGGGCCTGATCCCCGGCGTGACGAAATCGAGCTGGTAAGGGATAGAGAAAATGGCATTGACCGATCCTTTGGGTGATATGCTCACCCGCATCCGCAACGGCCAGCGCGCGAAGAAAGACTCTGTCGTTTCGCCCGCTTCGAAGCTGCGTGCCCGCGTCCTCGACGTGCTGCAGCGCGAAGGCTATATCCGTGGCTATAGCGAAGAAGCACTGGGCGCTCATAAGGGCCTGCGCATCGAGCTGAAATATTTCGAAGGCCAGCCTGCGATCCAGCATGTTGCCCGCGTTTCAAAGCCCGGTCGCCGCGTCTATTCGGGCAGCACCGAGCTTCCCGTCATCCGCAACGGCCTTGGTATCACCATCGTTTCCACCCCGAAGGGTGTGCTTTCGGACGCCGAAGCACGCGCCCAGAATGTCGGCGGTGAAATCCTGGCGGAGGTGTTCTGATGAGCCGCATTGGTAAGAAACCCGTTGCCATTCCGGCTGGCGTTACCGCCAGCATCGGCGATGGCACCTTGTCGGTGAAGGGCCCCAAGGGCGAACTCACCATGCCGATGAGCGATCTGATTTCCTATGAAATCAAGGACGAAGGCGTGTCGGTTATGCCCGCGAACAAGAGCAAGGAAGCTCGCGCATTCTGGGGCATGCAGCGCACTTTGGTGCAGAACCTTGTCACCGGCGTGACTGATGGTTTCACCAAGGTCCTCGAAATCACCGGCGTCGGCTATCGTGCCAACGCACAGGGCCGTAATCTGAAGCTGCAGCTTGGCTACAGCCACGACGTGGATTTCGCGATCCCCGAAGGCATTGAAATCAAGACCCCGGACAACACCACGGTGGAAATCACCGGGATCGACAAGCAGAAGGTGGGGCAGGTTGCTGCCGAAATCCGTCGCTGGCGCAAGCCGGAACCCTATAAGGGCAAGGGCATCAAGTACCGCGGCGAATATATCTTCCGCAAAGAAGGGAAGAAGAAATAAGCCATGGCTAAACTGTCTCTCTTTGAAAAGCGCCGCCAGCGCGTTCGTTCGAAACTGCGTGCGCAGGTTGCCGGACGTCCCCGTCTTTCGGTGCACCGCACCGGTCGCCACATCTATGCCCAGGTCATCGATGACTCCAAGGGCGTGACCGTGGCTTCGGCTTCGACCAACGACAAGGCGGTCAAGACCAAGAACGGCTCGACGTCTGCGGCTGCCGCCGAAGTCGGCAAGCGCGTTGCAGAAGCCGCGAAGAAGGCTGGCGTGACCAGCGTTGTCTTCGACCGCGGTGGTTTCCTGTTTCATGGCCGCGTCAAGGCGCTGGCCGATGCTGCCCGCGAAGGCGGGCTGGAGTTCTGATGATGGCTGACGAAAACAACACCAACGAGAACGTCGTCGTTGACGCAGCCGCTCCTGAAGCTGTTGAAGCTGAAGGTGGTCGTCGCGGTCGCGGCGGTCGTGGGCGTGGCGAAGGTGGTGGCCGTGGCCGCCGCGATGATCGCAAACCGCGCGAAGAAAAAGAAGATGACGGCACGATCGAAAAGCTCGTGCACATCAACCGCGTTTCGAAGACCGTAAAGGGCGGCAAGCGCTTCGGTTTCGCAGCTCTCGTCGTTGTCGGCGATGGCCAGGGTCGTGTCGGCTTTGGCCACGGCAAGGCACGCGAAGTGCCGGAAGCCATCAACAAGGCGACCGCTGCTGCGAAAAAGAAGATGATCCGCGTTCCGTTGAAAGACGGTCGTACGCTGCATCATGACGGCACCGGCCGTTTCGGCGCAGGCAATGTCTATGTCCGTTCGGCACCCGCCGGTACCGGCATCATTGCTGGTGGTCCGATGCGCGCTGTGTTCGAAAGCCTTGGTGTTGCCGACGTGGTGACCAAGTCGATCGGCACGTCGAACCCGTACAACATGGTCCGCGCCACTTTTGCGGCCCTGTCTGAACAAACCAGCCCCAAATCGGTGGCGCAGCGTCGCGGCAAGAAAATCGCCGACCTTCTCGGTCGCGGTGGCAGCAAGACTGCCGAAGCCGACGCCGAAGCTATTACGGAGTAATTCGACATGGCGAAAATCAAGATCAAGCAGACCGGTTCGCCGATCCGCCGCCCCGCCGTTCAGCGCAAGACGCTGCAGGGTTTGGGCCTCGACAAGATGCACAAGGTGGTCGAACTTGAAGACACCGCCGAAGTGCGCGGCATGATCCGCACCGTGCGGCACATGGTTGAGGTTGTCGGGTAAACTATTCTCTCTCCCCTTCAGGGGAGAGGGCAACGAGACTTGGCTTTGCGTAGCATAGCCTAGTCGCAGTGGGAGAGGGGCTTCCCCCTCTCTAGTTCAACTAGGCAGCAAGCTGCCAAGTTTCCCTATCTCTCCCCTGAAGGGGAGAGAATTCAGCGCGACTAAAAGCGAAAGCGAGTGCAAGACATGAAACTAAACGACATCCGTGACAATGAAGGCGCACGTCATCGCAAGATGCGCGTTGGCCGTGGTATCGGTTCGGGCAAAGGCAAGACAGCGGGCCGCGGCCAAAAGGGTCAGAAGAGCCGTTCGGGCGTAGCCGTCAAGGGCTTTGAAGGCGGCCAGATGCCCCTTCACATGCGTATCCCGAAGCGCGGCTTCAACAACATCTTCGCCAAAGACTATGCCGAAGTGAATCTGGGCATGATCCAGAAGTTCATCGACGCTAAGAAGCTCGACGCCAAGGCTGTCATCGATCAGGCTGCACTCAAGGCTGCTGGCCTGTCGCGCGGCGGCAAGGATGGCGTCCGCATCCTCGCCAAGGGCACACTGACTGCAAAGGTCAACCTGTCGGTTGCCGGTGCTTCGAAGGCCGCTGTTGAAGCTGTCGAAAAGGCTGGCGGCAAGGTAGAAATCCTGGTCGTGAAGCCCGCAGCTGAAAAAGCTGCCGAAAAGAAGGGCAGCGCCAAGAAGGCAAAGTGACAAAAGAGTGACATCGCTCTTGTCGAACCAGCCCCGCATCCCGATATTGGCTTTTTGGCCGATATGGGCGTGCGGGGTTTGGTGTTTTCAGGCCACTGGAACATCGACATGTCAATTCGGGGTAGATTGCTCCTGCCGCAACGGCTAGCGCAGCAATCGGGAATCAAGGGAAAGTTATTTCATGGCATCGCGAGCCGACAAAATGGCATCCGGGGTAAATTTTTCGAACTTCGGAAAAGCCACCGATCTTAAGAGCCGCATCTGGTTCACAATCGGTGCGCTGATCGTGTTCCGCCTGCTCAGCTTCGTTCCGCTGCCGGGTGTTGATCCGATCGCACAGGCCGCGCTTTATGCGAATAATGCCGCGGGCGGTGTGCTTGATATCTTCAACACTTTCTCGGGCGGTTCGCTGGAGCGTATGAGCCTCATCGCACTCGGCGTGATGCCTTACATCACCGCCTCGATCGTCGTGCAGCTGGCGGCTTCGCTGTCGCCAACGCTCGCCGCGATCAAGAAAGAAGGCGAAAGCGGGCGCAAAAAGCTCAACCAATATACGCGCTACGGCACGGTGTTGCTGACCGCCGTGCAGGGCTATTTCCTTGCGGCAGGCCTTGAATCGCTGTCAGCGGCCAATGGTATCAGCGCGGTTGTCGAACCGGGCCTGATGTTCCGCGTAGTCGCAACCATCAGTCTTGTCGGTGGCACGCTCTTCCTGATGTGGCTGGGTGAACAGATCACCAGCCGCGGTATCGGCAACGGTATTTCGCTGATCATCATGGCGGGAATTGTTGCACAGATGCCGCGTCTCGTCGCCAACCTGCTCGAAGGCGGGCGCACCGGTTCGATCAGCGGTGTGATCGTCGTCGGCTTCATCGCGATGTTCGTCGGCCTGACCCTGCTGATCTGCTTCTTTGAACGCGCCCAGCGGCGCGTGCTGGTGCAATATCCAAAGCGGGCGAGCCAGCGCGGCATGATGCAGGCAGATCGCAGCCACCTGCCGTTGAAGCTCAACACCGCAGGGGTTATTCCGCCGATCTTCGCATCTTCGCTTCTGCTGCTGCCGGTGACGATCAGCCAATTGGGTGGCAATCAAGTAGCGGGTGAAAGTGCGACCGGCGATATTATCATCCAGCTGCTGCAATGGCTGCAGCATGGTCAGCCGATCTATCTGCTGCTCTATGGTCTGGGCATCGTCTTCTTCTGCTTTTTCTACACAGCGGTTGTCTTCAACCCTGAAGAAACGGCAGAAAATCTGAAGAAAGCCGGCGGCTTCATCCCGGGCATCCGCCCCGGTAAGAATACGCAGGATTATCTCGATTATGTGCTGACGCGCATCACCGTTCTGGGCGCAGCCTATCTGACCGTGGTCTGCTTGCTCCCTGATTTCATGATGGGACAAACGGGACAGACGCAGTTCTTTGTTTTGGGCGGCACCAGTCTGCTGATTCTGGTCAATGTGACGGTCGACACGATCGCGCAGATCCAGGGCCATCTGATGGCGCACCAATATGGTGATCTGCTGAAGAAAGCGAAATTGAAGGGCAATCGCGGACGCTGATCCGGTTGGCCACCGAATAAAGGGGCAGGGGTAACGTGAGCAAGACGCTGAATATCATTCTTCTCGGCCCCCCGGGCGCTGGCAAGGGAACGCAGGCAGGCATATTGGTCGACACGCGCGCTATGGTGCAGCTGTCGACCGGCGACATGCTCCGCGCCGCGGTTAAGGCGGGAACGCCAACCGGGCTGAAGGCCAAGGCGGTAATGGAAGCAGGCGAACTGGTTTCGGATGAGATCGTTTCGGGCATCATTGGCGAGGCGCTTGACGAGCTGTCACCCGACACCGGCGTGATCTTTGACGGCTATCCGCGCACCGAAGCACAGGCGCATGCGCTTGACGCCATTCTCGATGGCCGCAGCCGCACCTTGCACCATGTCGTCGAACTGGTGGTCGACGAAGACGCGCTGGTCGAACGCATCGTCGGTCGCTTTACCTGCGCCAATTGTGGCGAGGGCTATCACGATAGCTTCAAAAAGCCGGCCAGGGACGGTGTTTGCGACAAATGCGATTCGACCGAATTCAAGCGTCGCCCGGACGATAATGAAGAAACCGTCCGCACCCGCATGGGCGAATATCGTGCGAAGACCGAACCCATTTTGCCGATCTACGAAGCGCGTGGTCTAGTCAGCAAGGTCGACGGCATGGCGGATATCGACGAAGTAACCGAGGCGATCGCCGCCATATTGGGCGAGTAATAACCGCAGCCCTGAGCCTGTCGAAGGGCGCTGAGAGGTTTGCGCTGAGCCGAGGGACGTGCTTCGACAGGCCCATCACTGCGGTTTGGGACGGGGCGACCTATTATGACGATTGCCGAGCGGGGTGCTGCGCGGCTAATAAGGTGCATGATCAAATATATCGCATTTGGCGCCACAGCTCTGGCGCTCTTCGCCACCCCTGCCCAGGCAGAGGTCAAAACCATCACCGAGCAGGGTTTCTCGACACTTCACTCCGCCGATGTGCTGGCAAAGCCCGACGATGTCTGGAAACGACTGCTCGCCGCTAAAGACTGGTGGAACCCGGCACATAGCTGGTCGGGTAGCACCGCGGGCTTTTATATCGATCCGCAAGCCGGTGGATGTTTCTGCGAGTTGTTTCAGGAAAAGGACAAGGACGGGAAACTGTCCACCAAGGGCAGTGTCGAGCATATGCGCGTGATTTTCTCGCAGCCCGGAAAGGTGCTGCGGATGCGCGGAAGCCTTGGCCCGCTACAGGCAGAGGCCGTGACCGGAACTTTGACAGTCGCGATGGAGCCGCTGAAGAGCGGAGCTGGAACAAGGGTCAGCTTCTCCTATGTCGTCGGTGGCTATATGCGCTTCAAAACGGCCGATATCGGCCCTGCAGTCGATGGTGTGCTGCGCGAACAATTTGACCGGATGATCAAACCACTGGGCAAGGTTGTTGGCACCGATACAACCGAGAAGTCAGACGACGCGAAAAAACCGGATACCAAGGCGCCAGCAAAGACCGATCCCAAAAAGGCCGCGAAAAAGACCGATCTGGACGCAGCGGTTGATGCCATCGAGCCAGAACCCAAGGTGGGCAAGCCGGAAAATGTCGAAGCTGACGACGCCGAAAGCGCCGATCAGCCCGAATAAGCCCCGCATATGGCCGATCCATCCGCACTGCCACGTGTACGGCGCAAAAAGCCTGTGCGTGCGAAAGCCGAAATCGGCTGGTGCGAGCTGGTCGATCTGCCCGGGCTTGGCCTCGCTGCCATCCATGCCAAAATGGATACAGGGGCTGCCACTTCGTCGATCCATGCCACACGGGTAAAGTCGTTTGAGCGTGAGGGCAGGGAGTGGGTCGAATTCTGGTTCCGTCCCTTTCCGGGTGACACACCACGACGCTTCGAAGCTCCATTGGTGGACCGGCGGCAGGTGCGCAGCTCGAACGGCGAAAGGCAGCACCGCTTTGTCATCGAAACGCAAATCTGTTTGGGTAAATTGTGCTGGAAATCTGAGCTGACACTGGCGAACCGTCGGTCGATGGCCTTTCCCGTCCTGATCGGACGGCGGGCCTTGCGCCGCGGTCTGATGCTGGTGAACAGCGGACGTAAATGGGTGCTGGGAAAGCCCGCACCATCGGAGGAAAAATGAAAATCGCCATGCTCGCGCGCAACGCCGGGCTCTATTCGCACCAGCGCCTTGCCGAAGCGGCACGGGCGCGTGGGCATGAAATCGACATATTGAACACGTTGCGGGTGACGATGAACATCACCTCGCACCGGCCCGAAGCCTATTATCAGGGTGAGAAGATCAAACGCTATGACGCCGTCATTCCGCGCATCGGGGCGTCGGTGACCTTTTACGGCCTAGCCGTGCTGCGCCAGTTCGAGATGATGAAGATCTGGTCACTCAATGAAAGCGTCGCCATCGGTCGTTCGCGCGACAAGTTGCGCAGCTTGCAAATTCTCGCGCGCAAAGGGCTCGGACTGCCCGTCACCGCCTTTGCGCACGATCCGCGCCAGACCGGCGAGGTTATCCAGATGGTCGGCGGCGCGCCAGTGGTTATCAAATTGCTCGAAGGCACGCAGGGGATCGGCGTCGTGCTTGCAGAAACCGAAAACAGCGCGCGCTCGGTGATCGAGGCATTTCGCGGCGCCAATGTGAATATATTGGTCCAGGAATTCATCAAGGAAGCCAATGGTACCGATATCCGCGCCTTTGTGATCGGCAACAAAGTGGTGGCGGCGATGGAGCGGCAAGGTGCGGATGATGACTTCCGGTCAAACCTGCATCGGGGCGGAACGGCCAATGCGATCAAGATCACGCCTGAAGAACGCTCGACCGCCGTCCGCGCGGCGCGGGCGATGGGTCTGAATGTCGCGGGCGTTGATATGCTGCGATCGAACCACGGCCCGGTTATCATGGAAGTGAACAGCTCCCCGGGCCTTGAAGGTATCGAAAAAGCGACCAACAAGGATATCGCGACCAGGATCATCCAGTTTATCGAGGACAATGCAGAGGCCGGAAAGACCCGGACAAAGGGCACTGGCTAATCGGTGGAAAGCGCGGCAGGCTGCGGCTTGACACCCCGTGCGACTCACCGTAAAGGGTTTGCATCCGACACACTGGTAAAACCAGCAGCGCTTCTGTGCGCCCGCTGGTTTTTTCTGCGTTGTCGGCTCACCACTTTCGCGTTGAGATAGGATCCTTATCGGATTCTGTGGAGCAAGGAGCAAGAAATTGGCACGTATTGCCGGGGTTAACCTACCTACCAATAAGCGCGTTATCATTGCGCTCACCTACATTCATGGCATCGGTCGCACCAAAGCGGTCGAAATTGCTGACAAACTGGGAATCGATCACACCCGCCGGGTGCAGGATCTTTCGGACGCCGAAGTTCTGAAGATTCGCGAAACGATCGACACCGATCACACCGTCGAGGGCGACCTTCGCCGCAATACCGCGATGAACATCAAGCGTTTGATGGACCTCGCCTGCTATCGCGGCCTGCGTCACCGTAAAGGCCTTCCCGTTCGCGGCCAGCGCACGCATACCAATGCGCGCACCCGCAAGGGCAAAGCCAAGCCGATCGCCGGCAAGAAGAAGTAAGCGCGGGTTTCCGCAGCTTTTCCCAGATACAGACAGGATCGAGCAAAAATGGCACGCGAACCTCAGCGCATTAAACGGCGCGAACGCAAAAATATCTCGGCCGGTGTTGCCCACGTCAACGCCAGCTTCAACAACACGATGATCACCATCACCGATGCCCAGGGCAATGCCATCAGCTGGTCGTCGGCTGGCACGATGGGCTTCAAGGGCAGTCGCAAGTCGACTCCCTATGCTGCTCAGGTCGCCGCAGAAGACGCCGGCAAGAAGGCTGCGGAACATGGCGTCCGCACCCTCGAGGTCGAAGTGAAGGGTCCGGGTTCGGGCCGTGAGAGCGCGCTACGTGCCTTGCAGGCTGTCGGATTCACCATCACCTCGATACGCGACGTGACACCGATTCCGCACAATGGCGTTCGTCCTTCGAAGCGCCGCCGCGTCTGAATCCGTTTCAAGGGTGCGGGCCAGCCGGTCCGCGTCCTTTATTTTCAAGGCGGTTCGGTAAGGTGCACCAGTAAACCGATCCCGCCCAACCTAGGGGAAATCCATGTCCGTCAACATGAAGAACTGGCAGGAACTGAAAAAGCCCATGGGCCTCGAAGTGAAGCCTGCTGGCGACGCACGTCGCAAGGCCACTTTCGTCGCCGAACCTCTCGAGCGTGGCTTTGGCCTGACGCTCGGCAATGCGCTGCGTCGCGTGTTGCTCTCGTCGCTGCAGGGCGCAGCGATCACCTCGATCAAGATCGAAAATGTACTTCACGAATTCTCGTCGCTTGCCGGCGTGCGTGAAGACGTCACCGACATTGTCCTGAACATCAAACAGGTTGCCCTGAAGATGGAAGGCGAAGGCCCGAAGCGCATGCAGCTTTCGGCCACTGGCCCGGCTACCGTCAAGGCTGGTGATATTGCCGTTACCGGTGATATCCAGGTGATGAACCCCGATCTGATCATCTGCCATCTTGACGATGGTGCGACGCTGAACATGGAAATCACTGCCGACACCGGCAAAGGCTATGTTCCTTCGGTTGCTAATCGTCCGGCTGATGCGCCGATCGGTCTGATCCCGGTTGACTCGCTTTATTCGCCGGTCCGCCAGGTCGCCTACAAGATTGACAATGCGCGTATCGGTCAAGAACTGGATTTCGACAAGCTGAACCTCACCGTTGAAACCGACGGCACGATCAGCCCTGAAGACGCGGTCGCATTTGCCGCCCGCATCCTTCAGGACCAGCTGCAAGTCTTCGTCCACTTTGAAGAGTCGATGGCGGCTTCGTCGCCGATGATCGGCCTCGCTGCTGCTCCGGCTTCGAGCGAGGAATCGGACGCCAACCAGCTCAACCGTTACCTTCTCAAGAAAGTCGACGAGCTCGAACTGTCGGTCCGTTCGGCCAACTGCCTCAAGAACGACAACATCATCTATATCGGCGACCTAGTTCAGAAGAGCGAAGCCGAGATGTTGCGCACTCCGAATTTCGGCCGCAAGTCGCTCAACGAGATCAAGGAAGTCCTCTCGTCGATGGGCCTGCGCCTCGGCATGGACATCCCCGGCTGGCCGCCTGAAAATATCGAAGAAATGGCCAAGAAGCTCGAACAAGAGCTGCTCGGCTAAACCGAATAACCCTCTCCCCTCCGGGGGGGAGGATAGGCAGGCTTGCGAACAAGTTCGCTAGCCGAACTTGGAGAGG
>NZ_JBEBKL010000043.1:0-19942 GCF_040079335.1 Sphingorhabdus sp.
GAAGGGGAGGGGCTTAAGAGCGTTGACGCCCGCACCTTGGCCGTCACCAACGCCACGGCCCCGCTATCGGTCAGGATATGCTTAACCTGCGCGGGCTTGAGCAACGGATTGATCGGCACATGCACCAGCCCCGCGCGCACCGCCGCCAGCGGCATCAGGCAGGCGAGCTCGGTCTTGGGCAGCCAGGTGGCGATCCTGTCCCCGGCTGTAATATCACGTGCCGCCAAAATCGCGGCCAGCCGACCGATACGATGATTTAACGTCTGATAACTATAGACCTTGTCCTTAAGGCGCAAAGCGGGCGCATCCGGCGCACCGCGAAGCGCGAGGTGATCGAGTGGAAAGGCTGGCAAATTGTCAGTCATTGGGTCAAATATCGGGGCTAACAGGGTTAATCGGGGGCGATAATTGGCAGTTAAGTGTGAATATCACGATAATTTCCTGACTGCGCAAGCCGCCGCTGCAGGTGCGCTTGACCGCGAGGCGCAGCCCTGCCTGTTTGACCGGCTCGATTGGCTCGAAAGCCTGCACCGCATCGCGTTGCGCGACAAGACCCCAGCGCTGTTGCAAGCAAAGGGTGGGGATGTGCAAGGCTGGCTGCCTTTGATGCAGGCCGAGGGCGGCCATCTGGTGGCGCTCGCCAACTGGTATAATTTCACCTGGGCGCCGATTTTCGCCAATGCCGACAGCGTAGTCGAAAAACTGGCGCTGCTGCGCGGCCTGGCCGGCCTCGCATCCAAACATGCCCGCCGCCTTACACTGGCCCCGCTGCCCGACGAAGATAGCAGCGCGAGCATGGTGCAGGCCGCATTTGAAGCCAGTGGCTGGTCGGTATTCCGCGAGGTTTGCGACCAGAACCATATCCTTGAGGTCAAGGGGCGCAGCTTCGATGCCTATTGGGAAGGCCGCCCGAGCCGTCTGAAAAACACCGTGAAGCGCAAGGGCAAGACCGGCGCGGTCACCATCCGCATCGAAAGTGAATATGGTGCCGAAAGCTGGCGCGATTATGAGCGGGTCTATGCGCGCAGCTGGAAACCCGAAGAAGGCAGTCCCGAATTTCTGCGCCAGATCGCCGAGCGCGAAAGCGTCGCGGGCGCATTGCGGCTGGGCCTAGCCTATATCGATGGCAAGCCGGTAGCGGCGCAATTCTGGACAGTCGAAAATGGCGTCGCGCTGATCCACAAGCTGGCGCATGATGAGCGGCATATGCAGGCTTCACCCGGCACGCTGCTATCGGCGGCGTTGTTCCAGCATGTGATCGACGTTGACGGGGCCAACTCGATCGATTTCGGCACCGGCAATGATGCCTATAAGGCGGAGTGGATGGAGGATGTGTGCGAGCGTTACCGGCTGGAGATGTTCTGGCCCAACAATCCCGCAAATTGGCCCCATATTGCCATCCGCAAATGGCGCGCCTATCGCGCAGCCAACTGACAAAAGAAGAGAGAAGAGATGCCTTTCGTTCCCGACAGCGTTGAAACCACGATCCGCGAACTGCTCATCGATGTGCTGGGCGTTGCGCCTGCCACCGTCGCCGCGATGACCGATGATACGCCGCTGTTTGGCGCGCTGCCCGAACTCGATTCGATGGCGGTCGCTGGTCTGCTCACCGAAATGGAAGACCGGCTGGAAATCATGATCGATGATGATGATATCGACGGCGAATTGTTTGAAAGCTTCGGCAGCCTCGTCGCCTTTGCGAAAGCCAAGGTTCGGGAGTGAGCCTGCGTCCCGAATATCGGACCTACCATTTTGCCGGGCATGACGAGCATGTCCTTTGCTTTGGCGCGGGATCATCGCGCCAGATACTGATCATCCCCCCTCTGTTCGACGAGATGAACCGATGCCGCCGCATGCTGGCGCAGGCGATGCGCAGGCTGGCGGAGAGCGGCTTGGGGAGCATGTTGTTAGACCTGCCGGGCTGCAGCGAGAGCCTCGCGGAACTTGAAGGCCAGAGCCTTGGCACTTGGCGCGAAGCTGTCGCCGCCGCTGCAACACAGCTGGGCGCAACGCATATCGCCTCGCTCCGCGGTGGCGCGCTGGTCGATCATGGCGTTGCAGACTTACCCCATTGGCGGCTGGCCCCTGCCAAGGGCTCAAGCCTGCTCAAGACGATGATCCGCACCCGCATTGCGGGCGACAAGGAAGCAGGCAAAGCGACGAGCGAAGTGGAGTTGATGGGCGCTGCGAAGACAGCATCTACAGAACTGGCGGGCAATTTGCTTGGCCCGGCGATGGTCGCGGAACTGGCAAGCGCCGAACCCGCCGAAGTCGCGAAACTGACCTTGCGAACTCTGGGTCAAGACATCGCTGGTTCCACGCTGTGGCTCCGTCCGGAACCGCAGGATGACCCTACCATGTCTGCTGCCATCGCCGCCGATCTAGACCAGTGGAGCGCCTCATGCGGCGGCTAACGGGTTTCGACTGTGACGGCGCTTGGTGCGCCGCGACGCTTGACGAAGGCGACAAGAGCACCGGCCTGCTGATCATCAGCGGCGGCAACGAAATCCGCAGCGGGGCGCATGCCGGGCAGGCCGCCCTTGCTGCATATTTCGCGGCGCAAGGCTTTCCGGTTTTCCGCTACGACCGACGCGGTGTGGGCGAGAGCGAAGGCGAAAATTGCGACTTTGAAAGCAGCGCCGCCGACATCGCGGCAGCACTCGCGGCATTCCGCACCGAAGCGCCGCATCTGGAACGCATCGTCGCCTTCGGCAACTGCGATGCCGCAAGCGCATTGGCACTCTTCCATACAGGCCTGCCCATCGACCGGCTGATACTCGCCAATCCCTGGGTAATAGAAACTGACAGCGAAGGTAACCAGCCAACGCCGCCCTCGGCAGCCGCGATCCGCGCGCGTTATTGGGCGCGGCTCAAAAACCCGCGCAGCTTGATTGATCTGCTCAGCGGAAAGATCAACCTCAAGAAGCTTTTTGGTGGCCTCGCCCGTGCCACGCAAAAGGAGGCGCCGACGGGGCTGGCCCAACGGATCGGGCAAGCACTTTCAGCCAGTTCGGTGCCGACGGCCCTGTTGCTCGCCAACCGAGATACGACAGCGCTGGCCTTTGCCTCGGCATGGAAGGGCAGCGCATTCGATACCGTTCGGCAACGCGGCGATGTTCAGTTGCGGGTTCTTGATAGCGCCTCACACAGCTTTGCAGATGCTGACGCAAAAGCATGGTTGCGGGAGCAGATCGAAGCGGCGCTGGCCGACTAGAAGTCAGGCGAAGGTGCGTTCGATAAACCAGAACGCCGAAATTGTGCCGATACCGTAAGCCGCAAGCCGTAATGCGGGTTGCACCTGCGCGGCGGCGAAACGGCGCAGCAATTCGAGCACGGCCAGCGATACCCCGACAATCACCAACTGCCCAGCTTCAACGCCCAAATTGAAGGTCAACAGTGCAGTTGGCACATCGCTTTCGGGCAGGCCAATCTCGTTCAGGGCCCCGGCAAAACCGAAACCGTGGAGCAGGCCGAAACCGAAGGCGACCACCCAGGGGATGCGTTCGGAGAGCCGCGGCTGGTCAGGCCGTTTCTTCACAATCTCTACCGCCAGAAACAGGATCGATAGCGCGATCACGCTTTCCACCGGCCTTTGCGGCAAACCCAGAAAGCCCAATGTCGTGCCGATGAGCGTGATCGAATGTGCGACGGTAAAGGCCGTCACCGCCTTGGCGATCGTCCAGAATCCGCTGAGCAACAGCACGAGCGACACGACGAACAGCAAATGATCATAGCCGAAAAGGATATGTTCGACTCCGGTGACGAAATAGGTGCGCGCCACCTGCCAGCGATCGGGCCGCGCCTTGATCTCCACCATCGGCGCGGCGGGCGTGAGGCGCAGCGCCTGCACCGATCGACCCAAAGGTTGAACGCGCACGAGCACATCGGTTTGCGCGGCTTCGAAATTCGAAAGGCCTATCGTGCTGCCTGCAACATCCCCCCTGCAGGCGACCGCATAAGTCGAGACAAGCGCAATGCCCGATACCGCGCGCGTCGGCGGGCCTTCGATCTTGCAGTGTGCAGGCAGCACTGGTTGCGTTTGCGGCGTCAACCCGCCACGCATCGGCGCCTTCCATACCATTGTCCATGCGCCGGGCGATTTCTCGGTAAATTCCAGATAGCCGGGGCGGAGTTCGTCCGCATGCAACGGTGCCGCCAGCAAAATACCGATAAGCAAAAGCAGGCTGCGGATCACGGCTTGGCGATCTTGATCGTATAGCCGTCGAGCAGCGCCTGATAGGCCGCCGCCTCGCGTTGCCGGATAGTCGTGGCGCGCCAGTCATTCTCGACGGCCTGTCGGACCTCGGTCAGCTTGGGTTTGTCAGGTGTGTTCACTGCGCGAATGCGAACAAGATGCATGCCGAAACCCGACTGGATCGGGCCTATCCACTCCAACGTCTTAGCTGCTGAAAGAGCCGCTGCAAAACCCTCTCCGAAATCTCTGGCGACGTCGCTTTTCGACGTGTTTTCCAAGGAGCGCGGCAGCGAGATCGTCTCGCCCAGCTTGCTCCAGTCGCTACCTGCCGCAAGTGCGGCTTTCACACGTTTCACCGCAATGTCGCTTTGCCCCAGATAGATCTGGTCAAAACTATAGGCGGCATTGGCGGTGTAGCGGGCGGGATTGCGGTCGAGCCATTTCTGCAGCGTTGCATCGTCGGGCGTCGCATTTTCGACCTGAGCGGCGGCGAGAAATTCCATCTTGGCGCGCAGGCGACGGCGGATGACGGTGTCGTCTTCGTCAAGGCCGATCCGCCTGGCCTCGCGGTAATAGATTTCGCCCTTGATATGATCGCGGATCAGCCCGTCGATTTCCGCCTGCGTCGGCGGGCGCTGCCAGGTCTGCTGCCAGCTGGCGACCAGTCGCGAGACTTGTTCCTCATCGATGGTTATCGTCCGGCTGGCGGGATCAACTTCCTCCCCGCGCCATGCCGAAAAGAGAAACACCGCCAACCCTGCCAGCAGGAAATGGACCAGCGGCTCGCGCAGCAGCGGTTTCAGTCGTTCGCTAAAATGCATGTCCCTCCCCAAGACGCGCCTTTGGGGCGCCAAAGGTTCATGCCAGCAAAGCCAAGCGCCGCCAAGCCCCTGCGCTTAGACGACTGCCGCCAGCTCCGATGCCTGCTTGATCGCGCGCTTGGCATCGAGTTCCGATGCCTCGAACGCGCCACCGATCAGATGCGCCTTCACGCCGCCGGCCTCCAACGCATCGAACAGCCCGCGCGCCGGTTCCTGCCCTGCACAGACGATGACAGTATCGACATCAAAGGTGCGCGGTTCGCCATTGACCAGCGTGTGCAGGCCATCATCATCGATCGACAGATATTCGACCCCGGCAATCATCTCCACCCCGCGCCGCTGCAAGGTGATGCGGCGCGTCCAGCCGGTGGTGCGGCCAAGGCCCTTCCCGACCGCGCTGGTCTTGCGCTGGAGCAAAGTCACCTGACGGTCGTTATGCGCCACCTCAGGTTCAATGCCGGTCACACCACCGCGCGGATGATTCTTGAAATCGATCCCCCATTCGCGTGCGAAAACGTCTATATCGAGCGCCGCCGAGGTGCCTTCATGGCTGATCAGTTCGGCCACATCGAAACCGATACCGCCCGCGCCCATGATCGCGACTTTTTTGCCGACTTCGACCTTGCCCTGGATGACATCGATATAGCGCACAGCCTTGGGATGATTGATGCCCGGCATGGAGGGCCGGCGCGGTTCGATACCGGTGGCGACGACCACTTCGTCAAAGCTATCCAGTTCCTCAACGCCCACGCGCTTGCCCAGTTTCAGCTCAACGCCGGTGGTTTCAATCCGGCGACCAAAATAGCGCAGCGTTTCGTAAAACTCCTCCTTGCCGGGAATGCGTTTGGCGAGGTTGAACTGCCCGCCAATTTCTTCCGCCGCATCGAACAAGGTCACCTTGTGCCCGCGATCCGCCGCTAGTGTTGCAAAGGCGAGACCTGCAGGGCCAGCACCAACCACCGCGATTCGCTTCGCCGCCGATACCGGCGGATAATCGAATTCCACCTCACGGCAGGCGCGGGCGTTGACGAGGCAGCTGGTGAGCTGGCCTGTGAAAGTGTGGTCGAGGCACGCCTGATTACAACCGATACAGGTGTTGATCTCATCCTCGCGGCCTTCCTTTGCCTTTATGACGAGGTCTGGATCGGCGAGCATCGGGCGCGCCATCGACACGATATCGGCATCGCCGCGCGCAAGAACCTCCTCTGCAACATCGGGCATGTTGATCCGGTTCGAGGTGATCAGCGGGATCGACAGCTCCTTGCGCAACCGCCCGGTAACCTGCGCAAAGGCCGCGCGCGGCACCATGGTGGCGATCGTCGGCACAAAGCTTTCGTGCCAGCAGAAATGGGTGCTGATCACGTCGACACCCTCGGCCTCCAGCGCCTTGGCAAGGCTCACCACCTCATCCCAGGCCAGCCCGCCCTGCAGCATGTCCATCGCCGCTATGCGGAAGATCAGTACGAAATCGGGGCCGACAGCGGCGCGGGTGCGGCGTATCACCTCGACCGGAAAGCGCATCCGGTTTTCCCAGCTGCCGCCCCATTGGTCGCTACGCTGGTTGGTCTTTTCAACGAGGAAGGTCGAAATCAAATACCCCGCCGAACCGATCACTTCGACCCCGTCATAGCCCGCCTCCTTGGCGAGCGCGGCGCAACGGGCGAATGCGGCGATCTGCTCCTCGATACCGGCCTCATCCAGTTCGCGCGGGGCAAAGCGGCCGATGCGCGATTTGACCGCCGACGGTGCGACGCAATCGGGTGTGCCTGCCAGCGGACCGGTGTGGAGTATCTGCATGCAGATCTTCACCTCGGGGTCTTCGGCGTGAACCGCCTCGGTCACCTGCCGGTGCAGCGCGACATCCGCAGGCGTGATCAATTTCGCCCCCATCCCCGCCGTTTCGTGCGGGCCGATGCCGCCGGTGATGATCATGCCGACCCCGCCCTTCACGCGTTCGACGAAATAGGCGGCAAGGCGTGGCCCGGCATCGGGCAGGTCTTCAAGGCCCGTGTGCATCGAACCCATCAGGATGCGGTTCTTGATGGTCTTGTTGCCGATTTTCAGCGGTGAGAAGACATGCGGGTAGCGTGCGGTTGTCATGGTTCGGTCCTGATCGAAACGATTATTCGGGGGTATATTCGGGTTTGCGCTTCTCGATAAAGGCGCGCATCCCTTCGGCGAAATTCTTGCTGCCGGCGGTCATCAACTGGTTGCGGTTTTCGATAGCCATCGCCGACTCCAGGCTGCCGGCATCGACTGCCATATTGAGACCTTCCTTGGTCATGCGCAGCCCCATCGGCGAGGCATTGAGCAGATCATCGACCCAAGGCTGGGCGGCGACCTCCAACTGGTCGTCGGGAACCACTTCGGCCACCAGCCCAACCGCAAGCGCACGCTGCGCCTGTATGAAGCGGCCCGTCAGCATCAGTTCGGACGCGATCGAGGCACCGACCAGACGCGGCAGGAAATAGCTGACCCCCATGTCGCAGGAGGATAGCCCGATGCGGATGAAGGCAGCGTTCATGCGCGCGCTTTCGCCCGCGATGCGGATGTCGGAAGCGAGCGCAAAGGCAAAGCCGCCGCCACAGGCAGGGCCGTGGACCAGCGAGACAATCGGCTGCGGGCAACGGCGCATTTTGATGTAAACGTCGGCGAGCCAGCCCTGAAAACCGAAGCCGCCGCCAAAGGGAATGGCGCCCGGATCGCGCCCGCCATGTTCCTTGATATCGAGCCCCGCGCAATAGGCCTTGCCCGCCCCACGCATCACAACCACGCGCACGCTGCGGTCATGATAGAGCTTACCGAAATAGTCGTTGAGTTCGCCGACCATATCGACCGAAATCGAGTTGAGCGCCTCCGGCCGGTTGAGCGTCAGCCAATCGACCTGCCCGCGTTTTTCCACCAAAAGTGTCTTGTAGCTCGCGTCCATGTCTCTCTCCCGGTCGGTTCAGTTGCTCTCGCACGAATTCGTTGCAAAATGAAACTGCATAAATCCGCGGCGATGGCAAGGCTGCAACGCCACCGGAAGCGCCGATTTTTAAATGATGCCTTTTCGTTCAAGGTCACCCAGTTCGGCTGCAGACAAGCCCAGCCGGGCGCCATAAACCTCTGCATTATGCTCGCCGGGGTGATTGGGAGCGCTGCGACGGATCGAAGAGGGCGTGTCTGATAGCTTCGGCATCGGCGCCTGCATCCGTAATGTGCCATGCTTCGGATGTGGAACCTGTGCGATCGCCTCGCGCGCGTCGAAATGGGGGTCGGTCAACATGTCCTTCCCCGTATAGACGCGTCCAGCGGGAACCGAATGCGCGATCATTAGCACCTCCAATTCATCGACGGTCTTGGTCAACGTCCATTGCTCGATCAAAGTGTCAAGTTCCGCCTGCCGCTCCCCGCGCGCGACATGGGTGCCGTAGCGGGGGTCGGTTGCCAGATCGGGCTGGCCCATTGCCTCGCAAAGGCGCGCAAAAACCGTGTCGCCATTGCCGCCAATCATATATTCGCCGTCCTTGCAGGCATAGACGTTGCTTGGCGCGATGCCGGGCAGGATGGAGCCTGATCGTTGCCGCACCAGCCCCATCAGATCATATTCGGGAACGATACTTTCCATTACCTGTAGCACCGCCTCGTACAGTGCCGAATCGACCACCTGCCCCTTGCCGCTGGCTTCACGCGCGTGCAGCGCTGCAAGCGCACCCATACAGCCATAGGTCGCGGCAAGCGTGTCGCCGATTGAAACACCCATGCGGCTTGGCGGTCGGTCAGGATCGCCGACAATCGCGCGCCACCCGCCCATAGCCTCGCCAATTCCGCCATAGCCTGCGCGGGTCGAATAAGGACCCGTCTGGCCGTAGCCGGACATACGCACAATGATGAGGCGCGGGTTGATTGCATGCAGGTCTGCAGGACCAAGACCCCATTTCTCGACCGTTCCCGGTTTGAAATTCTCAATCATGATATCGGCATCGGCGAGCAGCCGTCGCACCAGATTTTGCCCCTCAGTCACGCGCAAATTGGCGGTTACTGAACGTTTGTTGCGTCCAATGACCTCCCACCAGACCTTATGCACGCCATTGCCCCATTGCCGCATCGGATCGCCCGCACCGGGCGGTTCAATCTTGACGACATCGGCCCCCATGTCTCCCAGCAACTGCCCGCAGAAAGGCCCGGCGATCAGCTGGCCCATTTCAATGACTTTCAGCCCCTTTAGGGCTCCGCTGTTTTCAGTTTCCATCGTGCGTATCCCGTTCCGGAAAACCACCTGCCTTCACGAGCATCGACGGCATGTCCTTGCCCATCACACCGCTTAGCCAGCGCGCGGTACCGATCAATCTTTCGAAATTCAGGCCCGTCTCTACCCCCGAACGCGCGAGCAGATAGGCGACATCTTCGGTCGCGACATTGCCGGCAGCCCCCGGGGCGAAAGGACATCCGCCCAATCCGCCAATCGACGCATCGATCGTATCAACGCCGGCCTCGACCGCTGCCCAGACATTGGCGATTCCGGTGTTGCGGGTATTGTGGAAATGGGCGCGCAATTTCACGTCGGGCAAGGCACTGCACAATGCAGTGTAGAGCTGGGTGACCTGTGCAGGCACAGCTACGCCGATAGTGTCGGCCAGCGCTATCTCAACCGGCCCGAATGAGGCCAGTCTTTCTGCCATCGCAACGACATGATCGGCGTCGACTTCTCCGCCAAACGGGCAACCAAAGGCAACGGCAATCGTTACCTGTGCGGGCACGCCCGCCGCCTTTCCCATCGCGATGATGGCTTGGGCCACAGCAACCGATTCCGCGCTGCTTTGCCCTTGATTGCGAATACCGAAAGCATCCGACGCGACGGCGACCGCGCCCAATTGATCGACGCCGCAAGCAATCGCCCTTTCGGCCCCGCGTTCATTCAAAACCAGTCCGATGCGCGTCACACCCTCTGGCTTTCCAAGGAAAGATACCACTTCGTCGGCATCGGCCATTTGGGGCACGCGTTTCGGGTTGACGAAGCTCGCCACCTCGATCCGCGTCGCACCCGCAGAAATCGCGCGCCGGATCAGTTCAACCTTATCGGCCGTCGAAACGATTTTCGCTTCATTCTGCAACCCGTCGCGCGGGCCGACTTCGACGATTTCGATTGCACGCACCATATCAATCCGAGGCTATGCCTATGGATTCGTGCAAAGGAAAGTCCGCTACATCGGCTGTTTGCTTTTTCGGGGATTGGTAGCGGAGGAGGGACTTGAACCCCCGACCTACGGATTATGATTCCGCCGCTCTAACCAGCTGAGCTACTCCGCCAACCTCTATCGTCGGCGCATGGCGCCGGACAGGACGCGGCCTATAGGCATGCGCGTCGGCAGGGTCAATAGCCGGTTTGCAGGCTTTGGGCATAGAATAACACCCCGGCGGGTCGCGCCGCCGGGGTGTCGCTTGTGGGCTCCGTAGGACCAGTCAACGGAACCCGGTGGGCTGGGGATTAACGAAGAAGGTTGAGAACGCCCTGCTGGCTTTGGTTCGCCTGTGCCAGCATCGCGGTCGACGCCTGCGACAGGATCTGTGCTGCTGCCAGCTTGGTCGATTCAGCGGAGAAATCGGCATCAGCAATCCGCGACTTCGATTCGGACAGGTTGGTCGCGGTCGAGGTCAGGTTGTTCACCGTCGCATCGAGGCGGTTCTGCACAGCACCCAGATTGGCGCGCTGTGTGGCAACGGTGTCGATCGCGGTGCTGATGGCCGTCATCGAAGAAGAGGCACCTGCTGTCGTCGACATATCAACCGCGTTTACGGCCAAGCCAGTGGCGTTCATCGACACAAAGGCGATCGAGACGGTCTGGCCGGTATCTACGCCGGTCTGGATGTTAAAAGTGCCTGCCGCATTGAACAGGTTGGTGCCGTTGAAATCGGTGCGACCGGCAATGTCATTGATCTGGCCAAGCAGCGCGGTGACTTCGGTCTGGATTGCAGCGCGGTCTGACGTCGCGGTCGTGCCGTTGGCAGCCTGCACCGACAATTCACGCATACGGACGAGGATGTTCGAAATCTCGCCCATCGCGCCTTCGGCGGTCTGCGCGAGCGAAATGCCGTCATTGGCATTGCGGATCGCCTGATTGAGGCCGCGCACCTTGGCGTCCATGCGGGTGGCGATGGCGAGGCCGGCGGCATCGTCCTTCGCGCTGTTGATGCGCTTGCCGCTCGACAGGCGCTCCATCGCGGTGCCGAGCATGTTGCCGGCAACTCGCGAGCTGTTCTGCGCCCGAAGCGCACTGACATTGGTATTGATTACGGTCATCTTGGTTCCTTTCCGGATTTGCGGCCCGGACTGCTGCTCTGGGCAGAGCGGCCACGAAAGCTGTAACGGCGGGGATTGGCGGGGCTTTAATCGGGGATGTCGATTTTCCGTCACGCGCTGTGATTTGCGCAATAGAGGTTCTAGCATTTCCCTGTTTTATATAGATTTTACCGTGTGTGGCACGGGGATTGCTTTGATCGGGTGAAACCAGACCAGGATGTGAAATGAACCCGATCGACCAGAACCGGCTGCTGCAAATGCGCTCCGCCATCGTCGCGCAGAACCAGACGCTGCAGCGTGCGGCGGGGCTCGATACGGCCCCTCCGGCGAGTACCTCCTTCACGCAGACACTATCCGACGCCGTCCGCGCGGTCGACGTGCAGCAGTCAAAGGCATCCGATCTGTCTGCGGCCTATGAGCGCGGCGAGACGCACGACATCGTCAGCGTGATGGTCGAGCGGCAAAAGGCCTCGCTTGGTTTTGAGGCGACGCTGCAAGTGCGCAACAAGCTGCTCTCCGCTTATCGCGACATCATGAACATGCCGGTCTAAGCGATGAGCGAGCAACAGATCATCCCGGCGGGAGCACCGACCCCTTACCTCACCAACGCCCAAACCGGGTTGGGCGGACGCATGACCGGCGCCTTTGCCTTCGTGCGCCAGCCAGCCGTGGCGCGCGCTCTACCTGCCGTCGCATTGGTCGGCGTTCTCGGCCTTGCAGCGGCGGCATGGCTGGCGCTCCAAAGCCCGGCCCAGGCCCCGCTCTACGCCGGGCTCGCCGAAACCGACAAAGCGGCGGTGGCCGAAGCGTTGCAGGCATCGGGCATCGGCTACAGTCTCGATCCGGGCAGCGGGGCGCTTTCGGTTGATGCCGATAAATTGCACGAAGCGAAGATGATGCTCGCCGGGCAAGGCCTGCCCAAGGCGCAGCCGAGCGGTGATGCCATGCTCGCTGCTTTGCCGATGGGCGCTAGCCGCGCGATTGAGGGCGAGACATTGCGTGCAGCGCGCGAAGCCGATCTCGCACGAACAATCGAGGCGATCGATGCGGTCAAAATGGCGCGGGTACATCTGGCGCTCGAAGAACCCAGTGTCTTTGTGCGCGAGGAGAAGTCTGCCGCAGCATCGGTGTTGCTCACCCTCCAACAGGGCCGTTCGCTGGGCGAGGCACAGGTGCGAGCAATCCGCCATCTGGTAGCGTCATCGGTGCCCGGTCTTTCAGCGGAGCAGGTTTCGGTGATCGATCAATCGGGCGCGCTACTCTCGGGCATTGAAAGCGCCAACAGCGCGCTGCTCGACCTGCAGGGCCGGATAGAAGCGCGCTACCGCGAAGCGCTGATCAGCCTGCTGACGCCCATATTGGGCCGCGAAAATTTCTCGGTCGAGGTCAATGCCGCAGTCGATGCGAGCGAGAGCCAGGCCACCCGCGAGAGCTTCCCCGAAGACAGCCGCGCGCTCACCCGCGAAGAAGGCAGCAATTCGCGCAACAGCAGCGGGGCGGCACCAGCAATAGGAATACCGGGTGCGCTTTCAAACCAGCCGCCGCCAGCCACCAGCCTGTCGACTGCAGCCCCGGCAGGGCAAGCCGCGCCGCAAGCTGTTCCGCAAGGATCGAGCGAAGAAAATTTTGCGCGCAGCTTTGCACTCGGCCGTGAAATATCGGTCACGCACCAACCGCAAGGGCAGTTGAAGCGCCTCTCGGTAGCGGTGGCGGTGCGGCAGAATGGCAAAGCCTTATCCGACGCCGAAATCGCCAAGATCGATGCTCTTGTGAAGGGTGCGATCGGCTTCAACACCGAACGCGGCGATCAGGTCGCGATTTCCGCGCGCGCCTTTGTCGCAATCGCCGAACCTGATGTTGCGCCTTGGGACGAGCCCTGGTTCTGGCCATTGCTGCGACAGATGGGCGCCGTTCTGGGTGCGCTGGCGGTATTGCTTGTTTTTGGCCTGCCTCTGCGCAAGGCGATGAAACGCCGCGCGGCAGAAGCCAGCGAGCGTGCCGCCTTGATTGAAACCCATTTGCTCGAAGCTACCGGCGAAGAAGGCAAGAGCTCCGCGCAGTCCAGCAGGCAGGATATTACGCTCGCGATGATTGAGGCGGCACCTGGCTATGAGGTGCGGGCGCAACTGGTGCGCGCCTTTGTCCAGCAGGACCCCGAACGTGCTGCACATATCGTGCGCCACTTGATGCAGGAGCGTGGCCGTGGAAGTTGATACCAAGCCGTTGATTGGCGGTGCATCGGCAGCGGCCATCCTGATGCTGCTGCTGGAGGAGAAGGAAGCCGCCGATGTGCTGCGCCACCTCGATCCGGACGAGGTGCGGCAATTAGGCAGCGAGATGTTTGGTGCAGCAAAGGCCGATGAAAACAGGGTCGATCTGGCCTTGGGGCGCTTTGTTGCAGGTAGTCGCGAAGTTTCTGCACTGACCCCCGGGGCCGACCGCAAGATCCGCAATGTAATGACCGACGCCTTGGGCGACGACCGTGCCGGATCGCTGCTTTCCGCCATCGCGCCACAGCCGCAACGCGAGGCGCTTGAACGGTTGCGCTGGATGGAAACCGAGACAATCGCAGAGGTTATCGCGGGCGAGCATCCTCAGGTGGGGGCCGTGCTGCTGTCAATGCTCGCACCCGAAATCGCTGCACTGGCGCTTACCGGCCTTGCCGGAGAGCGACAGGCTGATTTGCTATGGCGGGCAGCGCGGCTGGGGCCGGTGCAGGCCGAAGCCATTGACGATCTCGAGGCGATATTGGCCGAGGCGGAAGCCGCGTCTGCCAAAACCGAAACGCTCGAAATCGGCGGCGAAAGCGATGTCGCCAAGATCGTCAACAACCTGCCCCGGACCGCTGGGGAAGAGTTGCTCAAAGCGATGCGCAAAAAGGACAAACTGCTCGCTGCCGCGATCGAGGACGAGATGTTTGTGTTTGAGGATCTGAACCAGCTCGACGCCAAATCTTTGGGCGCTGTCCTGCGCGGCGTCGAGGCAGCGACGTTGGCGCTGGCGCTGAAGGGCGCGAACGGTGCGCTCGCCGACCGCTTCCTCGCCACCATGTCGGCGCGCGCCGCCGATACCATCCGCGACGAGCTGACCGAGATGGCGCCGGTCAAGCGCGACGAGGTTGATGGTGCGCGCAAGGCAATTGTCGCGGTCGCACGCACCATGGCCGCCTCGGGCGAGGTCATGCTCGGCGGCAAGGGTGACGATTATGTCTGAGGCGGGATTTGTGCCGCTGGTCGAAACCTCAACCGAAACGCCCGACGCTTTCCAGCCTTGGGCCGAGCTTTTGGCCCACGCAAAATCAGCGCCGGTCGATGAATTTGAACGCGGATTGGCGGAAGGACAGGCGCTGGCGGAAGCTGCATTTTCGGAGGAGCGCAGGCGGTTGCAAGCGTTGGTCGCGGCCGCTGACGCGCTGCAACCCATTGAGCCCGAGAAGCTGCGTGATCTGGTTTGCACGACCGTCGAGCGGCTGGTTAGAGAGATAGTGGGCGCGACACCGGTCGATCCAGAATTGCTGCGCAGGCAGGTTGGCGAGGCGATTCAGATCGCGGAAACTGTCGGAAGTGATGCGGTTCTCAGGCTTGCTCCCGACGATGTCGCATTGTTCGACGGTTTCGAACTCGGATTGCCCATTATTGCGGACACCCAACTCACGCCCGGAACACTTCGCCTCGAAACGCAAACAGGCGCCGTCGAACATGGCCGTGCAGTGCAACTCGAAGCCTTGCGGATGCAACTGGGCGTTGCCGAGAATGGCCGATAACAATGAAAACAACGCAATCCCAACTGGACTCAATCCGCTTACACGACACCCCGCCGCGCCATGTCGGCAGGCTCGCCGCGCATGAGGCAATGGTGATCGAGATCGAGGGCTTTCCAGCCCCCCTTCTCACACCAATCCGCATCGCGTGCAGTGATGGCACCTCGGTTCCCGGCGAAATTGTCGGGTTTCGCGGCCATCGCAGCCTTGCTTTGCCGTTGCAGGGCAATGTCCCGCTCGCGGTGGGTGCGCGGATTGTCGCCGACGGGCAGGCAGGGCTCGCGCGTTGCGGCCCGGCGCTGCTTGGTCGTGTGATCGATGCCATGGGCAGGCCGTTGGACAAGCTCCCAATTCCTCTGCTTCCCGATAGCTGGCAGGTGGCAAGTGGCAAGGGCAACCCGTTGGATAAGGGTCGTGTGACGCAGCCATTTGACTGTGGCGTTCGCGCCATCAATGCCTTGCTGGCGCTGGGCGAAGGACAACGCGTCGCGCTGATCGCTGGTTCGGGCGTGGGCAAATCGGTGCTGATGGGGCAGATGCTCGCAGGCGCCGAATGCGATGTAGTCGTCGCCGGGCTGATCGGCGAACGCGCGCGCGAAGTCAGCGACTTTGTCGAAGCGCGGCTGACAGGTGCGATGCGCCAACGAACAATTGTGGTTGCGACCACCGCCGACGAGGCGCCCTTGCTGCGCATAAAGGCGGCGATGCGCGCGACGGCAATCGCCGAATATTTCCGCGCGCAGGGAAAACGCGTGCTGCTGCTGCTCGATAGCCTGACCCGCATCGCGCATGCGCAGCGCGAGATCGGTTTGGCACTCGGCGAACCGCCCGCGATGAAAGGCTACCCTCCCTCGGCATTGGGGCTGATCCCGCAACTGGTCGAGCGCGCGGGAAATGATAGGCGCAGCGGGGGTTCGATCACGGCGATTTATACCGTGCTCGCCGATGGCGGAGACTTGGACGATCCGGTGGTTGATGCCGCGCGCGCGATTGTCGACGGGCATATCATCCTGTCGCGCAGCCTTGCCGAAGCGGGGGTCTATCCTGCCATCGACATTCGCCGGTCGCTGTCGCGCACCATGGCCGATACCGTCGATGCCCTGCATCGGTCGGCGGCGATGCGATTTCGCCAGCTCTGGTCGACCTATGAAGAAAATCGCGACCTGATCCTGATGGGTGCCTATGCCCCGGGTAGTGATCCGCTGCTCGACGAAGCCGTTGCGCGGCAAGCGGAAATGCGCGCTTTCATCGCGCAAAGCGAAGACGGGCTGGTGCCCTATTCCGACAGCCGCGATGTCTTGATCGAAAGTTTTGGCGCATGACCCGCCGATCACAACGCCTGCGCCGCGTGCTGCGCAAATATGAGCTCGATGCGCGAATGGTACGCCTTGAAACGGCCAAGGCTGAACGCGAGCGAAACGCGCTGAGCGCCACCGCCCGGCGCCTCGATGCCGCGCGAAGCGGGATCCTATTCGAAAACAGGGCAATGACCGGCGATCAACTGGCGGCGCTGGGCGAATGGTCCGAGCGCCTGTTGGCGGCAAGCATTGCGATCCAGCCGTCGATCCAGAACGCGGAAGTCACCTTTCGGGAGGCCGTGCAAGACATGCGGCAGGCAAAGGGCCGGGTTGAACGGATCGAGGAGCGAATTTTGCGCACCTCGCGCATCGAGGATCGTCTGCGGGAAGATCGAACCGCCATCGGCAAGTCCCTCCCAAAAGCCAAACAGGAGCCGCAGCCTTGAACCCGCTGTTGCTCATGAACTGCATCAATGTGGGGCCATCCTTGCCGTTGTCCGCTAAACCTGAGGCAGCGCGGACTGCAGAATTTGACGCCGAACTGACGGCAGCGCTAAAGCTGGATCATGAAACGACCGAGCAGACCGAACCGCAAACCCCTGACGCGACCTTCGATGAAAACCCAATAGATTCATCCATTACGGTGGCTGTCGAGCTGGTGCGCGTGCTTCCCGTCCCCACCAGCCCCGATGATACCGCCATAATGCCGATTGAACCGCCAAAACAGGAGCAATCGCCCGCCACTCAATCATTTTCGGCCCCGCCTGTGCCGGATAGTTCCCTATCATTTGGGTTTCCAGCGGCGCCTTTGATTCAACAGCCGCAAGCGCATACCCTGCGCTCAACGGCGCCTGCAACGCATGCGTTACCGATAGGTTTTGCTCAACCCGAGATCGCGCAGCCTGTTGAAGCCAAAGTCGCCACAGCCTTGCCTCCAAGTGAAGCGACCTCGGTATCGATGTCGTTCGAAACGGTGCTGGCGCCAGCGATCTCTGCGCCGCCTCCAGTCGCAAAACTCGAAACAGCCAACCCTCCGCTGGACCTGCAAGCAGGCGACTGGACCTCCCGCCTGTCGCAAGAAATCCTCTCCGCGCGTGAAACCTCCACTCCGGAACTCTCTTTCCGTCTAACACCAAGGCATCTCGGCACACTCGATGTCGGACTGACCGAAACCCCCCTAGGCTTGATCGTCGAACTGCGGCCATCAAGCGACGAGGCGAAAGCTATCCTCGCGCGCGAGGAGCCTCGGCTGATCGAGGAATTGCGCCAGCGCGGTGTGCCGGTGGCCGATCCCGCGCTCCAATCTGGAGCAAATGGCGATGGCCGACACAACCGAAACGGTGCAATTCCGCGCCCGTTCCTGCCGTTCTCGGAGTCAGACCAAAAGACGGTCCAGGACCAGGATCAGCATAGCGGCCCTCGCCAGGGACGCTTCGCCTGAGCCGCTATCAAGGATATGGAATGAGCAAAGGCGAAAAAGACCAGACCAAGAAAGGCAGCAAGAAGAAGTGGCTGTTGATCGGCGTCGGAGGCCTGCTGCTGGCTGCGGGTAGTGCAGGCGCGGCAATATACGCCACCGGTGGTTTTGCGCCCAAACATACTGCCGAAGACCCGAACCGCCCGAAATTGGTGCTGCGCAGCGAAGAGCCCGCAGAAGCCCCGGCTGACGGCGAGGGTGACAAGGAAGCGCCGCTTAAGGAAGGTACTGCCTCGGTTCCCAATGACCGGATAAAGGTCGATCCGGGCAAATATGAAATCACCTATTTTCCGGTCGAACAACCGTTCACCGCCAATCTCGCTGACGGGTCGGGCTTTATCCAGATCGGGATCAGTCTTGCCACCTATTATGACGGCAAGGTCATCAGCAATATAAAACGGCAGGATGTGCCGATCCGTTCGGCGGTGCTGATGGTGCTGTCCGAACAGGACCCGGCCGTGCTCTCGACGGCGCAAGGCAAGCAGATGCTGCAACGCGAATTGACGCAGGCGATCAATGCCGTGCTTCGCCAGAAAGAGGGCTTTGGCGGGATCGACAATGTCTATTTCAACAGTCTGGTGATCCAGTGAGAAGCCCCATCCCTGCCGCCGAAAAGCTCGATCTGGTCGCGGCGACTTCGGGCCGCAGCGCGATCGCCGAAAACGGCTTCTCCTCGAAGCGGCTCGGCATCGAATGCGCGGCTTGGCTCGAACGATCGGGATTGGAGCCCGATGCGGTCGAAGTCGCGCCAACGGTGCATGGCTGGCAGCTAGAGCAGCCCTGCGTCCAATTTGCTTGCCGCAATGATGCTGGCAAGGCCTGTGCGATCATCCTTGTGCCGATGGCATTGTTTGAGCGCCTGTTTGTGCACATCTATGGCGGCGATCGGGTTGAAGGCGTAACTGATATCGCCGGTGGCGCGCAACGCCGCTACGCCCGGCGGCTTGGTGTACGGCTGTGCGAATGGCTGGCGTCGGCATGGCCGGAGACGGCAAGGCCGCGCCTGACCCAGTCCGACGCCCGCTTCGATCCTTCCGAACAGGAAGATGCACGCAACTGCTTCGATGCGGTGCTGCAGCTCGGCGTTGATATAATGCTGCCCGGTGCATGTTCGCACATAGTGCACGTCGCCATCACGCCCGAGCTGCTTTCCACCCCTGCCCCACAACAAACCAAGCGACCAGCGCCCAACCGCCCTGCCGACTGGCTGGCCCGCATGATTGGGCGTGCTGGCCATGTGCCTTTGCCCGTCCGATCCGAAATCGCAGGCATCAGCATGCCTGCTTCGCGCTTGCTGGCGCTGCAACCGGGAGATGTCCTGCCGATCGCGATGCCAAAGGCTATCCCAGTCCTTGTCGGCGGACAGCGCTTTGCCAGCGCGAGCATGGGTGAATGGCAGGGAAACGCCGCGCTCCGTATCGAAACCCTCAACGAAAGCAATTCTGCATGAGCGACATGAGCGAAGCCCCGAAACTTGATCGGGCGCCCAAAATGACCAACCCGGTCAATCTGCTGGCAGGCATATCGGTGCGCGTATCGGTCGAAGTCGGATCGACGTCGATGACGCTTGCCGAACTGGCCGCGCTGGAGCCGGGAAGTGTCGTCGCGCTCGACCGCAAGGTTGGTGAGCCGCTCGACATCTGCGCCAATGGCAGCCTAGTCGCGCGCGGCGAGATTGTTTCGGTCGACGGGCGCTATGGCATCCGCATCATCGAGCTTGTTTCGGCGGAAGGGTGCGACTGATGCTCGAATATCTGTTGCGAATGGCGCTGCTTCTGCCGCTGGTCGGCGGGCTCGCCTGGGCTTCGCTCTGGATGTGGAAGCGGATGCAGACCGGTCTGCCCGGAGCTGTGGCGCAAAACAGACTCGTCCGGCTGGTGGAAGTTCTACCGATTGGCGCAGGAAGCAAACTAGCGGTCATCGAATTTGGCGGCAGGCAGCATCTGATAGCACTTGGTCGGGGCACCATCACACCCATAGCCAGTGACGACAGGGGCGATTTTGATGCGGGTTGACGTTTCACCCAACTATCTCCCCTCCCCTTCAGGGGAGGGGCAGCGAGACTTGGCATCTGCGATGCCTAGTCACAGCGGGGTGGGGGATTTCGG
>NZ_JBEBKL010000044.1:0-19638 GCF_040079335.1 Sphingorhabdus sp.
GCCCGGTGCCAAAATGGATCTGGTCTGGAAAGATCGCCAGCCTGTGATGACCGACGCTGGCTTTGCGATTATGCCGACCGCAACCTTCGATGAGGTCCGTAGTGCAGACGTCTTGTGCATTCCAGGCGGGCTTGGCGTTTCCGAAGTGATGGAGGATGACGCTGCGATGGCGTGGGTGCGCGCCATCGGAGGGCAGGCGGCTTGGGTCACCAGCGTGTGCACCGGCTCGCTTGTGCTCGGGGCGGCGGGTTTGCTGGAGGGCTACCGGGCCACAACGCATTGGGCCTGGCACCATCATCTCGCCATGTTCGGGGCACGGCCTGAACGGGCCCGCACCGTGACAGACCGCAACCGCGTGACCGGCGGCGGGGTTACGGCGGGGATCGACTTCGCCCTGACGCTGATCGCCGCGATTAGCGGCGAAACGGTCGCCCGGACGCTGCAGCTGGCGTTCGAATATGATCCCCAGCCTCCGTTCGCAGGCGGAACGCCCGAAAAGGCTGGTGCCGAAATTCTTGCGGCCCACGATTCTGTCGTGAGCGGCATCATGCCGCACCGCGAAGCCGCACTCGTCAGCGCGTCCGCACGCCTAGGGTATCTGGCAAGAGGTTGAACCTTTTCCGACGCTAACAACGCACGCCCTCTCGAATCGTTCAGCGTAATTGTCGAAAGCGAGGTCGACCGCCTCCCGACGGCGCTGCTTTTCAACTTCGACAGGGTCCACACCTTGGGCGATGAGCAGAGAAAGGCGTAGTGCTTCTTCCCTGGCCGTGGTCGGCGTCCAGCAATCACCGGGTAATCACCGAGGCGGAAACTGCCGCCAAGGGACGAAAACTGTAGCGTAGCTAATATGCTGATATAGCTCGGTAATTCTACGCCAGGGGTATCCCTAAATACGCCTCCAGCGAAAATACCACACCTCGTGGCCGTACACATTGCGGGCCTTGGCTTCATAGCGTGTCTCGGGCCAACCACTCGGACGGACCAGAAAATCCTTCGGGCCATTGCACAGCCAGTCAAACTGGTGGCGGTGTCCCCGCATCACCATTAGCGCGTGGCGCAAATAGATTGCATGGTCGGTGCCGAAGCGGAATTCGCCGCCGGGTTTCAGCTTCGCCGCAATCATGTCGACTGGACCATCATTCATCATCCGCCGCTTTACATGCCGCGCCTTGGGCCATGGATCGGGGTGGAGCAGATAGACGAAGCTCAGGCTGCCATCGGGAATGCGGGCCAGAACCTCCAGCGCATCACCCATATGGATGCGGACGTTGGCGAGCGGCCCCAAATCATTGTAATTGTCGACATGGGTCAGCGCCTGCGCGACGCCGTTTTCAAAGGGTTCGCAGCCGATGAAGCCATGATCGGGCAGCATGTCGGCGCGATAGGCCATATGCTCGCCCCCGCCGAAACCGATTTCGAAGTGCAGCGGGCGATCGATCCCGAAAAGGAGCTCTGCTGTGACCGGGCCTTCTTCGGGTACCACGATCTGCGGTAGCAGATTGTCGAGCAGCTCCTGCTGGGCCACGCGCAGCTTCTTGCCCTTCGACCGACCGTATAGGCGGTTGAGCGTGGTGGGGTCTCCGGCTTTGTGCGCAGTCATCGCGCGGGCGGCTAGCGGGTTGCCGCCCGCCGTGCAAGACGATTCAGCCGAGCGCTGCCTTTAGATCTTCAACCAGATCGGTGCGTTCCCAGGGGAAGAAATCGCCCTCTGCCCTGCGACCGAAATGGCCATAGGCGGCAGTGTTGCGATAGATCGGCTTGTTGAGGCCCAGATGGGTGCGGATCGAACGGGGCGTCAGGCCGCCGAGCTTTTCTATACCCATGATAGCAGCTTCGATCTTGTCGTCGCCCACGGTTCCGGTTTCGTGCGTGTCAACATAGAGCGACAGTGGCTTCGATACGCCAATGGCATAAGCGAGCTGGATCGTGCAGCGCGTGGCGAGGCCAGCGGCGACGATGTTCTTTGCCAGATAGCGGGTGATATAGGCGGCGGAACGATCGACCTTGGTCGGGTCCTTGCCCGAAAACGCGCCCCCGCCATGCGGGGCGGCACCGCCATAGGTGTCGACGATGATCTTGCGGCCGGTCAGGCCAGCGTCGCCATCGGGGCCACCGATTTCGAAGCTGCCGGTCGGGTTGATGTGATATTCGGTTTCGCGCAGCAGCACGGGCGGAATAACGTCCGCCACAACCTTCTTCACATAAGCGTGCAGTTCGGCTTCCTTCTCACCTTCGTCATAACCCGGCGCATGCTGGGTGGAGACGACGACTGCCGTTGCCGCGACGGGCAGGCTGCCTTCGTAGCGCAAAGTCACCTGGCTCTTGGCATCGGGCTCGAGAAACGGGGCCGCGCCCGAATGGCGGTCTGCAGCCATACGTTCGAGGATCTTGTGGCTGTAATACAACGTCGCGGGCATCAGGTCAGGGGTTTCGTCGGTTGCATAGCCGAACATGATCCCCTGATCGCCAGCGCCTTCATCCTTGTTGCTGCCGGCGTCCACGCCTTGCGCAATGTGCGCCGACTGGCCGTGCAGATTGTTTTCGAAGCGAAAGCTTTCCCAATGGAAGCCTTCTTGCTCATAGCCGATTTCCTTGACCGTGCGGCGGACGGCGGCTTCAATTTCTTCTTTGGCACCCGCAGCCCATGCGCCATTTTCATAGACGCCCTTGCAACGGATTTCGCCTGCCAGCACGACGAGCTGCGTCGTGGTCAGCGTTTCGCAAGCGATGCGGGCTTCGGGGTCTTTTGACAGAAACAGATCGACGATGGCGTCGCTGATTTGGTCCGAGACTTTGTCGGGATGGCCTTCTGAAACCGACTCAGAGGTGAAGAGATAATTGTCGCGCATGGTTTTTCCAGTCCCCAAAAAGAGAGTGATTCTGTGTCTGCGTATAAAGATATCTTTATGTGCTGCGCGGCCCCTTAGCGGTAAGTGCTGCGACGGGCAAGCGGCAACAGGCCGAATGCTATGAGCAGCGCAGCGAAGGCCAAGGATAGGGTGTTTCCGTAGCGCGCAAACAGTGTTGGTCCCTTGGGCATGGGCAGTTGTGCGTCTATCCGTCCGGCAATGCCTCGCGGCAGGCTTTTGATGATTCGCCCGTCAGCGTCGATCACTGCGCTGATGCCCGTCGGTGTGGCGCGCACGACCGGCAACCCTTCCTCGATGGCGCGCAGGCGCGCTTGTGCAACAAATTGTGGTGATCCCCAACCGCCAAACCATGCGTCGTTCGAAGGGTTGAAGATAAAGTCGGGGCGATGGGTGCGGTCAACCACCTCGCCAGAGAATATGATTTCGTAGCAAATCTGCATCCCGACTTTCACCCGCCGGCCGTTGAAGGGCAAGTCTAGGGTACGCGGCCCCGGTCCCGGCCAGAAATCAAGGTCGCCGGGCACCAGCCGCGCTGCGCCCAATGGTTCAAGCAACCAACGCAGCGCTAGATATTCGCCATAGGGCACCAGATGCGCCTTGTCATAATTGCCCAGAATTTTTCCGCTGGCATCCATCGCGGTCATCGAATTGCGCGCGCCGACCAGTTGGCGGTCCTTGTCAAATTCCAGCCGGTCAACACCGGTGAGCAACAGATCGCCGGGGTTCATCAAGCGAGTCAGCATCGTCCGCGCACCCTCCGCGCTTTCGCCGGGCTGGAACTGGTAGAAGCGATAAGGATAGCCATCCTCCAGCCGCCATGGGATGGCGGCCTCCGGCCAGAGGAGAAGGCGGGGCTTGGTATCGCGGCTCAGGCTGTTTTCGGCGAGGCGACGGAAATTGATCGCATCATAACCTGGGGCATATTTGTCGATCTGGCTGATATTGGGCTGGACGATGGTTAGATTGGCCGGTTCAAGACCCTGCTTTTGAACGACGTCGGCAAGATAGCCTTTTGTCCAACCGAGATTTGCAATTGTGGTCGGATAATAGGGCAGCAGAATTAGGCCAGCCAGAATAAGCACGCCCTTCAGGTTCCGATTTATTAGGAGGAGCAATATCCCAGCTAACGCTATCGCGAACGCTGCCAGGCCGTAAGAGCCAACCCATGTGGCATAGATCGCGCCCGGAAATGTGATACCCAGAGGATTCCAAGAAAATCCCGTAAACACCCATGCGCGCAGCCATTCGGTGATGATCCAGCATCCGGCGAAGAAGAGGATGAAAATGGTATCAATTTTTAAAACTTCGTCACTCCCGCGAAAGCGGGAGCCCATCACCGAACCAGTTGGTTTTGAGGATGTGGCGGGTGATGGATTCCCGCTTTCGCGGGAATGACGAGTGCTGAGGTAATTGGCGCTGTTTCTAAGCCACCACGCTCCCCAAGCCGCCAGCCCGGGATAGATCGCCAGATATAGCGCGATCAACGGAACGGCGCACCAGCCGAGCCATACGGGCATGGCGGCCTGATAGGTGAAGGCGGTGGCGATCCAATTGTTGCCGATGGTGAAATGCCCGACGCCAAAGGCCCAGCCGAGCAGAAAGGCGCGCTTGCCGCTTTCCGCTTTGGCCACCCAGTGCATCAGCAGCGCAAGGCACAGCAGCGTCAGTGGCCACCAGTTCAGCGGGGCAAATCCGGTCGCGGAAATGCCGCCTGCGATAAGTAAAGCTTTGGCGCAGTGGCGTTCGATGAAAGCAAACAGGCTGGTCATGGCGCGCAGACATGGCGGGCAATATCGGCAATTGCAATCGGCCAATATTGTTGCTTGCCGTTCAGACGGGCGCTGCTAGCAAAAGCCGATGAACATGTTCTCCATTTTTGCGCTGATGCTTGCGCCCAGTCCGCCGGTCCCAATTAATGAAGCGCAAATGCGCGATATCGGCTGTGTCGCCACCATAGGCATCATAGCGCATGAGCAGCGATTAGGCGCCGGTGCGTTGGCCAGCTATGCCGATGTTCGCGAAAGCGGCAAGCGCTGGGCGGGAATCGTTGGGCAAAGGGTGATGGACGAGACAGGTCAGCCGCGCGAAGTTGTAGCCTTTGCCATTAAACAGGCGGTCGAGGCCGAACAGGCCAAGGTCATCGGAATGGATGATGGCGCGAAGTCGAAAGACTATGTCCGCAACCGCTTTGCCGAATGCAAGTCCGTCATGGACGCGCAGCTCGCCACAGCTGACGCTTCGACCCCTGCCACCGCTGTCGGCAACAGCGCCTCGATGCTGGCGGGCGAGCCCGCGCAATCAACCGACGAACCCGATAAAATCGCCCTGTATCGTACTCAGCTGGGTGAAGATTTGGGCAACCCGCATCGCATTCGCTATTGCAAGACGCTGGTCGACATTTCGTACAATGAAATTTCAGGGCGCGAGGGTGCCGACAGCCGCGATGCGAAAGCGTTCAGTCGGCTGGTGCAGGCCTTTGCTTTCAAGGCGCAAGGGCTTCCCGCCGCCGAAAAGCCCAAGCCGATTTCTGCCGACGAACTGCAAGCCGAGCTGGAGAAAGAACCCAGCAGCGAAGAGAAAATGGCGCGCTGTTTGCGCCTCGGGGAGTCGCTCGCGCTGGCGATGCCGCCCGAATGAGCCTAAGACCCTTCCACCTTGCCTTTCCGGTGCATGACCTTTCGGCGGCGCGGGAATTTTACGGCGAACTACTCGGCTGCCGCGAGGGACGCTCGTCGGACCATTGGATCGACTTCGATCTTTATGGCCACCAGATCGTCGCGCATCTCGACGCAGGCATGACGCCGCGCCCGATCCACAATGCTGTTGATGGCCATGAGGTGCCGGTGCCGCATTTCGGGGTCGTGCTGACGATGCCGCAATGGGAGGATCTGGCCGCGCGGCTCAAGGCGGCTGGCGTGCGTTTCGGGATCGAACCCTATGTCCGTTTCAAAGGGCAGGTAGGCGAACAGGCGACCATGTTTTTCACCGACCCGAGCGGCAATGCGCTGGAGTTCAAAGCTTTTGCCGATGACGGGCAGTTATTCGCGACCTGATAATTCCCTTCCCACTTTCAGGCCCTCCCCCGGCCCCTCCCGCAAGCGGGAGGGGAGAAACGCTCAGGTCCGCTGGAAAACCTGTTCCATCGTGGTCACACCAGAACATTTGTCACCGGGCTTCTGACCACCGCCTGCGAGCATTGTGAAAGCGACGAAGCCGCTAACGACGATGATGATGAAACCGGCACTGACCCATGCCAAATATTTGTCGATGAAGGCCTTGATCGGCGCGCCGAATTTCCAGAACAGGATTCCGACGAGCATGAACTGGAAGGCGCGGCTGAGTATGCTGGACCAGATGAAGTCGAACAAGGGCATCTGGATGAAGCCGGCGGTCAGCGTCAGAAGTTTGAACGGGATCGGCGTTGCCCCCTTGATCAGGATGATCTCCGCCCCGAATTCGCGCAGGTAACAGGCTGCCGCCGGGAATGTCTCCCAGAGGCCCAAGGCTTTGAGCAGCGAAACCCCGATAGTCTCATACGCGAAATAGCCGATGGTGTATCCAAACAGCCCGCCGAGGACCGACGCCAATGTGCAGATCGCGCCATAGCGGATCGCGCGGTCGGGACGTGCAAGGCACATCAGCCCGAGCAACGGGTGCGGCGGGATCGGGAAGAAGCTCGATTCGATGAAGGAGAACAGGAACAGCCAGCGCTCCGCATGCGCGTGCGCGGCTTTATCTATCATCCATTCGTACAGGCGTTGCAGCATGGTCGCTCGCTCTAGGGGGTTTCTCTTTCCGGGCAAGACTTATTCAGTCGCGGCCTTGCCCGCACGCATCACGCGGCCATAGGCCCAGCCGATCCCAATCAATGCAATGCCCAGTCCCATGAAGGAGAGGATGCGGAGCACACCTTCGAGTGCCGCAGCGTCGATCAGGAAGACTTTGAGCGTGACGACCGTCAGCAGCGCCAGCCCGGCGAGGCGGAGGATGGCGAGGCCGGTCTTGATGCCGATGGCGAGCCAGCCAATCGAAAGTGCGAGCAGCGCTGCCGAATAGAGATAATTCTCCCCGACATCGATGGTCGCGCCTGAGATCAGATTGCCCTGCACCAACTGGCGGACGGTGATGAGCGCAGTGAGGGCCATCGCCAGCAGGCTGCCGATTTCAGCGAGCCGTGGGAGTTGCGGATGCGCCTTCTCCACGACCGAACTCCGCGCCAGCTGCCACAACCAGAAGGCAGCAAGGCCTAGATGCACGGTACCCAAATTGGCGACAGGTGCCGGGCCCAGCGCTTGGGGCTGGTAAAGCGGATTGAACACGCCAAGGTCGAACCAGCACAGCCGGCACAGCGCCAGCGTGGTCGCGGCTAGGCCTGCCTTGGCCCAAACGCTCGACCAGTCATTGGCGCGGCGCATCGCCAGCCATCCGGCGAGGAACAGCAACTGCGTCATCACCACCCGCTCGGCGAGGCCAAGGGTAATGAATTGCGATGGGCTATCGATATGCGCGACCTGTTTGGCGATCAGCCAGACGAAAGCGAGCAGGCCGGTGCCACCCGCAAACCATGCCGCACGTCTTGCCCAGCGACCGAGGGCGAATAGAGGAAGGCTGGCGATTGCCAGAACCAGCAGCGAAGGCAACAGCGTCAGTTTGGCCGTCTCGGCAATGTCGGGGAGACCGGAGACGGTCAGAATCTCTCCACCCAATGCCCCGCCCAGCGCGTCGAGGAAACGCCATGACCCGGCGATCAAGGCAAGCACGCCAAAGCCCAGCGGAATAGCCGCCAGTTTCTGCATCGCGCTGCCGCTGGTGCGGACGGCCCAGGCCGCGAGCGCCGCGGCGATGGCGAAGGTCGCGCTGGCGATATAATCATTCGGCAGGATATGGGTCAGCGCCAACCAGCCCATCGCCGCCGCAAGAGCCGCGCTGGCGATCTGGACGATCTGATCGATACGCGACGATGCTTGCCGCCACTGCCATGCGATGAAGGCTGCAGGTGCGACTAGCAGCGCCGAAATCGCGCCCCATACAAGATCGGGATAGTCCGACTTTGCAACGGCAAAGGCCGCCGCGAACGGCACCGCCTGCGCCATCAGCGCAAGCATTGCCCAATGCGGGCGGCTGTCCTGTTGACCACGCGATCGCAAATGGGCCGGGATTGCAAAGAGCAGACCGACGCCAATCGAGGCGGCGATCATCATGACGCGTGAGGCCTGACTGTCCCACCCTGCCGCCAACGGCATCAGGCAGAGGAGCAGCGCGCCGAACAGGCTGGGCAAATGCCGCTCATCGCGGCAGGCAAGCGCGATCGCCATCGCCGACAGCACGCCGTAAAAGCCCCAGCCGATCCAGCTGAATTGCAGTCGCGGCAACAGCATGGCGAGTTGCACCAGCGCCAGCGCCATCGGTGCGTAGCGGGCCATAGCCTCCAATCGCGGGTCGCTTTCGACAAAGCGGTCACCCACCAACACCGCCGCGCCACCAGCCGCAAGCACGAACAGCCCCACCAGCGGTAGCGCGCTTTCGGCGGCGACAATCAGCCCGATGGTCCAAAGCGCGCCGCCACCGCTTGCGAGCAGCAGCAACCACAACCAGCGCCGCCACAAGGCGAGGCCGAACAGACCGGCCAAGAACACACCCAGATAGAGCAATAGAACCGGCACATTGTCTGGTCCCAGTCCTGCTACCCAAGGTGCTGCGAAACCGCCGATCAGGCCCATCAATGCGGTTGGCGGGCCGTGGTGGAGCGCGAGCGCGAAGGCGAGTATTGTGGTCGCAATCAGCAAGGCGAAGGCTGCGGGAACGCCAATCAGGCCATAGACCTCTGCAGCCATGTAGAGCGTGCCGTAAAGGATCGCGATGCCAGCGCCCGCAAGCGATTGCGCGATGCGCGGGTCGGCGGTAAAGGACTCGCCGATTTTGGGCAAGCGCCCGCCCCATTGGCTTCCCGCGATCAGCAATGCGGCAAACAGCGTCGCCAGTACAGACCGCGTGCCGGGGCCGAGAAGCCCGGCGTCGATTGTATAGCGCACAAGGAAGAAGCCTGCGAAAACCAGCGATATCCCGCCCACCCAGATGGGTAGTTTGCCGCCGACCAGTTCCTCGAAGCTCCAGCTTCTCTTTGGCTCTGCTTCCGCTTCGGGTGCCACGAGGGGAGGTGGGGCTTCGATGGTGGCGCGTTGTTTTGCATCGGGCACTTCGCCCTTCACGGTCGCTGGCCTGCGGCTGGCATACGCCATCGCCGGGGGTGGAGCAGTTGGCGCGTCCACTTGCTCCGTAACGTCCCGTTGGGCTGCAACTGGCGTCACCGATCCGGCATTCATCCGGTCGATCAATGTCCCGATCCGCTCTTCGAGGAATTTGATGCGCCCGTTGAGGTTGAGCAGCCAAACCGCAAGGACCAGCGCAATCAGCAGTAACAGGCCTTCCATTGCATCCCCCATGGCGGTTCAGGATCAAGGGCTTACCCGCTTCGCCACGATTGGCAAGCGCGCACGATATACTAGTTGCAAAGCGCAACTGATATGGCAAACTGCGCAGCAGGAAATTCCAGCGAAGGATAATGACTATGATTCTCTATGGCGCACCACTCTCTCCCTTTGTCCGCAAGGTTTTGGCCTATGCTGCCGAAAAGGGAATCGAGCTTGAACTCGTGCCGGTGGGCGTGGGCGATCCCAATCCGGATTTTGCCGCCTGCAGCCCGTTCCGCAAGATGCCCGGCTTTCGCGACGGCGATTTCACGATTTCGGATTCGACCGCCATTATCACCTATCTGGAGGCCAAGCAGCCCGAACCCGCGATGATTCCGGCAGACCCTGCCGATCGCGCGCGGACGGTCTGGTTCGATGAATTTGCCGATACGATTGTCACAACTGCCGGCGGCAAGATATTCTTCAACCGCGTTGTATCGCCCAAATTCATGGGCAAGCCGGGGGATGAGGAAGCCGCCAAACAGGGTGAGGCCGATATGGTGCCGATCTATGATTATCTCGAAGGCATCATTCCCGCGTCAGGCTATCTCGTCGGCGACCGGCTGACCCTCGCCGACATTGCGGTCGCCAGCCCGTTTGTGAACACCGCGCATTGCGGGATCGTGCCCGACCCCGCGACATATCCGAAACTCACAGCCTATCTCGCCGCAATTCATGCGCGCGCCGGCTTTGCTACCTGGATCCCGCGTGAGCGCAAGATGCTTGGACTGGGATGACCGTTACTATTCAGGCATTCCACTGAATCCGCTGGCCTTGCGCAGTTCGTCTGCATTGAGGCGGTAGCCATCGAGGAACACCGTTGAAATCCGGCGCAGCGCCGCCATGTCTTTCGACGCATCGCCCTCGACGAGGATCAGGCTCGCCATCTTCCCTGCCTCGATCGAGCCGAACCGATCATCCATCCCCGTCATCCGGGCTGGCACGATGGTTGCGGTCTGGATGGCTTCTGCATTGGTCAACCCCGCCTGCTGATACAGCTCCAGCTCGCGGACCAGTTCGAGCCCGTAGCCGTCGGTTCCGGCAACGATGCGGACGCCGGACTTGTACAGCCGCCCGACCACGCCGACCATCTTGGCATAGCTTGCCTTGAAATCATCGCGCGTCAGGCCGTCGAACAGCGGATAGCCGCCAATCTTCCAGCTGCGCGAAACCGCTGGCGGCGAAATCGCGGCAAAGGGTGCATAGGCGGCCAGAACCTCGCTGCCATCCGACGTCAAACTCCCCTCCCAGACGACCAGCGTCGGGTCGATTATGGTCTTGCGCTCGGAAAGCTCGGCATAAAAGGCGCGCATTTCGGCGGAATCAAGATCGACATCCTTGCCATATTTGGCCGGCCCCTCCAGCCGCGCGGCGGTGTTTGCCTTGTCGACCACATGCTGTGGCATCGCCTGCATCATGATGAAGTTGATATGGGTAATCTCGTCATAGCCCGCACGCACTGCCTCTATTGGGCGCATCCCTGCCGGAATATGGCCGCTGACATGCAGCCCGAGCTTGTGCGCCTCGGCTGCTGCAGGCGCAATCCAGGCGGGCGTCATCGAGGTATAGAATTTCGCCCCCGACAGCCCGGCCTCTTTGATCTTGCGCACCGCCTCGACCGCTTCTTCATCCGAACTGACGGTCAGCGCGCCTTGCGCCGCCAGCGGATCCTTGCGGTCGATGATAACCGCGACCTTGCCATCGGGCGCGATCAATTCGCCCGCAGCGCGGCGTTTGATGATGCTTAGCGATTCATCGATTATCGATCCCGGGCTGCGATAATTGGTGATCCCGGTCGCGACATTTTGTAAGAGGTTCCAGTCGCTGCCGCCGATATGCAGGTGCGAATCCCACAGCCCGGGCAGTAACGTTTTGCCGCGTCCGTCGATCTTGACCGCGCCTTTGGGCAGCTTGATCGATCCTGCCGCGCCAACCTTCCGGACTTTGCCATCGGCGATCAGCACCGCCCGACCCGGCAGATAGCGCCCAGCAATCGAATCGAACAACAGGACATTATCGACCAGCGTCGGCGTGCGGTTGGCAGGGCTGAGGAACTTCTTCGCGGTATCGCGCACCATCACCGCTTCGGTCGCGTCCTGCACTTCTTTCAGCTTTGGCCCCACCGCTTCATAGCCCGCGGGCAGCAGCGAGATCACGCCCGCATTGCCGAAATAGCGATTGTCCTTGTCAAGCCACACTGCCGAGGGCGAAAAACCAGCGCCGGTGATATAGGCCAGCTTCACCGCTTCCTTGCCCGAAGGCCCATCAATTTCGGTCGCCGCCCCGATGGAGATGCTGGCACGCCCGCCGGGCAGCAGGTCGACGCCTTTGTCGCCAGCCGCCACCAGCGCGTCGATATCGATCGCACTTGCCAGCCAGGGGCCGCCATAGGCGCTATAGCGTTTGTTGCCCAAAGGTGCGCTGCCCTCGTCTACTGTCGTCTTCCAGTGCGCAATGCCGTTCGCATCGACGCTGAAATCCTCGGTTGCGTCGCCACTATCGGTATAGCCGCGAACGGCAATGGTGGTGGGCCGTCCGTCGGCACCAAGCGTGGTTAGCTGGTCGGTTTCGGTAATCCAGCCGCGCAGCGACATCGACATGCGATGAGCGAGTTTGCCATCGTCAGTCTTCCAGCCCCAGATATCGCCATGCTTTCCGGCGGTAGAGCTGATGGTGTAATGTTGCGCGGTGGGCGGAGGTTGGAGCAATTGTTCCTTGGGCGTGGGTTCGGCTGTGGCAAGCGACGATGTGGCGAGCAATGACAAGGCGAACAATTTGAACCGCATGGATGATCCCTCCCGTTCGGGCGGTGTCAGTTTTGCGGCCGCCGCGCTGGATGGTGCGAATGAGCCATAGGGGGGAGCGGGATGCAAGGGGTTTGTTGCGGTTTCCAAAGCTGGAAGAGGCTGCGCCGATGGACCTCCAAAGCTCAAGCGAGACCGAGTTTGCGGGGGAAAGCCAGCATGGGTTGAAAATCACTCAAGAGATCTGGCACCCATTTTCCAATTTGCCGGGGTTGCCTTCTTAGACATAGCGCCCAGATACCATTGATGAATTCTACGGCGCTTTCCTCGAACCCATTATATTCGACCGGCTCGTTTGAACCGATTGAACGAGTCGCAAACCGGCTGGTCGGGGCAGCGTTTTCGCCGCATCGGCACGATACTTACACTGTCGCTTTGACCATGGCCGGGGTTCAAGCGTTCAACTATCGCGGAGCAATGCGACATTCGCTGCCAGGGCAGGTGCTTATTCTCCACCCCGATGAAACACACGATGGACATTGCTGCGATCAGGCTGGATTCGTCTATCGAGCGGCCTATGTTCCGCCAACGCATGTCCAGGCAGTGCTTGGAGGCGCGGAGCTGCCGTTTGTCGTCAATGGCGTCTCGACGAATCCCGCCTTGATCGCGGCCGCCTTTAACATGATCATCGACTGCGAGGGCGTCGAGGATCCCGGAGCTTATGAAGACGCGCTCTACGATCTGGCGCAAACCATAAACCAAGAGGCTGGCAAGGTTGCAACCGTGAGGATCGCCAACCGAACGGCCGTGATGCAGGCGCGAGAATTTCTCGAAACCGCCGTCGTTTCCGGCGCGCGACTGGAGCAGCTTGAGCAAGTGACTGGCTGTGACCGTTGGCAGCTTTCGCGTGACTTCCGGGCATTGCTTGGCACCAGCCCTTATCGTTATCTGCAGCACCGTCGGATCGATCTTGCCAAGCAGCTTTTGCGCGAAGGCGCGACGCTGGCCGATGCTGCCCATGGCGCTGGTTTTGCGGATCAGAGCCATTTTGGTCGCACATTCCGCAAGGCCGTTGGTCTCACGCCGAAGGAGTGGCTTCGCTCGGACTTGTTCCGCACGATCATTCTATAGCATTCTTCAGCGGGCCGTTAGTCGGTGCGCCATGACACAGATCATCTTTTCCGACGAGACGCCAAAGGGCTGGATACCGCCGAGTATCGCCGCCCCCTTCATCTGCATTTTCCTGTTTGCCATCAGCATGACGCCGGGCGATCTCGGGCTCGAACATCTCGGCTTGATTGACGCGCAGGGTTCGCCGCGCGGGCCTTTGGGCTTTTGTCTGCTCCTGGCTTCGTTCATCGCCATTGGACTTGCGGTATTTGGCTGGGTGCGCTGGGTCGAAAAGAGGAGCCTCGCAAGCGTTGGACTTCGCGGCGAACAACGGCTCAAAAAGTTCCTGTCCGGACTGGCCATAGGCATTGCCATGATGGGCGCGGTCGTGGCTGCGATAACTGTTTCTGGCGGATACCGTGTCGCTGATCTCGCCCCAGCCTTCGCCAGCCCTGCTGCGCTCGGCTGGATCGCCCTGTTGCTCGCCGGCTTTACCGTGCAGGCGAGCATTGAGGAGTTCGTTTTTCGCGGCTGGTTGTTCTCAACCGTCATGCGGCGTTGGAACATAACTGCCGCGTTCATATTATCGTCCGCCGCTTTCACCTTTCTGCACTTCTCACCCAGAGCATCGCTGCTGATGTTGGCCATGACCTTCATCTACTCGATTTTCGCATGCGCCTGGGTGCGTCGTTCGAATTCGATCTGGGGCGTGATGGGCATGCACACCGGCTGGAACTGGTTTGGGGGCACCGCTTTTGATGTGCCGATTACGGGTTTGGAGAGCGGTCTACCCGCACTGGTGATGAAATTGGTGCCTGTCGGGCCGGCCTGGCTCAATGGTGCCGGGGAAGGGCCGGAAGCGAGTGTGTTTACGGTTGCCCTGCTGACCGTGGCGAGTCTGATTCTTCTGTTGCGTGCAAGGTCGCGCGAACGAGAGGCAATTGACCCGCCAGGTCCAGAGCACCAGCCTTGACCGCTCCGGGTTAAACGGCCGGGGAGAGGCAGGTTGGTAAAACCACTAAGCCTGACAGCGTAACCTAAAAAATCCATCAGCGCCCTGGCGGGCCAGGTCCACTGAGGTTCGGCCAAATTCTGCAATCAGCAGCGCTGAGCAATGTCGGCCGTTTCCGTCAGCATGTGTAGATATATTGATAAATGCAGAGCCAGCAAAAAACCAAATAGGTAAAAAAATGTTGACATCGTAACGCCGTTATGGCACATATTGTGATATTGGGAAAATGCGATTCGGGCCGGGGCGGTGAAAACTGCTTCCGGCCCTTTTCTATGCGCGAAAGGATTTGGCGATGGTGTTTGGAAAGAAAGCGACAGGCAAAGGCTTTGGCCCTGCCGCGCAAAAGGCGTTTCTCGCGCACCTTGCGCAAACCGCCAATGTATCTGCGTCCGCCAAGGTCGCAGGTGTGACAACCCGGCCCGTTTATGATCTGCGCAAGAAATCCGAACAATTTTGCGCGAAATGGTTGGCGGCGCTCAGCGAGGGCTATGCCCGGCTGGAGGCGAATTTGCTTTCCGAAGCCTTGTCGGCCCCGGCAAGCAATATGAAGGACAGCACCTTCAAGCAGAAGCAGATGAAGACCCGGATCGGCATGGCGCTGCTCGCGGCGCACAAGGCAACGGTTCGCGGCTCCACCAAGCCTGCCCCGTCGCGTTCGCGCGATCCGAATGAGGTGCAGGCACGGCTTGAGGCGCGCTTTGCCGTGATGCGCAAGAGGATGGGTGATGACAACAGCGCCGCAGAGTGAGGCGGAGCGGGTCGCGCAGCTGAAAGGCGCGGATTACATCCAATGGCTGAAAGGCCAGAAGCCGGAGGAGATGTGGCAACTCGAATATAAATGGGAATTCTGGCAACGTACCGACCAGCGCCCGCCCGAAGGCGACTGGCGCACCTGGTTCGTGATGGCCGGGCGTGGCTTTGGCAAGACGCGCATGGCCGCCGAATATGTACGCGCCGCGGCAGAGGCCGATGGCTCGCTTCGCATCGCGCTGGTCGCGGCGACTTTGCACGAGGCGCGCTCGATCATGATCGAGGGCGAAAGCGGTTTGCTTTCCATCGCACCAGACGAGCAGCGTCCGATATGGGAGCCATCGCTCAAAAGGCTGGTCTGGCCGACCGGAGCGATCGCCAATGTCTTCGCCGCGTCGGAGCCCGAGGCGCTGCGCGGCCCCGAACATCATCTCGCCTGGGCGGATGAGGTCGCCAAATGGGAAAAGGGCACTGATGCCTGGGACAATCTGATGATGACGATGCGGCTGGGCGAAGATCCGCGCATTGTTGCCACCACCACCCCGCGCGCGGTGCCGCTGGTGCGGCGGCTGCTGAAGGAAGCCGGCGTCGCGATCACCCGCGGCGCGATGGAGGCCAACCGTGCGCATCTGCCCGACAGCTTCCGTGAGGCGATGCAAGAGGTTTATGGCAAGGCGCGGCTAGGACGGCAGGAATTGCTCGGCGAGTTTCTGGAAGATGCCGAGGACGCGCTGTGGACGCGAGATTTGATTGAAAAGTGTCGTGTGAAGGGCGGGTCCGAGATGCGCCGTATCGTCATCGGCGTCGACCCACCGGCAAGCGCGGGCGGTGATGCCTGCGGGATTATCGCGGTGGGCAAGGGCGCCGACGGCAAGGCCTATGTTCTCGCCGACCATAGCGTGAAGGGCCGCAGCCCCGAAGGCTGGGCCCGCGCAGTCTCCACCGCTGCTCTTGTCTGGGGCGCGGACCGGGTAGTGGCAGAGGCGAATAATGGCGGCGACATGGTGGTCTCCACCTTGCAGGCCGCCGATGTTTCGATGCCGGTGAAGAAGGTCTCCGCCTCGCGCGGAAAGGTGGCACGGGCGGAGCCGGTCGCCGCACTTTATGAAGCGGGTAAGGCCTTCCATATTGGGGCCTTCCCCGAGCTTGAGGATGAATTATGCGGCCTGATTTCTGGCGGCGGTTATGAAGGGCCGGGAAGGTCGCCGGACCGCGCCGATGCGCTGGTTTGGGCGATGAGCGAATTGATGCTTGGCAAGCGAGCGAATGAACCGCGGGTGCGGGTGCTTTGATCCCTCTCCTCCTTTAGGGGAGAGGGCAGCGAGACTTGTGAGCGGAGCGAACTAGTCGCAGCGGGCGAGGGGCTGTGCGCTAACGATAGCGCTCAACCCCTCTCCAACTTCGCCTAAGCCTTTCGGCTAAGGCTTCGTATCCTCTCCCCTGAAGGGGCGAGGGAAAGAACAGGAAAACCAAATGAAACTCTTCGGCTGGAAATCGGCCGGGCGCGGGATGCTGCGTCCGGCCAAGAAGCATGTCTCGCTTACACGCGCCTTTGCGGGCGGGGTGATCGGCGAATGGCCCAAATCCTATGAGGCGCAGTTGCGCGAGGGCTATCTCAACAATGTCGTCGCGCAGCGCGCGGTGCGGTTGGTGGCGGAGGGGGTGGCATCTGCGCCGCTCTCTGCCAGCGACGATACCGCGCTGGCGCTGGTTACCACGACCAGTGGCGGGCAATCGCTGCTCGAGACACTGGCGGCGCAATTGCTGCTCCATGGCAATGGCTATGTGCAATTGCTCAGTTCGCCTGATGGAGCGGTGTGTGAGCTTTATGCGCTGCGACCCGAGCGGGTTTCGGTTGAGGCCGATGCGCGCGGATGGCCCGCGGCATTTCGCTACAAGGCGGGGGAGGCGGTGACGCGGCTGGGCGCGAACGAGCTGATCCATATCCGCAGCCACCACCCGCTCGACGACCATTATGGTCTGGGCTGTTTGGGCGCGGCGTCGGGGGCGATCGCGATCCACAATGCCTCGACCCGCTGGAACAAGGCGTTGCTCGACAATGCGGCGCGGCCTTCGGGCGCGCTGGTGCATGAGGCGGCAGAGGCGCTTTCGGGTGAGCAATTTGACCGGTTGCAGGAGGAATTGAAGCGCAGTTTTTCGGGGCAGGATAACGCCGGGCGGCCGATGCTGCTTGAAGGCGGGCTCAAATGGCAGACACTGTCGCTGACCCCTGCCGATATGGATTTTGCAGGATTGAAGGCCGCCGCAGCGCGGGAGATTGCGCTGGCGTTCGGGGTGCCGCCGATGCTGCTCGGCCTGCCGGGCGATGCGACCTACGCCAATTACCGTGAGGCGAACAAGGCGCTGTGGCGACAGGCAATCCTGCCGCTGGCGGGGAAGATACTGGACGCGCTGGCGGAAGGTCTGCGTCCCTGGTTTGCGGACCTTTCGCTGAAGGTCGATGTCGATCAGGTGGCGGCGCTGAGTGAGGATCGCGAGCGGTTATGGGCGCAGGTTGCCGGGGCGGATTTCCTGACGGTGGAGGAGAAGCGGGTCGCCATTGGTTTGGAGCCGCTGAAGGCTGACCCTCGTTCTGTAGTCCAAGAAATGAGCGAAACAGGAATATTGGAGCTGAAATATAATCCCTGGCACGATCCTGATGATGGCAAATTCACGCATGAAGGGCAGGGACGCCATTTTGGGGGCGGTGGTGCTTCTGGAAGTTGGGATGGACCTCCACCGAAAAAGACAGGACGCAGTAGCTTTGGAGGCAGAGGTGCCAGCGGTCCTTGGGGAAAACCCAAAATACAGACTGGCGGAGGCAGTTTTGGCGGAGGTGGAGCTTCGGGGTCTTGGGACAAACCAAAACCCAAAGCCGGAGGGGGCAGTATTGATGGTGGCGGAGCCAGCGGATCGTGGGATGAGCCAACGCCCGCAAAGCCTGTTCCAAAAGTGCAGCAACCGAAACGGGAGATCGTCAAGCCAACGATATCACGGACGGCCACCCGACTGCCGAAACCGCGTGCGGCGACGCGCAAGATTTCGAAAGGCGGATATAATTTCGAAGCCGACGCGCAGGATCGAACTATCCGCGCCTCCGGACAGCTTCGCTTGCAACCCGATCAGCCGCGATCCCGCACACAGCAGCGCAATGCCGGCAAGCCCGACCGTTTGGCCAACGATCACGGCGGGCATTTCATTGCACGAGAATTCGGTGGACCGGAAATCAGCTATAACCATTTTGCGCAAAATGCACGGTTTAACGTAAGAGGTTACCGCGAACTTGAGAGAAATTGGAAATCGAACCTGAAAGCAGGAAAAAAGGTTAAAGTCGACGTCAGGGCGCTTTATGAAGGTGGGTCAAAGCGTCCAAGCAAGATTAACGTGACATATTACGTAAATGGCGAACGATTTTTCAAACCTTTTGAAAACAAGAAAAGGGGGCAATGAAATGCCATCGCACCAAATCGGCGAAATGCTGAACGCAATTGGGCAACACACCGCCAACGTCTTGGGGAAAGCACCAAATGACGTTTTCGTATTTCTCCGCGCTGGCGACCAGTGGATGGAAGGAGCGATTTTCGATAATCTCGAAAATGAAGTGATTTACCATGAGCCAGATCGTCCAATGGTCGAGGCGGTCATGCGCCTTTGGGATGTGTCAGACGCCGACAGAAAATGGGATACGATGCTCTACGACATCAAAGACGGGAAGTTTACCGTCGAGTATATCTACCCGGATCAACTCGATCCTGCCGACGGCAGTCCCGAAATTCGGGGGCGTGCGCTCGCTGAACGCTATGGCGACAAACCGGTTATCTATCCGGAACCGGACGAAGGCGACTGGCACGAACTGACCGAAGAGGATTTGGTCGACTTCAGGCCATCGACAAAGTCGTTGCCAGACTTTGATCTGGCAACGAACGAAAATAGTGTGTTGCTCAATGAAATCGCTCAGCATGTCACGGAAAAATTGGGCAAAGTTCCCGAAGATGTTTTTGTCTTCATAGAAGCAGGCGAAAATTGGAGCGACGGGGAGATTTATGAAAATCAGGGAAAATTGTTGGTTAGTCGAGAATTTCCATACGCAATGTACATCGCGATCAATAATCTCTGGGAAGCCGCACCGGCCGGCAAAAAATGGTCGGTCATGTTGTTCGACATCAAGGACGGGAAGTTTTCGGTCGAGTATCTATATCCAGAGATGCAAGTTGATGAGGATGGCGAGGAAAATGACATGCACGGCGAAATTCGCCAGTCAGCTCTCAGTGCTCGCTACGGCAACAAGTCAGTTTTCTACCCCGAATATGACGACGGACAGAAACAGGATTGATTAGGCGCTGACACACGCCAACAGGAACCCAAAATGCAAATCACCAATGATAAGCTTGCCGAGTTGCTCGAGCAGGCCTCCCAAACTGGTGCCCAACGTGCGCTTGCCCATCTGGGCCTCGCTGACGAAAGTGCGGCCAAGGATATGGCGGATCTGCGCGAGCTGCTCTCCGCCTGGCGCGATGCCAAAAGGTCGGCGCGCAAGGCGGTGGTGGAATGGCTGGTGCGCGGGGCGCTAGCGGTGCTGGTGATTGGCCTTGCGGTCAAACTGGGGCTGGGCGGGCTGGTGATCAAATAGAGAAAATCCTCCCCATCGACTTGCGATGGGGAGGGGGACCATCCGAAGG